>NZ_WQAG01000001.1:0-777315 GCF_013031565.1 Ruegeria sp. HKCCD7255 | reverse complement strand
GCTCGCGCTCAGCTCGGCGCCCCTCTTTCTGCGCCAGCAACAAGTTGTTTTTCCACAGAATCAGCTCAACGCGGTCTTTCGCTGCAACTTACTTTAACGTCTACTTTGAGGACGTTATGTACCTTAGTATTGCGGCGGCCATTATCTGCATCTTGAAAAACTTGCGCGATCCAGAATGAACCGTTTACGATACGATTTCCAATCCTTCATCCGCACAGATTTTAGCAACCCAGTCCATGTCCAAATCTGGCTCCGGAGACGGCCAATCTCGCGAGCCTGGACTCAACTTCGTGCCACATATTCGAAAGACGTTTTCGTGGATCGAACCGGGGACATTCAAGATGAGCATTTCAGCTTCTTCGTCCGTCGGATTTCTAAATGAATGAATTTCGCCGCGCGGCACCTTTACGAACTGTCCCGGTTTCGCATGGATCGTTTCACCATCAACGGTGAACTCGACCAGCCCTTTTTGCACAAAAAACGACTCCTGATCATTGGGATGGCGATTGGGTGGCGCACCCGCACCACTCGACAATGTTGCCGTGCAAAGGAAATAGCCGTCTTCTTCACTCGATGTGTGGAAATCCATTATCATGCCCATCAGGTAATAAGTTTCAGACACCCGTTGTCCCCCTAAAATTATTGCTTCGCCACCACTTTAACGATCGAAAGGTGAAGTGTCTGCACTCAAACAATTTTACGCTGCAGTCAGACGTTTTCGAATTCGTCTCTGTTCATTAAGAGGCGCTGTTCCTTAGCTTCTCCAATTATGGGCGGGCTTAAGGGTCCACTAGAGCTCGGTGCGGTCATTCGGTAAAACTCTGTGAACGTCTACTTTGCGGACAAACCAGACATTTGTGATTGGACAAGGCACGTCTGCTTAGCGCCTGTTCCTGACCTTGGCTTCAGGATGTCTGAAAGCGCACTTGACCTGTTTTGCACTCATGTTTCCCAAGGTGGTTTTGCCCCAATCTCTGCGATCAGAAAATCCATGAACACCCGCACTTTAGGGGATAATACGTTGGACTTGGGATAGATAAGCCAAAGAACATTATCTTCTTTGGCCTCAAAGTTTGGCAGAACTTGGGTTAACCGGCCCAATTTCAGGTGCTCATGCACACTCCACAGAGCGTTCAGAGAAATACCAGCCCCAGCCAGTGTGGCAGAGACTTGGCTTTGACCGTCATCGATTATCAATTGACCTTTGGCAGATGCGGGATCGAAAACCGCATCCTTGCCCGCAGGTCCTGTAAGCGGGCGTGGTTGGAGATTTTGGAAAGCGATTAAGTGGTGGTTTGGTAGATCCTTGGGCGTATTGGGGATGCCATACGAGTCGAGATAATGCGGCGCGGCACATAGAACACGCCGGTCATCTGCCAGTTTTCGACCTTTCAGAGTGGAGTCTACTAGCGGCGCGTTCCTCAGTGCCAAGTCGTAACTGCCTTCGATAAGATCGAATTGAACATCAGACAGACGTAAATCGAGCGTGAGGTCGGGGTGTTGTTGCAGAAATTTCGGCAATATCGGAGCGATGTATCGCTGTGCAAACGTGCTAGGTGCAGCGAAGCGCAATGTGCCTCCGATGGTGGTTGTTTGCTTGCCCAATGCCGTCAGCGCCGCCTCCTCCTGTGCGATGATCTCCCGGGCAAAAGGTAGGAAATCGGCGCCTTCGACGGACAGTGACACTTTGCGCGTTGTGCGATGCAAAAGCTCGGAACACAGGCTCTGCTCCAACTTGGCGAGCTTTGCGCTCGAGACCGCTGGAGCCATACCCAGTGCGCGACCAGCAGCGCTTATGTTCAGCATTTCCGCTGCTGCTACAAACAATCGCAGCGCATCTGTATCAAGTCCCATTATATCGAAAACCCGAATTATCAATCTACGAATGGGCAGTTTATATGCAAGTGGATTGGCGTTAAATCCCCTTTATCGATGCAACAAAGCGTAGGAAGGAGGCACAAATGACACGGAAAGCCATAGTCAACTACCATGTTCACAAATCCTACCGGCAAGCCTTTGAACTTGATGCTGGCGGGGTCGTAGGGAAACTGATTTCCCCTGAACTGGCCGCGACATCCGTTGTGCTAACAGACAACCGCACAACTACTGCGCCTATTTCATTTGCGTGTGATGCCGTTGAAATCACGGCGCTGGAAACGCAAGTCTCAGACTTTGCAGGCGACAGCTGGGCACCGATTTACGATACAGAACTCAAGGCGATGCTGCAGGACAGGCTGGGTGCGCGAGAGGTGGTGGTTTTTGATCATACCGTTCGGACAGATGACCCGGATGCGACGCGCAAACCCGCCCGCAACGTCCACAGTGACTACAGCAAGGGCGGCGCCGAACAGCGGCTTGTCGACCTGTTGGGCGCCGAGGTTGCAGCGGAGTGGGCGCAAGGTCACTACGCCTTTGTCAATGTGTGGCGTCCCGTGGATCATCCTATCAACTCAGCGCCCCTTGGCTTTGTACGCCCCTCGTCGGTTGACCCGTCTGACTGGCTTCTGTTGGACCTGATCTATCCCGACCGCAAAGGGCAAATCATGGGGCTGGTGGGAAATCCCAAGCATGAATGGATCTATCAATCCAAAATGACCCCGGACGAGGTCGCGATCTTCAACATCTATGACAATCAGGGCCTGCCATCGATTGCGCATAGCGCGCTGGATATGGTCGAAGATTCAAACATTACTACCATTCGCAAAAGCGTCGAGAGCCGCACTTTGGTGCGTTACTAGAGGGGGCAGACATGTTAGATGAAATGCAGCCGACTGAGTTTTCCCAGATCAACATAGCCTACAACCGGGTGTTCCGCCCCGGACGACTGAGCGTTGGCCTTGTGTTGCCTCTCGAAACCTATGCCGTCGGCGCAGAGCCGACGCTAAGGGGGCACCTGGAAGCGGCTCAGAAAGCCGAGGAGCTTGGGTTTGCAGCACTTTGGCTGCGCGACGTGCCCTTCAATGTACCAAGCTTTGGTGACCCCGGGCAGATATTCGATCCATTTGTCTATCTGGGTGCACTGGCAACGGCGACGGAGCGGATAGCGCTTGGAACGGCGAGCGTGATCCTGCCGTTGCGTCACCCCGCCCATGTGGCCAAGGCAGCAGCGACGGCAGATGTGCTCTCGGGCGGGCGGTTGCTCTTGGGCGTTGCCTCCGGCGATCGGCCCCAGGAGTACCCGGCGACGAACCAGAGCTATGATGACCGGGGCGGTCGTTTCCGCGACAGTGTTGACTACATTCGCGCGGTCGGTTCGGCCTATCCCAAGCATGAAAATGCACAGGGCAAACTGCGTGGCGGGATTGACCTGTTGCCAAAACCGCATGGAACGCGCCTGCCGATGCTCATTACCGGTGGTAGCCAACAATCACCCGATTGGGTGGCGCGGAACGGAGATGGTTGGATGACCTATCCGCGTACCGCTGCGGCTCAAGGTCAAGTCATCGCAGATTACCGCAGACGTGTGAAGGCGGCGGGTCAAGCGGATAAGCCTGTTATGCAATCGCTCTATGTCGATCTCGTTGTCGACCCCGCTGCACCACCCCGCCCAATCCATCTTGGGTTTCAGTCCGGAGCTGATTTCCTGCGCAGCTATCTGCGTGAGATTGAGACGCTCGGCGTCAATCACGTGGCCCTGAATCTCAGGTTCAATCAAGCACCCATCGATACAACCCTCGAACATTTGGCGCATTCTGTGCTGCCTGGCTTTTCTTGAAGGATGAGACCGATGAACAAAACTATTCTCGTCACAGGTTCAACCGACGGCATTGGCCTGCTGACGGCAAAGAAGCTTGCTGCCGATGGGCACAAAGTTCTCCTGCATGGACGCAGTGCCTCCAAATTGGAGCGCGCGGCTGCCGCCGTCGGAGACGATGTCGAAACCTATGCCGCTGATCTGACCGATCTGTCCGAGGTTCGAAAACTGGCCGAAAACGTTCGGACCAAGCATCACAATCTGGATGTGTTGATTAACAATGCAGGTGTGCTGAAAGCCCCCCAAACCGTGCTTGAAAATGGTCAGGACATCCGCTTTGTGGTGAACACGCTTGCACCGTTTCTGCTGACCGAATTGCTGCTGCCGATCATTCCCGCCGGCGGGCGTGTCGTGAACCTGTCATCGGCAGCTCAGGCTCCGGTGAACATCAATGCCATGCGGGGCAATGTGCAACTGGCGGATATGGAAGCCTACGCCCAAAGCAAGTTGGCGATCACTATCTGGACCCGCGAATGGGCCAAATCGCTCTCCAATGCGCCTGTGATGGTCGCGGTAAATCCCGGATCACTTCTGGCCTCAAAGATGGTGAAAGAAGGCTTTGGCCTCGCCGGGAACGATATGAACATCGGTGCTGATATCCTGATCGATGCGGCATTGGGTGAGCGGTTCGCTGACGCGTCGGGCGCCTATTTTGACAATGACAGCGGGGCTTTCGCTGATCCGCATGCCACAGCGCGCGACAAGAACCACGCTGCGGACGTCATGAACACAATCAAAGACTTGATCAGCCGGACGGGCTGACCATTCCGGCGCGAAAGCACCGCGCATTTCCACCTTTAACACTCCCCTATCCCTTACGCATGCCGCGTTGAGGCCCGAGAAAGGACTGCCTGATGAAGTATGATAACTTTCAAACCTTTGACGTAGCCGTCGAAAACGGTATCGCCACGGTCACCTTCAGCTTTGGCTCCGTGAACGTGCAGGGCCAGGAAATGCTGGCCGATCTCAACAGTCTGGCCATGCGGCTAGAGCGGGACCGCGACACCAAGGTCGTGATATTTCAATCCGCCAATCCGGAAATCTGGGTCTGCCACTACGACACTGACCTGCTCAAGGACATGTCGACTGAGGTCGTCTCCCGCGAGGACGCCCAGCTTTTAGACCTGCAGTCGGTCTGCGAGCGGATCAGCAAAGTACCACAGGCCACCATCGCAAAGCTGGAAGGGTTTGCACGTGGCGGCGGTCACGAATTGGCGTTGGCGCTGGATATGCGCTTTGCGGCACGGGGCAAGTACAAGTTTATGCAGATGGAAGTTGGAATGGGCATCCTGCCCTGCGGCGGCGGCGCTTCGCGCATGGCGCGCCAGACGGGTCTTGGCAAAGCGCTTGAAATCATTCTGAGTGCGCAAGACTACGATGCGGATGATGCAGAACGCCTGGGCACCATCAACAAGGCCTTGGAGCCTAATGAGATTGGTCCGTATGTCAACGCACTGGCTGAACGGATTGCGAAATTCCCGGCAGAGTCGATCAACGCCTGTAAGCAGATGGTCTATGAATCAATCGACAAACCGATTGATGAGGCGCTGAAGGCCGAAGCCTACTGGCTGTATCAGGCCACCAGCAAAACCCCGGCGGTCAAACGGTTCACCATTGCAGATGAGCAAGGCTTGGAACACGACATCGAAAACCAGCGCAAATGGGGCGATTTGGTGATGCAGGTGCAGGACATCAACTGACCACCCCCAAGAAAAAAACTCGTCTGGCGTGCGCGGTTTCCACGTGGGCCTGGCACCATTTCACAAAAGGAAAACCTCAATGAAGGCAATGGTTCTCAACTCTTACGGACCCGATGCGCTATTCGAGCTAGCCGAAATACCCAGCCCGGTAGCGACTCTTGGACATGTGGTTGTCAAAGTGGCCGCGACCAGCGTCAACACCGTCGACACAATGATCCGAAACATGGGCCCTGACCTGCCTCTGTCCCCACAATTGCCCGCCGTGCTTGGCATGGATTTCGCTGGCACGGTGGTTGCAATTGGCGAAGGTGTGACAGGCTTCGCCATAGGTGATGATGTATATGGCTGCGCGGGTGGGTTGATGGATATCCCGGGCACTCTAGCAGAGTACATTAATGCCGATGCCCGCCTGATTGCCCACAAACCCAGGACGCTGAGCATGAAGGAAGCAGCAGCGCTGCCTCTCGTCGGCATAACCGCCTACGAAGGACTGACCCGCGCTGGTGTTGGCGAGGGGCAAACTGTGCTGGTACAAGGCGGCGCCGGTGGCGTTGGTCATATTGCCATCCAAATCGCCCGCCACCTTGGTGCCAAAGTGTCCGCAACAGGTCGCGGCGAGGATCAGTTGGCCCTGATCGAAGAGCTGGGCGCGCACGCGATAGATTTCACAACGCATAGGGTCCAGGACTACGTGGCAGATCACACCGAAGGTGTTGGCTTCGATATGGTGTTTGATAGCGTTGGCGGTCCGAATATGACGAACTCGTTCGAAGCTGCCAGGCTCAATGGCCATGTCGCCTCAACGGTCGCGATGGTCCAGATCGACTTGACGCCTGTGCATTTCAAAGGTCTCTCTCTGCATGTCGTTTTCATGTTGATCCCGATGATGCACGGTGTCGGGCGGCAAACACATGGCGACATCCTGAGGACACTGGCGGAACTGGCGGAGGACGGAGCGCTCAAACCGATTGTCGACGAACAGAAGTTTGGATGGTCTGACGTCGGCGCAGCCTATGCGCACCTGACGAATGGGTCTAAGGTCGGAAAAGTCGTAGTGGAGCTGTGATAAGTTTCAGCTGAGATTGGTGCCCACAATACGACCTTGCGCACCAACTCAGTTTGAGCTGCATTTTTTTTCAACTATCGCTGCTTAGCAGACCTTCGTGCAAAGCGCAGCATCGGTCGATTTGGGCTCAGAGCAGTCATTTACGCAATCGCGACGAATGACCGCTCGGCGTACAAACCTGCCTTTAGTTGAGGTTTTTCTCCAGATACAGCCATACTCTGAAGCTCGTGCCAAAGATCAACGTTTGCTTCAGAGCGGCCTTCAACAATTGATCATCCGAAGAAAGGCAAGAGCGCTTATCGATCAGTAACGCCGATCTCGGTTAGCGTTTCACCAGCAGCACTGCTAGGTTGGCTGATACCAAAAATAGTGCTCAGAGTGACGGCGACGTCTACCGTGGAAACAGGACGGTTAACACGAGCTGGCTTGATACCTGGACCAGCAAAAATGATTGGAACATGTGTGTCATAGCGCCAAGGCGATCCGTGCATAACGGCAATTGGACCATCCTCAAAGAGAAATGAATAAGGCGTTTGCACAACATAAATGTCACCAGAGCGTGCTGGGTGATAATTTCGCCGGATCTGCTCCTCAAGGGTATGGCCTCGCTGTTCCGCAAGTGGTTCGGTCGGCATCGCGAGCTCAATGCCAGACGCAGCCATCAGGAATTTAACAATGCGTCGTTCAATTTCACGCCGGTCGGCGCCTGACGCTTCTATCGCTTCGTTGTCCAGATAAACGTAAGGGCGGAAAAAGAACTGAATTGCGGAGTCCACTTCAAATTCATCGGCGATGGCTGAATTCACCTCCGTCATTAATGCTTCAGTTGAGTTGCGAAATGCCGAGAGACCAGCTTCGGTCATCTCCTCTGGCGCTTCCGGCATGCCATGATCGGCGGAGAGTACGTAAAGCACATTTTCACGCCCAACCTCTCGATCCATAAACTCAAAGAAATCTGCCAATGTCTCATCCAAACAACGCACCATTTCTTCATTTTCCGGGCTGGAAGGTCCGAAGAAATGGTTGGTCGCATCGACGCCAGAAAAACTGACGCTTAGGTAGTCTGGCCATTCGTCATCACCAAGCCGTTCCTCTTTGACGACAGTTTTTGCGAAGTCGGCCGTGATCCGATCCCCATGCGGCGACAATAAGACCTGCGTGTAATAGAGCCCGTCTTCCGGCTTCCCATAGAAATGGGGGAAAGTGCGACCGAACGTGCCAAGGTTGGTTATGAAAGAGCGCTCCTTCCTTTCCATTAGGTAAGGTGCGTCTAAACACTCCGGCCACCACTCACTTTCGATCTTCGCATCTGCGGGGCGTTTAGAATTCCAATCGAGAACCCATTCAGGATACACGTCGTAATAAAATTCACTTGTTTCAAATGCTCCTGTGGCCGCCGACAGCCATAAAGCCTTTCCAGAATGCCCTGCCATCGCAACCGCTGAACGATCTTTACCAGACACGGAAAACACTTTGGATCGACCGACATATGCTTTTACCAGTTCATCGCCGAACGTCGTTGCCAGCAGGTTGACTGGAGAGCGTCCCGAGGTAGCAGCAGCGGCTTGTGTTGGGTCGACTTGATCAACGTTTCCACCGAAGCCTGGAACAGGCAGTAACGGATAGTTCGGATCTTCAATGTTATATCCCAATCGCTCTTCAGCCCTGTTGAACCAGGCATTGCCGATCATTCCATGTTCAGAGGGATGGGCTCCTGTAGCGAGGGTCGCGTGACCAACAATGGTTTCGGTGTTGGCGTGACGATGATGAGCGTCCGTATACCAGACGCCGTTGTCTATTAGCCTATTGAAGCCTGTGCCCCCGAAAGCGGCCTGATAGCGAGAGATCAAGTCACCACGTAGTCCATCAACTGTGATTTGCACAACAAGCCTGATGTCTTCCGTTGCACTGGCTGCCGTCGCGGAAATTGATAGAATGATGGTTGAGACTAACGCCAGTGATCGCTGCATTTTTGACCTCATGAGGCTACCTTATGCTCTGAATACCAGCATCTGCGCCCACCGGCTACTGACGGTCATTAAAGATGCTCTTTTGAACTTTCGCTTTGGGCTCGTTGTCGGCTTTCACTACTTGCTACATCGATGACCCGTCGCAGCCCAAAGCAGACATCTAATACTAAGTTTTGCAGTTTCTTAGATAAGTTAGAACCTTACCATTCGCCTTACGTGGGCAGCCCTAACGCTACGAGCCGGTTTCGAGCCAAAAAGCGGAAGCCCAATACTTAGAGCCTCCGCTGCATATTTATTGAAATCTGAGCACCATGTTTATTTGGAATCCAATCCTACGTCTCCGCTCGCGTCGAAGGGAAGATTTGGCAATTGCTCAATGAAGTCCAACAGTCCGAAAGGCAGGTTATTTAGTGCTTCGGGCGGATTACTGAGCGCCACGGTCTCGGGCCTTGCGTTTTCAATCCCGGTGTAAGCAGGGCCATAGGCACGGGGCAAGTGAGGATATCTTGCAATCCACTGTTCGTGCCGCGCTCGCATACGACGGAACGGCTCCTTAAAGTGGAAACCGCCGACAACAATCGGATTTACCTCGCGGTGGTCATTCAAAAGGTCAAAGACTGAAGTAATGCCCGCGGACGCTTGTGAGGGGTCAGACGATATCCAGTGCATCTTGTAGTGATCTTTAACACTCGCTCCGAGGCTTGGGCCGGCATAGATCATTACGCTGTCTCGACGGCTGAAACTGTCACCATTGATCAACAACGAAGTTTGATCAACGCCATCAATCACACGGTCTTTGGGAACGAATTCCAACGCGCCGCCGATGCGCGCAAATGTCGTGAATAGATCCGTGACATGGATAATGTCTCCGACAATTTGCCCTTCTTCGATCATTCCAGGCCACCAGGCTTGAGCAGCAACGCGGACGCCGCCTTCAAGAAAGTCGCCCTTGCCACCTCGGAAAGGCCCTTCCCCAAGACCTGCCCCTGCGGGAGGATTATGGGTCATCGGGCCGTTGTCCGACATTGCGACTACAAGCGTATTCTCGGCAATGCCCAACTCATTGAGAAGCGAAATTAACTGTCCGACGTCCGGATCAAGGTATTTGTGATAAGCCTCTCCGACCAAACCACGTTGCAACGTTTCTTTGTTGGGATCTGGCAAAAAGCTGATCCACATCGGCCACCATGCAGCATAGAAGGGGTTTCCTTCTTCGGCGTTTCTGCGAATGAAATCGAACGTTCGATCCCGCGCTTCGGCGTCAAATGCGCGGTAGCACTCGTTTGTCGTGCCGCACCATTCTCGAGTGGGTCCACCCTTTGTGCCTTCGACGTAAAACACATAGCCGTCCTGAAGAAACTCTTTGTCTTTCTGGTACGGGTTCTCGGGCAGTAGCTCAGTCTTCAACCCTACAACTGCGTTGGCGGCTTCGGCTTCGATGTTCCAAAGACTCGTCGATTGGTTGTAGAGCGCGGTGAAAGCTTCGTCGTATCCTTGATTGTGCGGATAGGCCTCTTCGATATCGCCGAGGTGCGTTTTGCCAAAAAAACCAGTCGCATACCCGGCGTCGCTCAAGACTTCTGCGATCGTTATGTTTTCGGCCGCAATTCCTTCGTATTCTACTGGGAAACCGACCGAAAACATACTGGACCGCACAGCATATTGACCCGTCCAAGCTGCCGCTCTTGTAGGTGTGCATGCGGGTTCGGTGTACATGCGCGTGAACAGCATGCCTTCTTCCGCCATCTGGTTGAGGTTTGGCGTCTCATATCCACGGATTTGCTGCATGGCGGGGATGCCGACTGCGCCGAACGGTTGGTCATCCCACATCAAATGAATCAAGTTGGGGGGTGTCTGATACTTCTCTCGCAACTCGGCGAGCTTTGCGTCAAGTTGTTGGTCTTCGACTTGCCACACTGATCCATTTTGAGCCTCCAGAATGAAATACTCTGCATCGTGGACAATTCCTTGACCTTGAGATGCCGCTTGCGATGCACACCCCAGAGCAATTAAGAGTCCAGCCTTCCACCAGAGAGAATTGTTGTGTGTTTCGAATTGCACTGACACCTCCACTTGCCTGCTTACCGCTGCTCCGACCTCGCCTCTACGCAAATCGTCCCGATATCCCTTCCTGCCAAACCGAATGGGATATCGGCAAAAGGCTACAGCCGATCAGAACCTGTAGGTAGCTCCAATCACTGGCCCGGATTGACTGAATTTGAAATCATTGCCGTCAATCTCATGGTCGA
This sequence comes from Ruegeria sp. HKCCD7255, assembly GCF_013031565.1. Classification (NCBI taxonomy): domain Bacteria; kingdom Pseudomonadati; phylum Pseudomonadota; class Alphaproteobacteria; order Rhodobacterales; family Roseobacteraceae; genus Ruegeria; species Ruegeria sp. HKCCD7255. The sequence goes on along the minus strand of NZ_WQAG01000001.1, from coordinate 766,576 downwards.
ATTCAATGTATCGATATCCACCGCGGATCACCCATCTGTCATTGATGGCGTAATCAGCTGTCAAAAGAACCTGCCAAGTTTCGCTGTCATTACTGAAGCCGCCGTAGTCAACAAAACCAGTTGCTGTCCATTTTTCGGAAAGGACAAATCGCGCCCGTGCACCAATGACCGGATCTGTCCAGCTATCGTCTACTGAAGTTGTACGCCCCGGCGCTGAACCCGGCGTGAGTGTGAAATCTGTTTCGGTGCTGAACCATCTGAAACCACCCGCAATGTCAAGTTGCACGGTAGGATCTTCGTAGACACGGTAGGCTACGTATCCGCTTAAAAACTGTGTAGTGAACGATGTGTCGAGATCAGCTGCCGCCGGGCCAGGCCCACTGTTACTGAAGGACAAATCCGTGTAATTGTAATCCGCCAGCAAACTCCATCGCCCATTGGATGCTGCAAACACTCCCATAAATGCGAAATCCAGATTGTCCAGAGCGTCAGAGAAACTCAGCGTGCCATCCAATGTTCCTGCGGGTGTTTCGACAGATGTTTCCGTTTCAGGCATGAAAAGATAAATTGTGGCCTCATAAGACCAGTCGCTTTGCTGTGCCGACGCAGTCGTGCCGAAAATTCCAGCCAGAACTATACCGGCACCCATAAATCCCAATCTCTTGGACAATTTGTCCCTCCAGTGTCTTAAGTGTGATTTAGCAACTTGTTGAGCTAGAACGAGATCCCTCTAGCTTCATGATCGCGCCAGCACTGTTTTGAAAACACTAGATCCGTGCTCCAGATTCTGCTTTCGAGAATAGCGGGCGTCCGCGTTTTGTTGAGACATGCAGATAGGGCAATTTAATTTGAACAAATTGCGCTCCTTCGACTACGCTTTACCGGCAGAATATCAGGGGGAAGAATTGGACCACATCAAAAAATCGACAAAACCGGACCTCGCCCAATATCCAGCCCCCCAGTTTTTTTCCGCTACTTTCCGTGATCCAAACCAAATAGCCGCGATATCTAAATGGGATATGGATTTCCGTCAGATTGAGGACGGCGTAATGCAGGCGGATTTCAATGTCAGGGCAAGTCCGCTTGTATCCATCGTAAAATTCGGCTTCTCCAGACGTGTGCACCAGATCGGCGCCTCTCCAAAAGGGCAGATAACATTTGGTATTCCCACGCTTTCAAGATTAACGGACTGGAATGGCACCAGCATCAAAACACCACCGTTTTTGTCGTTTGGCAGCGGAGATGAGTTTGATTGCATTAGTGACAGCGGGTTCGGTGGCTACACAGTGACTTTGGAAATCGAGAATGCGATGCAAATAGGCTCGAGGCTGGGCATCGCCGTTCCTGACGCAGAATTCGGGGTATTCTTGATATCTGCGGTGCGATCTGATCGCTCGTCTGCGCTTTTGAGCTGCATTCAGCTCCTATTGGAGGATCCGAGGTCCGCGGAACAGGACGAAACCTGTTTAATCGAGGAGTTGCTCCAAATTGCTGTTGGGGACGAGGTGGATCTCAATGAGCCCCCGCAAAAGCGAAAAGCTCAGGCACTCTCAGCGGCCCTCGACCGGATGACAGCGAATCCGTATGAAAACGTTCCCATCAGCGAGGTCTCTGGCGATACTGGAGTATCGCTGCGCACGTTGGAGCGCGCGTTCAACGAAAAATTCGGCATTGGTCCAAAGGCATATTACACGAGACTCCGCCTAGGTAGAGTTCGCGGACTTCTTTTGGAGCATGGCAAGAGTATATCGATTTCCGACGCTGCGAACCGATTTGGTTTTTGGCACATTGGTCAGTTTTCGCACGACTACCGGAGGTGTTTCGGCGAACTACCGTCGGCAACTGTCGATTGAGAAACTTTGGCGATAAGGTGAATTGCAAGCACAACCTTCCAAACGATCAATCCCAAAGCAGTGAGCGTCAGCATTGGGCTCAAAGCAGTCGTTGGCCGCAATCTGTTTGATTGTCTGCTAAACTATTTTTCCAACATTTTGCCATATAACGCCTTGCTCTGTGCCTCGCTTGAAATCGATCGCTCTGTGGTATCTATCGTGGTATTAATTCGACAGATATAATTTTATTATATATTTAACATAGGCTTGAAGGATTTGTTATACTGACTTCGTCTCCGCCACCAACCTTACGTACCGGGTCAGGTCGCGCTGCATCTTGGGGCAAAGCTTCGGGTGTTTCTAACCCAAAAATGTCGAAAGCGCATTGCGCTCTAGCAGATCCTGAACCAACGGGTTCGGGAAGCGGCGGCGGAGGGTTATGGCGTAGAATGCTTCTTTGATGCGGGGATGATCTGAGGCTTCTTCCAACCGGCCGGAATTCAACTCGTCCGTAACCACGATGGGTGCGACAAGGGCGAGGCCGATATCTTCGCGCGCCAACAAGCGCATCATCGCCATATCGTCAACCTCGGCCGCGATTTGCGGTCGGACGGACAGACGGCTTGCCATGGCGTCAAAAGCAGTGCGGACGCTGCTGTCGGTTGTCGGCAAGATGAAAGGCTGTTCTGCCAACAATTCGGCAATCGCACGGTCAGGGTTCAAACGCTCGGGCGTGCCCACAATGCTCACTTCCTGCTCACCAATCTGGTGCGTTTCGAAAGGTGTGAGGCTGTCATCCGGCGGGGGGCGGTTCATCAAAACCAGATCAAGGTTCAGGGTCTCTAACCCTTCCAGCAACTCTGTCGGACTGCCGGATCGCAGGATCACCTCGACATCGATCCGCGACAGGATCGGCCTGAGAAAACCGATCTGAAAGTTGCGCGACAGCGTCGCCAAGGCACCGACGCGCAGCGCTTTTCGATCCTGGAACGAACCGGTGAGGGTCGCGACAAGCTCTTGCCCTGTCGAGAAAATCGCATCCGCATGGTCTAATGCGATCCGCCCGGCCTCGGTCAGGTGCAACTGCCGCCCGCGCCGTTCAAACAGATCGTGGCCAAGACGTTCTTCCAATTGCTTGATCTGCACCGAAAGGGCGGATTGCGACAGGTTCAACCGCTGCGCTGTTCGGGTCAGGTTCCCGTCATGCGCCACGGCCCAGAAGTATCGCAGGTGGTGATAGTTCAGCGGCATATCGTTCACAATAATAGAACATAAATTCAAGAACAATGAATTTTTATTGTCAGAACATCTGCCCTAGATGAGGCGAAAGGCGTCCGACCACTGGAAATCAAGGAACCTGTCCATGGCTTACCTCTTTTTACCGTTGCTCAGCCCGTTGCTGCTGATATCCGCCGCGATTTACGCAGCACAACATCCCGGCAAACGCCCCGGCCTGGTGCCGGTATTGACCGAAGCCGCAGCGTTTGCGGCATTCTTGTTGGCGGCTTTGGCGGCCGCTCTGTTAGTGATGAACGGGTCCGGCACATCGGCCCTGATCGGGTTCTTCGGCTTTGGGTTTTCTGTGCGTCTGGACGCGGTAAGCGCAATCATGTTGGTGCTGGTCAGCTTTATCGGATGGATCGTGCTGCGGTATTCCAAGACCTACATGGACGGGGAAGAGCAACAGGGCGCTTTCACAAGCTGGATGGCGGCAACACTGGCCGCGGTTCTTCTTCTAGTCATGTCTGGCAACCTGTTTCAGCTTTTCGCGGCCTGGGTCGCCACCAGTCTGCTGCTGAACCGGCTTTTGCTGTTTTATCCCGAACGCGCAACTGCCCAGCGCGCGGCGCGCAAGAAAGCCGTGGTTGCGCGGTTGAGCGAGGGCGCATTGGCTGCAGCATTCATCCTGCTGATCAGCGCCACTGGTACCAGCAATATCGAGACAATCCTCACGACCGCCCAAGCCAATTGGATGACCATGCTGGCCGTGTTGTTGATCGCTGTCGCAGCCGTATTGGCCTCGGCGCAGTTCCCATTGCACGGATGGCTGACCGAAGTGATGGAGGCTCCAACACCCGTCTCGGCCCTGCTGCATGCGGGCGTCATCAATGCGGGTGGGTTCTTGTTGATCCGCTTTGCCGATGTGATGCTGCTGGCCCCCGGCGTGATGGCGCTGCTGGTCATGCTGGGCGGGTTCACCGCGTTGTTCGGGGGCCTGGTCATGTTGACCCAACCGGCGGTGAAAACGTCGCTCGCATGGTCAACGATTGCTCAGATGGGGTTCATGGTCATGCAATGCGGTCTGGCGCTGTTTCCGCTGGCCTTGCTGCATATCGTGGCCCATTCGCTCTATAAGGCTCATGCGTTCCTCAGTTCTGGCGAAGCCGTACGCAACGTGGCCGCTATCCGTCGTCCAGGGCCGATTGCCATTCCCAGCGCGCGCAATGTTCTGCAGGCTTTCATTGTCGCGATCCTCATCTATGGCATCGTCGGGCTGATCGTCGGGTTTGACGGCAAGTCAATTCAGGCCATTGCCCTGGGCGTGATCCTGATCTTTGGTGTTGCTTACCTGCTGGCGCAGGGATTTGCAGATGCGGCCCCGCGAGAGCTGATGCAGCGGACAGCGGTCTACGCCCTTGTGACTTCCGTCAGCTATTTTGTGCTGCAGGTAATCGCACAGCACCTGACAGCCGGAGCGCTGCCCGCAACGCCAAGCCCCGGCCCGCTGGAATGGGCGCTCATCGTGCTGGCTCTGGTTAGCTTTGGCTGCGTAGCCGTGGCGCAATCTACCTTCCCACTATGGGCTTCGCATCCTGCAGCTGCGGGCCTGCGCGTTCACTTGACCAACGGACTTTATGCCAACGCAATCTTCGACAAGCTGCTGGACGGATGGTCCAAGCGGTCGGTTGCCTGAGAGGAATTTTCCATGTTTGCCAAACTCGAAGTCTACCCCGCCGAACTGCTGGAGCTTGTGTCCGAGGCCAATGAGGCCGCCAAAGCAATCCCGCCGCTATTCCCTTTGTCTGCCAATGTCGCCGTGAACCCGTTTCTTGGTCAATCGGGCGAGCCGCTTGCCGTAACCGCCGCGCGTCTTGCGCGGACCGCAGGTACACGGATCATGCCGGAACGCGGGCATTGGGCCGAACAGGTCAAGGCCAATGAGATCACCGAATCTGATCTGAGCGACGCGCTTGAAGCTGCGGCGACGCGATTCAATGCGCCAAGCTTGCAGGACATCAAAGACGCGTTGGACACCGAAATACCGAAACCAGAGGCGTTGCCGACGGTGGCTGAACTGGCGGCGGATGTAACCGGCATCGACTGGCCGGGCTTGATTGAAGATCGCATCGGCGCATGGGCAGCCAGCCATTTCGACCAAGGTCAAGCGCTTTGGCAGCAAGCCAACACCGGCGGCACCTTTCATTCCTGGCGCGAGTTCGCCTCACGCGATCTGACGCCGGAAATCCAGGGGCTCAGCGGGTTCTGCGCCTTTGTCGCGGGCACCAACCGGTCTCATTGGCGCGCAATGGGCCGGGCGTCCGAACGGCTGGGCGTTGACACACATGCGGCAAAAACTGCCTTCCACCGTTGGCTCATGACGTTGGGTGGCTGGGCGCAATATGGTCGGTATTTCCTGTGGCAAGCAGATCTGGACGGCCAACAGGACAGCACCGTGACCGAGCTTTTGGCCATCCGAATGGTGTTTGATGAGGCCCTGTTCGATCTCTACAAAGATCAGATTTCCACCAGTTGGGACGAAGTGATCGAGGCGCACAAAGCACCGGTCACCCCAACCAAGGATCTTGTGATCGACGCGGTGCTGCAAGACGCATCCGAGCGGGCGCAGCAGCGTGTGCTGGCGCAAACTCTGCTTGGTGGCAATCCGCGTGAAGCCCAGGCGCGGCCCGAACTTCAGGCCGCATTTTGCATCGACGTTCGGTCTGAAGTGTTTCGGCGGGCCTTGGAAGCGCAGGATGCCAAGATTGAAACCATCGGGTTTGCTGGGTTCTTTGGTCTGGCCAGCGCCCACAAGGCTGCCGGGTCGGACGTGACCGAAATGCGCGGCCCAGTGTTGCTGCAGGCTGGTGTGACCTCTTGCGCCGCCGAGCACAAAGCAGACGACCTCAGCCGCCGGTACACGGCGCGTGCCAAACGGGCTTGGGGCCGGTTCAAACTGGCCGCCGTGTCATCCTTTGCCTTTGTCGAAGCTTCCGGGCCTCTTTATGCAGGCAAACTGGTGCGAGACTCCCTTGGTCTGAGCGCGGCATCCAAGACTGATCCTGCGCCCGCGCTGGACCCTTCGATTGATCTTGTGACCCGGGTTGGCATGGCCAAATCTGTGATTTCAGCGATGTCCCTGACCAAAGAGTTCGCACCCGTCGTCCTGCTGGCCGGTCATGGCGCAGACGTCACCAACAACCCCCATGAAAGTGCGCTGCAATGCGGGGCTTGCGGAGGATACGCCGGAGACGTGAACGCGCGCCTTTTGGCTGGGCTGTTAAACGACCGCGCCGTTCAAAACGGGCTGCGCGATCATGGCATCGACATTCCGTCAGACACGGTGTTCCTGCCTGCCCTGCACCACACGACCACTGATCGCATCACGCTTTACGAACAAGACCTGCCAAGCGGAAAGAAGACCCATGCATTGACGCAGGTTAAATCGTGGCTGGAAGCTGCCGGAAATCTGGCACGCGCCGAGCGCACCAAACGTCTGCCGCGCGCAAGCGGGGCCGCAACGCTCCTCCACCGCGCGCGCGACTGGGCCGAAACGCGGCCCGAATGGGGCCTGGCTGGTTGCCGCGCATTTGTCGCCGCCCCGCGCACGCGCACCGATGGCGCTGATCTTTCCGGTCAAGCGTTCCTGCACAACTACGACTGGCATCGCGACGACGAATTCAAGGTGCTAGAACTGATCATGACCGCGCCAGTTGTCGTTGCCAGTTGGATCAGCCTGCAATACTTCGGCTCAACCGTGGCACCCAATCTGTTCGGTGGTGGCAACAAACTGCTGCATAACGTGGTCGGTGGCATCGGCGTACTGGAGGGGAACAACGGGGCGCCGCGTCCCGGATTGCCGTGGCAGTCTGTCCATGACGGGACCGGTTATCAGCATGATCCCCTTCGCTTGTCCGTGATCATCGAAGCCCCGCGTGAAGCCATGACAGACATCTTGGCGCGCCATTCTGGCGTGCGCGAGTTGTTCGACAATGGCTGGCTTCACCTGATCGCCATGGATGAGGAAGGTAAGCTTGCCTGGCGATATTCCGGAGACCTGAAGTGGGAGCGCTTCACAGGCTCTGATAGCGCACCAAGCGCAATCGCGGCCGAGTAACCATTGATCCGTACCGACCATCACAAAAGAGGCGACGAGTAACAACGTCGCCTCGTTTGATCTTTGGTCTCGATTGTTTAGGACACGCCGCTAGTAGATCCGGGTTCAAATCTGGTTGGGGCCAAATTCAAGCACAGTCAGGAAAATACCAGCATCGTTCGAACCGAACTAAAGGACATTGGTGTTTTCCATCTTGGACCGCTACGAGCACAATCGACCGGAATGTTCTCCTTTCAGGACGACCCAAACGGTCTCGTCCGCGATCTGGAAAAATTTCCTAATATCTCGTGAAAAGCCGTCGCCGAATAACAGAAGTGGCTTTTATATATTCTGATTTATCAATATGGTCGAAGTTTGAAGATCCCGGTCAGGCAGCTGACGACATATTCGCACCGCTGAAAGAACCTCTCCTGCCTGGCAATGCTATATGTTCACGTCTCGTATGTAGCTGCGGCATAGGGATCGCATTTCGAAAACAGAAAACCAGGAGCTAAGTGATGCGCAGTTTGAGAAAACCAACAGGGATCGCATTAGGGCTTTCATTGGCGACATTGGCGTCTGCGCCCGTTTCGGCTCAGCAATCTGATTGGAGCTACGAGGCTTCGGTTTACCTCTTCATGCCTGAGACGGACGTTTCACTGGACACCCGGCTGGGGACGGTGGACGGCAGCCTGAGCTTTTCCGACGCGCTGGAAAATCTGGACTTTGCCTTTATGGGAGCATTCTCGGCCTCAAATGGACGCTGGTTGGTATTGGCAGATTACAGCTATACCGATTTGTCTTTCAGCAACGACACACCCGGCCCGGCCACATCTGGTTTGGACACGTCGTTCACCACGCAATACCTTAGTGGCTATATCGGCTATCGCGCCTATGACGCGCCCGGTGTTCAGATCGATGCGGTCGGCGGGTTCCGCTGGTTCAGTACGGACACCGTGTTCCAATTGCAGCCCGGGACGGCCCCGGGACGCAGAGCAACCGCAGATGACAGTTGGACCGACCCGATTGTCGGCGCTCGCGCGCGCGTACAATTCTCTGATAAATGGTCGGGCACCGGGTTCTTTGACTACGGCGGCTTTCGCAGTGGCAGTGAAACTTGGCAGGTTCTGCTGACAGCGGACTATGCGATAAACGAACGCTGGCTGATCCGCGGTGGTTATAGATACATCTCGTTCGATCACGAAATTAGTGGGAACGACTTTACGTTCGAGCAGTCGGGGCCACTGTTGGGGGTCACATATCGGTTCTGAAATCGGGCGCAGACCAAGATCAATCGATCTTGTTTCGCTGCATCTGTGGTGTGATACCGAAATTCGCGCGGTAGACGCGCGAAAAATGGCCCGGGTTTTCAAAGCCGCAGGCGATGGCCACATCAGTGACCGAGGCCTCGGATTGCAAAAGCAGGTTGCGGGCGCGATCCAGACGCATTTCCATAAAGTACTTTTTGGGAGACGCGTTCAGGTATTTCCCGAACAACCGCTCTAGTTGACGGGTGGAAATACCCAGATCTGCAGCAATCTCGGACGGAGAAATTGGGTTCTCGATCCGGGCCTGCATAGTCTGAATCGCTTTGGCCAGATGCGCATTGCGCATCCCATTGCGCGACTGTAGCGAGACGCGTTGTTCGGCCGTGGCGTTGCGCACGGCGTTATAGACCATTTGGTCGGCGACAGCGACCGCAAGGTCCCCGCCATGATCCTGTTCGATCAGATGCAACATTAGATCAGCTGTCGCCGTGCCGCCCGACGCGGTGATGTGCTTTTCGTCGGCCACAAACACACTGCGCACCAGATTCACCTCGGGAAAGGCTTCCATGAAACTGTCGTGATATTCCCAATGGATCGCAGCCTGCATTTCGTCCAGAAACCCTGCCTCGGCCAACAGCCAGGCCCCCGAACACAAAGCCCCGATATTTGCCCCACGGACGCGCTCGCGACGCAGGGCCGCAAGCAACGGGCGGCTGACATGATCGCGCATATTGATGCCCGACAGCACAAACAGCCGATCGCTTTTTCCAATCGCATCCAACCCACCCTGCACCAACGTCACGGTGCCGTTCGAACAGGTTGCCGTTTCTCCATTCTCGGACACAAAAGCCCATTCATACAGGTCTTGGCCACTGACCAGGTTGGCGATGCGCAACGGCTCGACGGCGCAGGAAAACGCGAGGTGCGAAAACTCTTCCACCAGCAAGAACACAAATCGCTGTGTCCGGGACATTGACGCACCTCTTTCTGACATCACACGCGATCCTTACGCTATTTCGAGAATACGAAATCAATCCAGTCCAAAACAACATCATCCTAATGAGTTGTTCTAAGGCCTTAATGTCTTGCAGATTCTTTGCTTGCGGACATGACTCTTCGCGACTTGCGACGTGTCGGTTTCTGTACCGAGGGGTGCGTTTTATGCGAAACCTTTTGCAATCAATGCACTCACAATCAGGCAACGCCGGGACACTGCGATATTGCGCGGGTTCGCACGGCACGTGATTGCAACCCCGAACAGCCGGAAATGGGAGACCAGATGCAGGCTGCATGACGAAGCGCAGATTATCCTGACAGACGAATTCAATTCCATCCGGTATGAGGACATAAATGACCCCCGTGTTCAAATTTGAAGGGATCTACACCCCTCTGGTGACCCCGTATCACGACGATGGCAGCGTCAATTGGGAGGCCCTGTCCGAGGTGATCGAATATCTGATCGCAAATGGTGTGCACGGGCTGATCTCGGGCGGGTCAACCGGCGAGAACTATTCTCAACCCGTTGCCGAACGGCTTGAACTCGCTCGCTTCACGCATGAGCGCCTAAGCGGCCGTCTGCCTCTGGTGGTGGGCACGGGCGCGATGATGACGCCGGATTCAGTAGCGCTTGCCGCAGGCGCGCGCGAGATCGGCGCCGACGCAGTCCTGCTGGCCAGTCCGGCCTATTCGGTACCAACCGATCGCGAAAACGCGCTGAATGCGCTTGAGATTGACAAAGCCGCTGACCTGCCGGTCATGCTTTACAACTACCCGCATCGCACCGGAACGATGATGGGTGAGGAATTTCTGGACCGCGTCGGCCGCAGCCGGAATTTCTGCGGCATCAAGGAAAGCTCGGGCGACATAAACCGGGTTCATCTGCTGGCCCGCGACTATCCTCATATCCAACTGGGATGCGGTATGGATGATCAGGCGCTGGAGTTCTTTGCCTGGGGCGCGCCGTTCTGGGTCTGTGGTGGGTCAAACTTTCTGCCGGCCGAGCATGTGGCGCTGTATCAGGCCTGCGTCATCGAAGGCGACTTTGCCAAAGGCCGCCGCATCATGAGCGCGATGATGCCTCTGATGCATGTGCTGGAACAGGGCGGAAAGTTCATTCAAACCATCAAACATGGCGTGACCATGAACGGGATTGATGCGGGCTGGATGCGGCCCCCGTTGCGGGGGCTGAACAAGGACGACAAGCGGGCTCTGGAACAGGTCACACGCGTGTTGAAACGCAAAATCGCCGATATCGTGGCAGAAGGGTAAGACACATGGATCTGCTGACACAGGACGAATACAAATCCATCGCCGCCGGTCTGGACCTGCCAACCGGCGCTTTCATCGACGGCGCCTTTCGTCCAGCGATTTCGGGTAAGACATTTGCCACCGTGAACCCCGCGACTGGCGAGAAACTGACCGACATTGCAGCTTGTGATGCGCAGGACGTGGATTTTGCCGTCGAAAAGGCCCGTGAAGCCTTTGAAGATGGTCGCTGGTCCAGGTTGCACCCTTCTGACCGCAAGGACATCCTGATCCGTCTGTGCAAACTGATGACCCGAAACGCGCGCGAGCTTGCGGTGATGGAAAGCATCGACAGCGGCAAGACAATCTTTGATTGCGAAACCGTCGATGTACCCGAGACGATCAACTGTCTGAAATGGCACGCCGAGGCGATCGACAAGATCTATGATCAGGTCTCGCCCGCATCGGACAACCATATCGCGATGGTTGTGCGCGAGCCGATCGGAGTGGTGGGCCTCGTGCTGCCGTGGAATTTTCCGCTGCTGATGCTGGCTTGGAAGATCGGCCCGGCTTTGGCGGCGGGTTGCTCTGTGGTGGTCAAGCCAGCGGCCGAAACCACCCTGACCGCGCTGCGACTCGCCGAACTGGCGATGGAAGCGGGCCTGCCACGTGGCGTTCTCAACATCGTGCCCGGCGGCGGTGCGGATGTGGGCGAGCCGATTGGGCGCCATATGGACATCGACATGGTCTCGTTCACCGGCTCAACCGTGACCGGTAAGAAGTTCCTGACCTATTCGGCTGAATCAAACGCCAAGGAAGTCGTGCTTGAAATGGGCGGGAAGAACCCCGCCATTGTCATGGACGATGCCGAGAACCTGGACCGAGTGGCCCAGCATTTGGTCAATGGCGCGTTCTGGAACATGGGCCAGAACTGCTCGGCCAGCTCTCGGTTGATCGTCCACAAAGATGTGAAAGCCGAGCTGCTGGATCGTATCGCGCACCATGCCAGACAGTGGAATATCGGTGATCCGTTGAATCCTGAAACCCGCATGGGCGCACTGGTGTCAGAAGGTCATTACACCAAGGTCTGTGGCTATCTTGAACAGGCCGAGAACATCATCATCGGTGGCAAGGCCCAGAACGGTTATGTCGAGGCGACTGTTGTCGAGGTTGAAGACAACAGCAGCACATTGGCCCGCGAAGAGATCTTTGGCCCGGTGCTTTCGGTGATCGAAATTTCGAGCTTTGACGAGGCGATATCGGTGGCGAATGACACCAATTACGGCCTCTGCGCATCAATCTTCACAGCCAACGCCAAACGCGCCCTTCGTGGCGCCCGTGCCTTGCGCGCGGGGACAGTGACTGTGAACTCATTTGGCGAAGGCGATATATCGACGCCGTTTGGCGGCTACAAACAGTCGGGTTTCGGCGGCCGCGACAACTCGGTTCACGCCCATGATCAGTACACGGAATTGAAATCCATCTGGATTGATCTGTCCGACGACGCCGATGAGGCCGTGAATTGACGCAACACATTGCAAAACATCTGCCATCCCATCGCGGCGTCGCCGCCTGGAACGCCATATTGGGGCCACAGCCTCAGGCGGTGCAGTTGGACAGTGATATCACGGCCGATTTCGTAGTGATCGGCGCAGGGTTTGCAGGCCTTTCTGCGGCACGCAGGCTGTCGCAATTGCAACCCGGTGCGCGTATTGCAGTGTTGGAGGCCGGGCGCATTGCCGAAGGCGCCGCAGGACGTAACTCGGGCTTCATGATCGATTTACCCCATGATCTGGCCTCGGACGACTATGCAAGCACTGGTGATGATCGAAAGATGATCGAACTGAACCGGCAGGCCATCGCCTTTGCACAGCAAGCGGTCGAAGACTTTGATATCGACAGCAACTTTTTTGATCCGGTCGGCAAAGTGAACGGTGCCGCCAGTGAAAGCGCTGAGGCACGTAACAAAAGCTATGCCCAACACCTGAAAACCTTGAACGAAAACAGCGAAATGCTGGACCCGCAACAAATGCACGAGTTGACGGGGTCACAGCACTACATCTCAGGCCTCTACACCCCCGGAACCGTCATGCTGCAGCCTGCGGGATATATCCGGGGATTGGCCAAAGGGCTGACCGATGATGGCGTTCAGATCTTTGAAAACAGCGCTGTGACCCGGTTTTTGCGCGAGGGTTCCACCTGGCGGGTCGAGACGCAGAAAGGTGCTATAGCGGCCCCGAAACTGATCCTGACAGTGAACGGCCAATTGGAAAGTTTCGGGTTTAAGAAAGACCGTTTAATGCAGCTGTTTCTGTTTGCGGTCATGACACCCGAGCTGAACAGCGACACGCTTGGCAAACTTGGCGGTCAGCCTCGGTGGGGCGTGACGCCTTCGGATCCAATGGGCACAACCATGCGCCGGATCGACACGCGGCAGGGTGGCAACCGGATTGTCACCCGGACCTGCGCGGCGTTGCGTCCGCGCATGGCCGCAACGCCGCGCGACATGAGCCGGGCAGCGCACGTCATGCAGCGTAAATTCGACCAGCGGTTTCCGAAATTGGCAGGCATCCAGATGGAATATCAGTGGGCCGGACACCTGTGTCTGAGCCTAAATGGCGTCTCGGTCACGCAAGAACTGGAAAATGGTGTATACTCCGGCTGTGTTCAGAACGGATTGGGCACGGCAAGAGGCACTTTGACTGGGATCGCCGCCGCGGAATCGGCCTGTGGGCACAGCTCGGACATTACACGGTATTTTTCAGCCGAGCCTCAACCCAAGCGCCTGCCACCGCAACCGTTTCGCGAAATCGGTGCGAACCTGTTTTTGCGATGGAAGGAATGGAAGGCTTCAGAGGACTAGAATTTGCGATACCGCCAATAACAACAGCCACGCAATGGCGATCCAATTCGACACGGGAGGAAACAAATGTCGATAAAGGAACCATTCACGGACCTTGAGATAGACACGGCTGATGCCGGGTTCTATGAAAACTACAGCGTCCCCATCGCACTGATCAGCAAAGGTATCATGGTTGCACTGGTGTTATGGGCCTTGGTCTTTCCGGCCAACGCCAACAGCACCTTGGGCAGTTGGAACAGTCGGTTGCTGGAAGTATTCAACAGCTTCTATGTCCTCATTGTCGGGCTGTTCTTTTTCTTTCTGGCAATTGTCGCCATCCTGCCCTCGACCGGTAGGCGGGTCATGGGGACCCCGGGCGAAAAGCCCGAGTTTTCGAACTTTTCGTGGTTTTCGATGATGTTCGGCGCAGGCCTGGGTGTGGGCCTGATGGTTTTTGCCACTGCCGAGCCACTGGGGCTCTGGGGATCAAATCCCGTGGTAGTGTCCGGCGCGGTCGAAGGCAATTCGCCCGAAGCGCTGCAATCGGCATACCGTTTCACCTATTTGCACTACGGTTTCCACGCTTGGGCGATCTACGTGGTGACCGGTCTGTCACTGGCCTATTACGCCTATACCCGTGACATGCCGCTGACCATTCGGTCGGCGCTGACGCCTCTGTTCGGGCGCCTGTTGAACGGGTTTTTGGGTCACGTGGTCGATGTGTTGGGCGTTGTTGCGACGATCCTGGGCGTCTCGGTCACCATCGGGTACGGCGTCAGCCAGTTCATCGACGGGCTTTATGCAATCACGGGCATGCAGTGGGTCATGGATCTGGGCGGAGAAGTTCCGACCCCATCCAAGGTCGGGCTGATCACCGGTCTGGTCGTCATCATGGGTCTGTCGATCATATCGGCTGTATCCGGCGTGGGACGTGGCGTGAAATACCTGTCGAACCTCAACCTTGTCCTGTCGATCATTCTGCTGGGCACATTTGTCATCTTCGGCTCGTTTGTCTTCGCCATGACCACCTATGGCACAGCAATGGTCGACTATATCCTGCACTTCCTGTCTCTCAGCTTTAATGCCTATGGCCCGCTCTCTGCCGAAGCCTTTGCCGCGGCGCTGCCCGCCGAAGCGCAGGGACACGCGGATGCCTTGATCGGTGGTGCAACCAACGCCTGGGGCAGCTTTGATGGCTTCAAAAGCGGGTTGGAAGGCGCAGCCGCAGAGCTGGATGAGGCCACCCTGGCCGCAGCCTATGCTGCAGGTGAGCAAGGCCGTCAGTTTGGCTGGCAAGCCGGTTGGACCACGTTCTACTGGGCCTGGTGGATCGCGTTCTCGCCCTTCGTAGGCCTGTTCCTGGCCCGCATCTCAAAGGGCCGTTCGGTCCGCGAGTTCATCCTGGGCTGCGTATTCGCTCCGGCTCTGGTGTGCTTTGCCTGGATGACCGTTCTGGGTGGTACCGCGATAGATCTGGAGCTGGCAGGCGCAGCCGAAGGTGCGATCATCGGCGCATCAAACACCAGCAAACTGTTCGTGACCCTGTCTTACATGATCGATGGCGGGCTTCTGTCGATGCTGAACGTGATGTGTGTGATCCTGATCATGACATTCCTGGTGACCTCGGCGGATTCAGGCATTCTGGTGATGAACACCATCATGTCGGGCGGCAGCCAGGAAACCGGTATCAAGCACCGCATCATTTGGGGGTTGATCCTAACCGCTGTGATCGGCGCACTGATCCTGGCGGCAGGAGACAACAACCCGATGGACGCCCTGCGCAACGCGATGATCATCGGCGCGCTGCCCTTCACAATGGTGATGGGCCTGATGTGCGTCTCACTGGCCAAAGCCCTTTACCGCGACGGCCTGCGCGACAAACACCAGGCAAGCAGCACGCAAGCCGCCGAATAAGCGGTTCGTCTTCTTCAATAGAAACAGACGCCGCCCCAAAAAGGGCGGCGTTTTTTGTTAATATGATCCTTTAGGGTAAGCTGAGCTTGGCCATCCGACCGCCGTCGACGGTATAGACCTGACCGGTGACAAATCCGGCATCAGGTGATGCGAGAAACGCCACCAATGCGGCGACTTCTTCAGGGATACCTGTGCGTGCGATTGGGTGCACTTTTGCAATATCCCGCCGGAACGCGTCCGGGTCTTCCATACTTTCAATGAAATCGAGATTGAGATCCGTATCGATCCAGCCAGGCGCCACAGCGTTGCACCGTATTCCTTCAGCCCCATGATCCACAGCGACCGCTCGGGTCAGCCCATGTAGCCCCGCCTTGGAAGCGCCATAGGCCGCATGTCCTGGATTACTGCCCAAACCTTCGATCGAACCGGTGTTGACGATGTTTCCTTTCGTTTTCCTCAGGAGTGGCAAGGCTGCTTTGATCACCAGAAAAGGAGCTGTCAGGTTCACCGCAAGGGTCCGGTTCCAGTCTTCAAGGCTCATGTCTTCTACACTCGCCTCCTGCATCATACCGGCATTGTTCACCAATACATCCAACCGCCCAGCCTGCGCAGTGACGACATCAATCAATTTTCTTGGGGTTTCGGGATCTGAGAAATCGGCCGGCACCCATTGGAACTCGGGATCCTCGCTGCGCTGCGCTGTTATCACCATCGCACCTTCGTCCTGTAGCCGGTGCGCTATGGCTTGCCCAATTCCGCTGCTACCACCAGTCACCAGCACCACTTTGCCTTCAAACCGTTTCATGAGACCGGCTTTCCCCCGTTGACCTCAACCAAAGCTCCGCAAACGTATCGCGATGCGTCCGAGACAAGAAACAGGACGACATCAGCGATGTCTTCCGGCTCTGCTACGCGACCCAGTGGTACGGTTTGCCCCAGTTCTGCTATGGCACACTCGGGATCAAAGCCGCGTTTGACAAAGCCGGACCGCAACATTGGCGTGTTAACCTCATTCGGGCATACCGCGTTTATGCGTACTCCTTGATGCGCATGGTCCATGCCCATGCACTGAGTCAATGACGCTATGGCCGCTTTGGTCATGCAATACACCGCGTGGTTAGGCCCAGGGCGCAGCCCCCAACAGGACGCTGTGTTTACAATCGTTCCGCCGCCAGAATCTACCATTAGTGGTATTGCCGCCCGGCAGATGCGAAACGGGGCCTCGACGTTGACACCCAAAGACAGGGCCCAATCGGCGTCGGATGTGTCTGTAACAGACCCACGTGTGATAACGCCTGCATTGTTGATCACAATATCCAATCCGCCTATCGCCTCTGCAGCAGCCAGAGGCAGAGCATCAGCGTAGCTCGGGTCTAACAAGTCACCGAGCAATTTCGCCTCGGCATCGATACTGTCCAAATTCCGATCCGCAACAGCGACGAGCGCCCCCGCGGCACGCAGCCTTTGAACAATTGCCCCTCCTATTCCACCGGCGGCACCAGTGACCAAGGCTTTCTTACCCATCAATTCCATAAGCATGCTCCGATACGTCAGAAAAGCGCCCACTTGGTTACCCAAGCGGGCCAGTCGGGGAAACATCCGTCAATAGGTCTGGTTCAGTTCCTCAGCGGCTGGAATCTCGCGCTCGCGGCGGGCGATATAGTCTAGCAGCTCTTCGTTTTTGGCCTCGTCAAGCTTGGGTTCTTCGTACTCCGCCAGCAGTTTAAGGGCGTGTTTCAAGGCACGCTCGGTGATTTCCACCTCGCCTTCTGCGGTCCATTGTTCAATCGAATTGTTGTCGAAGAGCTCGGGCATGAAAAACGCGGTCTGGAAATTATCCTGCGTGTGCGGATGACCAAGATAGTGGCCGCCCGGCCCCACATCTGGCACCGCGGACAGAGCCTGATCGAAATCACCCCATTTCGGACCCTCGGCCATGCGATAGGCCATGGCACATTGCTCTGCATCCACCACGAATTTCGCGACAGAACAATGCATCCCTGCCTCGTTCCAACCTGCCGAATGCCAGATGTAATGCGCCCCTGCGTGAATAACCGCCTGCAACGTGGTGGCAGATTCGTAGCCGGCCTGTGCGTCAAAGGTCTTTGCACCGCCCAGCGTGTTTGATGTGCGCCAGGGCACATCATAGAACCGCGCCATCTGCCCGATCATGAAATTCATCAGACTGATTTCAGGCGTTCCGGCCATGGGGGCACCGGATTTCATGGAAACCGTTGACAGGTAATGTCCCCAGATCGCCGGACAGCCCTTGCGCACCACTTGCGTATAGGCCAGCGCTGACAGGGCTTCGGCAGTCAATTGCGCCACGGTTGCGGGCACGGATGCGGGCGTGTTCGCGCCACCCAAGACAAAGGGAGAGCACAAGACCGGCTGGTTGCGGCGACAAAACGCGCGCATTGCGCCCAGCATGGTTTCATCCCAGACCAGCGGGCTGTTGCCATTGCAATTGCCGGTGGTCACCGGATGGCTGTCGATGAACTCATCGCCAAACAGGATGGCGCACATGTCCATCACATCTTCGGCGTTCTTGGGCGAGGTGGTCATCCCCATGAACATCTTGTCCGAATATTTCATCGACGAATAGGTGATCCGCAAATGCCGCTGGCTGATCGGATGATCATAAGGCTCGACAATATGGTGGGCCGAGCTGTGTAGTGCTGGCATCATGTGCGACAGCTTGTGGAACATCGCGAGATCTTCCAGCAGCGGGTTGCGCCGGACATCCTCCAGATCACGCAGGAACGGTGCCCCGGTCATGGGCACAAAAACCGCGTGCTTGCCGCCCAATCGGACGTTCTTTTTGGGATCGCGCGCGTGATAGGTGAACTGTGCCGGGATCGTCGAGATCAACGCGCGCACCAAGTCGCGGTCAAGAAAGACCAACTCATCCACAACCTTGGCACCCGCTTTCCGCCAATCTTCCAGGGCAATCGGGTCGCGAAACTGAACGCCAACGTTTTCAAGGATATCCATGGCCGCAGCGTCGATCCGTTCGACCTGACTTCCGTCCATCACCTCGCAATGGGGAATGGCATTGGTCAGGCCGGGCAGCATGTCGAACTTTGGCGCGGTGCGCAGCGCACGGCGGGCGGAACGCCCGCCCGAACGGGCGCGGGGCTGGGTCTGGACTGTCATTTGCGATCTCCACGGTTTCGATCACACTGCCCGACAGCACAGGACCGCTGCTTGACGATTCACGAATTTCCGTTGCAGGAAGCGACATTGGCGCAATTTGCCATGCTCACAGACCCCAAAAAGGCGTTGGGTCAGTCTGCGCTGTTGATGGCGGCGATCACCGCTTTGGCCAGCGGCAACGAAGAATATTCCGCTTCAGCGGGTGTCAGACCCAGGCGAACGATCGCCATATCATGCGAGGGGAACACGCCGATCGATTGACCGTCATGACCACGCAGCCAGATCGAGCCCGCAAGCGTCGGATCGGAACCGGTGTGCAGCCAGATATGACCTTTTCCATACCTGCCGTCTGAAGCAGCCACGGGTTCTGCCATCCAATCCGTAAAGCCCAAGGGCAGGATCTGCTGGTCATTCCAACCGCCCTTTTGCAACAGAAACTGAGCGAACCGCGCCCAATCCCGCGCGGTGGCGTACATGTAGCTTGAGCCGACGAAAACATCCTGAGCGTCGGTTTCCAGCACTACCGAACGCATGCCCAAAGGCTCGAACAAAGCTTCGCGGGCATAGGCTAGATCATCCTGACCCGCTGCGTCCTGCCAGACACGGGACAGCAAGGTTGAGGTACCCGAGGAATAGTAAAACTCCGTTCCGGTTGGTGCGTTCAGACTTCGCGCTGACGCAAATCTCGTCATGTCATCGCTTAGGTACAGCATCCGCGTCACGTCTGACACATCGCCATAATCCTCGTTCCACTGCAAACCATTGCTCATGGCCAACATGTCGGCAGCCGTAATGTCTTTGCGCGCGTCGGCGGCCCAATCCGGGTAGCTTTCGGTCAGGTTATCCGTCAGGGCCATTTGGCCCGATTGGATCAGCGTCCCGATCAAGGCTGCTGTTACGGTTTTTGTCATCGACCAGCCCAGCAAAGGCGTGTCGGCATCGAACCCCGCGCCATAGACCTCGCCAACGATACGACCGTCTTTGACCACAACAACGGTGCGCATGCCTTCGCCCAGCAAGTCCGGGTTGGACAGAACCGCCGCAAGCGCTGGATTGTCCGGCAGGCTTGCCGCATTGCCCTGAGGCCAAACTGCATCCGTTGGCAAAGGGTCGGCTTGCGGCAGGCTGGCATCGCTCAGCACCGCGGTATGGACATTGGTACACCCCAACCCCTCGCGGTGGTACGAGCGTGCCGGGGCTAGAAACCCAAACAGATGGGCTTGCACGCTTTGCGCTTGCGGGTCGACCTTGACCGAGACATAGCGCAACAAAGGGTGGCCAGGGGCTTGAACGTCGAGCGCCAGCACCTCTTGCGCGTCGCGCCCTGCGATGAACACATTCGAGCAAACGATTTTGGCCGAATAATTCGTGCCCACCTTCAGCAATGCAGGTGGCGCAATCCAGAGGTACCCGAATAGACCCAAACAGAGCAGACCCGCGATACCGGCAACGTATTTCAACACTTTTCCCATGAGAGGTCTTTGCAAACCCGTTGGTTTGCACCTTCAACCTGCTTGTTCCTGTCGGGATTGACCTAACCGCCAATTCCCTTATCGCGCCAGCCTTCCGTTGCGTAGCTGTCTGGATCCAGCCCGGACGCGCTGCACAAAACCTGCACGATTCTTTCTGCATTTCTGTGAACACAACTCGGCAAAGCTGCAATCAGACCCGTCACCCTGTCTGCAAATCAATAACGAAGGAGACAGGTCATGCAGCAAACACTGACGGTTCACGGCGTACCGGACCGAGTAAAGATGGACGCGTGGTGGTTGGACGGAGCTGATGGCCCCGATCAGCCACCACGCGACAAGGGCGCGCTTTTGGCGTCGCTTCATGCAAGACACGCCATTGTCCTACTGGCGATATTGGTCACTCTGGCAGATTGGTTGTTTTGGGAACAGCCCATCGGGGTTTCCATGGCCGTGTTTATGCTCACATTTTCTGCGGCGATTCTGGCGATGAAACCCAAACGGCCAAGTTCCGTGGAATGGGTTTTGGCTATGGGCTTTGCCATCCTGTGCAACCTGCCTCTGATCATAGAATTGCAATTCCTGTCAGTCCTATTCAGCTTAATCGGCGTGGTCTGCCTGGCGGTTTGGGCGGTGCGAGGCCAGGATCTTACGGGCTGGCGTGTCATTCGCGCAGCGGCACGACTATCGACCATCGGCGCAACCCTGTTGGCCCGTGCTGCAATCCGGTGGGCCTGCGCGGCCGAGGTAGGCTCTAGCGCCCGCAAGCAAGCGCCAACCCTGGTGTTGCCTCTAATGATGGGCACCGTATTTATCGTCCTTCTGACGCTCGCCAACCCGCTGCTTGAAGACTTTTTCGAACAGTTGGACCCGGGCATCCTGTTTGATCCCGTCTTTTGGCAGAGGCTTTTCTTTTGGAGCTTTGTGGCCTCGTTGATCTGGCCCTATCTGAACCTTGAAACTGCGCTGCCGAACCGGGCAGCGCGGGCGAAAATCCAACCCAAAGCGGGTCCGCATCGCATTTCTTACCTGATCAATCCCGGCTCGGTGCGCAATTCGCTTTTGCTGTTCAACCTTCTGTTTCTGTTTCAAACAGGTATGGATCTGATCATCCTCAGCGGGGGGCTAACCCTGCCTGATGGCATGACATATGCGTCATACGCCCATCGCGGCGCTTATCCTTTGGTTGCAACGGCCTTGCTGGCGGGCGGGTTTGTTTTGGTGACGCATAGAATGATCGCCGAAGATAGGATCATGCGGGGTTTGGTTTACCTCTGGCTGGCCCAGAACATGATACTCGTCGTGACAGCGGCCATTCGGTTGAACCTCTATGTCGAAACCTATGCTCTGACGCATCTGCGGGTGGCCGCCTTCATCTGGATGGCGCTTGTGCTGAGCGGTCTGGTGCTGACCGTCATCCAAATTCACCGTGGTCATGACACAGGCTGGCTGCTGCGCCGGAACTTTGTCGCACTGACCTGCACGCTTTATGCCTGCTGCTTTGTGAATTTTGCCGGACTGATCGCAAGCTACAACCTCAACCACACCAACAGCCTCGACCATCGCGACACCTATTATCTGTGCAACCTGGGCCCTAATTCATTTCCCGCGATCCACGCCTATGAGTCGGAACATGACGAACAAGTCTGCGGTGCCTATTGGACGGAACGGTTCACCCCAAAGCCCGTAGCGAACTGGCGTGAATGGGGGTTTCGGAATTGGCGCATCCGAGCCTATTATCAGCAGAATTCCTAAGGACCACCTGCCCATGCCCGCACGCATTCTAGTTGTCGACGATGATCCCGATATCCTCGAGGTGACCCGGTTTGCGGTCGAAAGGGCTGGGTTCGGAACAGCCTTCGCCAGCGACGGGCTGGCCGCGATCAGCGCGTATCAGACAGAAAAGCCGGATCTGATTGTTTTGGATATCGGGTTGCCCGAAAAAGACGGGCTCGAGGTCTGCCGCGAGATCCGCAAATCCTCGGACGTGCCGATCCTGTTTCTGACCGCCCGAGATGATGAGATCGACCGGATCATCGGGCTTGAGATCGGCGCGGATGACTACCTGACCAAACCGTTCTCCCCGCGCGAATTGGTGGCCCGGATCAAGGCCATTCTAAAGCGCAGCACGCCGGCACCTGCTCTGGACGAGCCCGTGCTGCGCCAGGGCGGGCTGGAATTACAGGCCGAGCGTCACCTGTGCCAATTCAACGGATCCGATATTCCGCTGACAGGTTCAGAGTTCCGCTTGCTAGCCACGCTGATGACGCGGCCCGACCATGTTTTGTCTCGGTCGGCGCTGATCGACGCGCTTTATGGGTACAACATACACGTCTCGGATCGGACCATCGACAGCCACATCCGCAACGTGCGGGCCAAACTGGCGCAGGCGGGGTGCGCTGACGCGATCGTTACGGTGCACGGGGTCGGCCTCAGGATGGGTCCATGCAAGCAGGGCTGACGCGCAAATGGCGGCCCAGATTGTGGGCCGTTGTCCTGACCGTTCTGGCCATCGTACTCTGCTTGCCCTTTGCAGGCCTGTTCCTGTTTCGCTTTTACGACAGCCAACTGGTGCAACAGACCGAGGAAAGCCTGCTGTCGCAAGCCTCGGTTCTGTCCGCAACCTATGCCGAGCTTTATGCCAATGCGGTAGGCGTTCCCCCGCCTGAACTGAAATCCACCTCAGCCGAATATGCGGTGTTTCCGTCAATCTCGATCAACCGTGAAACCGTTCTGCCCCCACGCCCTGATCCGCAAAAGGCGCAAGCGCCCCCCGGCGTGGCCTATGAGAAGATCGCCCCGCAACTGACCCGCATTGCCAACGCGGCGCAGGCCGAAACTCTGGCGGGATACCGGTTTCTGGACACATCTGGAACGGTCTTTGCCGGAACAGCTGAGATCGGGCAGGATCTGGGGCATGTCTACGAGGTGCGCCAAGCGCTGGAGGGCGAGGTCGTTTCCGTGGCCCGCACCCGCCTGCGCGGATACCGTGAACCGGTGCTTTACACGCTCAGCCGTGGTGCGCGGGTACGCGTCTTTGTGGCAATGCCAATCTTTGTGGATCAAAAGCTGATCGGAGCGGTTTACCTCAGCCGAACGCCCAACCACATCTTTCGTTTCCTGTATGGCGAACGCTTCAACCTGGCCAAAGCCGCCGCTTTTGTAGCGCTATCAACCGCGTTGATCGGCTATGTGTTCTGGCGCTTTATCACGCGTCCGTTGCAACAGTTGATCCTGCGGACGCGCTCGGCAGGTCAGACCGGGCAAAGCTGGGAACCGCCCGAGAAACTGGGCACACGCGAAATCGCCGATCTGGGGCAAAGCTTCCAAACGCTGACCCAACGATTGCAAGGCAAGCAAGACGCGCTGAAAACCTATACCGCCCATGTCACGCACGAGTTGAAATCCCCCCTGACGGCCCTAAAAGGTGCCACCGAGCTGTTGCGTGACGGGGATATCTCGGGCGACCAGAAACACAAGCTTTTGGATACGGTCGACAAAAGCAGCCAGCGGATCGAAGACCTGTTGGCCAATATGCGCGCCTTTAGCCTGGCGGACCAACAGGCCATGGCAGGCGTCAGTGACCTGGACAGCGTGTTGCCCCGCCTGAAACAAGCCTTCCCGGGGCTGGACATCCTGATCGAAAACGGCGCGCTGCCGCTGCCTGTACAGGCAGATACATTGTCAATCATGCTCACTCATCTGCTTGAAAACGCGATGCAACACACTGCGCAACGGGTTACCGTGGTGGCGCGGTCGGAAGGGTCTGAAACGATCATCGAGATTACTGATGACGGCTCTGGCATAAGCGCAGGGAACATCGATAAAATCATGGAGCCGTTTTTCACGACACGCCGTGACAGCGGGGGCACAGGCATGGGGTTGAACATCGTCAAAGCAACGACCGAAGCCTTGGGTGGAACATTGACCGTTCAGCCAAGCGTAACGGGTGCCTGTTTTCAGATAAGGCTTGGCTAGGTCAATACCGGGCCGTTTTCAGCGAAAAAGCGCTCTTTGACATCTAGGACTCGTCCAGGGAAATCTGGCCATATTGCCAAAGGCAGAAACCTGCTGCACGATCATTAAGCGCGCACCCGATATGCGGCACGTTTTCAGCCCAATGTCGCCGCCGAGCTTTGACCCGGATTCAATTCAGATATAGGGGCAAGTTTCGTCACACAGGCGTTGCAAAAAGCCTTCATTAAGGCACGTCGACCAATACTTTTGAAAGGTGAACCATGTCTCTTTCCAACCGCTCTTCACTCTCGCGCCGCCAGTTTTTGGTGGGCTCTACCGCTGGTGTTGCTGCGATAACTTTGCACCCGTTTTCGGCTGCTGCAGCAAATAACCAAGCGCATCTGCGGATCATGGAGACCACGGATATTCACGTCCATGTCTTCCCCTATGATTACTACGCCGACAAGCCCCGTGACACGGTCGGGCTGTCCCGCACAGCGTCCATCATCAACCAGATCCGTTCCGAGGCGACAAATTCTCTGCTGGTCGATAACGGTGACTTCCTTCAAGGCAATCCGATGGGCGACTACATCGCCTATGAGCGCGGCATGAAAGAGGGTGACAGCCACCCGATTATCACCGCCTTCAACACAGTCGGGTATGATGCGGCAACATTGGGCAATCACGAGTTCAACTACGGCCTCGACTTTCTGGACAAAGCTTTGGCCGGAGCCGAATTCCCGGTTGTTCTGGCAAACATCGCAAAGGAAAAGGGCGCAGACCCGCGCGGTGACAAGACACTTGTGAAACCTTATGCGGTTCTCGACCGCGAAATCGAAATGGGGGACGGAACCAAGCACCCCATCAAGATCGGTGTCATCGGCTTTACACCGCCCCAAGTTATGAACTGGGACCGCAAGCACCTGGAACGCAATGTCGAAGCCCGCGATATCGTGGAAACGGCCAAAGCCTATGTCCCCGAAATGAAGGAACAAGGCTGTGACCTGATCATTGCGCTGTCGCATTCAGGGATCGGTGAAGCCGATCATTCCGAGGGTATGGAAAACGCCTCGGTTGTTCTTGCGGGTGTCGACGGGATCGATGCGCTGGTCACCGGCCACAATCACCTGGTCTTCCCCTCGCCAACATTCGCAGATCGCCCCGGCATCGACGTGGAAAAAGGCACTCTGATGGGCAAACCCGCCGTGATGGGCGGGTTCTGGGGCTCGCATCTTGGCTTGCTGGACCTGCTGCTGGAACGCGACGGAAATGAATGGCGCGTGGTCACCACCACATCCGAGGCGCGCCCGATTTCCAAGCGTAACGAGGATCGATCAATCACCGCGCTGGTCGAGGATCAGCAGGAGGTGCTGGATTCGGTCGCAAAAGACCATGAGGAAACTCTGGCCTATGTCCGTCGCGCCGTCGGCAAAACAGCAGCCCCTCTGCATAGCTATTTCGCTCTTGTCGCCGATGACCCATCCGTACAGATCGTTTCGATCGCCCAGAAATGGTATGTCGAAGAGATGCTCAAAGGAACTGAGCACGAAGGTCTGCCCATCCTGTCTGCAGCCGCACCGTTCAAAGCCGGTGGCCGCGGCGGGCCCGAATACTACACCGACGTCCCGGTTGGGGATGTTGCCATCAAGAACGTGGCCGACCTCTACCTCTACCCCAACACTGTGCGAGCGGTCCGCGTGAACGGTGCCCAGGTCCGGGGTTGGCTGGAACGTTCGGCTGGCATGTTCAATCAGGTCGATGCAGGTTCGAAAGACGCAATTCTGCTGAACCCCGAGTTCCCGTCATACAATTTTGACGTGATGGACGGGGTGACCTATCAGATCGACCTGTCCCAGCCGTCGCGCTTTGGCCCCAAAGGCGAAGAAGTGAACCCCGATGCGGCGCGGATCGTGGATCTGGCGTTCAATGGCCAGCCCATCACTGATGACATGGAGTTCATTATCGCCACCAACAACTATCGTGCGTCAGGCGGTGGATCCTTCCCCGGAGCCATGGGTGATACGGTGGTATTCGAAGCACCCGATACCAACCGCGATGTTCTCGTGCGCTATATCGTTGAAAAGGGAACAATTGACCCCAAAGCCGACGCTAACTGGTCTTTTGCACCCCTCGAAGACACAACGGTCCTGTTCGAGACCGGCCCGAAAGCGCGCGATTACATGAATGATGTAAACGGTGTCACCATCGAAGATGCTGGCGAAGGCGCCGACGGCTTTGCTGCGTTCCGCATCAAGCTTTGATGCGGAACTTTTACTCGCCACCTGGGAACGGGTGGCGAGTACCCATTTTGGCTTGCATAAACGGATGTGCCAATCCAACGCGCTATCGGTGTGCGCAGGCATAGCGCTACGCCAACAACACTGACAACATTCAGCAATAATCGATTTTGTCGCCATAGTATTGCGCACGGATTGCAGTATTTACTGACAGCTTTGACCTGTTCCAGAATCTCGTTCAATTGCTGGCAGTTACGGTGCAAATCCCTCAACAATAGTCGTTATTCCTCAATCAAAACTGCACTTTGATTAGCCCAACGAAACCCCTGCCGGAAGGTCGCGGCTTGCTGAAAAAAGACGAGGAACCAATTCACCGAACTTCGTGCCGAGCATCGAAAACCCTTTTTAGTACCGTCTTGTTCTGAGTACAGAAACCTCGATCAGCATTGGCACCGAAATGGTCAGGCCCGCCCTGTCGTGAAATTCCTATAAGCCGATGGCGACATTCCAGTCCATTTGCGGAAGGCCCTCGAAAACGCGGTAGGGTCTGCGTAGCCAAGTCGCAGTGCGGTCTCACCAACGGATTTCCCTCCCGGACCCAACAGCTTCTTTGCCTCTTCCAATTTGATGCCAGATATGACCTGAGAGGCGGATTGCCCGTAAGGGGCCAGTCGATTGTTCAATGTCTCACGGTGGAACCCGCATAGGCGCGCCAATTCGTCTACACCAAATCCCGGCTCGCCAAGATGAATCCGGATCAGGCTCTGAAGCCCGGTTAAGAAATCTTGCGGTGCGTGCAGATCAGGGTCGGTGTTTGTCAGGTCTGACGGGTTTTCCAGTGCGTCCGGGTGCAACTGGCGGCTAAGCCAGATTGAAGGAAACCGGATCGAAAAACCCTGTGGGCTGCATTTGATGGCTTGGACACCATGAAAGTGCCTGGGCAGCACGTCAGGTTCGCTTACCCGTAAAATGATCTGGCTTGGGTCCCACCTGAAATCCATAACCCGGTGCAATAACGATATCCAAATGCTTGCCAGAAATGCGTCGGTCTGCCCTGGCGAAACCGAAATCTTGAATTTCCGCTTGGCGCTGAAATAAGCGTGCTCGTTTTCCACAAGCAGCGATTGCGTGACCGCATTGGATTCTTTCGAGACAGCTTGAGTGTAGCGCGTGAAGAAGTCTCCCAGCGTCAATGCTGCGGCCAAAGTGTCACCAAGAGGCAGGAACCGGACAAGGTCAATTGATTGACCGACTTGCGCGCAGAAGTCTGGTGAAGTTGAGTCAGCGACGGCTTGATGGATTTTATAGATCGTCTCGTGTGGCAGGAAATTCTGGCGATCCATCACTTGGGACTCGCTCACGCCCAATGGGTTCAGAACGGTATCCGGTTCTACACCGGCGCCACGCAAAGCGGCGACCACAGGCGCAGCAACCGATGCCCTGACCAGCGGCAAGGCCTTCTTGGTATTTTGCTCAAATACGTCCATGTCGCCCTCAGATATCATGGATTTCACGACAGAAAGACAGCAAACACACAAAAAGGCGCCTAGAACTTGCAGAATGCCAAATCTTTTTGGAACAGCCTGTCATGCTGTCAGGCAATATCCGGCGATCATTCTAAAATCACATTCAGAAATCTACATCTGTGATTCGTATTTGGAGGGCCTCAATGACGCCGAAATTCAAATGCTTGGTGGCCACGACATCCTTTTCTGCAAGCCTGGTATTCGCGGGCCAAGGTTTTGCGCAGGAAGAGAGCTTTCCCATCCTCTTTACAAACGTGCACGTGTTCAACGGCGTCGATGAACAGCGAATTGAAAACGCAAACGTTCTGGTCGTGGACAACCTGATCGCAGAAGTATCGTCGGAACCCTTGGCCGTTGCGAATGCCCAGATCATTGATGGTGGTGGTCGCACCCTGATGCCGGGCCTGATCGACGCACATGTGCATATGACA
Source organism: Ruegeria sp. HKCCD7255 (assembly GCF_013031565.1). Taxonomy (NCBI): domain Bacteria; kingdom Pseudomonadati; phylum Pseudomonadota; class Alphaproteobacteria; order Rhodobacterales; family Roseobacteraceae; genus Ruegeria; species Ruegeria sp. HKCCD7255. The sequence continues at coordinate 738,386 of NZ_WQAG01000001.1, read as the reverse complement.
GTCACGGAACCCGTGGCGGACCTGCGCGATAACTTCGACTGGATGTACTGGGGTGCAGTTTCGACGATTGAAGCTGAGAAAATGCTGCTACGGGGTTTCACCACTGTTCGGGATGCAGGTGGTCCTGCAATTGGTCTGCAAAAAGCGATTGATCGGGGTAAGGCCGTTGGCCCGCGTATCTACGCCTCTGGGCCCGTGATCTCGCAAACCTCGGGGCATGGAGAACATCGTGTCTATACCGAGCCCCATCCCAACTTCATGGGGGCGCAACCATCCTTCTTTAACCAGCACTTGGAGTTCCTGGCCGATGGCGTGCCGGAAACACTGCGAGCGACCCGCGAAGCCCTGCGGCTTGGCGCAGTCCAGATCAAGGTGATGGCTGGTGGTGGGGTGTCCTCTCAGGTTGATCCGTTACACACCGTTCAGGGTCTGCCGGAAGAGCTTGAGGCTTCTGTCCGGGCCGCTGCCGATTGGGGAACCTATGTAATGGTTCACGCCTATACGGACGAATCCATCGTGCGCTCAATTGAGGCAGGTGTGATCAGCATTGAACATGGACAACTGATGACCGAAGTCGGGGCTCAAGCGATCAAGGACGCGGATGCCTGGATCGTTCCGTTCTATTCGCTTCTGGGGATCGACGAGCAAACCATTGTTACTGCACTTGGGCCTGGGTCCGCCGAAAAGTTCCTCAGCGTGCAAGCGGGTGCACGAAATCAGATGCAGTTGATCAAAGATTTCGGGATCGAGAACGTGGCTTTCTCCACGGACATTATCGGCGATCCCGTCGCGCTGACCAAGCAAAACGATGAGTTCAAATACCGGCTGGAGGCATGGACTTCACACGAAATCCTGCAACAGGCCACGTCTAAATCGGCAGCACTTCTGGCACTGTCAGGAGAACTCAACCCCTACAAAGCAGGCCCGCTGGGCGTGATCGAACAAGGCGCTTATGCCGATCTGCTGCTTGTTGAAGGAAACCCGGTCGAGGATGCCGAGATCCTGGTCGACTACACCAATAACATCGACCTGATCATGAAAGATGGCGTGATCTACAAGAATACACTCGATTGAGTGTCGCGCGGGGTGAATTTACCTCGACATCCCGCGCCCCCTTAGCTTGACAAATGGGAGTACTGACACGTGAAAACACTGGCCTCACTGACAGCAATTGCTGGATTTGTTTCCTTGGCGACAAGCGGTGCGTTGGCGCAGGACGCGCTCCCGCAAACCTTGTTCACCAATGTGCATATCTTTGACGGAATTAGTGAAGAGCGGATCGAAAACGCGAATGTTCTAGTTGAAGGCAATCTCATAAAGACAGTCTCGACCGACGGTATTGATGCGCCCGATGCGACGCTTGTTGACGGGGGCGGGCGCACGCTGATGCCAGGATTGATTGACAGTCACGTGCATCTCTACGCTACAGGTCTCGTGCAATCCTTCTCGGGTCTTCAGGCCGCCAAATGGGATCAGATCGGGGCCACCGCGGCCGAAAATGCCCGCGACTATCTCCACGATGGTTACACCACGGTGCGGGATACCGGTGGAATGGGATCAGGTCTGCGCGAACTGATCGACAAGGGGATTGTAGACGGGCCACGTATCTATGCGTCAGGCGCCGCCATCGGCCCGACATCCGGGCATGGCGACTGGCGAAACCCCGAGCAGCGAACCTTCAACATGGGGTCGGACGACGTCGCCAATACGTTCAACTTGTCATACATTGCTGATGGCGCCGAAGAAATCCGGAAGGCATCGCGGCTTAACTTCGCGCATGGTGCGAGTTTCCTGAAACTGATGGCAGGGGGTGGTGTGTCATCCGAGCTCGACCCGCTCTGGTCGGTTGCCTACAACGTTGATGAGATTTCGACAGCGGTCGAGGCTGCGTCGTTCTTTGATACCTATGTGACTGTCCACGCATATACGGACGAAACGGTCACAATGGCTCTGGACGCTGGCGTCAAGTCACTGGAGCACGCTCAGATGGTGAGCGAGGAGACCGTCAAACGCATTGCGGATGAGGGTATCTTTTGGGCCCTGAATGTGGCTGGAATGGATCCGGCGCTGCTCGACCATCCGAATTTCTCGATGCCGACGGTGAAACCGAAGCTGGAAGAATATCTCGTCGGCTCAGAAAACGTCATTGAGTACATCAAGAAGTACAAACCCAAGATCGTACATAACGTCGACACCGTGCTGTCCACCATTGGGTTTGGCCGCGCACACCGAGACTTTGAGAAGTACTATTTCGCTGAATTGCTGGGTAACCACGCCTTCCTGGTTGCAGCGACCTCGACTGGCGGTGAACTCGCCCAACTGACAGGGCGGCGGAACCCTTATCCCAACAAACTGGGCGTGATCGAAGAAGGGGCCTATGCCGACATCCTGATCGTCGACGGAAACCCGCTGGAGGACCTGTCGGTTCTTGGCGCAAATCCGAAGTGGTTTGATGCACCTGCGCGTGATCGAGGGTTCGAGACCATTCGTGTGATCATGAAAGACGGCGTCTTCTACAAGAATACACTCGAATGAGCAGAGTATGCGGAAAACTGGCCCCTGCGCCTTGCGCCGTCGATACTGAACAAGGGAGCGACCCATGAACAAGGTAATCGCAGCAACTCTTTGCGCAGTTGGGATTGGTGTTTCCGGAGCAGCAGCGGAGGAGTCTCACAGCCGATACTACCTGGGGATCGGGGAACCAAACCCCGATGCCTGGCAAATCATGATCGACAATCCGACCGACCGGGAAAAGGATATGGGTGCAGCGCTCGCCGCAATGGGCGGTGAGATGATCAGCTATTTCTGGGGGCTGGCAGACGGAAAGAACTATATCACTGTCCGTATCCCGGACGATCCGGGCATGGTGCAGGCCATGTATATCTCGCGTCTGAGCCAAGGGGTTCTGAAAGACTACACCTTCATCGAACTGATGACGAGCGCGGATATGGTTGAAGCCCTGAAGCGCGTGCCGGAATTTTCAACGCCAGTCGAATGAAGTTGAGAAGCAAAGGAACAATCTATGAAGATCGCATACGGAATTCTTGCAGCCTTAGCAGCTGTGCTTTTCATCCTTGGAGGCAGCGATGCCTATGCCAAAGACAACAAGGGTAAAAAGCCGAACAAGGGGGGCAAGAACGGTGATGTCAGCATTCAGATAGAAGACAAACCCGGAAAAGGCCCAAAGGCTGTGCCACCTGGACAGATCAAGCGCTACACACGCGGTGCCAAGCTCCCATCTGACCTGGAGTTCGAAGATATTGGGGACCTTTCCAAATGGAAGCTGGGGGAGCCGGGCAAAGGAAACCGCTACATTCTGGTCGATGACGAAGTGCTCGAAGTTACGAATGACCTGTCTACCGTGGTCGATGCGGTCGGCATCGTCGGTGATCTTCTCAACTAGACGAAAGTACGATGTTTCAGGGCAAGAACTACCTCGTTTGTCCTGATGCTGGCCGGGGCGATCATTTTGTGAACCCCGGCCCAAGTTCAAAACCCGGATCCGAGGCGCTACGATGATGAAGGCCCTTCTTGTTCTTTTTGCGCTTGCTACTCTTTCGTCAGCAGGCGTTGCATACGCGCAGGAAAACGGTGCAGCAGACGTCCCGCAAACAATACATTTTGAGGGCTATGTGCAGCCCAGTCGCGAAGCAGAACTGTCGCCCTTGGTGGACAACGTGGTCACCCGAATAGCGTTTCATGCAGGTCAATACGTTCATGAGGGCGATCTACTGTTCGAGTTTGGCAAAAAGGGTCCCTTCATCGAAATGCGGCTCAGCGAAACAGCTCTGAAGGATGCGAAAGCCCAACGCATGCTCGCGGATGCGGAATTGGGACGGAAAACGGAGCTTTATCTGAAAGACCTGATACCGGAAGCAGAGTTGCAACTTGCTCAGGTGAACCGCGATCTTGCTGAAATCGCAGCGGAAAGGGCCGGCCTCGCTTATGAAGGCGCACAGCTCGCCTATAGCTTCACCGAGTTACATGCGCCTTTTTCGGGGATTATCAGCCAACCGCATGTCAAGCAGTACCAGTATCTGAGCACAGAACGACGGGGGGACGAAACGCTGGCGATCCTGTCAGACATCGACCCGGTCTACGTGGTCGTCAAAGTGCCCTACGAGGAATTCATCAAACGGCGTCAGATATTTGAATCAGATGCCGAGGCGTTTGAGGGGCTCAGCCTGTCTTTGCAGATGCCAGACGGACAATTGTACCCCTATGAGGGACATTACTTTGGTGGGGCATTCACGGTTAATCCCAAAACGCAGCTCATGGATATTTGGGCCGAGTTCCCGAACCCCGATTTGCTGCTCCGCCCAGGAGCAAAAGTCACCGTCATTTCGAGCCTAAGGAACTGAGTGATGACCCGTCGGAGTAAGTGGCCTGTTGTCCAGTCCTGCCTATAATTGAGGAGCATATGACAATGCGTTTTTCATTTGCAGTTGTCGCCGCGTGCTTATTGGCATTGCCGGCTCATTCGGAAGTTAAACGTATCGAATGGGCAGACTTGATCGATGAAACTGCTCAAAACTACGAAGATCCATTCGTCGAATTGACGGGCAAACAGCTTAGCGAACTACGTAATCTGGTTCGGCAGCGTGCGCAGCTAGAGAAAGGCGGTGCGACGCCAGAACAGCTGGGCCAGATTCAAGTGGATATCGAGGCGACTGAAGCAACCCTTGCTGAGGAAGGCGTTGATGCGGACTGGCTGATTTCCCAACGCTGGGTTGTGATGGAAAGACGTCAGAAGGCGGGCACGGCCGCCAACGTCGACATCGATGGCGTGACCATTTCATTGGGGGGATTCGTGATCCCGGCCCCCCGTGACGAAGATGGTTCCCAAATGGCATATATCGTGCCTGAACGTGGAATGTGCAGCCACGTGCCACCTCCGCCACCAAACCAGATGGTGCGTTTGCGCCTCAGCGATTCCTGGGCGCCCTCGACAGTCTACGAGCCCATCGTTGTAACAGGTCAAATCAGGATCGACCCGACGCAGAAGGAAATGCTGGTTGTTGATGGTCCCGTCCTCATGAATGCTGCGTTCACTTTGGAGGTCGATGACGTGCAGACTTTTGGACCAATCCAGACTTCCGAGGAAGCGACAACCAACAGGGCAAGTGTGCTGACTGGAAGGATCAAAGCGACTGGCGGGGCAACCAGAGACGATTAGTGGCACGTCCTCCTTGAGCTAAGCACGGTTGAGAACACACGTTCGGCCCGCTGAGTTTAATATCTGCTCGTGAGAGACGGAACGGCGAACGCGGCAGCAAGATCATAAGTCCCAGCGAACGCATCCTCGTTCCTTTTCGCAAACATTAAGATAATTCGCTAATTAACGCCCAAAGAAATCGGCGACGGCTGCTCGAACAAATTTGCGTTGGTCTTGTCGCAGGTGATCCGTTTGACAGTGCCAACAATCCATTGATTATGTGCGCATGACCAAAGCTCAACGACCGCCAAAGCCAAAACCCATTCCTTACACTCCAGAGTCGGACCGCTATGAGCGGATGATCTATCGGCGATGCGGGCGGTCGGGTGTGAAGCTTCCTGTTGTCAGCTTGGGCCTGTGGCATAATTTCGGTGCGGATTCGACGCACGAAAACAAGCGCGCCATGTGTCGGACCGCGTTTGATCATGGGATCACTCACTTTGATCTGGCGAACAATTACGGTCCGCCACCCGGTTCAGCGGAAGAGGCATTTGGCGAGATCCTCAAAACGGATTTCGCGGGTTACAGGGATGAGCTGATTATTTCCTCGAAGGCCGGCTACGACATGTGGCCAGGACCCTACGGCGAATGGGGGTCGCGCAAATACCTCATTGCGTCATGTGATCAATCACTCGCGCGAATGGGGCTTGATTACGTCGACATCTTTTATTCCCACCGTTTCGACCCCGACACCCCGCTCGAAGAGACGATGGGCGCCTTGGATCATATCGTGCGGTCGGGCCGCGCGCTCTACGCGGGTATTTCGAGCTACAACTCCCAACGCACACGCGAGGCGGTGAAGATTCTCAACGACCTTGGGACACCTTGTCTGATTCACCAGCCTTCTTACAATTTGCTCAACCGTTGGGTGGAGCGGGACGGTTTGCTCGATACCCTGGACGATCTTGGGGTAGGATCGATTGCATTCACGCCACTGGCACAAGGCATTCTGACGTCAAAATATCTGCGCCATATTCCGGATGGTAGCCGTGCCACGCAAGGAAAGTCGTTGCTCGATGGCATGATCAACGAGCGGTCCCTGGCAAGTGTCCGTGCTCTGAACGACATGGCCGAAGCACGTGGTCAGACTCTGGCGCAAATGGCTCTGGCTTGGGTGCTCAGAGGTGGGCGCGTGACCACCGCACTTATCGGCGCGTCCCGGCCGGAACAGATCGTAGATTGCGCGGGCGTCGTTGATAATCTCGACTTCAGCGCCGACGAGTTGCAAAAGATCGATGAAATCAGTTCGGAAGAAGATATCAATTTGTGGGCGCGGTCGTCAGAGACAGATTGACCAACTTTGGACGTTCGCAAAACTGAGGGCCTTTAGAGCATACGATCTTTGGCAAGTCGAACGTTTTTAGTGCGACCAACCAGCTATCAAGAGCGGTCGGCCCAGAGCTACCTTTCTCATGGTTGGTCGTTGCTGCAGTCGCACCCCGTATCGCTGACATTCGCCGGACTTGCTCTTGTTCAATGCTGTTGGATTTCTGTAGCGTGCGACAAAGCGGACATCGCAGTTCGCCACACAAATGGCAGCACCGCCCTCCTCGCGGTAGCAGCCAAAAACAACAAAAGCAGGGATCGAACCTTCCCAACGTCTGCGGGTGTAGAGCACTATCCGGATCTACAACCCGCACCCACGCTGCAAGACATTCTGGGCGCTGCGGACGCAGGCACTGTGCAGCTTACCGACATCGATTCTAATGCGTTAGACCGTAGGAGCTGTCGCGCAAGCGTCGGATCCAAAGATGAACAAGCGAAGCTTGAAACCTTCTCAAGCCTCACCTGAATTGAAAATGCAGCTCGGGAAACAGCTCTTGAATTCGGTTCGATAGTCCTTGTAAGGCGCTGCCAACTGCGCCACGCGGGCCGAAGTGTTATTCCAGATGCGCCGTCGCCTCGATTTCGACTTTCGCACGATCCTCGACCAAACCCGCTACGACCACCATCGACATCGCCGGGAAGTGCTTTCCAAACACCTCGCGATAGGCTTGCCCGACCTCTTTTTGCGCTTCGAGGTATTCTGATTTGTCAGTCACAAACCACGTCAGACGCGTCACGTCCTCAACAGACCCTCCTGCCGTCTCTACAATGGTACGGATGTTCAAAAGGGCCTGACGCATCTGATCGATGAAGCCATCTCCGACAAATCTCTTTTCGGCATCCCATCCGATCTGACCGCCAATGTGCAAGGTGCCGTCCTTGGTCAACACACCGTTTGCGTACCCCAAGGCGGGCAACCAACCTTCTGGTTGAACGACTTTATGTGGCATCAAGCTTCTCTTTTTCTTGTTCGAGTTTCTTTGCGACGTGCGGCGGCCACTTGTCTGGACGCCCATGTGCGTCGACATTGACCAGCGTTCCGGTGGTCTCAAATCGCAGTGCCTCGCCCGCATGTCCGGTCATTTTGTAGCGCGCCGATGTGCGCCCCAGGTGGACAATGCGTAAACGCAGCGTCAGGTGATCGCCATGGCGGCTTGGTGCCGCGAAACGTGTTTCGATCTGCGCCGTCGGGACCGCACCAGTTTTGTGCAGCGCCTCAAATGGGTGGTCCAAGACCTCGTCGAAGAACGCCTCGACGCAGTCGTTCATCATTTCAAAGTACCGTGGAAAGAAAACGATACCCGCAGGGTCACAATGTTTGAAAAGGACCTTTTGATGCATTTCGAATGCCATCACACCCCCACGTACTCATGAGTGATTTCCGGTGTCAGCTCGGTCATCTTCCCCGTCCAAACGGTATGCCCGCGGGCAAGGATCGTCGCGCGGTCCGATACGGCCGAGAGTTCCCTGAGCGATTTATCGATCAATAGGATGGCCATGCCCGTCTCTGTCTTGATCCGGTTGATCGCGGCCCAGATTTCCTGGCGTACGATAGGGGCCAGGCCTTCTGTGGCTTCGTCAAGGATCAAAAGCTGCGGGTTGGTCATCAGCGCGCGACCGATGGCCAGCATCTGTTGTTCGCCACCCGAAAGCGACGCAGCCCGTTGGTGGCGCCGTTCGCCTAAGCGTGGGAAAAGGTCATCCACACCCTTCAAATCCCAAGGACCAGAGCGGGCGGCGGCAACAAGGTTTTCCTGAACCGTCAGGTCTTTGAAACAGCGTCGGCCCTCGGGGACCAGGCCGATCCCCAAACGAGCGACCTTGTAGCTTGGCAACGCGTGCAGATCGTGCCCGGCAAACTGCAAACCGCCCTGCGACGGAATCATCCGGCAAATCGCCTTGACCGTCGTGGACTTTCCCATGCCGTTGCGGCCCATCAGGGCCAACACCTCGCCTGCGGCCAATTCCAGATCCACACCGAACAAAGCGGGGACCGAGCCATAGGCAGCTTTGAGATCATGAACGCGCAGCAAGCTCATGCCTCTTCTCCCAGATAGGCCTCTTGTACCTCTTTCGAGGCGCGGATTTCGTCGACCGTGCCGGTGGCGATCACGCGCCCGTAGACCAGCACCGAGATCCGGTCGGCCAGTGCAAAAACCGCATCCATGTCGTGTTCAACGAGCAGGATTGGAGCCTCCTCGCGCAGCCCATCCAGGAATGTGGTCATGGTCTTGGAGCCTTCGGTGCCAAGCCCCGCCATTGGTTCGTCCATAACAAAGGCTTTGGGGCCCAGCGTGAGCGCCACGGCGACTTCCAACTGGCGGCGTTGCCCGTGGCTGAGGTTGGCGGTGACCTGTTCAGCGGCGTCTGACAAGCCCACCCGGTCGAGGGCCGCCAACGCGCGGTCCAGAAGGTCGGTGTGCCGCGCAGCCGATCGCCAGAACTGCCAGGGACGGCCCGACTGGCCAAGCGCCCCCAAGAGCGCGTTTTCCAGAACCGTATCCTCCATCGCCAGCGCGGAGATCTGGAAGGTACGGCCCAGCCCTGCCTGCGCGCGGGCAGCTGTGCTCAACCCCGAGACATCGCGGCCCGACAGGTGAACAGACCCCGCATCAGGTTGCAGCCCACCGGAGATCTGCGCGATCAGCGTCGATTTGCCCGCACCGTTGGGGCCGATGATGGCGTGGATTTCACCAGGGCGTAGATCAATAGAAACATCATCCGTGGCCTTCAGCGCGCCAAAGCTCTTGTGCAGATTGCGGGTTTCGAGGACAGCTTCAGACATGCGGCCCCGCCTTTCCGGTCAGAATGCCGACCACTCCGCCCCGCGCAAAGAGCACGATCAGAAGCAGGATCACCCCAAGCCAGATGTGCCAAAAATCGGTGAAGGCGCCAAGGAAGTGCTCAAGTGTTACAAACAGCGCTGCTCCGATGACAGGACCCATCAGTCGTCCTACGCCGCCGATGATGATCAGAACGATCAACTCGCCGGACAGCTGCCACGAAAACATCGTGGGACTGACAAAACGGTTGAGATCAGCAAACAGCGCGCCCGCCAGCCCCGTAATCGCCCCCGAGATCACGAAGGCCAGAAGCTTCAATCGAACCGGATTGAGCCCCACCGTCTCGACTCGCGCTGGACTTTGGCGCGCCGCGTTAAGCGCCAGACCAAAGGGTGACTTGCGTAGCTTCCAGTGGACAAAGAGCGCCGCGCAAAGGGCCGCAAAGCACAACCCAAAGAACTGGATAGGGACCAGGGTGTTCAGGCCGGGGAAGCCATTTCGCACGTAGATCGACAAACCGTCCTCGCCGCCGTACGCACTCCACGAGATGGAGAAGAAGAAGAACATCTGGCCGAAGGCCAGCGTGATCATGATGAAGTAGACACCCGTCGTGCGCAGCGAGAGAAGGCCGATGACAAAGGCAGCCAGGGCCGAAACGATGATTGCCGTCAGCCATATGATCGGCATGGACTTGGTCCCGGCGATGGTGAACATCCCCAGCTCAAGCGGGGTAAAGGTCTGGGCGTGATGGGCCAGAATGCCCATTGCATAGCCGCCAAGCCCGAAAAAGGCCGCATGGCCAAGGCTGACCAATCCACCGATCCCAAGAGCAATGTTAAGACCAACGGCAGCGAGCGCCAACAACACAGCGCGGGTGGCCAACGTAATGGTAAAGGGCTCGTCCGCGCTCAGCGCCCAAAGCGGTACCACAAGAAAACCCGCAAGAACGATCCAGTTGATATAGCTTTCCCGGATCATGCTCGAGCTCCGAAAAGGCCGGTCGGTCGCCAAATCAACACGAGGCTCATCAATACATAGACTGCCATGGATGCTAGGGCCGACCCAGTCTGTGTGGCCGCACCGGTCTCCATGAAGAGTTTGAACAACTGTGGCAGGAATATACCGCCAAGAGTGTCGGTCAAACCCACAAGGATCGCACCAATAAAGGCGCCCTTGATCGATCCGATCCCACCGATCACGATCACGACAAACGCCAGGATCAACACCGGTTCCCCCATGCCGACTTGTACAGATTGAATTGCCCCCACAAGCGCGCCCGCGAGCCCCGCAAGAGCAGCACCCAGAGCAAAGACGATTGTGTACAACTTCGAGATATCGACACCGAGGGCGGCGATCATTTCACGGTCATTTTCGCCTGCGCGGATTTGAATGCCGATCCGTGTCCGCGCCGTTAGCCACCAAAGGCCAATCGCGACCGATAAACCGACACCAATTAACACGAGACGGTACAGCGGGTATTGGATGCCTCCCGGCAAAAGAGTTGGCCCGGACAGATAACTTGGCACGTCAAGGAACAGGGGGAACGAGCCAAAGATCCATCTGGTTCCCTCTGAGAAAATCAAAATCAAGGCGAAGGTGGCAAGAACCTGATCCAGGTGCGGCGCCTTATAGAGCCTTCGGATCACGACTATCTCGACAATGGCGCCCGCCAACGCTGCAGCGGCAAGTGCTGCCACCAATGCCAACAAGAAAGATCCCGTGGCGCCGGCCACCGCGGCTGCCGCAAAGGCACCGACCATGTAAAGCGACCCATGGGCCAGATTGATCAGCCCCATGACCCCAAAGATCAGGGTCAACCCGGCTGCCATCAAGAACAGCATAATGCCGAACTGCAGGCCGTTCAGGATCTGTTCGATAATCAGGATGGCGGACATGATACGATTTCCGTCCCGGACTTGATCCGGGACCCTTGGTCAGTGGAAAGCGGTTGCCCCGGGTCAGCCCCGGGGCCTTGCCTGACTACATCTTGCAGTCGCCAGCATAGGCGTCTGCGTGGTTCTCCAGCGCGGCGCCCAACAGCTTGTTGGTAAAGACATCTCCTTCCTGCACAACTTCGCGGGCATAGATGGTCTGTATCGGGTGATGGTTTGGACCGAAGACAAAGTCGCCACGGGTGCTGTCGAAATCGGCCGCGCGCAGGGCCTCGCGGAAAGCATCCGCGTCATCGGGGCTGGCCACGTCCAGCGCCGACAGGATCAGGTTGGCTGTATCAAACCCCTGGCTGGCATAGAGCGACGGAAGACGGCCATACTCTGCCTGAAAACTCTCGACAAAAGCCGCGTTGGTCGCGTTGTCGAGATCCTTGTTCCACTGCGAGGTGTTCACGACCCCCAAAGCCGCGCCGCCGACGGCCTGCAGAATGCCTTGGTCAAAGCTGAAGGCTGGCCCCACAACCGGTAGGTCCACGCCGCTGTCGGCGTATTGCTTGAGAAAAGAGATCCCCATGCCACCGGGCAGGAAGAAGAACACACTATCGGCCCCCGAGGCACGGATCTGCGCGATCTCGGCCGCATAGTCAGTTTGACCAAGCTCGGTATAAAGTTCGCCCGCCAACTCGCCTTCAAAGAACCGTTTATAGCCCGTGAGCGCGTCTTTACCCGCCGGATAATTCGGCGCGAGGATAAAGCTTTTGCCATAGCCCGCACTGTTGGCATAGGCCCCAGCGGCCTCATGCAGGTTGTCGTTTTGCCACGCCACGTTGAAGTAATTCGGATGGCAGCCCTGTCCCGCCAAAGCCGATGGTCCGGCGTTCGGTGAAAGATAGAACACCCCCTGTGCCGTCGCAGCCGGCACCACGGCCATCGCGAGGTTGGACCAGATGATGCCGGTCATGATATCGACCTTCTCTGATTGGATCATCTTGTCCGACAATTGCACTGCGATGTCGGGCTTGCGCTGGTCATCTTCGATCACGACTTCCACGTCGTCACGGCCCGATTGTGAAATTGCCAGCATAAAGCCATCGCGTACGTCGATGCCCAGCCCGGCCCCCCCGCCCGAAAGCGTTGTTATCATGCCAATCTTGGTGTCGGCCACGACAGGTCCCGCAAGAGCTGTCGCTGCCAGCGCAGCAACTAGTACCTTTTTCATATCTTTTTCCTTCCTGTTTTGGTTCAGAATGCCGAAAATGTTAGTGTTGTGAGTGTACGTTCGATGCCCTCTATGGGGCTGATGTTATCGTTGATGAAACGCCCGATATCTTGTCCTTCAGGGACGTAGATTTTCAGAAGAAGGTCAAAATCGCCACTGGTTGAGTACATTTCGGAGTGAACTTCCTTCAACAAGATCGCATCTGCGACGGCGTAGGTCTTGCCGGGTTTGCAACGGATTTGAACGAATAGGCAGGCCATCTTGAACTCCTTCTTATCCCTTCAGTTTAAAACGCTGAATCTTCCCAGTCGCGGTTTTCGGCAACGCTGCACAGAAAACTAAAGATCTTGGATATTTAAAAGGGGCGATAGTCGCCTTCACATGTTCTTGCAAAATCTGCGTGATCTCTTCTCCTGGTGAAAAGCCATCCACCAAGACAACATGCGCTTCGACAATGTGTCCGCGATCGGTGTCGGGCACACCGATGACAGCGCATTCAGATACGGCCTGATGGGACAAAAGGGCCGCCTCGACCTCGGGACCCGCGATGTTGTAGCCCGAGGATACGATCATGTCGTCGTTGCGCGCGGCAAAGTGGAAATAGCCGTTTTCGTCCCGCGAAAAGCTGTCGCCGGTGATGTTCCAACCGTCCTTGACATAAGCGCCTTGCCGGTCCCCACGCAGGTAGCGGCAACCGGTTGGGCCACGGACTGCCAGGCGGCCCACTTCGCCATCTGGCACTGGATTGCCTACTGCGTCCACGACTTTGGCTTCGTACCCTGAAACCGGTTTGCCTGTGCATCCCGGGCGGTGATCGTCGAAACGGTTGGAGATGAAGATGTGCAACATCTCGGTGGCGCCAATTCCGTCAAGCATTGGCTTGCCGGTCTTCGCAATCCACTCATCATAGACCGGGGCGGGCAGAGTTTCGCCCGCTGATACCGCAGCGCGCAGTGACGACAAATCCGCGCCTTCATCCATAGCGCGCAACATGACACGATACGCTGTGGGCGCTGTGAACGAAACGGTCGCTTTATATTTCTGGATGATCTCGATCATATTGGGCGGGGTCGCTTGTTCCAGAAGGGTTGCCGTCGCACCGAAACGCAGCGGAAATATCGCCAGACCTCCGAGCCCAAAAGTGAAGGCAAGGGGCGGTGAACCGACAAATACATCATCCGGAACCACGCCTAGGACTTCTTTGGCATAGCCATCTGCGATGATCAGCAAATCCCGGTGGAAATGCATGGTCGCCTTAGGTGTACCGGTGGAACCGGAGGTGAACCCCAATAGGGCCACATCGTCGCGACCGGTTCGCACGGCGTCGAAGTGTACAGACTTCTCCAGCGCCAACCGATCCAGCTCTGCGTCGTGGTTTGAAGTACCGTCAAACCCCATCACGCGCAGGCTGAGGCACGCACCTGCACAAAGCTCCATCTCGTCCATGAGGCGTGTGTCGCACAATGCGTAGGTGATTTCGGCCAGTTCGACATATTTCTGCAACTCACCAGCGCGCAGCATGGGCATGGTGTTTACCACCACCGCACCCGCCTTCGTCGCGGCCAGCCAACAAGCCACCATTGCCGGGTTGTTGGCCGACCGGATGAGCACACGGTTACCCGGTTCCACACCCAAATCCTCAACCAGCACATGGGCCAGTCGGTTGGTCCAGTCGGTCAGTTCTTTGTACGTGCGCTGGCGACCGTTTCCGATCAGGGCAGTGTGATCGCCAAAGCCTCTGGCAACCATAGCATCGGTCAACTCGACGGCTGCATTCAGCCTCTCTGGATAGGAAAACCCGTCAAGATTGAACTCCGGCCATTGATCCGCCGGAGGTAGATTGTCGCGCGTGAAAGTGTCGATATGCGCAGAGGGTCCAAACATCACGCACCTCCTCTCGCTGCACTCAAAGTCTCGCGCGCGATGATCACCTTCTGAACATCGCTTGCACCTTCATAAATTCGAAGCGCCCGAATTTCGCGGTACAGCGTTTCGACCGGCGTCCCTCTACGCACACCGTCGCCGCCAAAGAGCTGCACTGCCTTGTCGATAACCTGTTGCGCCTGATCCGTGGCAAAAAGCTTGGCCATAGCGGCCTCGCGCGTGATCCTTGGCGCGCCCGCATCACGGGTCCAGGCGGCGCGATAGATCAATAGCGCTGCCGCATCAATATCCACGGCCATATCCGCGATATGACCTTGAACCATCTGTAAATCGAATAATGGAGATCCCTGGACGTGCCGCGAGGTGACACGACCAAGGGCTTCATCAAGCGCTCGGCGGGCAAAACCCAATGCCGCCGCAGCTACGGTCGCCCGAAAAACGTCTATCACGGACATCGCAATCTTGAACCCCTGCCCCGGCGCGCCGATCATCGCGCTCGCTGGTACGCGGCAATCGGTGAAGCGCAGCGTGGCCAGCGGGTGTGGGGCGATCGACTCCAGACGCTCAACCACCTCAAATCCGGTCAGATCGGGGGTAACGATAAAGGCCGACATCCCCTTGGCACGCGGTGCCTCGCTGGTGCGGGCGAACAGCGAATAGACATCGGCAATCCCCCCATTCGATATCCAAGTCTTTTCCCCGTTCAGAACAAAGTCACCCCCGTCGCGCGTGGCCGTCATCGTATTGGCAGCCACATCCGAGCCAGAACCCGGTTCCGTCAAGGCAAAGGCCGAGATCGCCTGCCCGGCGCGGGTTTTAGGCAACCACGCCGCCTTTTGAGCCTCGGTTCCAAACAGGGTGATCGCGCCGGTGCCGAGGCCCTGCATCGCGAAGGCGAAATCCGCAAGCCCGTCGTGACGGGCCAGAATTTCACGCGCAAGACAAAGCTTGCGGACATCGAAAGCACCATCCTCGCTACTTGTCGGGCCAAGCACACCAGCTTCGCCAAGCGCTGCCACCAACTGACGGCAGGCGGCATCGGTGTCTGTATGGTCAACGACCAGCGCGCCGGCCACGTCCTCGACATGGCGGGCCCAATCGCGGTGGCCGTCTTCGAAAAAGGGCCAATGGAGAAAGCTCTGATCCGCCATCAATCCCCCTCGAACACCGGTTTTTCTTTGGCGACAAAGGCGTTGTAAGCGCGTCGGAAATCGTTGCCTTGCATACAGATAGCCTGCGCCTGTGCCTCGGCTTCGATGGCCTGATCAAGGCTCATGTTCCATTCCTGAGCCAACATGGTTTTGGTCATACCATTGGCAAAGGTCGGGCCAGAAGCGATCCGCCCTGCCAACGCCAGAGCGTCAGTCTCTAATGCATCCGCTGAACTGATAGAGTTGAAGAAACCCCAGCGTTCGCCTTCTTCGGCACGAAGGGTACGACCCGTATAAAGCAACTCAGCCGCGCGACCCTGACCAATGATCCGGGGCAGCATCGCGCAGGCCCCCATATCGCAGCCCGCAAGACCCACGCGATTGAACAGAAACGCTACTTTCGCGTCCGGACCTGCAATGCGCATGTCCGATGACATAGCCATGATCGCCCCGGCCCCAGCGCAGACCCCGTCCACGGCCGCGATCACAGGCTTTCCGCAATGAATCATTGCTTTGACCAGATCGCCCGTCATACGCGTGAAGGCCAAAAGTTCTTTCATCGACATCTTGGTGAGCGGACCAATGATGTCGTGCACATCGCCGCCGGATGAAAAGTTGCCGCCGTTTGGCAGGATCACGACTGCATGCACATCGTCAGAATAGACCAGCGCGCGGAACCAGTCGCGCATCTCAGCATAGCTGTCGAAGGTGAAAGGATTCTTGCGTTCGGGTCGGTCATGAGCGATGCGCGCAATGCCATTTTCGATGTCGCAACGGAAGTGTTTTGTCTCGCTCAGGGTCACGCCGCGTCATCCTCTGTTCGTGCCTTTTCCAAAAGCCGAGACAGTGTCTCTGCTTCGTCCAGCGACAGCCCGCCAAGCAATTCGTCGACCCAAGCCTCATGGTGCTCAGCCAAAGTGTCAAAGGCCTGCTTCCCTTTTGGGGTCAGCCGCGCCAATTGCGCTCGACGATCTCCGGGGATCGCGACGCGCAGCGCCAATCCTTCTTCGGTCAGGCGGTCGACAATGCCGGTCACATTGCCGTTGGACACTTTCAGATACCCGGACAGATCGCTCATCTTCAGCCCATCTGGATGGCGCGACAGCGCCGCAAGCACGTCGAAACGAGGCAGGGTCGTGTCGTGTCCGTCGCGTAATCGCCGGCGCAACTCTGCCTCAATCCCGGCTGATAGTTTCAATAGCCGAAGCCAAAGCCGCAGCCGCGTTTTTGAGATTGGTTCTGGGATGGTTTTTGATTTTGCCTTCATATTTCACCTCCCGACATCGCAAGCGCATGGCCGTTGATGGACTTCGCTCCATCGGATGCAAGAAATAGAGCTGTTTCCGCCACCTCTGCCGGGGTCACAAGACGTCCTTGAGGGTTTGCAGAGGTCACCATTTTTGTGGCCTTTTCGCGGTCCACTTCGAACCGGGACATCAACCCTGTGATCGCGGTCTCTGCTAGATCGGTGTCTGTGAAGCCGGGACAGATCGCATTGCAGGTTATCCCGTCTTTGGCCGCATCAAGCGCAACCGCGCGGACCAAACCCAACACTCCGTGTTTTGCTGCGGTGTAGGCGGGGACTGATGGATTGCCCTTCAATGATGCGGTCGAGGCAATGGCAATCAAACACCCGCCCGCGGACATGTCTCGCAAGGCTGCGCGGAATGTCAGGAACGTGCCCGTCAGATTAACGGCCAGTGTGGTGTTCCAGTCTTCAAGCGAGGTTTCTCGGATTTTCACCGCAGCGCCACCACCGGCGTTCGCGATGACCACCTGAAAGGGCTTTTCAAAAAGCGCATTCACTTGCGCCTCGTTCGTGACGTCGGCTTCGACATGAGCCATGTTGCGCCCCTGCGCGGCGGCCTCGAGAACGGATGCCCGGCGTCCGGTGATCGTGACAGCGTCTCCCGCATCGGCAAATGCATGAGCAATAGCCTTGCCAATCCCGGTACCGCCGCCTGTCACCAGAACCCGCCTCATGCCTTTGTAACCTCAGCGTCTCGGTCGGCAAGTCGCCAGACCTGGTCACGTCCCGCGAGGTAAGGAAGCGGCCAGTCAGGTGCTGCGCGGTCGCCGATTTTGACGCCTTCACGCAGTGTCCAATACGGGTCAGCCAAATGCGGGCGTCCGACAGCCACCAGATCAGCCCGACCAGCCAACAAGATCGAGTTGGCGTGATCCGCCTCGTAGATATTGCCGACCGCCATGGTTTTCAGGCCTGTCTCATTGCGGATGCGATCGCTGAAGGGGGTCTGGAACATGCGGCCATAGACAGGCTTGGCGTCAATGCTTGTCTGTCCAGCCGAGACATCAATCAAATCAGAACCGGCCCCTGCAAACGCCTGAGCGATTGCAACAGCCTCTTCTGGCGTCACACCCTGCGGACCCAACCAGTCGTTCGCCGAAATGCGCACCGACATTGGTTTGCGCTCGGGCCAGACCGCGCGCATTGCGCGGAAGACTTCAAGCGGCCACCGCAGACGGTTTTCAAGTGTGCCGCCGAAATCGTCAGTCCGGACGTTCGACACCGGCGAAATGAAGGACGAAAGCAGATAGCCGTGAGCCGCGTGCAGTTCGATCATGTCGAACCCTGCGCGTTCGGCCATTTCTGCCGATGCAACGAACTGGGCTGTGATTTCGTGCATTTCGTCACGCGTGATTTCGCGCGGAGTGGCGTTGTCTTTGGACCATGGGATAGCGGAGGCGCTGACGATATCCCAATTGCCTGCGGGCAATGGCGCATCCATCTGTTCCCAGCCCAACTGGGTCGAGCCCTTGCGACCGGAATGCCCTATCTGACAGCAAATTTTGGCGTCCGTCTCGGCATGGACGAAGGCCGTCAACCGCGCCCACGCGACCTCATGATCGGGCGCATAAAGCCCTGGACAGCCCGGTGTGATCCGGCCCTCTGCCGAGACGCAGGTCATTTCGGTGAATACCAAACCCGCACCACCCTTCGCGCGCTCGCCATAATGCACCAGATGCCAATCTGTTGGGCAGCCATCAACAGCCTTGTATTGCGCCATCGGCGAGACAACTACGCGCGACTTCAGAGACAAATCTCGCAATTTGAGCGGCGCAAACATCGGCGTACGCACAGGTGCGTCACCGGAAACACCAGATTGGTGCATGAACCAGCGCTCGGCACTTTCCAGCCAATCCTTGTCGCGTTCGCGCAGGTTCTCGTGGCTGATCCGCTGCGACCGGGTCAGCATGGAATAGTTCAGTTGCACGGGGTCGAGCACAAAGTACCGCTCTACCATCTCGAACCATTCCATCGAATTGCGCGCGGCAGATTGCAGACGTAACACCTCCAGCCGCCGGTCTTCTTCGTACCGCGCAAAGGCGGTCTCCATATCGCGCTCGGCCTGCAACAAATCTGCAAGTGCAATCGCCGATTCCAGCGCTAGCTTGGTGCCAGACCCGATCGAAAAATGCGCCGTGGCTGCCGCATCGCCCAACAGCACGACATTGTCCTTGTGCCACCGTTCGCACATCACCCGGGGGAAGCGCAGCCATGCCGAGCCGCGGATGTGATTTGCATTGGTCATCAACGGGTGCCCACCCAGGTGATCTTTGAAGATCTCCTCACAGATCGCGATGCTTTCCTGCTGACTCAGATCGGCAAACCCATGGGCGTCGAACGTCTCTTGCGTGCATTCCACAATAAACGTCGCGGTGTCTTCGTCGAACTGATAGGCGTGCGCCCAAACCCAGCCCTTGTCAGTTTCTTCAAAAATGAAGGTGAAGGCATCATCGAACCTTTGATGGGTGCCAAGCCAGACAAACTGGCAGTGGCGCACGTCAATCTCTGGTTTGAATGTGTCCGCAAAATGTGCCCGAGTCTTTGAATTCAACCCGTCGCAGGCAACGACAAGGTCGTAGTCCTTGGCGTAGGTTTCGACACATTCAACCTCGGCCTCGAACTTCAAATCGACACCCAGTTCGCGCGCCCGGTCCTGCAACAGAAGCAGCAGCTTTTTGCGCCCTATGCCGCAAAACCCGTGGCCTGATGAAATCAGATGCTCGCCCTTATAACGCAGGGCTACATCGTCCCAATAGGCAAAATTCGCGCGGATGGCTGCGGCGCTTTTGGCGTCATTTTCAGCGAGGTTGTCGAGAGTTTCATCCGAAAGAACGACGCCCCAACCGAAAGTGTCATCGGCTTTGTTGCGCTCGAACACAGTGATCTCATAACTCGGATCACGCAGCTTCATTGAAATTGCAAAGTAGAGGCCCGCAGGTCCACCACCTAAGCACGCAATTCGCATCTTCGTAGCCTTCTTCTCTCAGAACGTAGCTTTCTCCATCTCCTATTTTATTTCAAGCATAAAATTTCAAACTTGAATTTTTCATGCTTATAGATCTTGATTTGAACGACGCCAGCAAGGGAGAACCGCAATGCCAAACTCAGCCAACAGCCCGTTAGTCGCTCGCGCCATGCCGGTTGCGCTGGATTGGTCGCACCCGTTTGGTCTGAATGATCGACTGACAGAGAAAGAGCGGATGGTGCGCGAAACGACGCAGACCTCCCATTAAACGGCCGATTTCCTGTTCATGGCAAAACAACGTTGTCCAGCCGCCAAGCGTTTGCACTGGCGATTGATCCTACCTGCGAATTGGCGTTGCGGCTCGCGCTACAATCTGTGATTGCACTTGCGATGGCGCTTAAGGGCACATAACACTTTTGGCCAAAGTCCGGTTTGTAAACCCACCCGCAGCGATGGCAAACCGAGTTCAATGGCGTTCGAGAACGGTGCTGCATGTATCAACATCAGAAACTCGGGTTCGATGCTATTTGTACAAGGCGCGGCAATCCCTAATCAAGAAGACCAAGCGCAACTGAAGCCTCTTCCGTAAGGGCTCGAAATTCAGTGTGACTCCTCGGAACGAGAGCCATTGCTTTTGATTTGCTGAACCCCGGGTTTCTGCGTTTCGTTTCTTTTAGCCACTGCGACACTCCTTCGTCATTGCCGACCAAACGGTTTGTCATCGCCGCAAACATCGCGTGGCCCGCGTGCGCACCAGGCGTCAGCGCGGTTCGTTGCGCCCACTGAACGGCAGCATCATAGTCCTTTGCGGCAAGTGCGATCCACATCTTGTTGCAGAGCATGCCGCCACGCAGCGGGTCAAGCGGGCTAAGAGCAATGGCAAGATCAGTCATTTCGTTTCCGCCAGCGTAATCCGATGTGAAAACCTTTGCCCAACTGGAAGCGTAACGGCCAAATGCGTAATTCGGGCTTTCAAGGACCGCCCGGTCAAACCACGGTTTACTCGCCTCTGTATCTCCTGTCAGCCAAAGGCTTCTGCCCATGACAACATTCGAAAACGGGTCGCGCGGTTGCAAAAGCACACTTTCTTCGGCGCTACGCCTGGCAGCCAGTCGATCCGCGGCAAGGTCTGACGAGTAGCCCAGAAACACGCGTTGAAATGTGGTGAACGAAATCCCAGCATGCGCGCGTGCCAATGTTGGCTCCAACGTTACGGCGCGTTCGAACATCTTTCGGGCTATTTCCGTATCTGCCTTGTTGAACCGATACATGTGACGAATTCCAAGATGCAAGGAAGACCAGGCATCCAGGTTTTCTGCGTCATCCACATCTAGAAGCCGCGCCTCATGTTCCGGCAGCTCAAACTCGGAAATATTGAGCACAGCCCCGGCAATTTCGGTTCGCAAACGTTGCACCTCGTCAATCGGGGCCTCTTTACGAATTGCCCAGACAACCTCACCAGTGCGGGTATCGGCCATTTCAACATCTACATAAAGGCGACCCGCCAACGCCTCGACCATTCCAGAGATGCAGTATTGTGCACCGAGTAGCGACTTCACATCTTGAAATTCAATCGTCTGTCCACGAAACCTGAATGACGATCCGTGTGCAATGACCCGTAGCCAACGCACACTGGAGAGCGATCTGATCAATTCGCGCGGGATCGCATCTGCCAATGATCTTCCGACCTCTGGATCGCCAATCGCCGAAAACGGCAGCACCGCAATACATGGTGGCGCCGCGACTGTTTTCTGATCGCTTGTTCCCGACGCTTCCTGAGTTTTAGCGCTTTCTATCGATACCATTTTTGCGGGTGCCACAAAGCGAAACCCTTGGCCGCGCAATGTACGGATGTATTTCTGAGCGCTCCCATCATCGCCCAATGCCTGACGCAGCGATTTTACGCGGCCGAGGATCGTCCAATCCGAAACGACGCGCCCAAACCAGACGCGTTGGACAATCTCATCCTTGGAAACCACCCGATGGCGGTTTTCGAGCAACAGAACCAACAGATCGAAAACTTGCGGCTCAAGCGCGACAGCAGTCGCACCACAACGAAGCTCGCGGGTATCGGTGTCTAAACTAAAGGCATCGAACTCGTATCGCATTCTCGATCCGCCCCCTCGGTCTTGCCATTTTATCCCAAGCGAAGCCTCAAATATAGATTCCCAATCATCTCCCAAAAATCTCCCAATTGACTTCAAGCAGCGCAGTCGATGGCGCGGTAGAGCCATCGCATTCGGGCGATCCGCCCATTCAAAACAGAGATTGGAGAATGACATGCCCCATCAAGAAACAAGATTGTCCGTAAATCGGCCGACTTCAGGAGCAAAAGACGTTGCTGAGGATTACTTCAACGCCGCGTTTCGCGCGTTCAACATATATCGGGGCGATCCCGTCGAGCTCGCTGACCAGGCGATCGAAGCCGCACCGGATTTCGCCATGCCGTATATTCTAAAAGCCTATCTGTTCGGGTTGGCAACCGAGCCTGAAGCAGCCACTGAGGCGCGCAGCATATTGGCGACGGTGCGCCCTCTTGCGAAATCTGACCTGGAGAGATCTCATGTTTCGGCCCTGGACGCGCTTCTGTCAAACAATTGGACAGAGGCTGCCGTCAGGCTGGACCGCCATAACATGGAATTTCCGCATGATATCCTGGGGCTGCAAGCCGGTCACCTGATGGACTTTTACCGTGCCAATGCGCGCGACATGCGTGATCGGATCGCCCGGGTTCTACCAAAGTGGTCAGAGGATCAACCGGGGTATTCCATCTTGCTTGGCATGTATTCGTTTGGACTGGAAGAGACCGGAGATTATGCCCGCGCTGAAGCCTTTGGTCGCGAAGCAGTCGAACGCGATCGCTTGGACTGCTGGGCGCAGCATGCCGTCGCGCATGTTCTGGAAATGCAAGGTCGTGCTGAAGAAGGCATCGCTTGGATGGCATCTCGGGAGCCTCATTGGTCGGGTAACGACAACTTCTTCAAGGTCCATAACTGGTGGCACAAGGCGCTGTATCACCTCGACCTCGGCCAAGCCGACGAGGCGATCAACCTGTATGATGCGCGCATAAGAGACGGGAAAAGCGAAGTCGCATTGGATCTGGTCGATGCTTCGGCTTTGCTGTGGCGCTTGCATCTGGAAGATCACGACATCTCGGACCGATGGTCAGATGTCGCGGCCTGTTGGGACAACCACGCTGACGGCAAACTGTACCCATTTAATGATTGGCATGCAGCTATGGCCTATCTCGGCTCTGGCCGCGATGACGAAGTTGATCGGATCCTCAATCAGTATCGCAATTCACCCGCTGGTGGTGATGAGACATCGCGTTGGGCCGCTGCAACAGGACTGCCTCTGATCGAAGGGTTCCGGGCGTTCTGGGAGGGTCGTTACGCGGACGCGACCGAAGCGCTCCATGGTGCGCGGTTTATCGCAAACTCTTTCGGTGGCAGTCACGCGCAGCGCGACATCATCGATTGGACATTGACCGAAGCCGCAGTGCGTTCAGGCAATCGAAATGCGGCTGAGGCCCTGGCAAACGAGCGGCTGGCAGTAAAGCCGCATAGCCCCATCAACAAGCGCTTCTTGGGTCGCGCTGTAGAGCAACCAAACAACGCCGTTGCCGTCGCTTGATTGCGACCGCCGGAAAGAAACTGACGCGAGCGTGGCTCGTTCGCGTCAGACAATCTGATTGAAAGGACAAACTATGGGAATTGATATCCGCCATGTAGAAGCCCAAGACGTTTCGGACATCAAAGGAATTCTAACTGATGAATCAGTGATGCTGGGCACGATGCGATTGCCACATGTTGCAAACGCCAATGTCGAAGCGCGCATCAAGTCGGGACCAGGTGACTACAAACTGGTGGCAGAAGTTGATGGATGCGTTGTTGGCATCTGCTTTATGTCGACTGAACCGAACGTACAGCGCCACAACCACGTGGGCCAAATTGACCTGCTTGCAGTGCGCGAAGATTTCCAAGGCAACGGAATAGCCAAAGCGCTGCTGGGTGCAATGCTGGATTTGTGTGATAACTGGTTGCAGCTTGAGCGAACTGGTCTTTTGGTCTGGTCGGACAACACCCACGCCTTGGAACTTTATGAGGCGTTTGGGTTCGAGAAAGAAGGCGTAATTCGCAGATACGCACGTCGTCCGGGCGGGTTTGCCGACGCTGTCATGATGGGTCGATTGTCGGACCGAGTATCGGCTGCAAGTGTGCGTACAAGCAATCACGTGGTGCACGCGCCGTGAAGGTCCTCCGACCAAGCAGAACCAACGCATCGAAGTAAGCCACGCCTTTGCCACCCAAAGGTTAACAAGATCCCCGAGACCATGTAGGTTTATTTCGAAAACGTAGCGGCTATTGGAGCGGATTCAGAATGGTGCGACAGTTCCCATTCGAAGCTGACAAGACTTTTCTGGTTTATGCTGGCACTGGCACCGACCTGATATTCAATCATGGTGTTGAGTTGCCCGGTTTCGCGTCGTTTCCATTGCTGGAAGAACCCGGTACCAGGGCGATATTGGCCAGTCAGATGCAGGCTCTTGTCGATCTCGCCGGAGAAATGCGCGTCGGGTGCATCCTCGACGCGCCCACATGGATGGCAAACGCCGACCGGGCAGCACCTTTGGGGTACGACGCCGAACGGCTTGTCGAAGTGAACAAAGATGCGGTCAGTCTAATGGAAGACGTACGCCAAGCTGCCGCGCGCGATGATGTACTGGTGTCGGCTTGTATTGGCCCGCGCTATGATCCTTACGCAGACATACCACCGGTATCCATCGAAGACGCACGGCAATACCACGCCGCTCAAATGCACAGCCTGAAAGACACCAGCGTAGACCTGGTCACCGCATATACATTCAACCGGCCAAGCGAAGCAGCGGGATGCATCCTCGCCGCCCGAGACGCCGACCTGCCGATCATTATGTCTTTGGTTGTTGAGACAGACGGATGTCTTGCAGACGGAACCAAACTTGTGGACGGAATTGATCAGATCGACGCGGCAACCGACGCGGCTTCGCTGTTTTTTATGGTCAACTGCGCTCATCCGACCCACTTCGCCGGAGCGCTTGGCAATCACCCCCGACTTAGAGGTCTGGTGGCAAATGCTTCAAGTTGCTCGCATGCGGAACTTGACGAAGCCGATGAGCTGGACGAAGGCGATCCAATTGAACTTGGGAAACAAATTGCCGCGATTGCGCAGCAGAACCCATCGATACATATTTTTGGAGGGTGCTGTGGCACCGACATGCGTCACCTGAAATCGATGGCCAGCGAATTGGTGTAGCCAACTTGGTTCGATCTTAGCGTTAGCGCTGAAGTCTGACGTGATGCCGTGCCTCGCTTCCACAACCTGTTTGTGCGGCTCCTTACCGCCGCTCATCTTCAAGATACAGTGTTTTTTGGCAGTACCTGAATGCAGCCATCCGCCGAGCATTCGCAACAAATGCTGCGCCGAAGCTTTGATATGCTCACAGCAATGCAAAAGACGGACCCAGAGCCCGCCTTCGCCTCAAGCATCGCGAGCACTTAAGTCAGCGCGGCGATGTTCTTGAGGCCGAGTTCATAGGTCTTGCCGAGCATACGATCAATGAAGAGACCGAAAATCCGGAAGACTGGATTGAAACCCATGTCCGAGGTCACGGTCCATGTCACGCAAGCGCCGTTGCCGGTCGCTATGGCTTCGATGGTTTGCACCAGTTTGCCCATCGCACCTAGATCGATGAGGTGCGTGACCCGCGTCGCGGTAACATCGGTCACAGTCTGGGTGCCTTTGCCCTCCTTTCCTTCGAAACGGAAGCCGGAACCAACACCTTCGGTAGGACCAAAGGGCGTGATTTTCAGGTTACGGTCCGTGGTGCGGTAGGGATTGAACGTCTGGAAGCCCTCAGTGCTCGCGACTCGGGCGACGACATCTTCGGGGCGCATTGCGACGTCCGCGCGACGGGTGACGACGACCTCGCGTGGCAACATGAGTGCGATCAGGGTGAATGCTGCGATGAAGGCGGCGATAGTGTAAGCGACGGTCATTGGTTTGGTCCTCTTGGTCTGGCGTTTGAGAGAAGCCTTTTTCTCTCTTCTGCCCACACGACGAAAACCAAACCGGCCAATCGACACCTCACGACATTTGTTTTCTTAAACCCGCAATTTGTTTCTCGAGCCAGAGTTTCGATGGGTGATCTGTGCACAGGCTGTGGGCTTTGGAGTAAGCCTCCGCAGCCTTAGCAGTCTGTCCCAATTTCGCGAGGCACTGCGCTCGTACCGCATGAAACGGCTGATAATCGTTCAGCCGGTCGTAGTTAATCCAGTCCAGGATCTTAAGACCTTCTGCAGGGCCCGCGTCTTCGGCCACGACTGCGGCACGGCTAACCGCTCCGCCGATGGATGGATAGGAGTGCATCAATCCAGCATAAAGCTGCGACAACGCTCGCCAGTCAGTTTTTCCCGTAACGGATCGGGCAGCATGAACGGATTGGATGGCGGCCTCTAATTGGAACCGTCCTGGGACGCTGTGCGGCGGGCGCTTGCGCGAGGCTTGGGCGAACACGCTCGCTGAACGGTCGATGAGCTGCTTGTCCCAAAGCTCGACATCCTGTTCCGGCACAGGGACCAGAACGCCGTCACTCAAGCGGGCGTCGCGCCGCGCTTCAACGAACCCGATCAAAGCAGTGAGGCTGAGCGCTTCGGGATTTTCCGGAGCCAGTTCTGAGAGGATATTAGACAGGAAGAAGGCCTCATGGCTGAATTCGCCATCACCTTCCAGCCAGTCGACGGAATATGCACCATAGACCGCCTCAAGAACCGAAACCATCCGTTCGGGGTATGCCTTTGAGTCTGGCACGACAAACGGAATACCTGCGGATTTGATCTTTTTCTTCACCCGCACCAGCCGTTGCGCCATTGTCGCAGGCTTTACCAGAAAGGCGTGAGCGATCTGTTCGGCTTCCAACCCAAGTACGGTCTGCAGCATCAAAGGCGCGCGGATGGCCTCGTCAATCGCCGGATGCGCGCAGACGAACATCAACTTCAGGCGCTCATCCAGTTCTACCTCTTCGGGTTCAATTGCTGTTGCGCCAGCCATGTCGTTTGCCTTGTCTGTAATGACCAGGCGGGCATCTCGGCGCGCCTGATCGATGCGTCTGTTCTTGGCCACTGTCAAAAGCCAGGCCTCGGGTTTGTCAGGAATGCCGCAGTCAGGCCATGTTTTGAGGGCGGTCACGAAGGCATCGGAAAGGGCGTCTTCAGCGGCGATGATATCGCCAGTGCGGCTGGCTAGCATCGCAATCAGTTTACCGTAGGCGGCGCGAGCGACGCCTTCTGCCCGCGCCTGTGCTTCCGTCCGGCTCACACGCTGCCCATCGCGGAAGCGCGTATTTCGAGCTTGCCGTAGTGAACATGGGGGCACTTCTCCGCCCATTTCATCGCCTCGTCGAGGTTGGGGACATCGATGGCGAAATAGCCACCAAGGGTTTCCTTGGTCTCGGCGAACGGCCCATCCTGAACCCGTTTTTCCCCTCCTGCCAACGTCACCGTGGTGGCAGTGTCTGCGGGGTGGAGCCAGTCGGTCTCGATAAAGACGCCGGCCTCTTGCAGGGCGCTGATGTACTGCCCATAGATTTCTTTCGCCTTTGCCCAATCCTCTTCGGTCATGTCGGTAGCCTTTGCAGGGTCAGAATAAAGAAGAAAAGTGTAACGCATTGTTTTGGTTTCCTTGTTGGTGATGAGATTTAGAAACAGCATCGATGATGTTGGCAAGACCGCGCTCAAACCTAAGGTCGCGCAAACCGTTCGTGACAAGCCCCATTGCGCGGGCCACCGGGGCCCTACCCGATCGAACTTGGTGCGGCATTACTTGTGTGGTTAAAGCGTGCAGCAAAACCGCAGGCCATGCAGGTGGCGGTGTTCTTGAAGTTCATAGATCTGTCCTTTCGATGTGTTTGCGAAGAGCTTTTTTGCCGCTTCACACACACGACGGACGAACAACGCGCAAATCGACACCAAACAGAAAAAAGTTCAGAAAATTCTGAAGCGGGCCTTTCCACTGTTCGGCGGCTTCGCGCGAACGGCTGGTGTCAGCTGTTCGTGAAATACAAGAAAGGGACGAAAAACGGGCGTTCGTTCTGGCGACGAACCTAAAGTGTGGCAGCATAAGTTAGTGAGGGCGCGTCAGAGACGAGGAACCTCGCTGTCGGTATCGGTCAATTGCAATAGCCCTGCTCGATCCGACAGAACCGTCATCGCCGCGCTGTGAAGGTCATCTGTTGCCGCCGCACATGCGTCTGCTACCAGTCGGACAGTGCGCCCGTCGTCATTCGCCTCGATGGCAGTTCCTAGAACACAGCAATCCGTAGCGACGCCGCACATAACCAGTTCGGCGTTCGGTGGCACCAGCGGTGAGGCTTCGTGCCATTTGGCGAAGCGGTGGCTGGCTACAGACAGGCATCCATACCAGCGCTGGTCAAGCTCCCAAAGCGGTCGACTTTGAGGGTCCAACGCGAACTGATGCTTTGCGTAGTAGGACCTCCAACTTCCGTCAGGGTCACGCGGCGGCACAAAGCGGGTGAACAGCACGCGATCGCCAAAGGCATCTACCAGACGCGCAACTTTCGCGGCGCAGTCTTCATAGCCTGGCACGAACCAGGGGCTTTCGGGGTTGCTGAACGCGGGTTGCATGTCGATCACAAGAAGCCACGGGTTTACGGTCATCGACTTATCTCCAAAGAGCTCCAGAAGTCCCCGAACGTGCCCTGAAAAAGGGATAACGCCGGAAGAAGTGCGCCCCAGGTGTAGAAACTATCCGTGTCCGCCTGATCGTTGATCTGTCCGTCCACAGCGCTGTAGTTTTCACCGCACTTTCGGTCGACCCAGTGTGTGTTGAACATGTCCAGGCTCTTTTCGGCCAACGCTCTGGCCTCGTCCAGCCGTTCGTATCGTATAAGCCCTTGATGCACCCAGAAATTCAAAGGTGCCCAAACCCGCCCACGCCAATACGTGTTGTCTTTGTACGCCGGTTGGTCGCGCGGCGCAGAAGGCAATGCATACGTCCCGCCGAACTTGGTATCGGGCCGAAGATATTTTACTACGAGCGCTTCGACCTGATCTTCTCGCGCAGCACCAGCTACCATTGGAAAGAAAGACGTAGGTGCCAAAGCCTCGACGAATTTTCCACTGGTCAGGCGATTGGCGAATACCGAACGGTTGTCGTCCCAAAGAAACGCTTTGATCTGAGCCTTGTGCCGCGCTGTCCGGTCAGACAACTCGGTAAAGTCTTCAGAGTGGCACAACAACTCCGCCATCGCCGCCAAAACTTCACCGTCGAGTGCCAGAAGGGAATTGAGCCCGACGTCGGCCGATTGCATAAGCCCTGTCTCAGGATCGAACTCTGCTTCGTCATGAACCGCCATGTTGTCCATCGCCGACTCGTTTCTGGCGGCCAGCTTGGTGCCTTTATAAAGCCCATCACCCGGGCCTTTACTGGTGCCATAGGCAACCAGTCCGGTATCCGCCAGCGCCCGATTGCGCCACCACCAGCGATGGTTGGCCATCAGTTTCGGATAGGCCCATTTCAGAAACGCAAGGTCGCCTGTTGCCCGATAGATCGCCCAGATCACGTAAGACGCCATTGGCAGCTGTGAGCGATCCAGCCAGGCGTCATTGCCGGTCACGAGACAGGGGAAGTTACCCGCTTCGGTCTGATGGGCAAAGACGGCTTCGACGTTTTCTCGTGATTTCGATGGATCGAGCAGCGACCACAAGAGTCCATGGAACAGGATATCGTTCAACCAAACGCCGAACCCACCAAACTTCTTTGCACTCCAATTGCGTGTGAGCGCTGTGTAGGGGCGTTTGTTCACCGGATCGAAGACATGGTTCCAGGCGAGGACATCGTGGACGGCCTGCAAAGCGCTTTCTACCTTCGGAGACGGGGCCGACTTTACGCGCTCAGATTCACCAATGTCGAGCTTGATCGACATCTCAGGCGTCTCATCCAGATTGAAACGCAGGGCCAGAAATCTGCCTTTGGTGCTGCGGGACCCCAAAAAGAAATACCCGTTGGTTTCAAGCTCGTCGATCAACCCAGCGGCTTTGTCATGGGCGGTGACCAATAGTGGGCGATGCTTGCATTTGGCGCTAAAGGCGCTGCCTTCCATCGTGATAGCACCCGTCTCGGGGTCGAAATCAAAGGCCGCACCCGACGGGGTGCTCAGACACAGGCAAACCCAATACCGCAGGCCCCATTCCCCGTTCGAGCGGCAGATCCAGGACAAATCCAAAGCGTCGCCATGCCTGTCGCAGGTCCAGTCAAGTTCTGTATCTTCGAACGATGTAGTGAACTCGATCAGCCCATTACGGATACCGCGATGCCCGTATCGAACTTGATCACCCGGAGGAAGGTCTGTGGCGGATTCGGCCCGATCGGAATACAGCACCGTTGTCAGCTGCAGCCCGGTTTCGAGATGAGAAAACTCTGCCGGGCGCTCAGCCGTCCATGTTCCCCAGCCAAAGGCATCACCGATCATGGCTCGCTTCCGATTGGCGTCAGCTGCGCGGTTTTCCATGTCAGCCAGACCGGGGAACCATCCTCAGCATGTGGCATATCCCGATCAAGCGCGATGGCCTTCATCCGACGTCCGTCGCTCAACTCGACGACACAGGTCGTCATCGCGCCCGCAAACACTCGTTGCACCATCTGGGCCTGAAGGCTGCCGATACCGTCGCCATTAGGTTTCTCCTGGGCAAGCGACAGGTTTTCGGGCCGGATTGCAAAGGATTGAGCCGTCTCGGACCCTTCCGGTAAAGCGATCAGGGACCCATCAGTCAGTCGCAGGCCACCGCCTTCGCGGGTGCCGTCAAAGACATTGGCCTCCCCCAGGAATTCGGCGGCAAAAGTGCTTGCCGGGCGATCATAAACGTCGCGGGGCGGGCCTGCCTGCACCATCCGACCATCCTTCAGAATGCCGATCTTGTCAGCAAGCGTCAGCGCCTCGTCCTGATCGTGGGTGACGAAGATCGTCGTGATACCGATCTCGCGCTGGATGCGTTTCAACTCGATCTGCATGTCGACGCGAAGCGCCTTGTCCAGCGCAGAAAGTGGCTCATCCAACAGCAATACCCGCGGATTGGTTACGAAGGCGCGGGCAAGGGCCACACGCTGCCTCTGACCACCCGAAAGCTCGCTGGGCTTGCGATGCGCCAGATCCGAAAGCCGTACAAGCTCCAGCGCTTCGCCAACGCGCCTGGTCTCTTCCGAGGCGCCAACCCTTCGAACGCGCAGCCCAAAACCGATGTTGTCAGCCACGGTCATGTTGGGAAAAAGCGCATAGCTCTGAAACATCATGCCGATATCGCGTTTTTCAACAGGGACGCGATCCACTTTCTCGCCACCGATCCGAATATGCCCGCTATCCGACAGGATAAAACCGGCGATGGTGCGCAGAAGCGTGGTTTTCCCGCTGCCAGAAGGGCCCAGCAGCGCGAAGAACCCACCATCTGGGAAGTCCATCGACACGTTGTCGAGCGCTTTCATCGGGCCAAAAGACTTTGTGACGTTCTCCACGACAACCTCGGCCATCAGCGGTCTCCTCCGAAGTTCGAAAAACGGGCCGCCAGCAGCATGATCGCCATGGAGATGACAATGATGATGGTCGAAACGGCGTTGATCTCGGGTGTGAAACCCTTGCGAATAGAAGTGTAAATCAGCACAGGTAGCGTCGCGTCGCCGGGCTCGGACAGGAAATAGGACACGACAAACTGGTCAAAACTGACGGCGAAGGCAAAGAGACCGCCGGCAATGATACCCGGCAGAATCCAGGGCACGGTGACGCGCATGGTGACTGTCCAGGACGACGCCCCAAGGGATCGCGCAGCTTCCTCCAACGTTGGATCGAATGTGGCCAACCGAGCAGAAACCACCACGATTACGTAGGGCAATGCCAGAGCCACATGGCCGATCAGCACCGAGGGCGTGCCACGCCCTAGCCCGATGCCGAAGAAGAAGATCAGCATTGCCGTCCCCGTAATCAGCCAGGGGATCGCTATGGGTGGGAACAAAAGAACCTGTAACACCCGTTTGCCCGGAAAGCTGTAGCGGAACAGTGCGATCGAGGCTGCCGTGCCCAGCGTCGTCGCGATCACCGTAGTGGCGATGGCGATCAGCACCGAACGGATGGCGGCTGTCTTGATCGCGTCGTTGCTTGCCAAAGCTTCGTACCAATTCAGAGAGAACTTGAACGGCAGTTGATAGAATTGGGATTCGTTGAAAGACATCATCGCCATGATGAGGATCGGCGCGTACAGAAAGACCAGAATCAGAACCAGCCAGATGCGCCCCAAAACACCCATCACGTGCGTGCCTTCCGCAAGATCGGGCTTGAAAGCGCAAGGATCACCAGCACCACAGCAAGTAATATGAAGGAAAGCGCAGCGCCCAGGGGCCAGTTGAATACGGCTGTGAACTGATCCTCGATCACGGTCCCATAGTAAGTACCGAAGCGCCCTCCGAGAATGCGGGGTTCCATGAACGAGCCCACAACGGGCACGAAGATCAGCACCGCGCCCGCCAAGAGGCCGGGCATCGACAGGGGCAGAATGATCCGCCACAGGATCGTCAGGCGTTTGGCACCCATCGACCGCGCGGCCTCGATCAACGAATTGTCGATGGCCTGCAGCGCCAGATAGGAGGTCAGGATCACATAGGGCAAATAACTGTGTACCAACCCGATCACCACTGCCGTGGGCGTAAACATCAGGCCCAGACGAATGTCAAAAGGCAGCACCCAGTTTACAGCAAGTTCCAAAACGCCGTTGCCGCGCAGTACGATTGCCCAGGAAAAGATCCGCACCAGCGAATTCGACCAGAAAGGCAAGATGATCAAAAGGAAAAGCGCCTCGCGCGAGCGGCCCTGGATCACCTTTGCCAACACCAATGCGCAAGGAAAGCCAAGCAGGACACAGATAACCGTGACCGTCAGGCCCAGCTTGATCGACTTCCACAAAAGCGAGGCATAGGTGCCGGTTTCGAAAAACGCTCTGTAGTTCTCGGACGTGTAGTACCAGTCAGCCTCAGGTCCAAAGGGAACGTCCGACAGAAAGCTGAAATAGAGCATGGCCGCAAGTGGCAGAAAGATCGCCACCGTCAGCCACAGATAGGCAGGGGTCAAAAGGCCCGCCGCGCGCCGCGTATCCTGTGAAAGAATGTTTGCCACGGGCAGGCCTCCTGTCAGGTCTTACTGCGCAGCTTTCAGCGCCTGCCACATCTCAAGATAGGCCTCGCGGTTCTCTTCCGAAACAGGCTCCATGAACTGGACCCGCGCAGCCACCTCTGGATCACCCAATACCTTGCGATTGAAGGCGTCCTCGGGCAGAGCTGCCGCTGCGGCAGCGTTGGCAGAAGCCGGTGCGCCATTCGCGTTCCATTCCGAGTAGAATGCCGGGTCGATCATCCAGTTGATGAAGGCATGGGCCGCGTCGACGTTCTCTGACGAGGCTGGAACGGCCAGGCCGTCAAGCCAGCCGATTGCACCCTCTTCGGGTACCACGAACTGCACCGGCAGGCCCGATGCAGCCGATCGCTCGGCGGAACCAGACCAATAGCTCGCCACATCAAGTTCGCCCGCAGCCATGAACTGGTTCCAGTCGTTTTCCGAACCCCAGAATGTGCGGATTTGCGGCATCAACGCACCGAGTTTGGCCTCGACCGCGTCCATGTCCTGGATGTCGTTGATGTTCTGGCCTGTCGCCAGCGCGGCCAATTGCACCGCCTCAACCGCGTCATCGCGGATCGACACACGCCCCTTATGGGCCTCATCCCACATAACGTTGATCGAGCTTGGCGTCTCGGAAATGGTTGAGGAGTTGATCGCGATCGAAGTTAAGCCCCAGGTCCACGGCACGCCATATAGTGAGCCGTCGACGTTCAGACTGTCATTGGCGGCAAAGTCCGGGGCCACATCGGCGAAATTCGCGACCTTCGAGGTGTCGATCGGTTGCAGCAAATCCTCGGCCAGCACGTCCGGGAAAAAGGCCGCGTTGATCAGCACCACGTCATAGGCGCCGGGGTTGGTCCTGAGCTTGGTGAGCATCTCCTGTTCCGAATTGAAATAGTCGTGGACGACTGTGTGGCCGGTCGCCTCGGTAAATGGTGCAAGCGCGAATTCCTGGTCCGTGCCATAGCCTTGCCAGTTCAAGACACGGATTTCGTCGGCCATCGCGCCCGAAGCGATCAGAACCAGCGCAGACGCTACAGCGGCCTGTTTTTTCATCTTCATGTCAGTCTCCCTTTCAATTTGGTTTTCCGTTGGTTTCTATCCCGCTTCTTTTAGGCGAAGCGTTTCCTGGATTGTGGTCAGGTCCGGCGCAGTTGCAGGCCCATGCTGCGTGGTCGAAATCGCGGCGGCGATATTGGCGTAGAGCGCGGCCTCGGCCGGGTCTTGTCCCCGCGCCAGGGCCGCGATGAAAGCGCCGATATGGGCATCCCCCGCGCCGTTGGTGTCTACCGCCGCAACAGGGTGGCCTGGAACCCGCCGGTGGTGCCCGTCCCATGCCACGATAGAACCTTCGCTTCCAAGACGAACCACTGCGCCACCAGCGCGATCCTCGGCCAGCCTTTGAGCGGCGTTCAACGGGTTGCGTTCGCTCGTCAAAACTGCGGCTTCGGCGGCATTCGCACTGACCCATGCCGCTCGGGACAGAACTGCTGCAATCGCTTCGGGTCGGACAGAAGCAATCAGCGGTCCGGGGTCAAATACGAGGTTTGGAATCTTCGGCTCAACCTCAAGCCAGCGGGTCAAAGCCGGGCCGGTACCTTTGTAGTAGAGCGTATAGCCCGATATGAGGCTCCAATCGAATTCCGCCGTCGCTATGCGACGTAAGTCGGGCTCGGCAATATGTCCCTCGGCACCCTCAGCAGCAACGAATGTGCGTTCGCTCGCTTCGTCGATCATCACGGTGCAGCAACCCTGATCGCGCTCGCTATCGCGCGGATGCAGGCATTCGATCTCTTCGGCGTCCAACGCATCACGCACCATCTCACTCAGCGGACCGGTCCCCAAAGACCCGGCATAGATGACGGTGAGCCCCGACCGCTTGGCCGCCACCATGGCATTATACCCGCCACCGGGGGACATATCGAAACCGTGCACGATGGTCTCGCTGCCCGGCCTTGGAACAGCCTCGACGCGGTAGATCAGATCTACAATCACACCATGAAGCTGCAGCAAGCGCGCGGGAGCACTCATGATACAACCTCCCTCGAATGGACGGGTGCGCGCCTACGCAAGGCAATTAATCCCTCCGATATGTCTTCGATTTCAAGGGCGTTCGCCGATTTCAGCCTTTCGAGATGCTCTTGCGGGAGTCCATCCATGCCACATCCCGACGCACACATTGCACAAGCCATCGCTCCGATCGTGTCGGTGTCATCGCCGATATTCGCCGCCAACAACCCCGCGCGCCAGACATCGCCCGCCGCCATGCGCATCAGACCGAACGCGGCGGGGACAGCCTCGTGGCTGACCACCGAGGTGCCGACACGTTCGGCAAAGACATCCACCGGGACCCCCGCTCCCGCAAGTTTGACCGCATGCGCGATGCGCTCTGCCATGTCACCAATACCAGTCGTGTGGCCCCGCTTTTGTCCCAACTCGGCAGCTCTGATGGCGGTTTCGAAAGCAGCACTGTCACCGGCGCCCCCGACCCGCGCGCTGATGTAACCTGCCACAGCGGCCGCAGCGGCGATGGCCTCGCCGGTGTTGTGGGTCACGCGACATGTCTCTTCAACCGCAGCCACCAGAGCGTCGATATCCTCGGCCGGAACCATGATGCCCACAGGGGCGATGCGCATTGCCGCCCCGTTTGTTGTTCCCGACTTGCCCGCCTCTGCGGGGTTAGCTCCGTGGCGGATCGCCTCCAGTGCGGCTTTGCTTGAAGGCCCGAGCAGATCCAAAAGGCCGCGCGCCTTAACCCCGGCTTCCCACTCAAGCAGGTCCTCTGTCCAACCTTTGGCGTCAAACGCACCCGGGCAATCGATCAATCGGCGTGCCAAGAGAACGGTCTGCTCGGTGTCGTCGGTGACCTGGGCAGCATCAAGCCCGTCGGAAACCGGGTGGCCCGCGAATGGGGCCACGAACCCTTCTATGGTCCCATAGTTGCGGCGGATCTCTTCCCGCGTGAGGGTCTGTGACGGCATCCCGAGCGCGTCCCCCAAGGCCAGCCCGTAGAGCGTCGCCGCCGCCCGATCCCTCTCGATATCCTGACCTGCGGCCCTCATGGTCAAAACTCGAAGCTTAGGGCGAAGAGGTCAGGGTCCAGCAGGCTTTCGACGAACTCCACCACGCTGTTGTTCGCAGCGCGGCTAACCCTGCGAAGCTTCAGCATCGGCAGTCCGGGGTCGCAACCCAAAAGCGCCGCGTCCTCCTCGGACAAAGCGCGTTCCACACCAGCCCATTCACGCCCCCCAAGTGCAGTCAGGCCGCGTGATGTCAATGTCTCGGTAATCGAGCCTTCGACCAGGCCATGTTCGAGAACATTCGCAAACCCGTCGTGCCACGGGATACGGCTGCGTTCCAGCGATACGCCCCGCCCGGTTTCGACACGGAACCGAATACGGTCCACTTTTAGGCAATCACTGCCCAACGGCAGTTCGTGGCAATCAATCTCCATCGGGCCCCGTGACAAGGACAGGATACGGGATTGTAGCCTTGCGGCTTTTGCGGACAACGAAACCGACCATCCTGCCGCGCTGTCAATTACCTCTCCGTCATAGGTCACGAAAGATCCGCTGCCGACCCGCGTGGAGATCAGCCCCTTCTCGACGAGCAGAGCAAGGCTCTTGCGGATCGTATTGCGGCTCACCGAAAACCGGGAAACCAGCGCGGCTTCACTGGCCAGAGCATCCCCAAAGGCAATCCGCCCAGCACGGATATCTGCCTCGATGGTAGCAGCGATCCGCTCGAATTTCGCGAGATGGGCCATCTGTTCTAAGTTCCTCATCTAATAAGGAACAGGTTAGTACAGATATTTTGATGGTGTCAACATGGCCTGGTTTTTCGGACGCGCTTGATAGCTATTACCGCTCCCTCAAAGCTCGGCTATTTCCACCAACCGGTCATTACCCAGAGGAAAAGGCGGACAAAGCCACGGACAATAGGATTGCGAACAGGAATACCTTTGGGCATCTGTCGTAACGGGCTGCCACACGCTGGCTATCCCATCAGCACCTGCGCAAAGATGCCCTTATCGTTCCATCACGTCCAACGATCATCGAGCGTTTACGGGGTTTTCGCTGTCCTACAGAGGCCAAGATCCCGTTCAACTATGTTGACCGTATTCCTTTGGTTTTTCAGGCCAGCGTGAGCCATCGGGGCTGCAAAAGACAATCTCGTATAGAACCTGTTTTTCATCAACGCGAGGCGCGCCGTGGGACTTGGAAACAAAGCTCTAGAGGCGCGAACTGCGCGTCGCTCAACTAGGAAAGATCAGACAGTTCCCGCTCTCGTTGTTGAGACGTGAACCATCCCCATTTTCAGCAGTCGATGGGCCCTGAACCTTGCAAAAACGGCAAGTAAAACCCTCAGCCCGCAATGGACGTAAATTACAGCTTATTCACTGCCCTGATTCCGAGCTTCCAGCCGTTCCAAGTTTACGACCGTCGAAAGCATAATACGATCATGGCTCCAGTTTTGAGTTTGACGAACCGAGGCCGAGCCAATTGCAAGCACAACGACCAGGGAAAGTGTTAGGCCAAAGAAGATAGCTGACAATTGGGTTGTCTTCACTGGCGCGTCGGTCAAGGCAATCACACGCTGACGCAGAACACGCTTTGCTTTCGGCCCATTAACCAGGGCCACATGAAGAATACGCGGAACTTTCAGGTTAACCGAACGTGCGCAGTAGTCCAGCAAACAGGCCGTATAGTCGGTCGCCTCAATCCCTTTGCGCGAGACGACGGACTGATCGCATGCCAATTCGCGAAGCCGGTCAAACTGATGCTTTATCGCCAGATAGGCCGGGTTCCAAAATAGCAGCGGGCGCAAAAGCTCGAAACCCAGCTCCCATTCCACGTCGAGTGCGCGGATATGCTGGAATTCATGTGCCAGAGCAAAGCGCAAATCGCGTGGCGAGTTCAGCAGATGGCTGGGCAAAACGACGTGACGGCGACGCAGGCCGCGTACAGCAAAGGGCACGGTCACGCGATCTGAAAGACGAATGTCCACTTTAGCCGATTGTCGCCATAGAAAGCTGGTCCGGACGGCCTTGCGAATTGCAAGCGCGTTCAGCGCAACCCGAATTGCCAGAACAGCCGCCAGCAAAACAAGTACGCTCAACGCGAAAACCACAAAGGCAGAGCCGCCTGACAGGACATGATCAACCCAACGTTCGCGTGTGTTCAGAAGGGTTTCAAACTGCGCAGCCGGCATGGCGATTTCGCCGCGCAGATAGGCCGCCACTGCGATATCCCCCAGCGCGACAGCGCGTTCTGGCCACACCTGACTGACAAAGCTTGAAACACCCATCGCCAAGGCCGGGCTGAGCATAACGCCGATGCAAAGTATCTTGAGCGAACGAAGCTGAGCAACAAAGCCATACCGCATTGGCGTAAGCGACAATGTCCCACGCACTGCCAGCCAGATCAGCGCCGAAAATCCAAGCACAACGTTGAACTCAAGAAACGCATCGAGAACCGGTTTAACCGCTGTCATTTTGCAGTCTCCTCTCTACCAGTGCTCGAATTTCCTCCAAGTCATCTTCTGTCAGCCCTTCATCGTCTACGAGCCTAGCAACCAGTGTTGCGGGTGTATCGTCAAACAGGGTCCGGGAAAGATTCTGCAGCGACCGCGACTGGTACCTGTCTTTTTCCAGTAGCGGTCGGTAGGTCAGCGACTTGCCGTTCTTCTCGCTTTCGACGAACCCTTTTTCATCAAGGATCCGCAGAATGGTCGCGCCGGATGTGTAGGCGAGATTGCGATCAGGTGGCAGGCGATCAAGGACATCGCGGACCGAGCCCTGACCCAGCGCCCAGAGCTCGTTCATGAACTCCAGTTCCACTTCGGTCAGTAGATTGGATGTCTTTTTCTTTCGCATCGGTCCAAGTGTCGCCATTTCTTAGTATGCCTGCCAGACAAGCATCCTTTCATCATTTCTCAAAGCCTAAACTTTCCAGAAAACGAAAAAGCCCCAGCCGATTGACAGGAAAAGCGGGGTCCAGACCGGTTGTCCAACCAATCCAAGCCAGGCGAGGAAAATGTACGCCGATCCCAGCAGCGTGATAAACAGACGATCCCCAAGCGTGGTCGTCAAACCCAGAACTCCGCGCCGTTCTATCCCGTCACGGAACTTGAAGCCCTCAAGCAAGCCGATCAGAGCTATGGCCGAGAAAATCCCGACAAATAGCGCCAGTGTTGCCGGGGTCCAGGCCATCCAGAAATCAGGCCACAACGGATCGGTCCAAGAGAAACCTTTTTCTTCTTGCTGGCCGACATTACCCCAACCGGCCTGTTGGGCAAATGCGGCAGTGGGGAGAAAAGGCAGGATGAGAAGACGTTTACGCATTTCGAACCTCACACACGTCCCATCGCGAAACCGCGCGCGATGTAGTTGCGGACAAACCAGATGACGATGGCGCCGGGAATGATGGTCAGGGTGCCGGCTGCGGCCAGCAGGCCCAGTTCATACCCTGCACTGGACGCGGTCCGGGTCATCACAGCGGCGATGGGTTTGGCTTCAACTGCGGTCAGCGTCTTGGCCAGCAGCATTTCCACCCATGAGAACATGAAACAGAAGAAGGCCGCCACACCCACACCCGCCTTGATGTTGGGCAGGAAGATTGTGACAAAGAAACGTGGGAATGAATAACCGTCGACATAGGCCGTCTCATCCAGTTCCTTCGGGATACCGCGCATGAAGCCTTCGAGAATCCACACCGCCAGCGGCACGTTGAACAGCGTATGTGCCAGCGCCACGGCCAGATAGGTGTCGAACAGGTGAATCGACGAGTAGAGCTGAAAGAACGGCAGCGCGAACACGGCTGCAGGGGCCATCCGATTGGTCAACAGCCAGAAGAACAACTGCTTGTCACCCAGGAACCGATAGCGCGAGAATGCATAGGCAGCAGGCAGGGCAACACAGACCGAAAGCACCGTGTTGATCGTCACATAGATGATCGAGTTGATATAACCCCAGTACCACGTCGGGTCGGTGAAGATCGTGACATAGTTCTCCAGCGTGAATGTCTGGGGGAACAGGGAAAAGCCCGACAGGATCTCGTTCGTGGTCTTGAAAGACATCGCCACCAGCCAATAAATCGGCAACATCAGGAACGCGATATAGAGGATCGGGATAAGAGACCGCTTCTTCATTGCGCGTCATCCTTTGTCATCAGAGTGTAAAAGACCCAACTGACCAGCAGCGTGATTGCGAAATAGATCAGGCTCATCGCCGCCGCAGGGCCAAGGTCGAACTGTCCCAGCGCGATCTTCACAAGGTCAATCGACAGCAGGGTGGTCGAATTTCCGGGGCCACCGCCGGTCAGAACGAAGGGCTCGGTATAGATGTTGAAACTGTCCATAAAACGCAGCAGGACAGCGATGGTAAGAACCGTTTTCATCTTGGGCAGTTGAATGTAACGGAACACCGACCAGGGGCTTGCACCATCGATCTTGGCCGCCTGGTAGTAGGCGTCCGGGATCGACACGAGCCCTGCATAGCACAGCAGTACCACCAAAGAGGTCCAGTGCCACACATCCATGACGATAACCGTGATCCAGGCCGACAGCGGCTGTTGGGTCATGTCATAGTTGATGCCAAGAACGTCATTCAGGAAATAGCCCATCAATCCGATTTTGGGCAGGGTGAAGATGTTCCACATCGAACCGACCACGTTCCATGGGATGAGCATCGGCAAGGCCATCAGCACCAGACATACAGGCACCCAAAACCCTTTGCGTGGCATCGACAGAGCCACGATAATACCCAAGGGCACCTCGATCAGCAGGATCAGGAAGGTAAAGAGGAACTGCCGACCGAGGGCCGCTTGGAAACGGTCCGAGCGCAGGATTTGCTCGAACCAGCCCAACCCTTCCCAGAAGAATTGGTTATTGCCGAAGGTTTCCTGCACCGAGTAGTTGACCACCGTCATCATCGGCACCAACGCGTTGAAAGCGACAAGCGCCAGAACCGGCAGGACAAAGAACCAGGCTTTTTGGTTTTCCGTTCTCATTGCGCCCGCTCCTCGGTTGCGATCCAGCCGTCGCGGTAGACGCGCGATTGTTCGGCTTTGAAATTCAGATAGACATGCGATCCGGGGTCGGGCGCGTTGTGTTCAGCGACAGCTTTCACTGCGGTATTGCCGACCATTGCGCTGACCACGAAATGCCGGCCAACATCCGACACTTTGGTGACATGTGCCGGAATGCCTGTCTCGCCAAAACTGATGTATTCCGGCCGGATACCCAGATCCGTGCGACCGCCTTCACCGTTGGTCGTACCCTCCAGCAGCACCTCGTGACCTTCAAAAATTGCACGATCACCTTTGGCTTCGCACGGTAGGACGTTCATGCCAGGTGAGCCGATGAAATGGCCAACGAATGTGTGCTGAGGACGCTCGAACAAGTCCACCGGTGTGCCGATCTGGACCACTTCACCTTCCTGCATCACCACGACTTCATCGGCAAAGGTCAGAGCCTCGGTCTGGTCGTGGGTCACATAGATCATCGTGGCTTTGACGCGCTGGTGCAGTTCTTTCAGCTTGGACCGCAGCTTCCATTTCAGATGCGGATCGATCACGGTCAGCGGTTCGTCGAACATGACCGCGTTCACGTCGTCGCGCACCAACCCGCGCCCCATTGAAATCTTCTGTTTGTTGTCCGGGCTGAGG
Organism: Ruegeria sp. HKCCD7255; assembly: GCF_013031565.1. NCBI lineage: Bacteria > Pseudomonadati > Pseudomonadota > Alphaproteobacteria > Rhodobacterales > Roseobacteraceae > Ruegeria > Ruegeria sp. HKCCD7255. Next base: position 696,766 of record NZ_WQAG01000001.1, on the reverse strand, counting down.
CCGCTGGCACGGGTGTTCAGCATATCCGTGACATCAAGCATCTCGGCAATCTCATCGACTCGGCGCTTGATCGTGGCCGCGTCTACGCCCCGGTTCTTGAGTGGAAACGCCAGGTTCTCGCCCACGGTCATCGTATCGTAGATCACGGGGAACTGGAAAACCTGCGCGATGTTGCGCTGATCCGGAGGGAGTGCGGTTACGTCCTGGTCATCAAATAGTATCCGACCTTCAGAGGGGGTTAGAAGGCCGGATATGATGTTCAGCAGCGTAGACTTGCCGCAGCCCGACGGCCCGAGCAGAGCATAGGCCCCACCGTCGCGCCAGGTCACATCAATTTCCTTCAGCGCATAGTCCTCGGAGCCTTTCGGCGCGGGCATATAGCTGTGTCGCAGGTTGGAAAGCTTGATTTGTGCCATCTTAGGCCACCCTTTTACCGTCTTGGCCGAAATACCGGCAATGGGCCGGGTTCATGTAGAAACTGTGATCCTCGCCCACCTGATAAGGATGCACACCGGCAGCCAAAGACACCCAGTCATCCGCCCCATGCCGAAAATGCGCGCTTGAATCTGAACCAGACAGCTCGGTCACGATAACACGGCCCGTCAGTTCGACATCAGCATCCGAAGCGCGAAACGGTGTCACCCGATGCGGACGCACTGCCACCATGTATTCACCGTCAGCCATATCCGAGACAGACCAGCCGCCACCGCCTTCCAGTTGAGCTTGCGCACCTGAAACGGTGATCCGGGCCACGTTGATTGGCGGGTCCGAGAAGACGCGGGCGGCAGCCAGATTATCAGGATTGCGGTAGATATCCGCAGTCGGGCCAAATTGGGTAACGCGGCCGTCTTCCATCAGGGCAGTGTGACCACCCAGAAGCAGCGCTTCTTCAGGTTCCGAGGTGGCATATACCACCACCGCACCGCGCCCGGCGAACAGGTCCGGCAGTTGCTCACGCAATTCCTCGCGCAGCTTGTAGTCGAGGTTCGCCAAAGGTTCGTCGAGGAAAACGGCACGGCTTTCTTTGGCAATCGCGCGGGCCAACGCGGTCCGCTGTTGTTGACCACCGGACAATTCATGCGGACGGCGGTTTAGCATCGGGCGCAATTGCAGCAGGTCGGCCGCCTCTTCTACACGACCTTCGATTTCGGATTTTGCCATCCCCGCAACGCGCAAGGGCGAGGCGATATTATCGAAAACGGTCATATGCGGATAGTTCACAAAGAATTGGTGAACCAGGCTGATTTGCCGCTTCTGCGTGTTCAGCTTTGTGACGTCCTGCCCATCCATCAGGACCTTGCCCGAGGCCATTGGATCCAGCCCGGCCATCATCTTGATCAGCGAGGTCTTTCCCGATCCTGTAGCGCCCAACAATACGTTGAAATGGCCAGTCTGAAGCGTCAGAGACGTCGGTTTGATATGGATGACGTTGCCAACCCGTTTGGTCGCGTCTTGAAGTTCAATCATGTCCGTGAATTCCGATCCCGCAGCGCGATCACGCTGTCTTGGTGTGGGGATGCCGCGAACGGCACCCCCGGTTGCTTTGGTTTACTGAGACTGCCAGCGCGCAACCAGTTCGTCATAATTGACTGTCTGGCCCTGCGGCTTTTCGTTCTCAAGCTTGGCCTTTGGTGAACCTGGCTTTTCCAACCAGAAGGCAGCGTCCTGTGGCTCGTTCAAGCGCGGACCACAGCCACCGTAGACACCGGCGCTTTCATCCGCGGCCTGCATCCGGGCCATGGTGATGTCCATTTCCTCGGCCAGACGATCCATCGCCTCTTGCGGGGTGAAGGCGCCCGAGTTCACGTCACCGATCTGCTGCCACCAGATCTGGGCCAGCTTCGGATAGTCCGGCACGTTGATGCCGGTCGGCGACCATGCCACGCGATCAGGCGAGCGGTAGAACTCGACCAGACCACCCAGCTTGGGCGCGCGCTCGGTGAACGACTCGTGGTTGACCGAGCTGTCGCGGATGAAGGTCAGACCCACATGGGACTTCTTCACGTCGACAGTTTTGGAGGTCACGAACTGAGCATAGAGCCACGCAGCCTGAGCACGATCTTCCGGGGTCGATTTCAGGAAGGTCCACGACCCCACGTCCTGATAGCCAACTTTTTGGCCTTCTTCCCAGTAGGGGCCATGTGGGCTGGGCGCCATCCGCCATAGCGGCGTGCCTTCGTCGTCAACAGTGTTGTTGCCTTCAGACTTCGGCTTTACCATGTCGGCGGTAAAGGCGGTGTACCAGAAGATCTGCTGGGCCACGTTGCCCTGGCTAAGCGCCGGTAGCGACTGATAGAAGTCATACGACGCCGCACCCGGAGGCGCATAGTTCCGCAACCACTCGTCCCATTTGCGGATCGCATAGACCGCAGCCGGACCGTTGGCGGCACCACCGCGCGAGACGGACGCCCCGACAGGGTTACAGGTGCCCGCTTCCATGCGGATGCCCCATTCGTCGACCGGAACACCATTCGGCTCGCCGACGTCACCGGCACCAGCCATAGACAGCCAGGCATCGGTCATACGCCACCCCAGGTCAGGTGCGCGCTTGCCATAGTCCATGTGGCCATAGATCGCGACACCGTCGACTTCTTTCACGTCATTGGTGAAGAACTCGGCGATGTCTTCATAGGCCGACCAGTTGACCGGAACGCCTAGGTCATAGCCGTATTTCGCCTTGAACGCGGCCTTGTTGTCTTCATCGTCGAACCAGTCCTTCCGAAACCAATAAAGGTTCGCGAACTGCTGATCAGGCAATTGGTACAGTTTTCCATCCGGACCTGTCGTGAACTGAATGCCCATAAAATCATCCAGATCCAAGGTTGGCGAGGTTGTCGCCGCCCAGCTGCCTTCCATCATATCGGTCAGCGGATAGGCCAGTTGCAGTCGCGAGTGCGTACCGATCAGGTCACTGTCATTGACGTAGCCGTCATAGAGGTTCCGGCCGGTTTGCATCTGCGTTTGAACGGCTTGAACCACTTCGCCTTCACCGAGGATCTGGTGATTGACCTTGATCCCTGTGATTTCCTCGAACGCCTTGGTCAGAACCTCGGATTCGTAGGAATGCGTCGGAATACCCTCGGACAGGACGTTGATTTCCATGCCCGAATACGGTTGTGCAGCTTCGATAAACCACTTCATTTCGGACAATTGCTCGTCCTTCGACAAGGTCGAAGGCTGGAATTCGTCGTCAATCCAACGTTGTGCTGCGGCTTCGTCGGCCCAAGCAGGACCGTGCCCCGCAATGACGGCCGCTGCCGCCACTGCGGAAAGTAGATGTCTCCGCATCTGTCTCCTCCCAAAGATAATGTGATCCGGCGCACACCGGATGACAGACAGCATCGGTGATATTCGGCGCCGCTGTCAAACTAAAATTTTAGTAATAGAGATTTTTCAGCATATAATATTGATTTTATAGAAAAATTTATACCTAATGGAATGCTAAAATTTGAATATACGTTCAAACATCGGCTGTCCGTTGGAGCTCAAAGCATCGCGAAATGGTTCGTTCAAAGTTGACTCAACATCAGCCGTTCCAACGCAATTTAGGTGAAAGACGACGCTGAACGTCGGCCAATTTCAAAGCTCAACTAGCCTATTCGCTGTTGCGGCGAACGACCGTCTCCCACCTACTAGTTGGATTTCAAAGATGGCTCGCGCCGCTCTAATACGCATGGTGTCGTGCCTGAGCGGACCTAGTCCAGGCCCGACTGATTTCAGCCGAACCGCAGCGATACCCATTTTTCTGTGGATCAGTTCCAAGTTCGCTCGCGAACGATTATGGGCATCCCTACAAGGCTCTAAAAGTCCAGATTCTCCACACTCAGCGCGTTTTGTTGGATGAACTCGCGACGCGGCTCGACAACATCGCCCATCAGCTTGGTAAAGAGGTCATCGGCCTCGACCATATCATCCACGCGCACTTGCAGCAGCGTGCGGGCATCGGGGTCCAGCGTGGTTTCCCACAGCTGATCGGGGTTCATCTCACCCAGACCCTTGTAGCGTTGCAGCGACAGGCCCTTTTCGCCCTCTTCGAGGATGGCGCGCAATAGGTCCAGCGGGCCGTGGATGACCTGAGATCGGTCGCGGCGCACCAGTGTTGCTGGCGTGTTGTAGATCTCTTGTAGGCTTTGGGTGAAACTGCCGGTCTTGCGTGCCTCGCCCGAACGCAGCATCGGACCGTCCAGTGTACGCACCTCTTCTACACCGCGCAGGATACGTGCCAGTCGAATGCCATGATCCTGGGTGATCCGGCCCTGCCAGCCGCGCTCATATTCCAGCGCGATCAGATCCAGACGCGCGGCAACCTTGTCGGCCACGCCTTGCAGGTCGGCATCTACCGCGCCGGGAACAAAGGCCCCGGCAACAGCGGCCTGTTCAAGAATGTGGCGCGGATAGTGTGTCGGGAACGCATCCAGCACACGTTTCAACTGCCGCGCTTCGTCGACCACGCGGGTCAAATCCTGGCCGATGATCTCTTCGCCCGAGCCGAGTTTCAGCACCGCACCTTCGACGCCCTGATTGATCAGGTAGTCATCCAGCGCCGCTTGGTCTTTCAGGTAAACCTCTGATTTACCACGCGAAACCTTATAGAGCGGTGGCTGAGCGATATAGAGGTATCCGCCTTCGATCAGTTCCGGCATCTGCCGGTAGAAGAAGGTCAGCAGCAGGGTGCGGATATGCGCGCCGTCCACATCCGCATCGGTCATGATGACGATCTTGTGGTAGCGCAGCTTTTCGATGTTGAACTCATCGCGGCCGATCCCGGTGCCAAGCGCCATGACCAGATTGCCGATCTCCTGGCTCGACAGCATCCGGTCAAACCGCGCCCGTTCCACGTTCAGGATTTTCCCGCGCAGGGGCAGAACCGCCTGTGTCAACCGATCCCGGCCAGTCTGGGCCGAGCCCCCGGCCGAGTCCCCCTCGACCAGAAACACTTCGGTCTTTGACGGGTCTTTCTCGGAACAGTCCTTGAGCTTTCCGGCCAGATAATTCACATCCATCGCCGTCTTGCGTCGTGTCAGTTCACGCGCCTTACGGGCAGCTTCCCGGGCCAGCGCGGCCTCGATAATCTTGCCGACGATGGTTTTGGCCTCATTTGGGTTCTCTTCGAACCACTCGGCCAGTTTTTCGTTCATCAGCCCTTCAACCGCCGGGCGCACCTCGGAGCTGACGAGTTTGTCCTTGGTCTGGGATGAGAATTTCGGGTCAGGTACCTTGACCGACAACACACAGGTCAAACCCTCGCGCGCATCGTCGCCGGTAAAGCTGACCTTTTCCTTCTTCGCGATCCCGCTGGATTGCGCATAGTTGTTGATTGTCCGGGTCAACGCACCTCGGAATCCCGCCACATGGGTACCGCCATCGCGCTGCGGGATGTTGTTGGTGAAAGGTAGCACCGTCTCGTGATAACTGTCATTCCACCACATCGCGATCTCGACCCCGATCTCGTCGCGCTCACCCTTGATATAGATCGGCTCGGGCATGGCCGGAGTTTTCGACCGGTCGAGGTATTTGACGAATTCCTTGACCCCGCCCTCATAGAACAGCTCGGTTTCCAGCCGCTCCGCCGGGCGTTCGTCGATCAGGATGATCCACACACCCGAGTTCAGGAAGGCAAGTTCGCGAAGCCGTTTTTCCAAAGTTTCAAAGGAGTATTCGAGGTTCGAGAACGTGTTGGTCGAAGCCAGGAACCGCACCTCTGTCCCAGTACGATCCCCACACTCACCAACGACTTTCAGATGCTCTACCGTCTCGCCGCCCTCAAAGCGGGCCACATGCTCTTGTCCGTTGCGCCAGATCCGCAGCTCCAGCCAATCCGACAATGCGTTTACTACCGAAACGCCCACGCCGTGCAGACCGCCCGACACCTTGTAAGAATTGCTGTCGAATTTGCCACCCGCATGCAGCTGCGTCATGATGACTTCGGCTGCCGAGACACCTTCTTCGGGGTGAATATCCACCGGAATCCCACGCCCATTGTCACTCACCGACACGCTGGAATCCGCATGAATCTTTACTGTCACATGGTCGGCGTGACCGGCAAGCGCCTCGTCAATCCCGTTATCAACAACCTCATACACCATATGGTGCAGACCCGAGCCATCATCGGTGTCCCCGATATACATGCCGGGGCGCTTTCGAACCGCCTCCAAGCCTTTGAGAACTTTGATGGAATCCGCGCCGTATTCCTGGGGTGCCTGTGCGTCTTCGGACATTCAGTCAGTACCTATATTATTTTCGTATTTTATACGTTTTCTGGTAGGGAATGTCACGCGATCCCCCAATATTTTGTGTGGAATTGGGTGTTTTTTTGTGGATCAAAGCCGATCCAAATCAGCTGCGATTTCATTGGCGATTTCAACACCATTCACGTCATCACGTTCAGCCGACAGTCGCAGCCCCAACAAGTCAGATTGATAACGCGCGGCCAACCGATCGGGATCATGGTCTGTACCTATTTCACCCGCTTCCTGAGCGCGCCGAAAAAGCTCTGCAAAACACGCCTTCATCTCAACCATATGCGCCCGCGCCTGAGCTGCCAATTCGTGATCCCGAGCCTGCAACTCGGCGTAGGTCTTTGACAGCATACAGGCCTTGGTCGGAATGTCCGCAGCTTCGATCACACGCAACGGCTGAGCCTTGAGCGCTCCAAGCGGCCCTAACTCTTGCGCCATGTCCATCATGTTGGTCACACCGTCCTGCGCATACCGCTCGAGCGCCAGGGCATAAAGCGCGTCCTTTGACCCAAAGGCCGCGTAAAAGCTGCCGGGCTTCAGCTTCAACTCGCGCTCCAGATCTTTCAGCGACGTCCCGGCCCAACCGTAACGCCAAAAGATATCACGCGCCTGTGCGATCAGCGCGTCTCGGTCATAGGACGGTTTGCGGGGCATGGGATCACCATTTCTTGAACGTTCGCTCAAATATATACTTGAGTGATCGCTCAATAAAGCCTAAATACGACTCATCCCGCCAGAAACAGGAGTTTTGATATGGCCGATTTCCCGTCACACGACCTCACCACCGCACCCGAAGCGTCCAAACCGCTGTTGGAAAAATCTCAAGCTGCTTTTGGGCGGCTGCCCGGCCTGCACAAGGTCATGGCGGAAAGCCCCCAGCATCTGGAAGGCTATCAGGTACTGCACGGCCTCTTCATGCAGACCGATTTCGACAATGATGAAAAAACCGTTGTCTGGCAGACGATCAACGTCGAGAACGAGTGCCACTATTGCGTCCCCGCCCACACGGGCATCGCCAAGATGATGAAAGTTTCGGACGAGATCACCGAAGCTCTGCGCAATGAAACGCCATTGCCGTCGGCCAAGCTCGAAGCGCTGCGCACCTTCACCCTTCAAGTGATGGAAACCCGCGGCAACCCGACCGAAGCGCAGCTTCAGGCCTTCTTCGACGCAGGCTATTCGCACCGCGCGGTTCTGGATGTTGTTCTAGGTCTGGCGCAGAAAACCATGTCGAACTATGTCAACCACATGGCCCAAACACCCGTAGACGAGGTCATGCGCGGCTTCCTGTGGGAACGCAAAGTCAGCGAACCTGCCTAGCCGGCCACGGTTGAGCCTTCGGTGCCTTCGGTCACAACCAGCATCTGGGCTCTGCTTTCCAATTCCGCAAACAGCTCTGGCCCGGTGCCCGTCATCCAGGCCTGAGCACCCAGCGCGCAAATCTCGTCGTAAAGCGCCGCCCGCCGACCCGCATCCAGATGCGCGGCCACCTCATCCAATAGAACAATTGGGGGTGCGCCAATCAGGCGTGCCAAAGCCCGGGCATTCGACAGGATCAGCGACACCAACAGCGCTTTTTGCTCACCTGTCGAACAATCCCGTGCGGGCACGCCCTTGGCGGCAAATACCCCATAAAGATCCGACCGGTGCGGCCCGACCAGCGTGCGCCCCGCCGCCAAATCGCGGAACCGGCTTTCACTGAGTGCCTCGCGCAGATCCTCTGCTGTTTCAGGCATCGCGCCTTCGGTCTGGATCAGATCCAGCTCCGCCGACGGAAACGCGGTTTCGGCCTGTGCCTGTGCTGCGCGCAGATGCTCCAAAGCTGCCAAACGCGCCTCGTGGATCCGGTGCCCCGTCTCGGCCATCTGCGTCTCAAGGGCTGCATACCAATGCGCGTCCCGCACCTGCTCTTTCAACAGCCGGTTACGCTCACGCATGGCCTTTTCATAACTCAGTGACGCCTCGGCATGAGATGGATCAAAGCTCAGCGCAATACGGTCCAGAAACCGCCGCCGCCCATCGGCACCTTCGATCCACAAACGATCCATCGATGGCATCAACCACACGACGCGGGCCAGCTTGCCCAGATCAATCTGGCTCGCCGCCTTGCCGTCAATCCGAACCTGCCGCGCCGCGCCGCCTTCAGACCAGGTCTCGATCTCATAGCGTTGACCCTGCGCATCCAAAACCGCCGACAGCTTCCACCCCAACGCCTCGGGGCGACGAGTCATTTCGGCCGCGCTCGCCCGCCGCATCCCGCGCCCGGGTGAAAACAGTGACACCGCTTCCAGGATATTGGTCTTGCCTGCCCCGTTCGGCCCATGGATCGCCACCGGTCGCCCATCCAAAGACAAGCGTGCCAGTTTGTGCGACCGAAAATGCGAGACCGTAAGCTCGGTCAGGGCCAATCCCATGACCCCTCCCTTCTTCTGTTCAAAGATACCTCCGCCGGAGGCATCGCGCGTCAGCGCGATCAGACGCGCATCGGCATGACCACATAAACCGCGCTTTGATCATTGCCTTCACGCATCAAGGTCGGATCACCTGCCGAGTTGAACATGAACACCGCGTTTTCGCGATCCACCTGGCTGGCGATCTCCAGAAGATATTTGGCGTTGAACCCGATTTCCAGCCGCTCGTCGCCATAGGCCACGGCCAACTCCTCCTCGGCGGCGCCACTGTCGGGCGCATTGACTGACAGGATCAAACGGTCCCCGTCCAGCTGCAATTTCACCGCCCGCGAGCGTTCTGACGAGACGGTCGCCACACGATCCACGGCCTGGGCAAATTCCGCCGCATCCACTTCGAGCTTGCGGGTGTTGCCCTGCGGAATGACGCGTGTGTAATCGGGGAAAGTCCCGTCGATGACTTTCGAAGTCAGGGTAATCTCTGGAGTTGCAAAACGCACCTTGGTTTCGCTGACAGACACCGCAATGTCCATCTCGTCATCTTCCAGAAGCTTGCGCAGCTCACCCACTGTTTTACGCGGAACAATGACGCCCGGCATATCCGCTGCGCCTTCCGGCAGATCGGCATCGATACGCGCAAGCCGGTGTCCATCGGTCGCCACACAGCGCAGCACTTTGCCGCCATCCGATCCATCGGCCACATGCATATAGACGCCGTTCAGATAATAGCGTGTTTCTTCCGTCGAGATCGCAAATTTCGACTTGTCGAACAACCGGCGCAGCAACGCGGCTGATGCGGTAAAGTTCGACTGGTATTCCGAGGACGCCATCACCGGGAAATCCTCTTTCGGCAGCGTCGCAAGCGAGAAATTCGACCGACCAGCTTCAACCGTCAACCGACCCGCCGCACTGTCAGCGGTGAGGGTCACCAGCGCCCCGTCTGGCAGTTTGCGCACGATCTCATGCAGGGTTGTGGCCGCAACCGTTGTTGCGCCTGACTTTTCGACCTGCGCTGGCGCCTTGTCCACCACTTCAATATCCAGATCGGTCGCGCGGAACTGTACCTGATCGCCTTCAGCCTCAATCAGCACATTGGCCAGTATCGGGATAGTGTTGCGACGTTCCACAACGGATTGGGCCTGAGAAACGGCCTTGAGAAGGGTGCCGCGTTCGATGCTGATCTTCATACCCTCTATTCCTCTGACTTGAGTGCCAAAATGGGCGGGACTGGCACGTTAGCGTCTCAGCCCGCGGGCACAAGGAGTTTTTACGGTTTTCTGGGTCGGAATACCCAAAGCGTCAAGGGGCGCGTGCACGATCCAAGACAGTTAACGATGGATCGTGGACAATTATGCACAAGAAAACGCCCCGAACCTGCAGGTCCGAGGCGTTCTGTGAGTGGCTGGCTTTATCTCTCAGGCTTCCAAAGCGCGGCGCAGCATCTCCACGTCTTCGGCAATCTGACCATCGGTCAGTTTCAACTCTTCGATGCGTTTGACCCCATGCATGACTGTTGTGTGGTCACGCCCGCCAAAACGACGCCCGATCTCAGGCAGCGATCGGCTGGTCAGCTGCTTGCACAGATACATGGCAACCTGGCGCGGACGGGCGTAAGACCGCAAACGCTTGGGGCCAACGATGTCACTGATACGGATGTTGTAATATTCCGAGACCTTGCGCTGGATCTCTTCAACCGTGATCTTGCGCTCGGACGCGCGCAGCACATCCGCCAGACAATCCTGCGTCAGTTCCATGTCAATCTCGCGCCCGACCAATGAGGCGAAGGCGAAGAGGCGGGTCAATGCGCCTTCCAGCACGCGCACATTGGTCGAGATGCGGTGGGCCAGAAACTCCAGAACGCCATCCGCTATGACCAGATCAGGATAGGTTTTGCTGTATTGCTGTACCTTGTTCTGCAGGATGCCCAAACGCAGCTCATAGTCGGTTGGATGCAGATCCACGACCAGACCACATTGCAAACGGGATTTCACGCGGTCCTCAAGATCCTTGATCTCACCCGGTGCGCGATCTGCCGAGATAATGATCTGTTTGTTCTGATCAACCAAGGCATTGAAGGTGTGAAAGAACTCTTCCTGAGTAGAATCCTTGCCGGCGATGAACTGCACGTCATCCACCATCAGTACATCGACAGACCGGAACAGATGTTTGAAATCCATCATCCGACGTTCGCGCAGTGCCTGTACAAAGCGATACATGAACTGCTCGGCCGACAGATATAGGACATTCAGTTCCGGATGTTTGGTTTTCAGCTCCCACGCGATGGCGTGCATCAGGTGAGTTTTACCAAGCCCTACACCACCATACAGCACCAGCGGGTTAAACGTGACCGGCCCACCTTCGGAAACCCGACGCGCTGCCGCATGAGCCAGCTCGTTGGGTTTGCCCACGACAAAGCTGTCAAAAGTAAAGCGTGCATCAAGCGGTGCTGCCTGCAGCGATTCCATCTGGCCCTGCGCAGGCGCATGGACGGGTGGAACAGCCCGTAACATGTCCGGCTTTTCCGCGGTGTCCGACGGACGTACCGGAGAATTCGCCGCCGTGCGGAACGACAGGCGTTGTACAGTCTCGCCTGCGATATTCAATTCATACAATATCAGATCAGCAAAATTCTGGCTGACGTAGTTACCCATAAAATTGGTCGGTGCCGAAAAGACGGCAACGCCATCCTTCAACTCTTGAAACTCCAAAGGCTCGATCCAGGTCGTAAAATTGTTCTGTCCAATGGCCTTCAGCAACTTGTTACGCAGTAGTCCCCATTTCTCTTGTGTCATTAAGCGCCTCACGCATCCCATTCTTTATTGGCCTGTCGGCCTTATTCATGTCGCCCGGTCCCCCGGATCGCGGAATTCACACACACAGGAACCCTATCGCCAGACCAAGAGATCTGGCGGTTTGGTTTTCCGTCGCTCAACGCAATACCTCTCAATACCCCGCAGCAGGGCAGCCCAGATCGGTAGGCGCATCACGCTTCAATTTTGACAGGGCTGAGATCGTCGGCAAACCCGAGACCCAGAGCAGATCGTCCATCCGGCAAAACCGGTTTTCGAACATTCGTCCCATGAGATCCAGCCAATGCCCGTCAGCAAGATCGTTGGAACAGCCTGTCCCCCCAAGCGAGTGAATCGCTGAATCAGTGGTAGCAAGAGCCGGGCGCTTCGGGCAACGAAACTCTGATATTGACTCGGGTCTGAGAGCGAAAGAATCTCTCGGTTTCGTGAGGACGCGGCATTCTGGCAACAACAAAAAAGGGCGCCGCAATGCGACGCCCATGCTTAGCAGCCTTTGCTGATTTTGGCTAACGTCAAGTTAACCCAGCGCTTTCACCCGCGCCGAAAGGCGCGACATTTTGCGAGACGCTGTATTCTTGTGAAAAACGCCTTTGGTGACGCCGCGCATCAGTTCGGGCTGAGCTGCGCGCAATGCTGCGGATGCAGCTTCCTTGTCACCGGATTCGATTGCTTCTTCTACTTTGCGCAGGAAAGTACGGATGCGCGAACGACGTGCTTTGTTGACTGCGAAACGCTTTTCGTTCTGACGCGCGCGCTTCTTTGCCTGGGGCGAATTTGCCATTTGTCTCTGACCTTTGTTCGGTACGTTTATCTAGGGTTGCGCGCCACGGAATTATCCGCACCGGATCAGAAATCACGAGTGTGAGTCGGGCCAAGCGGGCCGCACGCGCATGTATGACGGCGGTTACTATCCAAGTTGTCCGGCTTTGCCAAGCGGATTCTTGATCGTAACCAGCGCCCACAATAAAGGCGGGCATTGGCCCGCCTGATCGTTGTGTTCAGACCCCGGCCTATTTGTCGCGGAACTGCGCGGCCCGTTTTTCCAGAAACGCGGCCATGCCTTCTTTTTGATCTTCGGTGGCAAACATCGAATGGAAAACCCGACGTTCGAACAACATACCTTCGCTCAGCGGCAGTTCATAGCTGCGGTTCACAGCCTCTTTGGCCGCAATTGTGCTCAGTTGCGATTTTTCTGCAATCTTCTGCGCGGCACCCACAGCTTCTTCGATCAGCTTTTTGGCAGGTACCACCCGGCTGACAAGACCAGCACGTTCTGCTTCTTCGGCATCCATAAAACGGCCGGTCAGGTTCATATCCATCGCTTTGGATTTACCCACGAACCGCGTCAGGCGCTGTGTTCCACCAAGGCCGGCGATGACACCCAGATTGATCTCGGGCTGACCGAACTTGGCCGTATCAGCGGCGATGATGAAATCGCACAGCATCGCCAGCTCGCACCCACCGCCCAGCGCATAGCCCGCAACGGCAGCGATGATCGGCTTGCGAATGGCAGACACGCGGTCATTGGCATCGGCAAAGAGGTTAACGTTGAACACGTCAACAAAGCTCATCTCGGACATCTCTTTGATGTCCGCACCCGCGGCAAACGCTTTGTCCGAGCCGGTGATGACGATGCAGCGCACCTTGTCATTCTTATCCGCGTCTTCCAGCGCATCGCACAATTCCCCCAGCAACTGGGTGTTCAGCGCGTTCATCGCATCTGGACGGTCAAGTTTGATGAGGGCGACGTGGTCTTCGATTTCGACGATGATCGTCTCAAAAGCCATGAGGTAAAAGCTTCCGGTTGTTCCGTTCAGATACGATTCCTTATCATCTGATTTCGTCGGATCAAGTTATCTTTGGCATTGCGCACAATAGAAGGATGAGCGACCAGACTGGGTGATTCTCTTGATCGTCCCACCGCATCCTGCGGTGCGGCAGGGTTCACCTTCGCGCCCATACACGTCAAAGCTGTGTTGAAAATATCCAAGCTCTCCATCAGCTTGGCGGAAATCGCGCAGGGACGATCCGCCCGCTTCGATGGCATCCTGCAACACCTGCCGGATGATCGGCACAAGTGCCGCAACACGCGCCGAAGAAATCTGCGCCGCTTTGCGACGTGGCGACACCTTGCCGCGAAAAAGGGCTTCGCAGACGTAGATATTCCCCAAACCCGCAACGATTCCCTGATCCAGCAAGGCCGATTTGATCGGCGTGTTCTTACCTTTGAACGCCTCAATCAGATGCTGCTCATGAAAATCATTGCCCAAAGGCTCAGGCCCCAGAACCGACAGCAGCTTGTGCCGCTCCGCCGTTGCGGTTGGCAGCAGATCCATCGCACCAAAGCGACGCGGGTCGTTGAAAGTGATGCGCGCACCATTGGCCATGTGGAACACCACATGGTCATGCTTTTGCTTGGCGGGATGATCATGCACGAACTGCCCCAAAGGATCCCCCGAGACCGTCATCCGCCCCGACATGCCCAGATGGATCAGCAATGTCTCTGCACTACTCAGATCGGCCAGAATGTACTTCGACCGTCGCCGCAACCGCTCCACCCGCTTGCCTGTCAGCCGTTCGGCCATATGGTCCGGGAAAGGCCAGCGCAGATCTGGGCGATTGACGTCAGCCCGCGCAATCACAACCCCTTCCATCGCCGGGATCAGACCACGCCTGACTGTCTCGACCTCGGGCAATTCGGGCATGACTTGGCTCCTGTTCCAAAGGGCCGCATTGTGCCCGCCTGTTATGGCCCTATAACAGAGGCGAAATTCGACAAACGGCAAGGCAAATGTCCGACAGCAACGACAAGACCACTCATTTCGGGTTCGAAACCGTGCGCGAGGCTGAAAAGGCCGGGCGGGTGCAAGGCGTATTCAACTCGGTCGCCTCGAAATATGACGTGATGAATGATGTCATGTCGATGGGCATTCACCGGGTCTGGAAAGACGCCATGATGGATTGGTTGGCCCCGCGCCCCGGTCAGCACCTGCTGGATGTGGCAGGCGGCACCGGCGACATTTCCTTCCGCTTTCTCAAACGCGCGGGCCACGGCCACGCCACCGTTTTGGACCTGACCGAACCCATGCTGGTCGAAGGCCGCCAGCGCGCCGAAGCCGACCAGATGGCCGATAGCCTGAACTGGGTGGTCGGCGACGCGATGGCCCTGCCCTTCGACGACAACAGCTTTGACGTCTATACGATTTCTTTCGGCATCCGGAACGTGACCCGCCCGCAAGAGGCTCTGAATGAGGCATATCGCGTTCTGAAACCCGGTGGCCGCCTGATGGTGCTGGAGTTCAGCCAACTGCCCAATGATGGACTGCAAAAGCTCTACGACCTCTACAGCTTCAACGTCATTCCCCGCATGGGCAAACTGATCGCCAACGACTATGACAGCTATCAGTATCTGGTGGAATCGATCCGCAAATTCCCCGACCAGGATACCTTTCTGGGCATGGTCCGAGCCGCTGGATTTGAAAACGCCAAATACCGCAATCTCAGCATGGGCATCGCGGCGCTGCATTCCGGTTGGAAGATCTGAATGCGCGGCCCCCATAACATCATCCGCCTGATCCGCACAGGCGCCACGCTCGAGCGCACCGGAGCCATGAACGTGGTGTTGGACGCGTTCGAGGCCCCGCGCGCCTTGCGGATCGTGGCGCATACGTTGGGCAAACCGTTCCAATGGCTGGGCTACAAAGGCGACCCGTCAATGCCTCCGGCCACCCGCGCGCTCACGGCTCTGGGCCCGGCCTACATCAAGTTCGGACAGGTGCTCTCCACCCGCCCCGATGTGGTCGGGGATGAACTGGCCGAACAACTTCGCGTGTTGCAAGACAAGCTGCCTCCTTTCTCCAAAGCCAAGGCCATGGCCGAAGTTGAGAAAGAGCTGGGTCAGCCCGTCTCGGACATCTTCAGCGAGTTCAGCGAACCCATCGCAGCCGCCTCGATCGCGCAGGTGCACAAGGCCAAGCTGGTCAGCACCGGCGAAGATGTCGCGGTCAAAGTGCTGCGCCCGGGCATCGAACGCGCCTTCCGCAAAGATGTCGACGCGTTCTATTTCGCTGCCCGCATCGTTCAGCTTTGCGCCCCCGGGGCCCGCCGTCTGCGCCCGATGGAAGTGATCGAGCATTTCGACGGCGTGGTCCGAGGTGAGCTGGACCTGCGCCTGGAAAGCGCCGCAGCCTCGGAATACGCCGCAAACACTAAGGACGATGCAGGATTCTGGCTGCCACCGGTGGTCTGGTCGCTCTCTGCCCGCCGGGTGATGACACTCAGCTGGGCAGATGGCATCCCGTTGGGCGAAAATGACGCCCTGGATGCGGCTGGCCATAATCGCCACGACCTGGCCCAACGCGTTCTAAGGCTGTTCCTGCTACATGCCTTGCGCGATGGCTATTTCCACGCCGATATGCACCAAGGCAACCTCAAGGTCGCGGCCAATGGGGATATCATTGCGTATGACTATGGCATCATGGGCCATATCGACGAATATACGCGTCGGGTCTATGCCGAGATCCTCTTTGGCTTCATCCGCCGCGACTATAAACGCGTCGCCGAAGTGCATTTCGAAGCCGGATATGTCCCTGCCAACCAGGACGTCGACGAATTTGCCCGCGCCCTGCGCGCCGTGGGTGAACCGATCTTTGGCATGGACGCCACCCATATCTCGATGGGCCGCCTTCTGAACTATCTGTTCGAGGTCACCGAGCGTTTCGGCATGGAGACCCGCACCGAGCTGATCCTGCTGCAACGCACGATGGTGGTGGTCGAAGGCGTCGCCCGTTCGCTGGACCCCCATATCAACATCTGGGAGGTCGCGCGCCCTGTGGTCGAAGACTATATCAAACAGTCGATAGGCCCGCGCGCGGCGCTCCGCGATTTTGGCAAAACCGCTTTGGTACTGGCTCGGTTCGGCCCACGCCTGCCTGCGCTGGTCGAAGACGCCCTGATCGCCCAAACCCAAAAAGACGACCCCAGCGGCAAGGGGCTCGGCGCGACCCTGCTACCGGCTGTCATCGGCGCTGCCGCGGGCGTCGTCGCAACACTGTTGATCATGACACTCGGATAAACCCGGCCCGTTTGCTTTGACTGGCTAAAAATATCCTCGCGGGGAAACACTCCCGCAGCGCGAAGGGGGGCAGACAGCCCCCTTCCTAAACAGGCGGATCAAAGTCGCTCTATGGCAATCGCTATCCCCTGACCACCGCCAATACACATGGTGATCAGCCCTTTTGAGCCACCGATACGCTCCAGTTCATACAAAGCCTTCAAGGTGATGATCGCGCCGGTCGCACCAACCGGATGCCCCAAGGCAATCGCACCCCCGTTCGGGTTCACTTTGGCAGCGTCCAGTCCAAGTTCCTGATTGACCGCCAAAGCCTGCGCGGCAAAGGCCTCGTTGCTTTCGATCACATCGAAATCATCGGCGGACAAGCCGGTCTTGGCAAACAGGTTCTGTACCGCCGGAACCGGACCAATGCCCATCACCTCGGGCCGAACGCCCGCGTGGGCATAACCGAGAATGCGCGCTTTGGGTTTCAAACCGGCCTTCTCTGCCGCATCCGCCGTGGCCAGAACCATCGCTGCCGCACCATCGTTGATGCCCGATGCATTGCCCGCAGTCACGCGCCCGTCTTTCTTGAACACCGGACGCAAACCGGCCAGTGCCTCAGCCGTGGTCGCTTTGGGATGCTCATCCACCTTGAAATCAATCATGTCGCGTTTGACCTTGACCTGCACCGGCGCGATTTGGGTGTCGAAATACCCGGCCTCAATCGCCTCCGCTGCCCGGCTCTGACTGGTCAGCGCAAACGCATCCATCTGTTCCCGGCTGATCTGATGCTCGTCCGCGACATTTTCTGCCGTCACGCCCATATGGCCAGTGCCAAAGGGACAGTTCAACGCGCCCAGCATCATATCCAATGAGGTAACATCTCCCATCTTTGCGCCCCAGCGCGCCTGCGGCACGATATACGGACTGCGCGACATGCTTTCGGCCCCACCTGCCACGGCAAACTCGGCATCGCCTAGCATCAACGATTGAACCGCCGAAACAATCGCCTGCGCGCCCGATCCACATAACCGGTTCACATTCATTGCAGGCGTTCCGTTGGGAATGCCCGCCTGCATCGCAGCAACCCGCGACAGGTACATATCGCGCGGCTCGGTATTGATGACGTGACCGAATACAACATGCCCGATCTGCGCGCCTTCAACACCAGACCGTTCCAGTGCTGCCTCGGTCGCGACTGTCGCCAGATCAATCGGGGCTGTCGAAGACAAAGCGCCACCAAACGTGCCGATGGCGGTCCGCGCACCATCCAGAATTACTACATCCGTCATGTTTTCTCCTCCAAACTCTGCGCGTTTTGCTCTTGCAACATGATCTGCATATTCCATGGGCTGTCACGACCGGAATTGACATTACGTTACGCAACACGCATGGATTCCGTCATGACGGAAGACACAGACGATATCCTGAACCTTTTGCCCGCCCGACTAAAAGAGGCGCGCCGCGCCAAAGGGCTGTCCCTTGAGGCGGTTGCAAATCTCAGCGGCGTCTCACGCTCGATGGTCAGCCAGATCGAGCGCGGTGAAAGCAGCCCGACGATATCGACATTGTGGAACCTGACACGCGCCTTGCAAGTGGACTTTGCCGGGCTGCTGGATGGCACCAAAGCCGAAGACCAGATCGAAGTGCTCAGAAAAGCCGAAGTGCCCAGCATCGACAATATGGGGCAGAACTGTCGGATCCGCATTCTCTCACCCCCCGAAGAAGCGGGGGGGCACGAGGTCTATGACATCCGTTTCGACACAGGTGGCGCGTTGCACAGCCAACCGCATATGCGAGGCGCGCAGGAACAGCTTACTGTGTTGGAAGGTGACGTGAGCGTCACTTCAGGCAACGCAACCTCAGAACTGACGCAAGGCGACACTGCCCGTTATAATGCGGATGTTGCCCACTCCATCGCATCACTTGGTGGCCCGGCGCGGGTCTTTCTGATCGTCAAGAACGCCTGACGCGGCAGATTTCCGCCTTCACGGAAACTTTTCCGCAATTACGAACATCCCCTATTTGGGAAATTCCTCCGTTATGTTAGATACGCGACTCAGATAAACGGAGATCGCCATGGCAGATGCATTCCTGTCCCACATTGCGGACACCCTTGTGCAAATCGAATCCGAGGGGCTGTATAAACACGAACGCATGATCACCTCGCCCCAGGGCGGAGAGATCACGGTGGGCAACCGTCGCGTAATCAACCTCTGCGCCAACAACTATCTGGGCCTGGCCGATCACCCCGCGCTGATCGAGGCGGCCAAAAGCGCGATGGAGCCCAAAGGGTTCGGCATGGCCTCGGTCCGCTTCATCTGCGGCACGCAGGATATTCACCGTGAGCTGGAACAGAAGCTGGCGCAGTTTCTCAACAAGGACGACGCGATCCTCTTTGCTGCCTGTTTCGATGCGAATGGAGGTCTGTTCGAGCCTTTGTTAGGCCCGGAAGATGCGATCATTTCGGACAGTCTGAACCATGCGTCGATCATCGACGGCGTGCGCCTGTGCAAGGCCAAACGGTATCGTTACATGAACAATGACATGAACGACCTCGAAGCCTGGCTCAAACAAGCGCGCTCTGACGGTGCGCGGCATATCATGATTGCCACGGACGGCGTGTTTTCGATGGATGGCTATTTGGCCAATCTACCCAAGATCCGCGAACTGGCCGACACATATGACGCGGTTGTCATGGTCGATGATTGCCACGCCACTGGTTTCATGGGGCCTCGCGGCGCAGGAACACCGGATCACTTTGGTGTGGATGTCGATATTTTGACGGGAACCTTGGGCAAAGCCCTTGGGGGGGCAATCGGCGGCTATATCGCCGGGCCGCAGCCAGTGATCGACCTGCTGCGGCAGCGGGCGCGGCCCTATCTATTTTCGAACTCGCTGCCGCCCTCGATCGTTGCTGCCGGGCTGGAGGCGATCCAACTGGTTGAACACGGTGAGCAGTTGCGCGCGCAGCTGTTCAGCAATGCGAAATATTGGCGCGCTGGGCTTGAGGCCCTGGGCTTTGACCTTTTGCCCGGTGAACACCCCATCATCCCAGTGATGCTGGGCGAAGCAACGCTGGCGCAAGAGATGGCCTCGCGCCTGTTTGACGAGGGCGTTTATGTGTCGGGCTTTTTCTTCCCGGTTGTTCCACGCGGGCAGGCCCGGATCCGTACTCAGATGAACGCCGCTTTGACTCAAGATGAACTGGACCGCGCCCTGGCGGCCTTTGGCAAGGTTGGCAAAGCGCTTGGTGTGATCTCGTGATCCTGCCCTCTGTCATCGACGCAATTGGAAACACGCCGCTTGTCGAGTTGACTCGGTTGAGCCAGCAGCTTGTCCTGGACGGCCGCATTCTGGCCAAGCTCGACTATTTGCTGCCAGGATTTTCCAAGAAGGACCGTGCCGCCAAAGCGATCATCGAAATGGCGCGCGCGGACGGCACATTGGCCCCGGGGCAAACCGTGGTCGAATTGACCTCGGGCAATATGGGAACCGGTCTGGCGATTGTCTGCGGCATTCTGGGCCATCCCTTCATCGCGGTGATGAGCGCGGGAAACTCGGTCGAACGCGCCCGCATGATGCGCGCCTTGGGGGCCGAGGTTGTGATCGTACCGCAGGCCGATGGCAGCAAACCCGGCGAAGTTTCTGGCGCTGATCTGGCCCTGGTGGACGAGGCGGCACAACGGATCACACAAGAACGGAACGCTTTTCGCGCAGATCAGTTTGGCCATGTCGGAAACCCCTTGGCCCACGCAACAGGCACAGGGCCCGAGATTTGGGACCAATCAGGCGGCGCTGTCACCGCCTTCTGCGACTTCGCCGGTTCGGGCGGCACACTGGCCGGAGCAGCGGAATACCTGACCCCACGCGGTGTGAACTGCTATGCGGTTGAGCCGGAAGGGGCCCGCGCATTGGCCGGGGAACCCATCAACGCACCGGATCATCCCATTCAAGGCGGCGGTTACGCGATGAGCGAACTGGCGCATCTGAATGAAACGGTTTTGGCCGGTCACCTCTCTGTTTCTGGCGACGCAGCCCGGGACTGCGCCCGGCTGCTGGCCCGGACCGAAGGCATTTTCGCAGGCTATTCCGCCGGGGCCAACCTTGCCGCCGCAATTCAACTGCTGCGCGGGCCAGAAAGAGGCGGCTGCGTTGCCATCATCATGTGTGACAGCGGATTGAAATACCTGTCCACCGATCTGTGGGAGTGACTCCGTGAAACCCAACACTATGAAAGCGCTCGAAAAGTCCAAGCCCGAAGAAGGTCTGTGGATGGTACAGGCTCCAGTGCCCGAAATCGGACCGGATGAGGTTCTGATCCGCGTCAACACAACCGGGATCTGCGGCACCGATATCCACATCTGGAACTGGGATGAATGGGCCGCCGCAACCGTTCCTGTGCCGATGATCACCGGACATGAGTTCGCCGGTGAGATTGTCGAGATCGGGCGCAACGTCACCGGATTGAACATTGGCCAGCGCTGCTCGGGCGAAGGGCATCTGATCACTCCGGACAGCCGCCAAAGCCGCGCGGGCAAGTTCCATCTTGACCCGGGCACGCGCGGCATCGGTGTGAACGAACAAGGCGCCTTTGCGCAATATCTAAAGCTGCCAGCCTTCAACGTTGTCCCACTGCCGGATGACATTCCTGATGAGATCGGAGCGATCCTTGATCCGCTGGGCAACGCTGTGCACACCGCGCTGAGTTTCGACCTGCTGGGCGAGGACGTACTGATCACAGGCGCCGGTCCCATCGGGATCATGGCCGCGGCCGTGGCCCGCCATGCCGGTGCACGGCATGTGGTTATCACGGATATCAACGCCGACCGCCTGACCCTGGCCGAACACGTGGTACCAACGGTGCGCACCGTGAACGTGGTGAAAGAAGCACTGCCCGACGTTATCACGGAACTCGGCATGACGCAGGGCTTTGATGTCGGGCTTGAGATGTCAGGCTCACAAGCGGCGCTCGACCAGATGGTCGATGCCCTTGTCATGGGCGGTAAGATCGCCTTGCTGGGGATCCCACCCGGCACGTCGCCGGTGGATTGGTCGCAGATCGTGTTCAAGGCCATCACCATCAAAGGCGTCTATGGCCGCGAGATGTTTGAGACCTGGTACAAGATGATCGCCATGTTGCAGAACGGTCTGGATGTCAGCCGGGTCATTACCCATCGCTTTGCCTTGGATGATTTCGCTCAAGGGTTCGCAGCGATGAAGTCCGGCCAATCGGGCAAGGTGGTTCTGGACTGGCGCTAAGCGGTTGGCAAACCCCTGAAGTGCCCTCTAAACATAAGGCACAGGGCAACCCAGCGGAGCCAAAATCACCCCATGCTGTATCGCGGATTTTCGCAAGACGAACTTGAACAGGCCTATTCCCCAAGCTCGATGGTTGGGGGCGACATCTCCCCCTATCTAGCCAGCTATGCCGCCCTCAGCGCGCAGGCCCGGACCAACAATACAGTGCGCGAAAATCTGCGCTATGGCGACGCGCCCACGCAGGTTCTTGACGTCTTTCCAGCGCGCGATGCGAATGCGCCGTTACATGTGTTCATACATGGCGGCTATTGGCGCGCGCTCAGCCAGCGCGACTCGGCGGTGATGGCCCCGGCAGTCGTTGATGCCGGGCAGAGTTTTGCGACACTGAACTATACGCTGGCCCCCGATGCCCGTTTGCCTCAGATGATCTCTGAATGTCGCGATGCGATGCTCTGGCTCGCCCAAGAGGCTCAGGCGCTGGGCATAGACCCGCGTAGGATCACCCTGTCGGGCCACAGCGCAGGCGCGCATCTGGCCGCCATGGTGATGGCCACATCCGCCGACGCACTCGCCAAAGCAGGGCTGCGCGTGCGTGAGGTCATTCTGATCAGCGGCATTTTTGATCTGGAACCGATCAGCCTTGTCTCGGTCAACGAGCCCCTGCAACTGACCCCCGTCGACATTCACGACCTGTCTCCGATCTTGCACCTCCCCACCCCCGGCCCGCACTATCACGTGACAGTGGCCGAACACGACACACCCGAATTCATCCGCCAAAGCCGCGACTATGCCGAGGCCCTGCGCAAGGCCGGCCATTCGGTCAGTTTCGAGTTGCAACGCGGCATGCAGCATTTCGACATCATCATGCACCCAAAGACGTTTTTGTCGGGCACGCGGTAGGCGGTGGTTTTAGGGTTGGGCGATTTTGCCACTAACTCACGAGCCAAAGATACAACAAATCGCGTATTCGCGTGGCGCCGTGAGATGGCCCAAACTGCCGCTGTTGTCGCCCATAATAGAGCGTGCCAACATTATTTGGATTCGAAGGCACGGTTACAAAGGTTCGGCATATGCGCACTGCTTGCATACTTTGGCAAAGATTGGATGTTCGAGGTCATGATGCCTGTCGTCTTGAAAAATTGGATGATGGATGGGCGTTGAGAGGGGCGACAGTTTTCTTAGAGAAGCAAACCGCGACCAGCATCAATTATGAAGTGCGTCATGATGCGGATTGGAAAACGCAAGCGGTTTACGTTTCAGGCTGGGCCGGTGAGACCAACCTGAGCATTGAAATTATACGCAAGGCCAGCGGCATATGGATTCTCAATGGAAGCGTCGCCGAAAGTGTTCGCGGTTCCTTAGATATTGATCTGGGATTTACACCCGCAACGAACACCACAGCAATTAGGCGCCTAAACCTTGAAATGGGCCAAAAAGCGCAAGGAGTAGCAGCGTGGCTTGATACTGCTGATTGGCAGCTCAAGCCTCTTGAGCAGTATTACCTGAGGCGGTCTGAGCTTTCGTATGAATACGGCTCGCCAGCTCATCAGTTTCGTTCGGACCTCACAACTAACAGTAGTAGTCTGGTGACGGATTATCCGGGCTTCTGGACTTGCGATAAATGATAGCTTTGTCCGCAGGACGGGCTTTCTTCAAAAACGCCGCGGAACATAGCCACCGCCACATGAAACCCAAAGCCGATAAATCTTAAAATAACAATATGTTATACTGAACATCAAGAGTCTTCCAATCTCCTACTCGGGCAGCGGTTGGAATGAAAACCGACATAAACCTTAGTCCAATCCGGCTCATTTCAACCAAAATCCAATCGCAACCACCCTGCCCCGCCCCCAGCTCAATCGCATCGAAACGCAAAAACGGAGATGCGATATGGAAAACCTGAAAATGCTGACACTTGCCGGATTGATTGCAGCCGTCCCCGCCCTGGCTTTGGCCAATGTCGGGCTCGGCGACAAGCTGGGTACGGATGAGGCCGAAATCCGTGCGGCGCTGGAAGCGCAAGGCTATGTCATCGAAGAGATCGAGCTCGAAGATGGCGAGATCGAGGTTGAACTCAGCAAAGATGGTGTGGAAACTGAACTGGTTCTGTCCGAAACAGAAGGTGTCGTGACCGCCATCGAGTTGGAGCAGGACGACGACTGAACGCATGTTGAAAAAGGGGCCCTATGAAGATCTCGCAAACGTCTTTGCTTTGGCTCCTTCTGGTGGTGCAGGCGGTCTGCGCCACCTTCTTCCTGACCGATGCCGCGATGGACTGGACCGGAGGCGAAAGCCCTGGCTTTCGCCATTTGCACGGGTTCGAACTGTTTCTATCCTTGGCTCTGATCGCAGGGTTGATGGCCACCGTCACATTGATCCGGGAACAGGCCAAACGCGTCCGCGACCTGCAGCGCCAATTGGGTGTGGCACAGGGTGCCTTCGCGCAGATCATCGAAACGCAATTTACCGAGTGGAAGCTCAGTAACGCCGAGCGAGACGTGGCGATGCTGTCGCTCAAAGGTCTCTCGATTGCCGAGATCGCCCAGCTGCGGCAAACCAAAGAGGGCACAATCAAAGCCCAAAGCGCCGCGGTTTATCGCAAAGCCGGTGTCACTGGCCGTTTGCAGCTCCTCAGTTTTTTCGTTGAAGAGTTGCTGCCGGACACCGTTTCAAGCCAGTGACATCCTTAACCTAAGCCTGGTCAAGATCAGTCACGGATTCGTGCCCTCACACCGGCCCAACAACCTGTGACGCAACGAGAATCCCACGCGTCTTTCCTTTGGCTTCGCCATCCCCCATCTGAGGGGAAAGCCCAATGGAATAAAGGACGTGAACATGATCTCTCGAATTCTTCTGACCGCAGGTGTCCTTTCGCTCAGCGCCTCTGCCCTTGCAGCGCAAAGCTTGAATGATGGGCTCTATGTTCAGGGCTTTTTGGGCTATAGCCAGCTGCAGGACAGCATCTTCAAAGGCTCAGTCAACGGCGTAAGCCAATCTGTCGACACCGATTTTGACTCGGGCTTTGGCCTCGGCGCTGCCATCGGCAAAGAAATACCGCAATGGTCAAACGAAACGGTTGGCACCCGGATCGAATTGGAACTGTCCTACCGTGACAATGA
This sequence comes from Ruegeria sp. HKCCD7255, assembly GCF_013031565.1. NCBI lineage: Bacteria > Pseudomonadati > Pseudomonadota > Alphaproteobacteria > Rhodobacterales > Roseobacteraceae > Ruegeria > Ruegeria sp. HKCCD7255. The sequence goes on along the minus strand of NZ_WQAG01000001.1, from coordinate 671,872 downwards.
TGTCGACGGCGTCAACTTTTCCGGCAACGGTCCGGCCGGTGAAAGCAATGTATCAGGCGACATCACGCAAACCTCGCTTTTTGCCAACGTCCTGTTTGACTTCAAGCGCGAAGGCGACTGGACCCCTTATGCAGGATTTGGCTTGGGCGCGACCTATTCCGATATCGACATCAACTATGGCCCAGGCGTTTCACTGGATGACAGCGACACCAATTTCGCAGCCCAGGTGATCGCAGGTGTCGCCTACGACATCTCGGCCACAACCGCGTTCACCGTGGATGCCCGCTATGCCCGCGCTTTCGATGTTTCATCCCAACGTCTCGCCCCGAACGGCGCATCCACCGGCTCGGTCGAGGATGATCTGGACACGTTCAGCATCAATTTCGGCCTGCGCTACAACTTCTGAACCCGACAACAAGGCGACTTCCCTCCTCTGCCCCCGTGTTTTATGCACGGGGGCATGCGCTCATTCGTCATCCATATGTCTTCCAGCACCGCACGTCGCGCCAATGCTGATCGCCTGTGCGCGCAACTGCCGAACGCGGAGCTGTTTGAGGCTGTGAATGGACGGGACCCACAACAGATTGCAGACGTGGATGTATTTCCCGGAACACTCCACCGCCCGCACTACCCGTTTCCGCTGAGACCTGCGGAAATCGGTGTATTCGAAAGCCATCGTGCCATTTGGCGCAAGATGGTCGAAGATCACATCGATCTGGCCATCATCACGGAAGATGACCTGGGGTTAGACCCTGATCGTTTGTCTGCCGCGCTTGGCCTGCTGGCCCCCATTGCGACGCCTGAACATTATATTCGAATTCCGGTGAAACAACGCGAAGTACCTGCCGAAATCCTGGCTGAGAAAGATGACTTGCGTCTGATCCTGCCCAAGGTGATCGGTCTGCAATGCGTGTGCCAAATGGTTGGCCGCCGCGCCGCCGAACGCCTGCTGGCCGCTACAGATCAGATCGACCGCCCGGTCGACACGTTCCTGCAAATGCACTGGATCACTGGTCAGCCCATTCACGCGTTGCAAGGCAGCGGCAACAGGGAAGTCGCGCAAGAGATCGGCGGCTCGACGATTCAAACCAAACCGCCGATGTCAGACAAGCTGACTCGCGAGGTCAAACGCGCGCTGTACAGGGCAAAGCTCCACCTGCATCCGCAGCGCCCACCTGCTTCATCAGACTAAAAATATCCTCAGGGGGAATTGCGCCTGCAGGGCGCGATGGGGGGCTGACAGCCCCCCCTTTTGACCCGAGGCGACCTTTACGACGGCGCCTTGGTCTTGCGCAGATACGGGAAGATCGTCTCGAACTCGCCAAACTTGGCTTTGGCATCTTCGTTCGACACCGCAGGCGGGATGATCACATCCTCGCCCGGAACCCAATTGGCCGGGGTCGCGACGCCTTTGGACGACATCTGCAACCCATCCAACGCACGCAGGATTTCAGCAAAGTTCCGACCTACAGTCATCGGATAGGTCATCGACAGTTTCAGCTGTTTGTCTGGCCCGATGATAAAGACCGACCGAACCGTCGCACTGTCGGCAGGGGTGCGGCCGTCTGGCAAATAGGCCTCGGCGGGTAGCATGTCAAAAGCCTTGGACACAGCCAAGCCATCATCGGCAATGATCGGAAAGCCCGGATTGGCATTGCCATAGGCTTCGATGTCTTTCTTCCACTTCTTGTGGTCCTCGACACCGTCAACCGACACGCCAATCACCTTGGTGTTGCGCGCGGCCCATTCATCGTTCAACTGCGCTACCGCCGAAAACTCGGTGGTGCAGACAGGGGTGAAATCCTTTGGGTGCGAAAACAAAATGGCCCAGCTATCACCAATCCAGTCGTGGAACTGAATGGTCCCCTGGTCCGTTTCGGCTGTGAAATTCGGGACGGTGTCGTTGATACGCAAACCCATGGTGTTCTCCTTTCTTGAGACGCAAGGCGAGTCGGATGCCACAAACTTAATCACTTTGACCACAGGTTAAACCATTGATCCCCACCCCACGGTCAAATTTCAGGCATCAGTGAAAGTGAAACACCTCTCCGATTTCATCTTGCCTGCCCCGGAGTCTCCTGACAGAGTAGCCCGCAAAACCGACCGTATGGTCGGCTAAATCTCGGATCAGGAGGACTGACCATGATCGAAAAGCGTGACTTCTATATCAATGGTGCCTGGGTGGCCCCGTCGGTGTCTCAAGATTTCGAAGTGATCAACCCGTCTACTGAAGAGCCCTGCGCCGTGATCTCTCTGGGTGGTCAAGCGGACACAGATGCCGCGGTCGCCGCAGCCAAAGCCGCTTTGCCGGGCTGGATGGCCACACCGGTCGAAGACCGGATCGCGCTGGTGGAAAAGCTGGTCGATATCTACGCAACCCGATCCGAGGATCTGGCCCAAGCCATGTCCCTGGAAATGGGCGCGCCCATCGACATGGCCCGCAACCAGCAGTCGGGCGCGGGCATCTATCACCTGAAAAACTTCATTCGCGCGGCCAAAGCCTTCCCCTTCGAACGCCCGTTGGGCGATCATGCGCCCAATGACCGGATCATCTACGAAGCGGTGGGCGTGGCCGCTCTGATCACGCCTTGGAACTGGCCGATGAACCAGATCACGCTCAAGGTTGGAGCTGCGGCCATTGCGGGCTGTACTATGGTGCTGAAACCTTCTGAACAAAGCCCGCTCAACGCGATGATCTTTGCCGAAATGATGGATGAGGCCGGTTTCCCCGCGGGCGTCTTCAACCTTGTGAATGGTGATGGCGCGGGTGTCGGCTCACAGCTTTCGGCACACCCGGATGTGGACATGATCAGCTTTACCGGCTCGACCCGGGCAGGCACCGCGATCTCCAAAAATGCCGCAGATACACTGAAAAAAGTGCATCTGGAACTGGGGGGCAAAGGCGCAAATGTGGTTTTTGCCGATGCCGATGAAAAGGCGGTGAAACGCGGTGTGCTACATATGATGAACAACACCGGCCAAAGCTGTAACGCACCCAGCCGCATGCTGGTCCAGCGCCCAATCTATGATCAGGCCGTCGAGACCGCCGCGCAGGTGGCCAATAAGGTCTCGGTCGGTCCGGCCTCGGACGAAGGTCGCCATATCGGCCCGGTGGTAAATGAGCTGCAATGGACCAAAATTCAGAACCTGATCCAGAAAGGTATCGACGAGGGCGCGCGGCTTGTGGCCGGAGGCACCGGTCGCCCTGACGGTCTGAACAAAGGCTATTACGTGCGCCCGACCGTCTTTGCCGACGCCACCAACCAAATGACCATCGCCCGCGAAGAAATCTTTGGCCCGGTCCTGACCATGATCCCGTTTGACACCGAAGAAGAGGCCATCGAGATCGCCAATGACACGCCCTACGGGCTGACAAACTATGTGCAGACCCAAGACGGAGACCGCGCCAACCGCATGGCCCGCGCCCTACGGTCCGGCATGGTAGAAATGAACGGCCAATCCCGCAGCGCAGGTGCCCCGTTCGGAGGCATGAAACAATCCGGCAACGGCCGCGAAGGCGGGGTCTGGGGTCTGGAAGACTTCCTTGAGGTCAAAGCCGTCGGAGGCTGGGCCGCGGAATAGCCTGGATCGAGCGTACCGGAGCGAATTTTCGAAGCTGGCGCGATCCGAGCTGTCGCAATGTTGCTTGGAGCCCATCATGACGGATGCTGCGCAGCGGATGAATGTCCGATCAAGGAAATGACGATCCGAGACAATCGTAAGAAATTTGGCTAATCTACCTCCAACCAAAAGGGGGACGGACATGGCGCAACAACAAGCTCTTCCGCAACAAAGCGGACAAGACATGGCCTGTGGCTGGGGTTTCGAGACTTGGCTCCAATACAAGGACGGCTTCGAACTTCGTCACTTTTGCGCATTTGAACTGTTGAATGACAAGCGGGGCCTCGCTTGCCTGACCGACTACCACCGGAGGCTGGTTGAGGCGGCTGTCGAAAATGGGTTCGGCGTCATAAACGACGGCCTTCATTATCGAGCCAGCCGTGACTGGGGGGAACTGATCGGCTTTTCAAAAGGAGCCCTCGCAGAAATCAATATTCGTGGGATCGAGTTCTACAAGGATTTCGCTCGCGAGTATCAGAGCGACACAACGCCTATGCTGATTGGCGGTAGCATTGGGCCACGTGGAGACGCCTATGACACCGGTCGGGTAGAAAATGCCGCTGAAGCCGAAGACTATCATTCAGAGCAGATCATTACACTCAGGGACGCCGGGGCCGACTTTGTTACCGCCGCGACATTCTCAAGTGTTGAAGAAGCTATCGGATTTGCGCGCGCTGCGAAAGCTGCCGACATCCCTAGCGTCGTTTCAATGATCGCGAAGGGTGGACGACTTAACGACGGCACGGCGCTGGCCGATGCGGTGACAAACATTGATGCCGCCACGAGCAACGCGCCGCTCTACTACATGGTTAACTGCGCCCACCCGACCGAGTTCGAGCCTGGATTGACCCACGGTGAATGGACTAATCGACTGGGAGGCTTCCTGCCGAATGCCGTTGCAATGGAATTGCTCTCTCTTTGCAGCCTTGGTCACCTTGAGGATGGCGATCCGGAAGAATTGGGAGGGCAAATGGCGGCGCTTTCCAAACGGTTCCCACATGTGCACGTTTGGGGTGGGTGTTGCGGCACTGACGGTCGCCACATCGGGCAAATCGCCAGGCAAGTCAGCGAGGCTCGGAAATCAGTTGCAGCATAAGAGACTTGTATGATCACCTTTCGAAACGCACAGCTTGCCGATGCGGATCGCTGCTTCGAGATCGAGACCGCCGCATATGAAGGAGACGAAGCTGCGACCCATGCGAAGATCTCCAAACGTATCGAGAATTATCCAGAGGGTTTTCTGATCCTTGAATTAGACAATAAGACATGTGGTTTCATCAATTGTGGATGCGCGCATAACGTCGAAATGTCAGACGAGGAATTCAAGGAACTCATCGGCCATGATCCCGATGCACCGAATGTTGTCATCATGTCCGTGGTCGTCGACCCTGCCGCGCAAGGAAGGGGTCACTCTCGGGCGCTGATGGATGAGTTCATCGGCCGAATGCGCGAGATGGACAAAAAAATGATTTACTTGATGTGCAAAGAGCATCACGTACCGCTCTATGAGAAGCTTGGTTATCTGTATTTGAGACTGTCTGCCTCAACCCACGGAGGATTGACTTGGCATGAGATGAGCATGCGACTTTGAGTTTTGAACTAGATTTGTGCGCGAAAGCAGACATTAGAAGCCAGAGAGCGAACGGTAGCAATGTCCGCAAATCAGCCCAAGGCCTAGACCTCAGTTCATTTGTTCCACTGCTAGCCTCGTCCAAAGACTGGCCAGCACCCGGCACCCCACAAAAAAACAGCGGCCCAAAGGGCCGCTGCGTTGCATTTCACTCACCAGACCGGATCAATCCAGTGTGCGCGTAACCTCTTCGCGTTCGAAGATTTCGATCACGTCGCCCTGGCGGATGTCGTCGTAGTTCTCAAACGCCATACCACATTCCTGACCCGACTGAACTTCGGCCACTTCGTCCTTGAAGCGTTTCAGCGTCTTCAGCGTGCCTTCGTGGATCACCACGTTGTCGCGCAGCAGGCGGACGCCGGCGGAGCGGCGGGCAACGCCTTCGGTGACCAGACAGCCGGCAACCTTGCCGACGCCGGTAACTTTGAAGACTTCGCGGATTTCGGCGTATCCGATGAACTTTTCGCGGATCTCGGCGCTCAGCAGGCCGGAAGCGGCAGCTTTCACATCATCCACAAGGTCATAGATGACCGAGTAGTACCGGATCTCGACACCCTTCTGGTTCGCCGTGTTGCGCGCCGATGCGTTGGCGCGGACGTTGAACCCGAAGACCGGTGCGCCAGAGGCTTCGGCCAGGCCCACATCGGTTTCGGTGATCGCACCAACGCCTGAATGCAGCACGCGTACGCGGACCTCATCATTGCCAATCTTTTCCATAGCCTGAACGATGGCTTCGGCAGAGCCCTGCACATCGGCTTTGACGAGGATCGGCAGCTCGGCCACGTTCTCGTCTTCCTTGGCCTTCTGCATCAGCTGCTCAAGCGTTGTCGCAGCACCAGCAGCAGCGCGTTTGTCCTTGGCGGCTTTCTCGCGGTATTCGGCGATCTCACGCGCCTGCGCTTCGGTTTCGGTCACGTTCAGAACGTCACCGGCCTCGGGCGTGCCGTTGAGGCCCAGAACCTCGACCGGAACCGAGGGGCCCGCTTCTTTGACGCGGTCTCCCTTGTCATTGATCAGTGCGCGGACCTTACCGTATTGCTCACCGACAACGAAGATATCGCCCTGATGCAGCGTGCCATTCTGAACCAGAACGGTGGCCACAGGACCACGGCCCACATCCAGCTGCGCTTCGATCACGGCACCTTGGGCAGCGCGGTCGGGGTTGGCTTTGAGCTCCAGAATCTCGGCTTGCAGCGCGATGGCCTCAAGCAGTTCGTCCAGGCCCTGGCCGGTCATGGCCGAAACCTCGACGTCCTGAACCTCACCCGACATCTTTTCGACGATCACTTCGTGCTGCAAAAGGTCGGTGCGCACCTTGTCCGGGTTCGCTTCGGGCTTATCGATTTTGTTGATCGCCACGATCATCGGAACACCGGCGGCTTTGGCGTGATTAATCGCCTCAACCGTCTGCGGCATCACCGCGTCATCAGCGGCCACAACCAGAACCACGATATCCGTGACCTGAGCCCCGCGCGAACGCATCGAGGTAAAGGCCGCGTGGCCCGGCGTATCCAGGAAGGTCAGCGTGGTGCCGCCATCGGTTTTCACCTGATAGGCACCGATATGCTGGGTGATCCCACCCGCTTCGCCAGCCACAACGCGTGCATCGCGGATTGCATCCAGCAATGAGGTTTTACCGTGGTCAACGTGACCCATGATGGTGATGACCGGCGGGCGCGATTTCAGATCTTCGTCAGTATCCTCGACCTCTTTGATGACGTCTTCAACGTCCGAGTCCGAGACGCGGGTGACCTTGTGGCCAAATTCTTCGATGATCAATTCTGCGGTATCGGCGTCGATGGTCTGGTTCTGCGTCACCATCATGCCCATCTGCATCAGCGACTTGACCACATCGGCCACGCGTTCAGCCATACGGTTGGCCAGTTCCGAGACCATGATGGCCTCGGGTAGTTGCACATCGCGGATCACCTTTTCCCGCTCAACCGGGCCGCCCATGGCTTTCTGGCGCGCGCGCTCTTGTTTGCGCTTCATCGCCGCCATCGAGCGTTGGCGATTGCCTTCGCCACCGGTGGCTTGACCCAGTGTCAGTTTGCCCGAACGACGGTTGTCATCACGGCCTTTGCCACGACCACGCTGCTCGCGTTCACGGTCTTGTTTGCGCGGGGTGGCTGCGGGTGCAGGTTTGTTGGCCGGGCCGCGCGCGGGCTTGACCTCTTCCGGCGCGGGGGCAGCAGCAGCACGTTTGGCAGCTTCTTCCGCTTCCTGACGCTTGCGCTCTTCTTCTTCGGCCTTAGCGCGGGCGCGTTCTTCGGCCTCGCGCTGTTCACGCTCTTTGGCTTCCTGTTCCGCACGACGACGGGCGCGTTCTTCCTCGCGCGCCTTTTCAGCCGCTTCACGCTCAGCGGCCTCTTCGACCTCGCGGGCCTTGGCCGCTTGCAGCGCTTTCATCCGGCGCGCCATTTCCGCGTCAGAAATACCCGCTGGGCGACGCGACGGATCACCCGAAGGCGCAGCTCCGCCACCCGGCTTGCTTGCGCCCGGCTTGGGGACCACGACGCGTTTGCGTTTGGTTTCCACCACGACATTCTTGGTGCGTCCGTGGCTGAAACTCTGTTTCACATTCCCGGGGCGTGCCCCGCCACGAAGACCCAATGTCTTTTTGCCGTCACTATCGCTCATAAAGCTTCTTACCCTTCCGAGCGGCCCTTGCCGCCGTCATCCGTTTCGCGCAAGCCACGCAGGCGCTGCGCTTCCTCTACAACACGTTTGGCGAGTCCGCCAGAGGCCAGCGCCGCATGAATCACGGTTTGGCGCCCAAATGCCTGTCCTAATTCATCCGCAGTCAGCCATCCGATGTATTTCCCGAAATGCGGCGTGCTCAGTTTCGACTTGCCGCGTCCCGATCCATCGCTGGCCTGAATCAGCACCTGGGCCTCATCCCGGTCCAGCCACGTCTTGACCTTTTCATACCCGGCGACCGCATCACCGGACTTGCGCGCAAGGCTGATCAGTTCGATCACCCGTCGCGAAACCTGTTTTTCGACCTCGTCCACCAGATCCTTGGGCACAGTCACCTGAGCCTTGAACCCGCGCGCGAACAGCTTTTTACCCACCGCAGTGGCCAGCGCATCGCGGTCAGCCGCCACATAGACCCCGCGTCCCGGCAGTTTTGCCGCGACATCGGGATAGACCTGACCGTCCGGCCCCGTCACAAAGCGGACCAGCCCATGTTTGGGCTGAACCTCGCCTGTGGCGATGCACTTGCGCTCGGGGTCTTCCGACCGATCCTTATGGACGCCACCGCGACCCATCTAAGCCACCCGAGGCCTGAGATCAGGCCTCGACCTCCTCGTCGGTCGCTTCGCCATCTGCTTCGATCTGTTCCAACTCGGCCGGATCAACCCAGCCCAGCATAATGCGTGCGGTCATCACCAGATCTTGCGCTTCTTCCAGCGTTACGCCGAAAGGCTCTAGCACACCGTCATCCTTGATACGCTCACCATCAACTGTGGTCCAGCCTCCGGCCAGTTCCCAGTCGGCGCAGGTTGCGAAGTCTTCCAGCGTCTTCACATCATCCTTGGCCAGTGCTTCCACCATTTGGGGTGTCAGGCCTTCGAATTCAATAAGGCTTTCTTCGGCGCCCAGAGCACGTGCGGCATCCAGCGCGGCCTTGGCCTGCGCCTCGAGGAACTCACGGGCACGGGTTTGCAATTCTTGCGCGGTACCTTCATCCACACCGTCGATGACCAGCAGTTCTTCGATCTCGACATAGGCCACCTCTTCCAGGTTTGTGAACCCTTCCGAAACCAGAAGTTGAGCGAAGAATTCGTCCAGATCCAGGCTGTCCATAAACAGCTGGGTGCGGGCTTCGAATTCCTTCTGGCGGCGCGCTGATTCTTCAGCTTCGGTCATGATATCGATATCCAGACCGGTTAGCTGGCTGGCCAGACGCACGTTCTGACCACGACGACCGATGGCGAGGCTCAGCTGTTCCTCAGGCACCACAACTTCGATCTTGCCAGCCTCTTCGTCCAAAACCACTTTGGAGACCTCGGCAGGCTGAAGCGCGTTCACCAGGAACGTCGGCTGATCTTCGTTCCAGGGAATGATGTCGATCTTTTCGCCCTGCAACTCGTTCACAACGGCCTGTACCCGGCTGCCGCGCATACCAACGCAAGCGCCAACGGGGTCGATAGAACCGTCATATGAGATCACGGCAATCTTGGCACGCGAACCGGGGTCACGCGCCACGGCCTTGACCTCGATAATGCCGTCGTAGATCTCGGGGACTTCCATCTTGAACAGCTCGGCCATGAATTCCGGCGCTGTCCGCGACAGGAAGATCTGATGGCCGCGCACTTCGCGGCGGACCTCTTTGATATAGGCGCGCACGCGGTCATTTGGGCGATAGCTTTCGCGACCAATCTTGTCATTGCGGCGCAGAACGGCCTCGGCACCGCCCAGATCAACGATGACATTGCCGAACTCTTCGCGTTTCACGGCGCCATTGATGATGGTGCCTGCGCGATCCTTGAATTCTTCGTACTGACGATCCCGCTCGGCCTCACGCACCTTTTGCAGGATAACCTGCTTCGCAGATTGCGCGGCGATACGGCCCATTTCGACCGGAGGAACTTCTTCAACAAAGACGTCACCGACCTCGGGGTTTTCCATATATTGCTTGGCTTGTTCGACAGTGAACTCGGCCTGATAATTCTCAAGCTCTTCATCCTCGACCACGGTGCGCACGCGGGTAAAGGTCGCCTTGCCGGTTTTGCGGTCGATGGACACGCGGATGTCCATCTCGGCGCCGTAACGGCTCTTGGCGGCGCGGGCGAGCGATTCCTCCATCGCTTCGACAACCAGACCGGGGTCGATCATCTTTTCGCGGGCCACGGCCTCGGCGGTCTGCAACAGCTCCAGTTGGTTGGCTGAGGTGATTGCCATCAGTTCGTCTCCTCTTCGGACCCTTCGGTCTCAATCTCGTCGAAAGCGTTTTCGTTCAGGGCACCGGCGTCTTTGCGCTGGCGCAGCATTTCCTTGATCAGATCATCGGTCAGGACCAGCTTGGCATCGCTCAGCCAGTCAAACTGCAGACCGATGGTGATCGTCTCGGATCCTTCGGGGATGTTGATCAAAACCTCGTCCCCTTCGATCCCGGCCAACTCACCTTTGAACCGGCGGCGTCCGTCGATCAATTCTGCGGTCTCGATCTTGGCCTCATACCCTTCGAAAGTCTCAAAATCCTTGAGACGGGTCAAAGGGCGGTCGATCCCTGGGCTGGATACCTCAAGCGTATAGGCGTCGAGGATCGGATCCTCGACATCCAGCGTGGCGCTGACCGCGTTCGAAATCTCGGCGCAGTCATCCACTTCGATGCCACCATCGGGCTTGTCGGCCATGATCTGCAAGGTGGTCTGCTTACCGCTCATCAAACGGATGCGCACAAGCTCATACCCCAGATCCTCGATCACGGGGGTGATGATCTCGGCCAGTCGCCGGTCAATGGCAGCTTTGGCTATCAAGTCATTTGTCATCAGGTTCTCTACCCTTCAGTCGGGCACAAAAAAACGGGCGCGCGGCCCGTCGAACTTTCCGGTGGAGCCTCAGACCTTCGCCCGACACGCCGCTGTTACGGAGGCATATACGCAGGATGGCCCGAGTCTGCAAGACGATTGTCTGAGAATGTGATCAAGGCGATCTTTTTCGCCTTAGGCGATCCACCATCTTTCGGCCAATCGCCCATCATCCAACGCGCGGGACTGACCCAATTGGCGCGGCAAACCAACCATCGAGGCCACCGCAAGCGCCATGTCCGATTCGGACGGGTGAAAGCGCAATCCGCGCACGCCCTTCAGCCCGGCGGCATCAGGCAAGGCCGCAACATCCACGTAACCATCGCGCAGCGCCTCGGCGCGCACGGAGGGATCGGGGATCACGATCACCTCAACCGCATCGGCCCAACCGGCGGTTCCGGCCTTATAGTGATTGTCCACGCGGCGGCCTAGGAAATGGCGATTGTCTTCGGCGCGCTCGACCCGATAACAGCCGGTGCCATTGGCCGCGTGCAGAGGCGAAACCTCTTGCCCGGCGCCGGTTATCACAAAGGGGCTGTCGGCCAGAAGAAACGGCAAACCAGGGTTGCTGTCGGTCAGCTCCAGCCGCAACTGGCGGGGCGACAGGGCTTCAGCCTGGCCAACGCGGTCCAGAACGGCCAATACATCGGTCACGTCCAGCGCAGCGCCATCGTGGAACAGCACGTCTTGGCGCAGATCAAAGGTCCAAACGCGCGCCTCGGCATCCGTATGCCAGCCTGTCGCCAGCTCACCGCGCAACGTGCCATCGGGTGCAATCTCGGTCAGCGTGTCAAAGACGGCCCCTCGCGCCACCAGATCCAGGCTGTCATCACGCGGCACCGCCAGACGCAGGGTCCCGCCCTGTTTCGGCGTATCCGCCAAGGTCGCGCCGGTGGCCGCCAGCAACGCTGCGGCGGCACCTGAGGCGAACAAGGCACGGCGGTCAATCCGGGTCATGACAGGCCCTCGGCAATCCGATCCATAATGCGGATCAACTCGGCACTGATGCCGGGTTCGGACAAGGCATGCCCAGCGTTACGAACCATCTTCAGCTCGGCATTGGGCCAACGCTCTGCCAGCTCCCAAGCAGCTTGCGGCGGGCAGATCATATCATAGCGCCCCTGCACGATGAAGCCGGGGATATCCTGAATCTGATCCATCTGATCCAGAATCTGGCCATCTTTTTCAAGGAACGCCTTGTTGATGAAATAGTGATTCTCAAGCCGCGCAAAGGTGCGCGCATATTCACCCGGGCTTTCCCCGACCGACCCATTGGTATGCACCGAAGCCAGCGCGTTCTCCCAATGCGACCAGGCCCGCGCATAGAGGATTTCCGTCGCGCGATCGCCTGAGAAGAGGCGTTTGTTGTAGGCTGCAATCGTATCCTTCAGCTCGGCATCGGAAAGAAGCGCGGTGAACTTGGCCCATTGCTCGGGCCAGAACTTGCCTGCGCCGCCGCCATAGAACCAATCGAGTTCGGATTGCGTGGCCAAAAAGACGCCGCGCAGCACCAGATGACTGACACGATCCGGATGGGTCTGCGCATAAATCAAGGCAAGGGTCGCGCCCCAGCTGCCGCCAAACACAAGCCACTCTTCAATCTCAAAGAGCTTTCTCAAACGTTCGATATCGGCGACCAGGTGCCATGTGGTGTTGTTTTCCACCGACGCGGTGGGCCTTGATCGCCCACACCCACGCTGATCAAACAGAATCACCCGATAGACCTGCGGATCGAAATACCGCCGCATTGCCGGGCTGCAGCCACCACCTGGGCCACCATGCAGAACCACAACCGGGATCCCTTTGGGATTTCCGCATTGTTCCACATAGATACGATGCCCATCGCCCATATCCACCATCCGCTGATCGAACGGGTCGATCGGCGAGTACAGATATTGAACTGCGCGCTTTTGGTCCGGGTACTTGTCCATTATGGCCCTATATAGTCCTTAAGCGTAAAAGAGCACACGGAGACAGGAATGCAAGCGCATCCGAACACGGTGGACCCGTCCGAGATCGCAAAATTTGAAGCGATGGCTGCAGAATGGTGGGATCCTCACGGAAAATTCAAACCTTTGCACATGCTGAACCCGTGCCGGCTGGACTATATCACGCAGCAAATTGCCGGTGAATTCGATCGTGACCTGACCGCGCCGAATCCCTTTGCAGGCCTGCGCCTGCTGGATATCGGCTGTGGCGGTGGGTTGCTGAGCGAACCGATGGCGCGTTTGGGGGCCGAGGTCGTGGGCGCCGACGCGGCTGAGCGCAACCTACCCGTCGCGCGTATCCATGCCGAGCAATCAGGGCTTGAGATCGACTATCGCCACACCACCGCCGAAGACATGGCCGCCGCAGGCGAACAGTTCGACGTGGTGCTGAACATGGAAGTCGTCGAGCATGTGGCCGCTCCCTTGGGCTATCTGACCGCTACGCAACAGCTGCTGAAACCCGGCGGCTTGCAGGTCTGTTCCACCATCAACCGCAACCCGAAATCCTATGCGGTGGCCATTTTCGGAGCCGAGGTCGTCATGCGCTGGCTACCGCGTGGGACGCATGAATGGAACAAGTTCATCACCCCCGATGAGCTCTTTGACCTGCTGCGCCAGGCCGGGCTGGACCCGGTGGATCGCAAGGGGTTCGTGTTCAACCCGATCCTGTGGAGTTGGTCGATCTCGGATCGCGATCTGAGCGTGAATTATGTGACGGCGAGTGTGAAGCCTGGGTAGGGTTACTCCCCCTCTAACTGCAACCGCAGATCCCTCAACACAGGCAGCGTACTCCGCACCCGTTCCAGCCCCAGCTCTCCGACCACGCGGTTGATCAGCGGGGCAATCGACGAAATCGCCTGATCGCGCGCGCGGCGGCCGGCTGGGCTGATGGCGACCATTTTGCGGCGGGCGTCGTCCCAGTCGGGGCGGATGTGAATGTATCCGGCCCATTCCAGCTTGGCCAAGGTGTTGGTCATTGCGCCGCGCGTGACGTGGAAGGTGCTGGCCAGCTGCGCTGGCGTCCGCTCATCCCCCACAAACACCAGGTGGTTCAGCACCGAGAAATGCGAGATTTCCATGCCCTTGGGCAGCACCCGGCTCAGCCGGTTGCGCAACAGTTGATCGGCGGTCAGGATCTCGCTGAACAGCGTGACCGCCAGGGCATTTTGTTCGTCCGTCATATCTCGGTTCTGGATCAGGGCCCTGTAAAAGGCCGAACATGCGTCAATGAGGGCACGCGGCGGCGCGCCTCTGACACAGAACTATCATCCAAATCGAAAATGTGAATGCCCGGATCGGTGCCTGCGTCGATCAGCACCTCTCCCCACGGGGCGACAACCAGGCTGTGCCCATGGGTCTGGCGGGTTTTTCCGCGCGTCTTCGGGTGCGTGCCGGTTTGCGCCGGGGCCAGAACCCAGCACCCGGTTTCAATCGCCCGCGCCCGCAACAGGGATTCCCAATGGGCCGCACCAGTGACCGGGGAAAAAGCCGCCGGAACCGTCAAAATCCGTGCGCCCGCCTGCGCCAGCGCGGCGTAAAGATGCGGGAAACGGAGGTCATAGCAAATCGTCAGCCCGACCTTGCCAAAATCCGTCTCGGCAATCACCGCTGTTTCGCCCGGGCGATAGTTCTTCGATTCGCGAAAGGTTTCGGATTCGGTAACCTGCACATCGAACATATGGATCTTGTCATACCGCGCCACGATCTGACCCTGCGCGTCGATCATGAAACACCGGTTGGCAAAGCGGCCATCCGCATCATGCGTCTTGATACCCAACGAGCCGATCAGCAGCCAAATGCCCAGCTCGGCGGCCTGCGCACGCAGACCTGCCAAAGTGATGTCGTCTTCTTCATGCTGCAGAACCGCGCGCTGCCGCGTGGTGCTGGTCGAGACGCAATTCGTCACCTCGGGCGTCAGGACAAAGCGCGCATCCTGCGCGGCCGCGTCAGTCATCATCGCGCGCACCATGTCCAGATTTTCGGCCGGATCGTCCGATGAGGTGATCTGCAGCAGGGCTGTTTTCATCAGGCCGCAAGCAAACTGTCCAGCTTGCCTTGACGCTCAAGCTCATACAGATCGTCGCAGCCACCCACATGCTGCGAGCCGATGAAAATCTGAGGCACGGTGCGTTTACCACCCGCACGCTTGATCATCTCGGGCTTGCGTTTTGGGTGTATCAGAACGTCGACTTCCTTGAACTCGACACCCTTTTGTTTCAGCAAACGCTTGGCCGCGTGGCAAAAGCCACAAAGCGGCGATGTATAGATCTCAACCGGTTTCATTTTCCGTTTCCTTCGGGTTTCGCGCAATCTTGAGCGAATTAGGCATCCTTGGCAACGCGCGCCAGAGCCAACACGAAAATATGATTTGCCCGTGCGGCCTGACACACACGGGTACACGCCGCCAGAGTCGCGCCCGAAGTCATGACATCATCGATCAGCAGGACATCGCGCCCTTTGATATGGTGTCCCCGTTTGGGATGCACGGCAATGGCACCGTCCAATATGTCCGCGCGCTCGCCCGCGGTTTTACCGTCCAGAACTGGCGTTCGCACCCTTCGCAGTAACAGATCCGGGATGCATTCCTGCCCGACCTCGCGCGCAAGGTTCTGCGCCAAAAGGGCAGACTGGTTATAGCGCCTCTTAAGCAGGCGTGACCAATGCAAGGGCACCGGCGCGATCAGCATGTTCGGGCGAAACAGCCCTTGCCCTGCCTGCGCCAGCCATCTTGCTGCTGGTCGGGCCAGCTCGGGCCGGTCACCGTGTTTGAGGGCCAGGATCAAGGATCGCGCTTTGCCGTCATACAACATCGCAGCGCGACCCGCCTGCCAAGGGGGTGCAGTCTTTAGGCAATCGTCACATTCGATGCGATGATCATCCTCTTCACCCATCACCGGAACACCACAGCTGTCACAGACGGCTCCACCAATAAACGGCGTCTCGCGCCAGCACGCGCCACACAGACCGAAATCGGATTCGGTCAACGCACCGCACCCCATGCAGCGTGGCGGATAGATCAGCGCAAGAGCTGTTTGAATCCGCTGCGTGATGCGATACTTGCGCGCTATGAAACTGCCTGAACCCAACGCACCCTCTTTGTTTGACCGCACGGCCATCCTGCGACACCGCGCGCGTGCGCGGGACGAAGCGCTGTTTCTGCACCGCGCCGCGATCGACGAGGTGCAGGATCGGCTCTCCATGGTTAACAAAACCTTTACGGCGCCCGCGATTGTGACACCGTTTCCGCATGTCTGGTCTGATGTCTTACCCGGCGCCATCACCGCCACCGATGACGAAGTGCTTGCTCTGCAATCCGGCGCCCATGACCTGGTGATCCACGCAATGGCGCTGCACTGGGCCAATGATCCGGTGGGGCAGCTGATCCAATGCCATCGCGCGTTGCAACCAGACGGGTTGCTTCTCGTGCTTTGCCTGGGCGGAGAAACCCTGCATCAGCTGCGCGCCGCTTTGGGTCAGGCCGAGATCGAGGTTACCGGCGGCCTCAGCCCCCGCGTCGCACCCATGGCCGAGTTGCGAGATCTGGGCGGGCTGCTGCAACGGGCGGGGCTTGCTCTGCCGGTTGCAGATGCCGTGCCCTTGACCGCGGAATATCGCGATATCTGGCATCTGATGCGGGACCTGCGCGAAATGGGAGAGACCAACACGCTGTCGGCACGGTTGAAATACCCAACCCGGCGCGCCGTATTTGACACCGCCCAGCAGTTTTACGCAGAACATTTCCCAACCGCTTCGGGCCGTTTGGCAGCCACCTTCGAGATGATCTGCCTGACCGGCTGGTCGCCCGATGACAGCCAACCCAAACCCTTGCGCCCGGGATCAGCACAAATGCGGCTGGCGGATGCATTGCGGACCGAAGAAGGTAAACTGCCTGATTGACGCCGGGTTGAATCCCCTTATCTCAGGCCGGAACAAAAGAAAGTCAGGACGCCCGATATGTTTGATGCCACTCGCCCCGCCCATGCCCCCGCCGACCATCCCAAGGTCAAAATGGGGCGCGTTGGGATTCTGCTGGCCAATCTGGGGACGCCGGATGACTATACCTATTGGCCAATGCGCCGGTATCTGAACGAGTTCCTGTCGGATCAGCGGGTCATCGATTACCCCAAGTGGAAGTGGCAGCCGATATTGCAGGGGATTATCCTGACCAAGCGCCCCTTTAGCTCGGGCGAGGCCTACAAGTCCATATGGAACCACGACAAGGGTGAAAGCCCATTGATGACGATCACCAAGGATCAGACCGCCAAGCTGCGCGATGCGATGCACAATCGGTACGGAGATCAGGTGGTGGTCGATTTCTGTATGCGCTATGGCAACCCATCGACCAAATCCAAAGTGCGCGAAATGGTCGAGGCAGGCTGTGACCGCATCCTGTTTTTCCCGCTTTACCCGCAATATGCCGGGGCTACGACGGCCACGGCCAACGACCAGTTCTTCCGCGCCTTGATGGACGAAGCCTGGCAACCCGCCAGCCGCACCGTGCCCGCCTATTTCGACGAACCGGCCTATATCGACGCTTTGGCCGGGTCAGTAGAGGCCGCCTATGCCGCGATGGAGACCAAACCGGATGTACTGGTCTGTTCCTATCACGGCATGCCGGAACGCTATCTGATGCAAGGCGATCCCTATCACTGCCAATGTGCCAAAACCTCTCGCCTGTTGAAAGAAAGGTTGGGCTGGGCAGATGATCAGCTTGTATCGACCTTCCAGTCGCGGTTTGGCCCGGAAGAGTGGCTAAAGCCCTACACCGTCGATCATGTGGCTGACCTTGCAAAACAGGGCAAAAAGAACATCGCGGTTATTGCCCCGGCCTTTTCAGCCGATTGCATTGAAACGCTGGAAGAGATCAATGAAGAGATCAAAGAGAGCTTTGAAGAGGCTGGCGGAGAAAGCTTTACCTATATCCCGTGCCTAAACGACCAAGACGCCCATATCGCGGCGTTAGGGAAGGTCATTCAAGACAACCTGCGCGGCTGGCTCGAGTAAGCAGCGCCTCAAACAAAAAAGGCGGTGGAACGATCCACCGCCTTTTTCAGGAATTCTGTATCGAATTAGCTTGCGGCAACAGCAGCAGCAACAACGACCAGCAGGATCAGCGGCAGGATGATGCCCTGCGAAGAACCTTGAGTTTCCTCGACGATAACCGGCGCTTCAACGACCGGCTCTTCCAGGTTACCCGCATAAGCGGTCGAAGCAGCGGCGGTCAGTGCAGCGGCGAGAACGAGTTTCTTCATATTAACCTCCAGAATTTGCACGATTCCAATTAGCGAAACCGCACATCTAAGACTTACCTCGTAAGTTTTTCTAATCAGCAATGCCCGAGGAATGCAATTGCAACTTGCGATTCAGTCCGCGCGCTGCGCGAAAATGTCGTCATATTAGCAACACTTGCGTGCCGACTTTGGCCATCGAAAACAGCTCGGCGATGTCTTCGTTGAACAAACCAATGCATCCGTTCGACGACCTGCGGCCGATTTTGCGCGTGTCATGTGTTCCGTGGATGCGATAATACTTCCAGCTGAGGTACAAAGCGTGTGTTCCCAATGGGTTATCCGGTCCAGGCGGAATGAAGTCCGGCCATTCGGGGTTCCGCTTTTTCATCGAAGGGGTCGGTGCCCAGCTGGGACCTTCGACTTTGCGGATCACGCTGGTCCGTCCCCGGCGGGTCATTTCTTCGGTCAAAGGCACTGAAGACGGGTAGAGTTTGTACACTGATTGATCATCTGACCAATAATGCAGCGCACGCGAGACCGTATCGACAAGGATCGCGCCGTTTTTGGTGTTTGAAAAGTAAGGCTGCCAGTCCAACGCCCGGAAACCCGAGATATTGCGGCGCACAGCGGGCTCGGGTTCCGGTGCCGGGCGCAAAGGATCGCCTGGGATGTATTGCGCAACCGCGGGCGAGGCCAAACTTACGGCGGCACCAGCCAAAAATCCCCGGCGCGTGGTGTTCGAAATTGGTTTCTTGACCATCGGATACGGTCCTTTTCCAAGCACAAATGCGAATATCTATGGTATTTTATGGCGATAATGCTTCAGTCGCAAACCAAACCGGCAGATTCACGCAACATTCTCTCATTGCATGTTTGCCCCCTAGGCTTTCGCAAGCTATTTCCGGTGAGGACACAAATTTCGGACCCATCATGACGCGTATTCTTCCCTTTCTGTTGATTTGTTTGGTCGCTCTGGCGGCTTGTACTGATTCGGCGACGACCACTTTGGGCACCGATGGCAGGCCGTTGCCGACGGTCTACAAAATCCGCGGCAACCCGGAAAAGCTGCAATTCCGCATGGTTGATTCGGTGAACGCTTTGCGTCAGGCCTCTGGCCTGCAACCTGTACAACTGAATGCGCAACTCAACGCTGCAGCTGCCACGCATTCCAAGGACATGGCCCGCCAGAACCGGCCCTGGCATTTCGGGTCCGATGGTTCATCACCATTGGATCGTGCCGCGCGGGTCGGCTATTTCGGGACATTCCTCGGCGAGGCGATCTCGGAGACGTTTGAGACCGAAACCGAAACGCTGGCCGCCTGGATGCAAGAGCCCGGGCCGCGATCCGTGATCATGGATCCGCGCGCCACGCAAATGGGGTTCGCGTGGCATCAGGAAAACAACGGCAAGATCTGGTGGACGTTGGAAATGGGCACCGGCGGCTGAGCGCAGCCTGTCTCATTCAAAAGCCCCCGTTTTTCCGGGGGCTTTTTTGTATCACGCGGCCTGAACCGACTGTGCTTCGGTCAGGATTGCGTAGATTTTGACCGGGTCCGGATTGGCTCTCAGCTTGGCGCAGACGGTCTGTTCGCGCAGTGTCCGCGAAACAAGGGCCAAAGCCTTCAAATGGTCAACACCTGCATCTTCTGGCGCAAACAACGAAAAGGCCAGGTCGACCGGCTGACGATCGACCGAACCGAAATCAATCGGCTTTTCCAAAAGCACGAAAACGCCAGTGACAGAGTCAATGTCTGGCAGCCTCGCGTGCGGCAAGGCGACACCATGGCCTACTCCCGTAGGGCCCAGGCTTTCTCGCTCCAATAGGCTTTCGACAATGGCCTGCGCATCCATGCTCAGCGCCGCAGACGCAACGTCTGCGATTTCCTGAAACAATCTCTTCTTGCTAGAGGCCGCAGATAGAATGCGTACCGCCTCGGGCTTCAATATGCTCGAAAGCTCCATGATCACGCTCCAATGACGCAACAATCGCAATCGCGAAAGTTCGTCTTAGTATCCTTGCCTGTTACGGATCGATCCAACCGATATTACCGTCATCGCGACGATAAACGACATTCAATCCATCCTTGTTTTCATTTCGGAACACCAAAACAGGTGCGCCCGCAAGTTCCATTTGCATAACGGCCTCGCCCACGCTGAGAGATGGAATTTTTGTTTCCATTTCAGCCACAATCATGGGCTGCAGCGTTTCTGGCTCGTCTGCCACGTCCGAATCGTCAGACGCGAGGATATAAGAGGACGCACCAAAGAGTTCAACCGGCTCGACCCGGTCCTTGTGATGGTCTTTCAAACGGCGCTTGTACCGCCGTAATTGCGTTTCCATTTTGTCACAACACGCCTCGAAAGCTGCATAGATTTCGGTTGCGTGGGCTTTGGCCTGCGCCGTCAGCCCTGTGGACAAATGAACAGTGGTTTCACACACATATTCATGCGCCGAACGGGAAAACACGACATTGGCGTCGGTCGGTCTTTGAGCATATTTGCCCACAACCTCGCCCAGCTCGGTCTGCACATGGGTCTGCAGAGCCGCACCGATGTCGATCTGTTTTCCGCTGATTTGGTAACGCATGTGGTCTCCTTCACAATTCACACCCATTCTGACATTGCGTCGCGCAACGTGCCTGTTTTTATCGGGTGGGGGATAGCGACATGTCCCGGGGTTGTCTGAGATCACACCCTTCAAAGAAGGGGCATCCTGATCCAGATTGGAACCGAAGAAATGCCATGTGCCAATTGAGGCAAGAGACAGCCGAAGAGTCAATCAAAACAGGTCGTGTATATACGCGATTTCGCCTAACAATTTGGCGTCTTTCCGCGCAACGTCATGAAATCCTGAAGTTTTCGCCCAGATAAACACGGCGCACGTTTTCGTTTTCCACAACTTCATCGGGAGTGCCGGACATCAGCATCTGCCCGTCATGCAGGATGTAGGCACGATCGACAATCTCAAGCGTTTCCCGCACGTTATGGTCTGTGATCAAAACACCGATCCCGCGCTTCTTCAGATCGGCCACCAGATGACGGATATCGCCGACGCTGATCGGATCGACCCCTGCAAAAGGCTCGTCCAATAACAGATACTTGGGATCTGCAGCCAAGCAGCGCGCTATTTCGACGCGCCGCCGTTCACCCCCGGACAAGGCCAGGGCGGGTGCGCGGCGTAGATGCTCGATCGAGAAATCCGACAGCAGCTCTTCCAACCGCTCTTTGCGGCGGTGAACGTGGTCCACGGTAATGTCCAGAACGGCGGCGATATTGTCTTCGACGCTCATGCCCCGAAAGATCGACATTTCCTGCGGAAGATAGCCGATGCCCAACCGGGCCCGGCGATACATCGGCAGGGTTGTCACGTTTTGACCGTCGATTGTCACCGTACCGGCCTCGGGGAACACCAGACCTGCAACGGAATAGAAGGTCGTCGTTTTGCCCGATCCGTTAGGGCCCAACAGCGCCACAACCTCGGAACGATCTAAGGTCATCGAGACATCGCGGATGACGGTTTTCTTGCGATAGGATTTACGAAGCTTTTCGATCCTCAGACCAGATGAGCCTTCTGCAACCGTAAGTTTGGGTTTCGCCATCAGTTGCCGCCACCCTGCTGCAATATGGTTTTGACATTGCCGCTCATGGTTGCGGTGCCTGTGGTCAGGTTCGCTTCCATCTCGTCGCCGCTGATCACGCTGGGCCCCTGGGTCAAAAGCACATTCCCGCGCATGTTGATGACACCGGTATCGATCGTGTACTCTGCCCAGTCGCCTTCTGCCGCATCCGGCGGACTGACCAGCACCACATCTTCGGTCGCTTCCATCCGTTCAATGGCCGAACGTTCCTGATTGTAGATCACAAGAACCCGCTCAGCCGTCAGACGCATCTCGCCTTGAATAACGATCACATTGCCGATGAACTCGGCCGAGCCGTCTTCCTGGTTGACGTTCAAGGTTTCCGAGGTGACTTCGACCGGAAGTGTAGGGTCAGCATTTGGCGACCCGAACGCGACCTGCGCTTCTTGCCCCGCAACAGGTATTGCCGTGAAACTGAGGGCAACGGAAACAAGGGCGGCGCGCAAATCAATCACAAGTTATCTTTCTGCTTTTGGGGGTTCGTATATCAGTTTCACCCCATCTGTAAAAAGAATATGGACCGGGCCATCCTTTTTTTTAGTTCCAAAGGTCATGCGCCCGGCTGTAAATTCTCCAATCGGACCAACACCATCGACCCGCCCTGGCGTATCGCCGCGGATTTCATCCAGCGACGTGTTCAGCAGATCGGTGGTCACCTGAATACCGTCAGCCGTCAGGATCACGACATCGCCTTCAAAGGTGGCTGTGCCTTTGTCGGGCCGAATAGAGCCGGTATTCGATTCAAGCGTGATGACGCCACCGTTGTGCAGATTGTAAGTGCCGTGAAATTCCGTTGCTGTGGGCATATCCCGGTCAGTGCCCTGGGCCGCACGGATCGCTTCTACCCGAACCTCCTCGCCGTTGCGCGTCACCCCTTTGTAGTCAGGCATCGTCACCACCTGATCGGCCAGCCGTTCGTCAATCGCTTCGGCTGTGAAGGGCACCGAGACATCCGTTTCGATGCTGCGCGACAGCAGAAAGACCGAGGCCAACAGCAGGATCGCCGCCAATGGCAGCAGCACCTTGAGGAACTGCACCATCCGGGAATAGCGATCCATGGTATTGCGCATCAGCCCAACCCGACGCGCAAGCAGTCATGGATGTGAAGCAGTCCTTGCGCCAGGCAGCCTTGCTCCGGCTCGACCACAAACAACGAGGTGATCTTGCGTTCATTCATTATCGCGACCGCTTCTTCGGCCAAAGCGCCGGGCGCTATCGTCATCGGATTGCGCGTCATCACATCTTCGACTGCCTTCTCCAGCAACCCATCCATGTTACGGCGCAAATCCCCGTCGGTCACGATCCCCAACAGACGCCCGTCGGCATCCGTGACCCCAACCACGCCAAAGCTCTTCTGACTCATGACCAGTAACGCTTCGCTCATCGGGGTATCGGAGAGCACAACCGGAATATCGGTATGCATCAAGTCGCGCACCTTGCTCAGCTGCGCGCCCAATTTGCCACCGGGATGGAAATCGCGGAAATTCTCGGGCTTGAAATCGCGGTATTTCATCAGGGCAATGGCCAGCGCATCACCCATCGCCAGGGTCAAGGTGGTCGAGATCGACGGTACCATGCCGAACCCGCAGGCTTCACCCAGTGACGGGATCAGCAAATGCACATCGGCCTGTTTCATCAGCGAGCTTTCGGGTTTGCTGGACAAGCCAATCAACGGGATGCCAAAGCGGCGCGTGAAGGCCAACAGATTGGCAAGCTCGGGCGCTTCGCCCGAGTTGGAGATTGCCAGAACCACGTCGCCTTTTGACACCATACCCAGATCACCATGGCTGGCCTCGGCCGGGTGCACGAAATAGGCAGGTGTTCCGGTGCTGGCCAAAGTGGCTGCTATCTTGTGACCGATATGTCCCGATTTGCCGATGCCGCTGACGATCACGCGGCCTGATGCCTGCAGGATCATGTGCACGGCTTCGGCAAAGTGCTTATCCAGACCGTCGGCCAGCACGTCCAGCGCACGGGCTTCGTCGGTTACGACCTGCCGGGCCGTTTTCAGGAATGCTTCGTTATCGGTCATGAGTGCGCAAAGATATCCGTTTCGGGCCAACCTGCCAGGTCCAGCTTGGCACGCATGGGAAGGAAGTCAAAACACGCCTGCGCCATTTCGGTCCGACCTTCGCGGGCAAGACGCCCGTTGAGCGCATCCCGCAAGCGGTGCAGATACAGAACGTCAGACGCGGCATAGTCCAGTTGTGCGTCGGTCAGGGTTTCGGCCCCCCAGTCGCTCATCTGCTGCTGTTTCGAGATATCGACGCCGATCAGTTCCTGACAGAGGTTCTTCAGCCCGTGCCGGTCTGTATAGGTGCGCACAAGACGACTGGCGATCTTGGTGCAATAAACCGGCGCCGCCAAAGCGCCAAATGCGTGATACATCGCCGCGATATCGAACCGTCCAAAATGGAACAGTTTCAAAACCTCCGGGTTCTCCAGCATAGCACACAGATTGGGCGCCTCGGTCTGGCCTTTTTCGACCTGAACAATATGGCTGTCACCGTCGCCTCCCGACATCTGGATCACGCAGAGCCGGTCACGATGCGGGTTCAACCCCATGGTTTCACAGTCGATGGCCACAACAGGCCCCAGGTCCAAGCCGTCTGGCAGGTCGTTTTTGTAAAGATGGTTCGCCACGCGACTAATCCTTTGAGCGATATTGCCCCCGAGATAAGAGGTTTGCCCCATAAACTCAACGCCATCTAAGGGGCATCGGCCAAGCGGTGCCAAACCCAAGCCTTCAAAGCCATTGCCTTTTTGTTGAAAGCCACAAAAGCTGGGACGCATGTCGAAGGCTGAATTCCGATGTTGAACGTTCTCAGAAACCGAACCTATCGCCACCTGCTGGCCGCACAGATCGTTGCCCTGACCGGCACCGGCCTTGCGACGGTTGCTCTGGGCTTGCTCGCATATGATTTGGCGGGTGACGCCGCTGGTTTGATCCTTGGCACCGCGCTTACGATCAAGATGGTTGCCTATGTCATCGTGGCACCGTTGGCTGCGGCATTTGCCGAACGTTTGGATCGCCGCAAGATGCTGGTTGTTCTCGACCTGATCCGCGCCGCCGTGGCGCTCTGCCTGCCTTTCGTGACCGAGGTCTGGCAGGTCTATGTTCTGATCTTTGTTCTGCAATCCGCCTCGGCCGGGTTCACGCCGGCATTTCAGGCCACGATACCAGATGTTTTGACCGACGAGGCGGATTATACCCGCGCGCTATCGCTATCGCGACTGGCCTACGATCTGGAAAGCCTGCTGAGCCCGGTTTTTGCAGCTGCTTTATTGTTACTGGTCAGCTTCAACAGCCTGTTTTGGGGGACCGCCTTGGGCTTTGTAGCGTCGGCCCTCTTAGTCGTGTCGGTCGCCCTGCCCTCGCCCAAACCCAGCAGGCCCCGGGGAATCTATGACCGCACGACACGCGGCATCAAAATCTATCTCAAAACACCCCGGCTGCGCGGTCTGCTTGCGCTGAACGCAAGCGCTGCAGCGCTGAGCGCCATGGTCATCGTGAATACGGTTGTGATTGTGCGATCTGATCTTGGGTTGTCCGAAAGCGCGGTGGCCATCGCGCTGGCCGGGTTTGGCGGTGGATCAATGCTCGCCGCCTTCACGTTGCCCCGACTGCTGGACCGAATCGAAGATCGCCGCGTCATGCTCGGTGGAGCAATTCTGGGTGCTACGACAATGGCCTGTGCTGCGATCTTGGCAGCCCATGTCCCGTTAACGCTCGGACTACTGGTCGCGCTGTGGGCGCTGACCGGGTTCGGCTATTCCACCACGCTGACACCATCAGGCCGTCTGTTGACCCGATCCGCGCATCCCGAAGACCGTCCTGCCGTGTTTGCCGCGCAATTCACCCTGTCGCACGGGTGCTGGCTGGTGACTTATCCACTGTCAGGTTGGTTGATGACCGTGTCAGGCGCCGCAGTCGCGCTTGGTAGCATGGCGGCGCTTTCTGTCTTGGGGATTGTCGCTGCATTTGGCCTCTGGCCGCGCAAGGACCAGGATCCCATCCAGCACGATCACCCAAACCTGCCGCCCGACCACCCACATCTGGCAGGGGGTCTGCCCCACGCTCATCCCATCATCATCGACGACCTGCATCCAAAGGTCCCTCGGCAGGCTTGAGACCACGGGCAAATCTGCCATAACCAAATACATGCGCCCTGTACCGGAGCCCCAATGGATCAGCTGAATCGTCGTATCATCGCCGCTCTGCAGGCTAATGCCCGCGCCTCGACCACGCAGATTGCCGGTGCCTTGGGCGTGGCGCGCACAACCGTCCACGAGCGCATCAATCGCATGGAAGAACGCGGCGTGATCGCGGGCTATACAGTGCGTTTGGGGGCGACCGAAGATACGCCCAAAGTGCAGGTCATCGTGATGCTGGAGGTGCAGCAGAATGAGACCACACGTATTGTGAAACGGCTTGAGGCCTATCCCGAAGTCAAACTCTGCTTCTCGATCAACGGAGATTTCGACCTTATGCTGTCAGCCGAGGCGCCTCGGCTTGAGGATCTGGATATTCTGGTTGATGAACTGGCGAAAATCCCGGGCGTGTTGCGGACCAATACAAGCGTTGTCTTTGGCCGCCGGATTGATCGAAACTGAAGCGGTGCTAACCCTCTGTAAAGGGAAACCCCGCTAGCTTGGCCCGGACCAAAAGAATCCCGGACCGGCAGAATGCCCAATCCTTTCAACTTGATCCTTGCGCTGTGGGCGCATGTTTTTGCCCTCATGGGTGCGGTGGCGCAGGCTTCGATCTGTGATCAGGCCGCGCGTCATGCAGCGCAGGCCGAAAGGGTACCCCTGGACATCCTGCGCGCCATCACACGGGTGGAAACTGGGCGCGCCAAAGACGGGCAGCTGATCCCCTGGCCCTGGGCCGTCAATGTCGAAGGCCAAGGCTATTGGTTCGGGTCCGAGGCTGAAGCCAAGGCCTATGTCTTCAAGATCTTCAAGTCCGGCACGCGCAGTTTCGATGTCGGGTGTTTCCAGATAAACTATCGCTGGCATGGAAACGCGTTCCGCTCGATCGACGCCATGTTCGACCCCCATGAAAACGCAGAATACGCCGCGCGGTTTTTGAAACAGCTATACGCGGAACTGGGAAGCTGGCCCGCCGCTGCCGGAGCCTATCATTCCAGAACCCCAGACCTGGCCCAAGCCTATACCAGCCGCTTCCAAACCGTGCTGGCGCAGCTTGGCGCGGCCGAGGCGCGCATCGAACAGGCCGCAACGCGCAACGCGGCGGCCATGACCAGCATCGAGTTTGCACGCAATCAACTGATCGCAGCGGACCCGTATGAAACGGCCACACAATTGCAAACCGTCCAGTTCCAACTGGAAAGCCACTATTCCGTCACCGTGCGCAACGCGGGTCTGTCGCTGGTGAACTTCCTATGATCCGCCTCCTTGCCCTGATCCTTTTGCTTTTGCCGAGCCTGGCCAGCGCTGGCACCATTCGCCTGAAGGATCTGGTGGATTTCGACGGCGTGCGCGGCAACGATCTTGTCGGCTATGGCCTTGTTGTCGGTTTGAACGGCACCGGAAACGGGCTGCGAAACTCGCCCTTTACCGAAGAGATCATGTCCAGCATTCTCGAACGTCTGGGCGTCAATGTGAACGGCGAAGACTTTCGGCCCAAAAATGTCGCAGCGGTTCTGGTTACAGCCACTTTGCCTCCGTTTTCGCGTGTGGGCAGTCAGATCGACATTACCGTTTCCGCTATTGGCGACAGCAAAAGCCTGTTGGGTGGCACCTTGATCATGACCCCGCTGAATGCCGCGGACGGCCAGATTTACGCCGTGGCCCAAGGCACTGTTTTGGCCGGCGGCGCGGTCGCAGAAGGAGAAGCAGCCTCGGTCGTGCAGGGCGTTCCAACGTCGGGCGTTATCCCTTCGGGCGCTCGCGTTGAACGTGAGATTGACTTTCAACTGTCATCGCTGACCCAACTCAGACTGGCCCTGCGCGAGCCGGACTTTACAACTGCCGGGCGCATTGAGGCGGCAATCAATACCGAGTTCAACCGGGTCGTGGCTATCATGCGCGACTCCGGCACCGTTGAGATCAACATAGAGGCCACCCGCGCGGTGTCGACTGCGCATGCCATCGGCCGGATCGAAAACATACTGGTTGAGCCTGAAACCAAGGCCCGGGTCGTGGTCGATCAGCGATCGGGCACGATCGTAATGGGCAGGGATGTCCGAATCTCACGCGTGGCCGTCTCGCAAGGCAATTTGACCCTGACGGTCGAAGAAGCCCCGATCGCGGTTCAACCAAACCCGTTTGCACGGGGTGAAACCGTTGTTGTCCCGCGTACAATTGCAGGCATCGAAGAAGAGGAAGGCACTGGTCTGGCCGAATTCCCCGAGGCCACAACTTTGTCCGAAGTGGTGGCCGGTTTGAACGCACTGGGTGTGTCACCACGCGACATGATCGACATCCTGAAAACGATCAAGGCGGCTGGCGCGCTACATGCTGAATTTGTTGTCAGGTAAAGGACGGCGATGGAATAGCCGATAGACCCTGTTCGATCTTACTTCGACTTCCAACTGTCCAGCCACCGTCTGAATCCCTTGCGCTTTTCGTCAATCGCGTCACCTGCGGCATACAAGCCGTCTTCGACATTTTCCAAAACGGGATCGATCCGTCTTTGCCGGAAACGGCGCCACCGAACCCACAGAGCCCAAACGATGGCCGCAAACACGGTCAGGAAAATGATATTGAACCAAGGGATGATACGGACATCCGGGCCTTCGACATGTCGAATGAAAATCGCATTAGGGAAGATTGACATAAACTCGTTCCGCCAGCCATAATGGGTGACCACTACCCAATCCGGATCCTCTTTCGTCGACTTTGCATCATTCGCTTCGGTATAAAGGTTCGCCGTGTCGAATTTGAAATAGGGCGGCCAACCCCAGCCCGTATCTTCGTTGCGATACACGATGGGTTTGCCATTGGCGCGCACCGCCTGAATGAATTGAACGTCGCGGTTCGACAAGCTGGTCGATTGATCCTCGGGTTCAGACCAGAAGATCCGCGTCCAATCGTTCAGATCCTGACGTTCCTCATAAGTGTTCACGATCCGCACGACATCATGTTGCGGCAGCGCATATTGGAGGATCGTGCCAAGCGTGATCCAGAAGACAAGAATGAAACCCCATTTCAGATAAGCCATGTCTTATCCCTCACATGTAATTCACGATATAGATCAGTGCGCCAACAGCGATCCAGGGCACAATGTAGACAGCAAGTATCAACTTGCGCCGGAAAGAATTGTCATAGACGTGCAATCCGCGTTCAACAAACGCGTTCTTGTCACCGGTTTTGCCTTTCTCGTCCCACCAGCTTTCCAGCTTTTGCCGCCGGACACCGCGCGAGTAAAGAGACAGCGCAAAATATGCAACCGTCTGTAAAAACAAAAGGATCAGAAACAGTCGTAGCGCTCCGAGCATTTCAATCCCTCCTTACAGAACCCCAGGGCCCGACACGAGCAATCAGATCGTCACTGATCCGATCCTCACCGCTCATATCAGGCTCATGCCCGAACAAGGCCGCCCGTGCACCTGCTTTGTCCAGCTGATACTCGCGGGCAAGGAAATCGGCAACATAGGCTTTTTTGCTTTCAGGCCACTGGGCGTAGGTCGCATAGAACAGCTCTTTGTGGCAAATGAACATCTGGCGCGGATCCAGTGGCGCCAGCTCGGTCAGCAACATGTTTACCAAATCCCGATGCGGCGTGTTGGCCGCCCGCAGAGTATAGAAATAGGCCGGGTGATCCGAGGTTATGCGCGGCCACCGCCCACCATCCGTTGCCCAGCGCAGCAGCTGCGCCAACCCGTGATAGGCCTCAGGCAATTGGTCTACATGACGGCGCGCAAGATGGCGCAGGTCCCGGCGGTCCAAGCCTTTCAGGTCAACATCGGCATGCGCAGCCGCCGACACCGTCAGAAAATCCATCTTTTGCTTCAAAATGGCAGCAGAATCCACGCCGCGCGCCTCGATGATGGTTTCCACGAGCTTGTTATAGTTCAGAAATTTGGCGATCTCATTGTGCTGCGACATGTGAAACACATATTCCAGCGGCAAGCCGTCTGGCCGTTCCCCCGCAAAAATCGCAGCCGGATGCTCAAGGTCAGGAAACAGATAAAGCCCGCCATAATGCGCCGTCCAGAAATTTGGCTGATCAAACGCGGTGTGGCGCAAACGGACAGGGTTGCGTGTAACGTCGCCTGTATCTTTGGCCGCTTCGATCATCCTGGCGATCAGAACATCGTCGAACCAGGCGTCCTCTTCGGTTTTGAACTGCTCGACCATTTCCGCCAATTGCTCGGCCTTGCGCAGGGTGCCGCCCACCGTATCCGCCTCGATCTCGATCTTGCTGAGCGTCAGCAGATCAACTGGCGTGGTAAGTTTGAAGACCGAGTTCACCAGCTCTCCGGCCACCGCATCCGTTGCGGTCAGAGCAAACAGCTGCGCTTCGTTCTGTTCGATAAAGTCGCGCAAGATTTCGCGCGAGGTTGAGAATTTGACATTCAGCAGAGGCGCGCGTTTCTGCTCGGTCGTCAGCAGGATGAACTGCCGATTGACCCCATTGGGGTTGAGGTAAAGCGGGTCACCCAGTTCCTGCCCGATCTCGGGGGAATAGCCCGAGATATCGATATGAAAATCCGCAAGCGCGGTGGTCTTACCCGACAGATGCTGTAACGCGCGATTATACCGCTCGACCAGGACCGTGCTGGAGATGTGGACAAGATTGCCAAACATCAGGCCTTTTTCGATGAGGCGGATCATGACGACAACCTATGCGCAACTTGAAGATCAATTCCTTTGGCCAAGCCGACCCAATAGGGTGCCGACAAAATGAGCCCCCCCATCAGGAGTACGGAGGGCTCTAGACGCTGACCCAAACCCCAAATTTCCAAAACAAGAACACCGGAAAAAGCGATAACGCCGAAGTATACGGCAACTACAAAACCCAAACTTGCGGTCCACCAAACAAAGAAACGCAACCACATGAACGCTCCCTTTGGAACAGGCAAGAGACGCCTTATCACCCAACGGACGAACTTTATGCCAATATAGGCAAGAAGAGTACAGGTTATCAGGAAGATGATATCTAGCACTCAGGCTCTCCCGCTAAACAGTTCGAGCTTATATTCAACTCAGCTTACTCCCTTCCTAAACCGCCCCACAACCACAGCCGCTAACACCAGCAAAGGCAACGCAAAGGCCCGCGCGGTAATCTGCAAATTGAAGCCGATGTAAGACACCACGCTGCCCTCAAACAGGATCAGCGTCTCTTCCCATGAGGCGCCCTCAAACCCGCGGCTGGTATTGATGCCGAACTGGATCAGATAGAGAACCACCACAGCCCCCAGAAAGCCAACTACGCCCCAGCGCAATGGCAGAATGAGACCCAAAACCAGGGCTACGGCGGTGATTGCAAGTGTCAGTATCATGTCTTCGCCTCCTTTGAACGACGACGCGTTGTTGCATACGCGCCACCTGCGAAGATCATCGCCGGAACATACCAGAACAACGACTGGCCAAGAATATGTGAAGGCAGTTTAGCGCTCACCCCTTCGCCTCCAGATACCGGCGTTTGGCCTCCTCCATCCGGCCCATCTCACGCACCGCGTTCTCAATCGCGACCTCGTCGCTCTTGTCGGCATAGCGGAATTCGCTGTCTGCGTAGCGGTTGATTTCCTGGGTCACCATCTCGACCGTGATCGGCTGGCGCAGGTCAGCGATCATGGCCTTCTTGGTGTCATAGTCGCGGAACAGGAACAGCTCGGGGTTTTCCATCCACTCGTCGGGCAGCTCAAAGTCCATCGCGCGCACCTTGACCGCGTCGGTGATGTTCTTAATCGCACGACCGGTGAACCGTTCATCTGCGGCCTGAATCGCCTTGAGGTAGGTGCCCAGCTTGGCAATCGTGTCCAGCTGGCCGATCTGAGCCGAGACCCGGTCGTAAACCTGCAACAAAGCAGCCTCATGCGGGCGGAAATGGCTTTCGAAACTGGCAGTGACGGCCTTCTTGATCTCCTGCGCGGCATAGGCCTCATGTTCGCCCAGCGGAATGTCGTGGTTGCGGCCCATCAGCAGGTGCAGGATGTCGATATAGTCCTCACGCGTTTGCGGCCCGTCCACCAGAAACCGCGCGCCGGCCCGCTGGCGCAGGGCGTCATCCACATTCTCGGGGTAGTTTGAGAACATGCCAAAGGTGCAATTGCCACGCACAACCGTGTTGGCCCCGGCAAAGCTTTCCATCAGCACGGCGGTGATTTCCAACTGACCGGCCGAGGACTGCCGGTCTCCACGCTTTCCCGCCAGTTGGTCGATATCGTCGATGGTGCCAAAGCCGATGACCGAGGGGTCGATGATCGTGTTGATAAACGCCTTGGCGTTCTGGCCGGACTTGCCCTGATAGCTGTCGATATTGTCGGTGCTCAGGTTCTGATAGCGGAACGGGTAGCCCGCGTTCTGGCAATAGTCATTGATCAGCCCGGCCATCATCTGGATCAGCGTGGTTTTCCCAGTGCCCGGTTTGCCGTCGCCCATGAAGGTAAAGATGAACCCGCCAAGCTCGGCAAACGGGTTCAGGCGACGGTCAAAATCATAGGCCATCAGCATCTTGGCCAGCTTCATCGCCTGATATTTGGCGATATGGTTGCCCACCACCTCATTCGGCTTCTTGAATGTCATGGTCAGTGTGGTGGATTTGGCCTTGGACGCTGGCTCAAACCCCCGGATCGTCAGATCATCCGCTTCGATATGCCAGGCCGCAGTCTGAAACGGGCTCAAATGGCCCGCTGATTGCGCGCGCAACGCAACCTTGTCCATCAACTGCTCGGCATAGGCACTGGTGGCCGCGATCAGATGCGCATCATCGGGCGCATGTTTGGCCAATATCTGATCCAATTCCCACAGCGCGCCATGCAGAGCGAGTTGGCCATTATCGGTCAGAACTTCTTCGATCTCACCGATATCCGCAGTGGTTTCGCCCAGATGCGAGGACATCAAATAGGTCAGCGCATTGCCAAACACATGGCCCGTTATCAGCGCCTCAGCCGTCAGCAATTCCGAGAATTCACTCTTCCGCGCCGCAGGCAAATCCCCCGCCAGATTGGCACGTTTCAAATCGGCCAGCGGGGTCTGTTCAGCATAAGCCTCAGCCACCGCCAGAGCAATCGCGATGGCCCGGCGAATACTCTGCTGCACCGTCGCCTGCGGCGGCGATACCAGCGCATCGCCATCATCCGACGCCTCAATCCGCTCGACCAGATGCACCCCATCCGCCCGCGCCACCCGTCGCGTCACCAACCCTGGCGTCGTCGACCGAAATCGCCGCCCCGAGGTTACACCCGGAGACCGCTCCACCGCTGCCTCAACCGGTTTGGCAATCCGCGGAGCATGCTCGAACCCGTTCAGCAAAGCGGTCGCTGCCGGATAATGCTTGCGAATATCCGCCTCGCGCAATTCCATCTGATCTGACGTCAAACTCATCTCAAAACCCGCCCCTGCTTCTTCTGTTCAAAAATACCTCCGCCGGAGGCATGAAATCTAATAGCGCAACACCTGCCCGGCCTTGCTGACCACGAATTTACGCACATCCCCAAAACCCGGCGGGTTACGCTCAGCCAGCACCTGAAACGGGCGCTGAGGCAGGATGATCGAGCGCTGCGTGCGTGTTGCCCCGGTTTCGGCCCCCTGCCCGCCAAACGGGTCCAGCGCAAAAACCTCGCGGTCGACCGTGCCGAACCAGCCTGCGCGTTCCTGCACCACGTCCTCGCTCTGCAACTCCTCGGTGGTCCAGGCCATGGCCCAATCCTGACCCTCAGGGGCCTGCGCATCTTCCAGCACCCGACGCAATGGCCCGGATTGCTCGGTATAGGCCCAGGAATACATCGGCCCCACATGGATACGGCGTACGTGTTTGGGATGCAGATCGTCGAAATCCTGATCGAACCCTTTGGCGATGGTCACTAGCTTTAACCCGCCCAAAGACTGCGCCATAAGATGTGCCTGCACCTCGGGCCAGCGGCGTTGGTCCTTGGGCAGTGCTGTCTTGCCGCTGTCTTCCAACTGCATCATGTATAGAACCGGCAGGTTGATCTGACTGTCATAGACCGCCCAGTGCAGCAGGAACTTGCGGCGATCCCCGTCATTCTCGATCCAGTGACATTCGGGATCGTTACGCGCCCAAAACAGCTCTCCCTTGAGCAATTCCTCGTAATAGAGCCTTTGGGACAGCGCGAATTGCAGCTTGGTGGGGATCTCCTGATCGCCAATAATCGTCCGCACCATGTCGTTTTTCAGCTCATCGGCTGAGGGCATATTCGCCAGATGCACCTGCGCCTGCTGTGCGTCATTCGCCATGGTCAGCAACTCGGCCGCCACCGGAAACCCGCTGTCGCGCTTGTCCATCGCAAGACTGCCAAAGAACCGCCCCGTATCGCGCCCGACCAGCAGGTATTTCATGCTGAGCGCGCGAAAGGTGTAGAGCAGCCCCGAAAGATACCGCGACACGATCCGCACCTCTTGCTTGCTGATCGCGCCCTCAGCCTCCATCGTCGCAGCCACGCGCAACAGGTGGACGGTGATCACCTCAAATTTGCGGAAATAGCGGCGCGAGGCAAAGGTATCGGTCAGGCCGACATGGTCTTGGGTGAGGTCAATGTCGTTCATCCAGGAGCGTCCAAGTCCTTCCCATTTTTGTCGAAGTGGAACCACCAACGATATAACGGCGAACCCATGCTATTCAGAACCACTTCGGGATTAATTCCAACTGATCGCTGAAACCGAAGCCCCCGTTCACTACCCCAACTGAGCCAACACAGCAGCCTTATAATCGAAGCTGCAATGACCATCATCAGCAGTGCCTCGACAACTTCTGGATAAGCCGGTTTTTCGTCGATTAACCCCAATCGCTCCAGTATTCGCGGCAGTTCCAAAGGTCCAAGACTTGCAGTTAACAAGAGGAATTGTTGGTGAGCGAAACGCACTTAGCCCCCATACAAATTCTTATCATGCTTCTCCACAATCGACGCAAACCGGCGGGCAAAGCGTTCGTCCGCCTTGGCCTTTTTCTCCAGCACGTCGCGGGCAAAGACCATGTGGTCTTCGTGCGCCTCAAGCATGTCGGCCATTTTCTGGTTGGTCGCAGTGCCGATGGCGGCCATGGCGGTTTGCGCCTCTTGGTCTGTCTGCACGCCGATCTCGTTGATGCGGTGCGCCACGTCCTGCTGCTGCGCGGTTTTCAACGATTTGGTGAGGGCGTCATAGAGCACCACGCGCTGCTGCGTGTCTGTTTGCAGCTTGTTGATCAGCACCATCTGCGTCGCCGCCTGGTTTTGTAGGGAATCGACCCAGGTTTTGCCTTTTTCGATATAGCGCTCAAGCGTCTGGCTTTTGGCCAGCTTGACCTGTTCTTCCTGAACCTTGGCGTTGTATTGCGTGTTCAGCTCGGCCAGTTCGGTTTCCAGCTGTGTGCGCGCAGCGGCGTCCTGTTCGACGCTGATCTTGTTTTCCAGAGTAATAATCGTCGGGTCCATGCCTTGAATCTCGGCACGCAATGCCTCCAGTTCGGCCACGGTCGCCTCACGGTCATCCAGCGTGACGGAAAGGTTCTGTTCGACCTTTACCCGCTGTTCTTCCAGCACCGCCAACTGCCCTTCCAGCAGCTTTACGATCACGTCCGATTTGGCGATCAGGTCTTGCAACTTGTCGTCAATATTGGCGGTGCGCATCCGCTCCTGCCGCATCGACTCGGATTTGCCCTTGGCGAAAATGCCGACAAAGCTCTCCCACCCGGTTTTGGAGCGCATTTCGTCGAAATCCTTGGAAAAGGCGCTGGTCACGTCGTCCAGACCCATGATCAGCTCGGCGATATTGGCGTTCATCACCTCGGTATGGGCGTGCACATCCTCTAACGTCGCATTTTCGATGTCGATATCGGCCTCAGCCGTGCCGATCTTGGCCCGTGCGGCCTCGATCCGCGAGGTCAGGCTTTCGATCTGTGACTGGCTTTCGCGGACTTTGGTCTGGGTTTCCTGAATCAATGATTCAAACTGCTGGTTCGACATCTTCTATCCCTTTTTTCGTTATATACCCTATAGATAGGTGATGTTACGGCCTTTTACATCCCCTCGGGTTATAAATTCCAGAAAAGACTGACAAATTCACCCGCCAAAAGATAGCGGCAACACCCATTTGGCGCGTGGATTTGGGTACGCGCGCTTTCCCTGCAACGCCGCCGCCCTTTGTCATCAAACTGAAACAAAACCGTCATGGTCACGCAACATACCCGGTCCATGCCACTCGACGTTCTAGTGAGAGAGGATACCACAGGATGTCACTGCGCCTTGCCTGCCTGACATCTGCCCTTGCGCTGACCGCCGGTCAGGGCCTGGCAGAGATGAATTTCAACCGGATTGCGTCTTTCCCTGTTGTCAAAAACATGGGCGAAGGGGCCGATACCACCCGCGAAACCTCGCCCGAGATCATCGCCGCTTCGGCAGATGGAATGACACTGGTCTATACCGACAGCCCGCTGGGTGTGATCGGGATGATCGACATCACCAACCCCGCGAACCCAGCCCCGCTGGGCGCGATGGATGTGGGTGGTGAGCCCACTTCGGTCGGCATCGTTGGTGCGACCGCGTTTGTCGGTGTGAACACATCCGAGAGCTATACCGCACCGTCGGGCAAGCTGATCTCGGTTGACATCGCGAGCAAGGCGGAAACCGGCGCCTGCGATCTGGGCGGCCAGCCCGACAGCGTTGCCATCGCACCCGATGGCAGTTTTGTTGCCGTGGCCATTGAAAATGAGCGCGACGAAGACCTGAACGATGGCATCATCCCGCAGCTGCCTGCCGGGTCTCTGGCTCTGGTGCCGCTGAAGGATGGCGCACTGGATTGCGCGGGCATGACACTGGCCACCCTGACCGGTCTGGCCGAGGTTGCGCCCACCGACCCCGAGCCTGAGTTTGTTGACATCAACAGCCTGGGTGAGACCGTCATCACCCTGCAGGAAAACAACCACATCGCGGTAGTCAACAAGGATGGCAAGGTCATCAGCCATTTCTCAGCCGGTAGCGTAGATCTGGACGGCATCGACGCCACCGATGAGCGCGGCGCACTGATCTTTACCGAAAGCCAGCCGGGTCGCCTGCGTGAGCCAGACGCGGTGAAATGGATCGATGACAACCACTTCGCCACGGCTAATGAGGGCGATTACGAAGGCGGTTCGCGCGGTTGGACGATCTTTCACAAGGACGGCAGTGTTGTTTACGAAAACGGCACCGATTTCGAGAAAGCCATTATCCAGATCGGTCACTATCCCGACAAACGTTCGGACAGCAAAGGGGTTGAACCCGAAAGCGTGACCGCAGCCACATTTGGTGGCACTCCGATGATCTTTGTCGGGGCCGAGCGCGCCTCGGTCGTCGGCGTCTATGACGCCACTGATCCGGCGAACCCGGTGCTGAAACAGCTGCTACCCTCAGGCGTTGGCCCTGAAGGCTATGTAGCGATCCCCGAGCGCAACCTGCTGATCTCGGCCAATGAAAAAGACCTGATCGAAGATGGCGGCCCGCGCGCGCATGTGTCAATCTTCGAATATCAGGATGCGCCTGCCGCCTATCCGCATCTGACGTCAGAAGGCGCGGATGAGCTGATCGGCTGGGGCGCCCTGTCCGGGCTGGTCGCGGACGAAGATGGCATGATCTATGCGGTCAATGACAGCTTCTATGGCTTCCAGCCTTCGATCTTCAAGATCGACCCCAGCCAGCAGCCCGCTCGCATCGTGGACGTGATCCGCATCCACCGCCAAGACGGCAACCCGGCGCAAAAGCTGGACCTTGAGGGCATCACCCTGGACGGTGAAGGCGGCTTCTATGTCGCCTCTGAGGGTCGCACCGACCGGGTTATCCCGCATGCGATCTATCACGTCTCGGCCGACGGTCTGATCAAGGACCGCAAGGGTGAGATCGGCCTGCCAGCCGAATTGATGGCGGTCGAGAAACGCTTTGGCTTTGAGGGCATTACCAAGGTCGGCGACACTCTGTGGATGGCGGTTCAGCGGGAATGGAAGGACGATCCGGAAAACCACGTGAAACTGGTCTCCTACAATCTGGACAGCGGTGAATGGGGTGCGGTGCACTATCCCAAAGCGGATCCCGAAACCGGCTGGGTCGGCCTGTCGGGAATCGTGGCCTTTGGTGACCATGTCTATGTCATTGAACGCGACAACCAGCACGACCACCGCGCGGTGACCAAAAAGATCTATCGCATCCCGCTGGCAGACATGAGCCCTGCCCCGTTGGGAGGCCCCCTGCCCGTGGTCAGCAAGCAAGAGGTCCGCGACCTTCTGCCCGACTTGACCTCAACTGGCGGCTATGTTCTGGAAAAGATCGAAGGCTTGGCGATCCTGCCCTCGGGCGAGGCGTTTGTGATGACCGATAATGACGGTGTCGACGACGCTTCGGGTGAGACGATGTTCTGGTCGATCGGATCTGTGAACGCGGGCAATTGATCCAGCTCTGAAAGCACAAGCTTCGCGTCTGACTGCGCGGAGCTTATTTAATGTTAATACGACCGAAGTCGCGAATTCCGATAGGGCCGAGCGAAACAATACGACGATTATTCCGGCATTGCGGCCGAAGTTGGAGTGCATTAAATTAATTTGGTTTTCTTATTTCGCGCACTACCGTATTATATCTTAAGTACTGAATATTAATTCGGTGCCCCTTTAACGAGTGAACAAATGAACCGACTGTCGACCGACTCTCAGATTATTTCTGTTACCAGATTTCTATGCATTTTCTGCATGATGTACGTTCATGTGAACCCTGGATCTCACCAAGAAAGCGCGGTGATGACAGGGGACTATCAGATTCTTGCCTGGCTCTTGATTGAGATGAGCGGCCGCGCGAGCGTTGCGGCATTAAGCACGATCAGCGGCTTTCTCTTATACGACACGGTTATTCGTGGCTTGCTGAAATCAATAAAAGATCGATTTATCGTTTTATATGTTCCCATGATCACTTGGAACGTCATCACGATTGCTTTGGCACTTTTGGCTCTTTCCGCTGGGATATCGACAACAACAGCCCAGATCCTCAAATCAGGGTCCCAGTTGGACCTATTGAATAACGTGACCGGACTGTTTGACAAAACGCTCGGCCTTCCTCTTTTCTTTCTGCGCGATTTGTTTGTTTCCTCGTGCATTATCGCGCTCGCACGACCTTTGATTGTCGCCTTTCCCTTGGTCAGCGTTGTTGTCGGTTTAGCCGCCTACTTTACCGACAGCCTGGAACCACTGGTCTTTCGCGAGAGCATTTTGCTATTTATGCTTTTTGGCTTTGTATTGCGTCACAAGCGCGTTTCACTAGCGCAGATGGCAGATCTCAAGATTGCCATACCTGCCTTTATCTCGTTTTTTGCGCTGATGCTCTTCATGTCGCAAACGCAACCGGATTCAAGCCAAATCCAAAACGTAGTCCACCTTGCAAGTAATCTTTTCAAACGGCTTGCACTTGTTTTTGGTTTCTTGGCACTCAGCCTTGTAGCTGTGAAAATACACTTCTCAGGCTTCTTCGTTAAGCGCGAGCCATTTATTTACCCCGCGTTTCTTAGCCACGCGATAGTTATCTCTACCTTGTATCAAATATTGGTGCACATTGGATTAGATCCAAACCAGCCGATATATGTGCTTTTCTTCCTTGGAGCGCCGGTGATAGCACTGTTCTGCGGATCAATCCTCTATAAAGTTGCACTCAGGTTGCCGAGCACTCTGTCGGTATTATTGATTGGCAAAAAAACGCATCGGAAATCTGTGGCAAGAGGTCAGGAAGCTACATAGTTTTTTGCGCCAGTGACCAGACCAATGCAACCAGGTCGAGGTACCTGCTTGACCCGCTGTCTGTGAAACATTGGGTGCACCACCTTCTGCGCATTTTCGAGAAAGTTTTGGGCATGGCACCTCATGGCCCCGTATTCGGTATTGATTTCGGCACGTCAAACTCCGCTGCCGGGTTTCTGGAAAACGGAAAGCCCAAGCTGGTCGAGATGGCGCCCGGGCAAACAACCCCGCCCACCACATTCTTCTTCGACTTCGACACCCGCGAGACCCTGATTGGCGAGCCCGCAAACACGGCGCTGTTGAACGGGGCCGAGGGGCGATTCATGCGGGCGCTGAAACGGGTATTGGGCACCAGTCTGATGCATGAGAAGCGTCAGATCCTGAATGAAAGCGTAACCTTCGTCGATATCATCTCGCGCTTTCTGGCCCGCATCAAAGAGCGGGCCGAAACACAGTGCGGGGCAACAATTGATCAAGCTTTGTCAGGTCGCCCCGTCGTGTTTCACGCCACCGCAGACCCACGCGAAGAACAGGCCGAGGCCGACCTGCGCGCATGCTATTTGGCGGCCGGGTTTAGCCAAGTGGATTTCATGCCCGAACCCGTCGCGGCGGCGATTTCCAGCGGGGCATTGGGGCAGACGGATCAAATCGGGTTGATCGTTGATATCGGCGGCGGAACCTCGGATTTTTCGCTGTTTCGGACCCACGCGGCGCAGGTTGAGATTTTGGCCAATCACGGGGTGCGTATTGGTGGCACGGATTTCGACCGAGCCATCAACGTGGATTTGGTGATGCCCCTATTGGGCAAAGGCACCAAACTGCGCAAAGTGATGGGCCCCGGCACCTCACCAACGCCTGCAGCAATTTTCAACGACTTGGCGACTTGGGAAAAGATCCCGTTCCTCTATACGCCACAAAATCGACGGATGGTCGACGAAATGGCGCGCATGGCGGAAGAGCCCAAGAAGCTGGCGCGGCTGTCAACAGTTCTGCATGACGAGCTGGGCCACGATCTGGCCTTCGCGGTCGAACGCGGCAAGATCGCGGCCAACACGCAAAGCTCTGACGCCGAAATCTCGCTGGCTCAAATAGAACGCGACTTGTGTGTCCCGGTATCGATGACGCGCTTGGCTCCGTCGCTCAACCCGTTTGAGCACAAACTGTCAGAGGCCGCACGCGAGACACTGAAACAGGGGTGCATCGCCACGAATAAGGTGGATTGTATGGTCTATGTTGGCGGATCAAGCCTGATGAGCACTGTGACAGCATCCATGAAGTCGGTTTTTCCTGACGCAGAGCACCGATTTTCGGAGGTGTTCACCGCTGTAGCTGACGGCCTGTCTATTGCTGCAAACCGTAGCTAGGGGCAGATTGCGCTTCGGTGAACTGTTCCAGCATCACTTGATACTCGGACGGTACATCTTGCATCGATAACAGCCCGACAACCCGCGGCCCATCGACGACCGGCAAATGTTTGAACCCGCCCTCGACCATCAGCTTCATGGCCTCTGCAGGGCTGCAGGCCGCATGAGCGACTGACGGGCTGGGCGTCATGATTTCACGCACGCGAGTCTGACCGGTCGATTTCTTCGGATATATACATTTCTCGATTACATCGCGTTCACTCAGAATGCCGATCAGCGCATCGTCTTCGATGACAACCAAGGCGCCCACATTAAGGTCATCCAAAACACCACAGGCCTCGCTGACCGTAATGTCAGGACCGCTTTGTGGAAGCGTGCGCGTCTTTACAATTTCTGCAACCGAATGAACAACCATGTATTACCCCCTAAAACAAAACTCTTCCGGGCTAGCATGGAAATGAGGTGGCTTGAGTGAACTGGTTCACAGATCGAGCCGTTTACAGCCCCAGAATTTCCTAAAAACGCGAAACAATCCGCTTTTTTGCACAGGAAAGTACCGCTCAACCAGAGATGTTGTCTCCGTTTCTGCGCTTCAACGCAGCGGCGATCCCGCTCTGATTCTACGGGGTGCTCTAAAATCACAACGCCCCGCGTCTGGAGGAACGCGGGGCGTGTGGTGCGATAATACGGGAGGAGGAGATTATCGCGGGTTCAAAAGGGCCTTAGTTTACGGCCTTGGCGTCAACGACGTCTTTTTCGATCGCTTTGGACGAAGAGATCTCGATCCGGCGCGGTTTCAGCGCTTCGGGCACTTCCCGCTTCAGGTCGATGTTCAGCATGCCGTTCTCATGGCTAGCGCCGGTGACACGCACATGATCCGCCAGTGCAAAACGGCGCTCGAATGCGCGGGTGGCGATGCCACGGTGCAGATAGCTGCGTTCTTTTTCGTCCGCCGCTTTCTTGCCAGAGACGACCAGTGAATTCTCTTTCACTTCGACCGACAGATCATTTTCCGAAAACCCGGCAACAGCCACCGAAATACGATAGGTGTCAGCGTCGGTCTTTTCGATGTTGTAGGGCGGGTATGTGGGCTGAGCCACATCTTTGGTCAACACACGATCCATCACGTCGGCGATCTGGTCAAAACCAATGGTGGCGCGATGCAGCGGTGCAAAGTCAAATGTACGCATAGGTGCAATCCTCTTTCAGAGCGATTTATGTCGAAGCCCTCCATTCGGACAGGCGATTGAGTGTTCCGGACCCCGTTGTGGCGATCCGGTAGGTTTCAGATGGGAAGCCTTTGTGGTGTGTTCAAGACCCGTCCGGACGAATGAATTTGGCACCCGAACCTGACTTGCCTGAGCCGACACGCAAACGACGAATTTCGGCCTTGGGCTGCGGCGCCCGTTTGCGCATGGTGCTGCGCAATTCCGATACAATGCCCGATAACTCCATCCCAAATCCAATCTTGCCACGTTCATCTACACTGACAGCCGACACAACTGACAGGATCTGCCAACGCGATCCCTTGCGCGCCAAAAGCGCAGAACCGGAAGACCCGAAGGTAATGTCACAATTGAACAGGATCAGGCCCTGTACTCGGTCCAATATGTTGCATGACCTTTC
Organism: Ruegeria sp. HKCCD7255; assembly: GCF_013031565.1. Taxonomy (NCBI): domain Bacteria; kingdom Pseudomonadati; phylum Pseudomonadota; class Alphaproteobacteria; order Rhodobacterales; family Roseobacteraceae; genus Ruegeria; species Ruegeria sp. HKCCD7255. The sequence goes on along the minus strand of NZ_WQAG01000001.1, from coordinate 629,362 downwards.
GCGCGTTATCGCGTCGGCGCGTCCGCGGCCATACGAGGCGATGCTGACTTCATCCGACAACGCCTGCCCATCATGCAGTGCAAACGGATTTGCAATTGAATAGGGAATTGGCTCATCCAACCGCATCAGAGCCACATCCGTACGAACACTTGCGGGCGAAAGCGGTGCATTTGTTCCATAGTCGGGGTGCGCAACAATTTGCACGACCTTACGATCCGCAAGCGCCGATCCATTGCTAAGCCCTGCGCGAAAGGTAACTTCACCGGGCAAATAAGGATTTCCAGTCTTACGATCCAAAGCGCAATGTGCAGCGGTCAAAACCAGATCCTGCGCGATTAACGTACCGGTGCAGAACGAGCGAGTGCCAATATCCAACCGACCGACAGCTTCCCATCCGTAAAGGTCGCTCCGATCGGTCAGCTTGCGCTTGTCGCTTTGGGCCAAAGCAATTGAAGCGTTCAGGGTCAACAAAATGGAAAAAAGAAATCTTATCACGGTCGAATAAACCTCGCTCCGATATTCCGGTCAGTTTCAGAACCTTGGGATGATGCTTTCAAACCCCGGCCAGCCGACAATTCATCGTGCAAGACCTCCAACGCGTCGTCGACCGGGGTCGCCAGAGCAACACGCTGTCCTCTGATTTCGGCTTTGGCCGCGACGATCGAGACAATCTGCGGCTGCTCACCCAAAAACGAGAACACCGGCGCACCCGACGCGCCCAGCTCCACGTCACAGGACATAACAAGAATGCCCCCCAACCCGCTCATGACCGAACACACTTCTTGCAATGAGGGTGTTTCAGCGCGGTCCTGAGCATAAGAGACAACGCCAACTTCTTGACCCTGCGCAGGACGTTGACCGGTATCAAAGGGTGTAACCGCTGTATTGCGAACCGGTTGCCAAAGCTCGATCAAGGCGATGTCATTTTGGACCCGCGCAGCGGTCGTTTCGTGGTGGTATTCATAGTCGGGATGAATAACGGTCTGGCGCGCAGCCCGATATGCCGAAGCGCGGCCCAATCGCCAACCTGCGAGAAACTGAATGCGCGCCGGATCAATCCGCGTTTGTGTCGCCTTGTCAAAAAGACAATGCGCGGCAGTCAGCACATGTGTTGGGGAAATCAGCGTGCCGGTGCAAAACCCCGCGCCCTTGATATCCAGCCGCCCGACCGCCATCCACTGACGCCCGGCATCCGTTGTATCCAGACGCTTCAACCCTGTGTCCTGCGCCATGACGGCCGCGGGTAGAACCGCACAAATAAATGAGAAAATCCAACTGCGCACGCGTAACTCCGGCTCTCCACCCCGGACACAGGTGGTAAGCCGTGCGTTTGTCGAAATTAGGGCAAAAACGGTACCTTAGCGTTAACGCAGGATCGGAACCGCAGACCCTGGCATTGTGTCTTCTTTCAAACTGCGCGGCTCGGGCCCGCCGGTCGCCCAATCCAACAGTTCGACAGTATGGACAACAGGAAGTTTTGTACCCGACCCAATCTGCATCATGCAGCCGATATTTCCCGCTGCGATCACGTCGGGTTTCTTCGCCTCCAACGTCTGAACTTTCCTCTGCTTGAGATTGGCAGAGATCTCGGGTTGCATCAGGTTATAGGTACCGGCACTGCCACAGCACAGATGGCTGTCAGTAGGCTCTAACACGGTGAATCCAGCCTTTTTCAACAAGTCTTTGGGATAGGTTTTGATCTTCTGACCGTGCTGTAGGGAACAGGCTGCGTGATAGGCCACAACCATATCCTTCTGAGCGCCATCAGGCAGATCCAACTGCATCAGTAGCTCGCTGATATCCATGGCGATCTCGGATACACGCGCAGCGTCTTTGGCCAAAGCTTCGTTGCGGAACATATGGCCATAGTCCTTCACCGTGGTGCCGCAGCCTGATGTATTGATCACAATCGCATCCAGCCCGTCATCATCCATCTCGCGCGTCCAGGCTTTGATATTCGCGGCCGCCGTTGCATGGCTTTGCGCTGTCTTGCCCATATGATGGGTCAGTGCACCGCAACATCCTGCCCCTTCAGCCACTACAACCTCGCATCCCAACCGCGTCAGCAAGCGGATCGTGGCATCGTTGATATCGGTATTCAGCGCCTTTTGAGCGCAACCCGTCATCAACGCGACCCGCTTTTTCCGCTGCCCCTTGGGCGGAAAGCTCTGCGGATCATCGTTGCGGCTGACCGGAGGAATGTATTTTGGCGCCATGTCCAGCATCGCCCGCAATCGTGCATCGGGCATCAAAAACTTGAACGGTCGCCCCAGCTTGGCCCCGATCAACGCCCAGCGAAACCGCATCGGATAGGGCAGTATTTGCGCCAATACCCACCGCAAGACACGGTCGGTCAAGGGGCGCTTGTAGTTCGCCTCGATATACTCGCGCGCGTGATCCACGAGATGCATGTAATGCACACCCGAAGGGCAGGTTGTCATACAAGCCAGACACGAAAGGCAGCGATCAATATGTTTGACCGTCTTTTTGTCGGGCACACGCTCATTCTCCAGCATGTCTTTGATCAGATAGATACGCCCGCGGGGACTGTCCAACTCATCGCCCAAGACCTGATAGGTCGGGCAGGTCGCGGTACAAAACCCGCAATGCACACAACTGCGCAAAATCTCATTCGAGCGCTGGATTGCCGGATTCTGCAACTGTTTTTCGGTAAATGTCGTCTGCATTGCTTTACCTCATGAGCCCCGGATTAAACAGCCCGCGCGGGTCGAATTTGGCGCGAAGCCCCTGTGTCAGAGCCGCAATTGCTGCATTTTCAGGCTGAAAACGACCGAGCGCGTCAATGGTCGAACGCTCTGCGCGCACAAGTGTCGCGTGACCTGAATAGGTACCAAGTCTTTGGCGCAAATCTGTGCCCGCCGGAACCCGCAGCCACACCAGCCCCCCGCCCCAATCGAACAAAAGCTGATCAGCCCCGGCTTTGTCGGCAATATCCGGCGCATCGCTGGGCTTGACCGAAAGCCGCCAAACATCACCCCCGCCTTGGCCAAAGGCCCGAACATCGCGGATCTCTGCCCAAGTGGATACAGCATCTGGCTCTTCGACAAGTGTACCAAATCCCCTGAGCGTCTCAGCAAGCTGATCGGTGCGATAGGCAACTGAATCCGCGAACCCTTCGACCCTAAACAAGGCTTTTTGTGCGGTTGGATCAAAAGCGGCTCCGTTCACTTCATACGGAGATCTCAGCGCTTGCGACATGGCCGAGACGGCCGTTGCCGCATCAGAGATGGCAAGCGACAGGCTCGTCACGGCCTCGGGCTTGGGCAAAACCTTCAACGACACTTCGGTCAAAACCCCCAAAGTCCCCCAGGACCCGGCCATCAGCTTGACGAGATCATAGCCGGTGACATTCTTCATCACCCGCCCGCCGTTTTTGATTACCTGACCGCGACCATCGACAAAACGCACCCCCAAAAGGAAATCGCGGCACGCCCCGGCATGAATGCGGCGCGGGCCCGAAATGTTCGCGGCAACTACGCCACCGATCGTAGGTTCTCCTCGCGTGCCCAACACTCCGCGATGATCCATTGGCTCAAATGCCAATTGCTGCCCTTCCGCATCCAGCGCAGCCTCAATCTCGGCCACCGGTGTCCCGGCTTTTGCCACAAGTGTCAGCGCACCAGGCTCATAAAGGGTGATCCCGCTCAGGCCACGCGTGCTCAACTCCGTCTCAGGCCCGTCGATGCCGCGCGTTCCACCGCCAACAATCCGCACCGGATCCTGCAACCCGGCCACCCGTTCGGCCAGTTCCGCTTCTGTTTGAGGGTCCATATCTCTTCTTCTGTTCAAAAATACCTCGGGGGAGTCGCGCCTGCGCGACGGGGGCAGAGCCCCCTATTCCGCCGCTATCCGCCGCCTCTCGGACACGTCCAGGGGGAACACTTTTGCCGGGTTCAGCAACCAGCTTGGATCAAACACATCCTTGACCACCATTTGCGCTTCAAGATCGGCTGGTGTGTACTGATGATGCATCAGGTCGCGCTTTTCGATGCCAACCCCATGCTCGCCAGTCAAACAACCGCCTTCATCCACACAAAGCTTCAGGATCTCCGCCCCAAACGCCTCACATTTCTCAAGATCACCCGGTTTGTTGGCATCAAACAGGATCAGCGGGTGCATATTGCCGTCACCGGCGTGGAACACATTGCCAACTGGCAGGCCATATTCTGCACTCAGCTCACCAATCCGGCGCAAAACCGCAGGCAGAGCCGAGACAGGGATTGTTCCGTCCAGACACATATAGTCGTTCAGCTGACCCATCGCCCCAAAGGCCGACTTGCGACCCAACCAGATCCGGGCGCTTTCCTCGGGCGACTGGCTTTCGCGCAACTCAATCGGGTTGTGGCGCTTGGCGATCTCGACGATCTTGGCCAGTTGACTGTCAATTTCGGCCTCTGACCCTTCGACCTCGACAATCAGCAGCGCTTCGCAATCGGGATACCCGGCCTGCGCAAAGTTCTCGCAGGTTTGAATACACAGCTTGTCCATAAACTCGATCGCAACGGGCAAAATACCAGATTTGATAATGTCAGAGACACATTGCCCGGCCACCTCATTGTCATCGAACCCCATCAGAACCGGACGCGCACCCTCGGGCTTACGCAGAATGCGCAAGGTGGCTTCGGTCACCACGCCCAATTGACCTTCCGAGCCGCAAATGACGCCCAAAAGGTCCAACCCGCCTGAATCCAGATAGGCGCCGCCAATCTCGACAATGCTGCCATCCATCATGACCATGGTTACGCCCAGCAAGTTGTTCGTGGTCACGCCATATTTCAAACAATGCGCCCCGCCGGAATTCATCGCGATATTGCCGGCGATGGCACAGGCCAGCTGAGATGAGGGATCCGGCGCATAGAAAAAGTCTTCTTCTTCGACGGCTCCGGTTACGCTCAGATTGGTGCGCCCGGTTTGGACGCGGATAAACCGGTTGTCGTAATCCGTCTCAAGCACGTCATTCATGCGGGCAATGCCAAGGATGACACAATCCGCCGTCGGCAAAGCGCCACCGGCCAATGACGTGCCCGAACCGCGCGGAACCACCGGCACGCCCTCTTCGTGGCAGATGCGTAAAACGTCCGACACCTCCTGCGTCGAGGCAGGCAGCACCGCCAGCATGGGTGGGCAGCGATAGGCTGTCAGCGCATCGCATTCGTAAGCGCGCGTCTCGGCGGGATCATCAATCACCGCATCAGCAGGCAGGACCTGCTGCAATCGCGTCATGACATTGCGCTTTTTCGCAAGCACATCGGGATTTGGCCGTGGCATTTCCATTGCTGATCCTCCAATTTGGTAAAATAATATTACCAATTCTTCAGTCTGGCAAGTCCTCTAAACGGGCTCTAATGTCGCGGCCATGACTTGGATTGATCGCGCTCTGGTTTTCTCTCCCCTGGATTTTGTTGCCGTCCTCGTGTTGATCGGTGCGTGGCAGGCCATTGGCTGGATGATCGAACATCCGTCACGAAAACGCCCGTCGGTTGCAATGCTGATGGATGAATACCGCCGCGGCTGGATGCGCGAGATGGTGACGCGGCAACCACGTGTATTTGATGCGCAGGTGGTGGGTGCGATGCGTCAAGGCAGCACCTTTTTTGCCTCGACCACCATGATTGCCATTGGCGGCGGTTTGGCCTTACTGGGCAATACCGAGAAACTGGCAGGTGTCGCCAGCGATCTGGCTATCGGCATGGCCCCCGCTTTGGTGTGGGAGATCAAGATCCTGGTCGTCATACTGCTGTTGGCCAATTCCTTCCTGAAATATGTTTGGGCCCATCGCCTGTTTGGGTATTGCGCTGTACTGATGGCAGCTGTTCCCAATGAGCCCGAAGACCCCCAAGCCTATCCCCGCGCCGCCCAAGCTGGCGAAATCTGCGTCACCGCCGCGCGCAGTTTCAACAGGGCGCTGCGGGCGACCTATTTCGCGCTGGCCTCTTTGGCTTGGTTTCTTGGGCCGATCACCTTGATCCTTGGTGCGGCGATCACCTTTGGCGTGCTATATCGGCGCGAGTTTGCATCGCAATCGCGGTCAATCCTGCTAACCCTGCCCGGCGACACCAAGACGTGATCCCAATTCAAACTCTGGCATTCTATGGTTTCTCTATGCGTTATCTGATTCTCTTTGCTTTTCTGGCCACGCCTGTGCTGGCCGATCCGCCCACCATCGAAAATATCGCGGCGAGTCGCAGCGGCGACACCTGGCGGTTCGACGTCACGATTCGCCACCCCGACACCGGCTGGGATGACTATGCCGACGGCTGGCGGGTGCTGGATTTGGACGGCAATGAACTGGGCATGCGCGTGCTGCATCACCCGCATGTGGATGAACAACCCTTTACCCGTTCGCTGGGTGGTGTGGTGATACCCGCCGGGACGACGCAGGTGCAGATCCAGGCCCGTGACAATGTGGGCGGGTGGAGCGACGACACCACGATATTTGATCTGAACTGAGGGTCAGAACACCCCAAGGCTTAGTCCGGCAGCCATGGCAGCGCCGATCTCACGGCATTGCTCAAGCTGGTCATTTGGGATGGTCTTTTCGGCCAGAATCGCTTCGGGTGTCTGCGCATGGGTGCACAGGATCAAGGGCGGCTGCACTTCTTTCAACCGCCAGCCTGTGGCGATCCGGGCCATTTGGCGCGCCGCGTTTTCGCCGTCTGACCCGGCACAAACCATCTGCGCATAGGGGCGACCTTCGATCTTGCCCAGCACCGGGTAATAGGACCGGTCAAAGAACTCCTTCATCAGACCCGAAAGTGCCGCCAGATTTTCGGGCGCACAAAAGATATAGCCATCTGCCGCGAGCAAATCCGTAGGCCCTGCCTGATCCGCCGGTTTCAAGACGACATCAGCCTCGTCGCGCCCCGCCTCAGCGGCGGCCTCGGCCATTTGCCGGGCCCCGCCGGTGCGCGAATGGTAAACGATAAAAAGCTGCGCCATGTCAGACCCGGTGATATGGGCCGCCCGACAGGATTGTTGCGGCCCGGTAAAGCTGTTCAGCCAGCATCACACGGACCAGCATATGGGGCCAGACCATTGCACCGAAGGAGATGGAAAAATCCGCCTCGGCCCGCAGATTAGGGTCTATTCCGTCCGCACCGCCAATGATCAACGCCAGATCCTGTCGCCCGGCGTCGCGCCACCCGCCAAGTTTCTGCGCGAAATCAGGAGAGGACATCATCCGCCCGCGCTCATCCAGTGTACAGATCACCGCCGCTCTGGGCAGGGCTCTGCGCAGCAGCGCGGCTTCGGCGCCCATGCCTGCGTTCTTCTTGTCCTCAACCTCGATCACCCGCGCAGGACCCAGGCCCAGGCCACGGCCGGTCCGGTCAAAACGGGTCAGGTAGTCGTCAAGCAGTGACTTCTCGGGTCCGGCGCGCAATCGCCCGACCGCAACTATGCTGATACGCATATGTCTCTCGCCTCCGACCTTTCAATACAGGCCGGAATAGCGCCTCAGTTCGCCGAGGCGCTGCCGCCCGCAGGCAGCCACATCTTTTCCAGCTGATAGAATTCACGCACTTCGGGGCGGAAGATATGAACGATCACGTCGCCCGTATCAATCAACACCCAGTCGCCGGCATCCTTGCCTTCGACCTTCGAGGTGAACCCGAATTCCTGCTTGATGCGATCCGTCAGCTTTTCCGCCATGGCCGAGACCTGACGGGTCGAGCGACCCGACGCAATCACCATGTGATCAGCAACCGAGGATTTGCCCTGCAGGTTAATCTGCACGACATCTTCGGCCTTATCGTCGGAAAGTGAGGAAAGGATTCGTTCAAGCAGCTTGTCGCTGATGGACTGAGAGTGGGCCATCATGCTGGCCCGGTCATCGGCGGGCAAACCCGCCTGGGTATGTAGAGACAGGACATAGTCCTCCTTTGTTGCGCGCCGCCACATCCCCGGCGCAGGGGTATATATAAAGTAACAAGCACCTTATGACATTTCAATGAAGACGCAGCAGTGACCCCAGATCAAATTTTGGTTGATGCATCGGCGCACTCCGGAAGCTCCGAGGAAACGACATTGTTCATAACAGTCCGCGCTGGAACATCTACAAGTAATGGCAGGAATTCACCTTCTTGGCTCAGTCGAATGGCTACGGTCAGTCGTTCCTGATCAATATCGGTTGGGTGATTTAGGCAGGGACCAAAGCTCAATGACAAGCTGCCTTTTGTCCCTTCCGGGTCCTCCATTTTCATCCTGCTGATCTCCTGTTGCACGGACTGGAACCTTTCTCTGTCCTGATCCGCAATCAGAAAAACACCGTCATCAACCTCATGCAGCACGAAACGCTCAGAAATAGAGCCATCGGCCCCATGTCCTGAAAGTTCAATGCGCCCAGAATCCGGTCGGACACCCAACGCGCTTGGCAATTCGAGCTTCAGGGCAATGTCGGATGGGCGAGCCGTTAACGGATCGACATCCGTCAGTTGCCGAACAGTGCCTGGAACAACGCTATTACACCCTATGAAGAGCAGGAAAACCACTGGAGCTACAAATTTCATTATTCACCCTTTAGAATCATTTATTATTGTTATACAATAATTATTAATTGCAGAAAGGCAATGATATGAAGCAACGCATTATTCAAATGTCGAAACGGCTCTATTGGTTCACCACCGGTGCCGTGGTTATCATTCCAACGCTCGTAGTTTATGCAATACTCAGCGGCGAAGTCCCTGCGTTTGCGATATCTTCATCCAACATGCCGCTCAGCGGTACGATTGCACTCACTCTTATCGCGATGCTTGGTCTGGCCCTGCTGATTTGGGTGCTTTGGATCCTGCGCACGATCCTAAAAGATTGCGCGGGTGGTGCTGTGCTTGTTCCCGAAACAGCAAAGAACATTCAGCGGCTGGGCAAAGTCGTTCTTGCGCTTGCTGCCTTTCAAACCCTAGACGATACGCTGATCGGCCTTGCCGAAAATATTGGAAAAGCCCAGGGCGAACGCAGCCTCGTTATCAGTATTGGCTCATCAGACTTGCTTATGCTGCTTTGCGCAGGGTTGGTTTATCTGATTGGTTGGATCTTTGCTGAAGCCGTGTTGATAGATCGCGAGAACCGGGAATTCGTATGATGCAGATCGTAGTTCGGTTGGATGTCATGATGGCTAGACGCAAAATCAAAGGCAAAGACCTGGCGCATTCGATCGGCATCACCGAGCAAAATTTGAGCTTGCTGAAGTCAGGAAAAGTCAAAGGTGTTCGATTCGAAACTCTCGCCAAGCTGTGCGAAGCCTTGGACTGCCAACCTTCCGACTTGCTCGAGGCCGTCCCAGACGACCCACCCATTTCCCTTGAACCAAGCACCAACGGATAGTATCTGGGGGCCATGAGACTCTCAGTGGCCCAGATTCAGAACCTTGAAGATCGCGCGCGCTTGCGTGAACGGTTCTATGGGGCTGCCCGCACTGTTCTGGCCCGCCTATCCGCGGCCTAAGCCACCTCGCCAGCCAATTCTCATTCCAAAAAACGGGAGAGGACACATGTCCCCCAAAACACTCTATGACAAGATCTGGGATGCCCATGTCGCCCACGAGGCCGAAGATGGCACCAGCCTGCTGTATATCGACCGCCATCTGGTACATGAAGTGACCAGCCCGCAGGCCTTTGAAGGGCTGCGCATGGCGGGTCGCAAAGTGCGCGCACCTGAAAAAACCATCGCTGTACCGGATCACAACGTGCCCACTACGGCTGACCGCGTGAACGGCATCGAAAACCCGGAATCGCGCATCCAGGTCGAAGCGCTGGACAAAAACGCCAAGGATTTCGGCATTCACTATTACCCGGTGCATGACGTGCGCCAGGGCATCGTGCATATCGTCGGTCCGGAACAGGGCTGGACCCTGCCTGGCATGACTGTGGTTTGCGGCGACAGCCACACAGCCACCCATGGCGCGTTTGGCGCGCTTGCCCACGGCATCGGGACATCAGAGGTCGAGCATGTGCTGGCCACGCAGACTCTGATCCAGAAGAAATCAAAGAACATGAAGGTCGAGATCACCGGCAAGCTGCAGCCCGGTGTGACCGCCAAAGACATCACCTTGGCCGTGATTGGTGAAACCGGCACCGCTGGTGGCACCGGTTATGTCATCGAGTACTGCGGCGAGGCAATCCGCAACCTGTCGATGGAAGGCCGCATGACCGTGTGCAACATGGCCATCGAAGGCGGTGCACGTGCGGGCCTGATTGCCCCGGATGAGACCACGTTCGAATATGTCAAAGGCCGCCCGCACGCTCCGAAAGGTGCACAATGGGAAGCGGCGATGGAATGGTGGAAGACGCTCTATACTGACGAAGGAGCGCATTTCGACAAGGTTGTCACCATCCGAGGCGAAGATATCGCCCCTGTCGTGACCTGGGGCACCAGCCCCGAGGATGTTCTGCCGATCACCGCAACCGTGCCACATCCGGAAGATTTCGAAGGCGGTAAGGTCGACGCGGCCCGTCGGTCTATTGAGTATATGGGGCTTGAGGCCGGCCAAAAGCTGAGCGACGTCGAGATCGACACCGTCTTTATCGGGTCCTGCACCAATGGGCGCATCGAAGATCTGCGTGCCGCGGCCCAGATCTTGAAGGGCAAAAAGATCAAGGACGGCATGCGCGCGATGGTCGTTCCCGGCTCGGGCCTTGTGCGGCTTCAGGCCGAAGAGGAAGGCCTGGCCGATATCTTCAAAGAAGCCGGTTTCGAATGGCGTCTGGCGGGCTGCTCGATGTGTCTGGCGATGAACCCCGACCAGTTGCAGCCGGGTGAGCGCTGTGCCGCGACTTCGAACCGCAACTTTGAAGGTCGTCAGGGCCGCGGCGGGCGCACCCATCTGCTCAGCCCGGCGATGGCTGCCGCAGCGGCAATCACAGGACGGCTGACAGACGTGCGTGAATTGATGTAAGGTCCGCTCATATCTAGATATTTGAGGGATTGAATCATGAGTGACTGGATCAAATGGCTTCTGCTGGGGCTTCTATCCATAGCGTTCGGCATATTTGTGCTGGGCGCACCGGTGGTTGCATCCGTTGCCCTAACAGTGGTGACCGGTGTGTTGCTGCTCATTGCGGGCGGGTTGCAGATTGTTGGTGGCTTCACTGTTGAAGGCGCCGGTAACAAGATCCTGTCACTCATCATGGGTGCGGTCATGCTGTTCCTGGGCTGGTCCTTCCTGGATCACCCGTTGCAAGGCACGCTGACCTTGGCGACCGTGATGCTGATCCTGTTCATGGCAGGCGGCATTGCGCGGGTCATTCTGTCGTTCCAGATGAAAGGAACACAGTTTTTCTGGCCCACGATGATCTCGGGCATCTTGTCGATCATCCTCGCCGGTATCATCTGGACCTATGTGGGCAAAGAGCCGGCTGCTCTGCTGAGCATTCTGGGGATTTTCCTGGGCATCGAGATGCTGTTCAACGGGTTTGGATTGGTCTTCATGGCGTTCTTCGTCAAGAACGCACCCAAGGACGAAACAACCGAAGCGAAAGAAGCTTAAACGTGGGACTTGGGCGCGGCCCTCTCTCGCAGGAGTGTAGACATGGAAAAGTTTGAAAAAGTCCACGGGGTGGCCGCCCCAATGCCATTGATCAATATCGACACCGATATGATCATCCCCAAAGTACACCTGAAAACAATCAAACGGTCCGGCCTGGGCGTCGTGCTGTTTGACGAGATGCGCTATCACGATCATGGCGGAGAAAACGAAGAGTTCGTTCTGAACAAGCCAGCATATCGCAATACCGAGATCCTGGTCGCTGGCGACAATTTCGGCTGCGGTTCGTCGCGTGAACACGCGCCTTGGGCAATCAAGGATTTTGGCATCAAGGTTGTGATCTCGACCAGCTTTGCCGACATCTTCTTCAACAACTGCTTCAAGAACGGCATCCTGCCCATCGTCGTTGAAGAAGAGCATCACGCTGTTCTCATGGAAGACGCACACAAGGGTGAAAACGCCCGCATGACCGTGCATCTCGAAGATCAGACGATTACCACCTCGGATGGCGTGGAAATCGCGTTCGACATCGACCCGCACCGCAAGCATTGCCTGCTGAACGGTTTGGACGATATCGGGCTGACGATGGAAAAGGATCATCACATCGACAAGTTCGAGGAACACGCGAGTCAGGCACGGCCCTGGGTCTAGGCTCAGAGTGATTCTGTGCGAATCAACTTAAAGGGGTGTCGCAGCACCCCTTATTAAATTTATAGGTGCATCAAGCTCAGCAACCACAACATGTAGCGTGTGGATTAAGATACACGTCGAATTTGCGTCGGAAATGATGCAAAGCCGCACCAGTTTCGCCATCTTTTTGCCCTAAACGACATGTTTTCTGCAGCTTGGCTTGAGCAGTCAGTTCAATGCCGCCACTGTTGATCCGAATGAGGCATCGGTCAAAGAAGAGCGGCTGGCACAAGTTGGAATTAGGTCGGCGTAGAATCGACTAATCCGGTTTGAAAAAGGGTACGGATAGTGATTGCACGCACGATGGGAGCGGCAATTCGGGGATTATTGGTGGCGCTCATGGTGCTCACCCCTGCATTGTATCTTCCGGTTTCGACGCTGAACGGCACCGAGATCGTCGTTTTCTTGGCGATTCTGGCCTTTATTCTGACCTTCTCCGAGTACAACTCGGCGTTCCCAAGCTTTATTGAATTCCGTGACGCGCCGCCGGTGAACCGCCTGCGCTTTGTTGGGCTCACCTCGATGGTGACGTTCCTGACGCTGATCTGCAAGGACATGTACAGCCCGACCGAATTGACAAATCTGTTTTACGCGATGGGGCTCGCGGTCGCCAACGTGGCTGATTTCCCCTATTCGCCGGTGCGTTTGGTTGTTCTGGTGCTGCCCAGCGACGCGAGTGTCGCGCTTATCGAACTTGTCCGGATCTGTGCCAGTATCGCCTATGTCGCAGCACTGGTCACAATCGCCAGCTTCTTCTACGCGGTGAAAATGCGCGGCTGGCCGACCGGAAACGGTGCGTTCAATGTCTGGACCAACCTGCCGCTGTTTGATCCCACCAAAGGCGTTGATGTGGTCACACGTTTGCAGCGCGACGGACGTCTGAACATCTCAATCGGTATTTTGCTGCCCTTCCTGATCCCTGCGATGATCAAGCTGCTTTCGTCTTTCGTCATGCCGATCAGCCTGGCCAATCCCCAGACGCTGATCTGGACGCTAAGCGCCTGGGCCTTTCTTCCTGCCAGTATGATCATGCGGGGCATGGCCACACTGCGCATCGCCGCTCTGATCGTCGACAAGCGGCGCGCCTACACCACATCCGAGACCACTCAAACCGCATGATCCGCAGCCTTGCCCTGCTGCTTTTGCCATTTGCGGCACAGGCAGAGGCGATCCGGGTTGCCAGTTTCAACACCGAGCTCAGCCGGGAAGGGCCGGGCCTGTTGCTGAGAGACATCCAGCGGCAGGATCCCCAGGTTGCGGCTATTGTCGCTGTTCTTGTGGAAACAAAACCCGACATCGTCGCACTGCAGGGCATCGACTGGGATCTGGACGGGCTGGCAGTACAAGCCCTGATTGATACGCTCGGCTCAGATGGCCTGTCCTATCCGCATTGGTTCAGTGCGCAGCCCAATTCCGGGATGGCGACCGATCTGGACATGGATGGCGACGGGCGTATGCAGCAGCCCGGGGATGCACAAGGATGGGGGCGGTTTACCGGAAACGGAGGGCTGGCCGTCCTGTCGCGCCACCCGATCCAAACCGAAGAGATCCGCGATTTCTCGGACCTGTTGTGGAAGGATCTTCCCCGCGCGGCCCTGCCAACGCAAGATGGAATGCCCTTTCCTTCGGCCCAAGCACAGGAAATACAACGCCTGTCTTCTTCCGCCCATTGGATCGTACCGATCGACACGCCATTGGGGCGGATCAATCTTTTGACCTACCATGCCACACCGCCGGTTTTTGACGGCCCCGAAGATCGCAACGGGCTGCGCAATCGTGACGAAACCCGGCTGTGGTCGGTGCTGTTGGACGGAGAATTCGGGGAGCCGCCCGCAGCTCCGTTTGTGATCGCGGGTGATGCCAATCTGGACCCGAACGCAGGCGACGGGCTCAGGCAGGCCATGCGCGATCTGTTGGACCACCCAGATCTGCAAGACCCTCTGCCCAGAACACCTGAAGGCGACACCGCCACTGTCGAGTGGAAAGCGGTCGGAGAGATGCGTGTGGATTATGTGCTGCCATCCACCGACTGGACCGTTCTGGATGCGGGTGTTCACTGGCCCGCACCAGACACTGCCCCCGGTGACGCGGCAAGGGCAGCCAGCCGCCATCGGCTTGTTTGGGTTGATCTGACCAAATAGCGCTTTTGAGCCTCAAGGCACAAATAAGCCGGGCAAGGATACCCTTGCCCGGCCATATCATTGCGTTCGAACCGGCTTAGGCCAGCAAATCGAACCGGTCGTTCATCATGACCTTGTCCCAGGCGGCCACAAAGTCACGCACGAACTTCTCGGCGTTGTCGTCCTGAGCATAGACCTCGGCATAGGCTCGCAGGATCGAGTTCGAGCCGAACACCAGATCCGCGCTGGTTGCGGTGAACTTGACCTCACCCGAAGCGCGGTCTTTCAACTCATAGGTGCCATCGTCAGCAGGCGCCCAGGCCAGATCCATATCGGTCAGGTTGACGAAGAAGTCTGTCGTCAACTGGCCCACACGATCCGTAAAGACACCGTGCTGCGAACCGCCATGGTTTGCACCCAGAACCCGCAAACCGCCGACCAGTACGGTCATTTCGGATGCGGTCAGACCCAGCAACTGCGCGCGGTCCAGCATCATCGCTTCGGGCGATACAGCGTAGGGCTTGAGCTGCCAGTTGCGGAACCCGTCTGCGAGCGGCTCCAGCACCGAGAAGCTGTCCGCATCGGTTTGCTCATCGGTCGCGTCACCACGACCCGGTGCAAACGGAACCTCAACGTCGAACCCGGCTGCCTTGATCGACTGTTCAAGACCGACATTACCAGCCAGAACGATCACATCAGCAATCGATGCGCCGCTTTCGGCAGCAATCGGCTCCAGGACACCCAGAACCTTGGCCAGACGCTCGGGCTCGTTCCCGGCCCAGTCCTTCTGCGGCGCCAGGCGGATGCGGGCACCATTGGCCCCTCCGCGATTGTCCGAGCCACGGAAAGTCCGCGCGCTGTCCCAGGCGGTGGTGATCATCTCGACCGCGCTCAACCCGCTTGCGGCGATTTTGGCTTTGACCGCATCCACGTCATAATCGGTTGCACCAGCCGGGATCGGATCCTGCCAGATCAGATCTTCTGCCGGAACGTCCGGGCCGAAATAGTTCGCCCGAGGGCCCATGTCGCGGTGGGTCAGCTTGAACCAGGCGCGGGCAAAGGTATCGGCGAAATAGTCGGGATCAGCGATGAACTTTTGGCAGATCTCATTGTAGATCGGGTCAACCTTCATCGCCATATCGGCATCGGTCATCACAGGCATGCGGCGTACCGACGGATCGGTGGGATCAACCGGCTTTTCGTCTTCTGGCATATCAATCGGCTGCCACTGATGTGCGCCCGCCGGGGACTTGCCCAGCTCCCACTCATAGCCAAACAGATAGTCGAAATAGCCCATATCCCATTTCAGCGGCTCTTTGGTCCAAGCGCCTTCGATACCCGAGGTGAAAGCGTTGGTCGCTTTACCATGCTGGTCGGGGTTGGACCAACCCAGGCCCTGCCCTGTAACTGGGCAGCCCTCGGGCTCGGCGCCGATATTGTCGCCGGCCATCGCACCGTGCGCTTTACCGACAGTGTGACCGCCGCAGGTCAAGGCTGCGGTCTCTTCGTCATTCATCGCCATCCGACCAAAAGTCTCGCGGATGTGCAAAGCGGTTTTTGCGGGGTCCGGGTTGCCGTTGACACCTTCCGGGTTCACATAGATCAGGCCCATATGGACCGCGCCCAGCGGGTTTTCCAGCGTTTCGGGCGTTTCCAGATCGCCATAACGGTT
Organism: Ruegeria sp. HKCCD7255; assembly: GCF_013031565.1. Classification (NCBI taxonomy): domain Bacteria; kingdom Pseudomonadati; phylum Pseudomonadota; class Alphaproteobacteria; order Rhodobacterales; family Roseobacteraceae; genus Ruegeria; species Ruegeria sp. HKCCD7255. The sequence continues at coordinate 613,380 of NZ_WQAG01000001.1, read as the reverse complement.
CTCGGACGGCGCCAGCCACTGGCTTTCCGATCCCCAATAGACGTCTTTCTCAGGACCCCAGATATCTTCGCGACCGAAACCAAACCCAAATGTCTTCAAGCCCATCGACTCGTAAGCCATCGTGCCCGACAGCAAGATCAGGTCAGCCCACGACAGTGCGTTTCCGTATTTCTTTTTGACCGGCCACAACAGGCGGCGGGCTTTGTCCAGGCTGGCGTTGTCCGGCCATGAGTTCAAAGGCGCGAAGCGGATGTTGCCCTTACCACCGCCACCACGGCCGTCACCCAACCGGTAAGACCCGGCAGAGTGCCAGGCCAAACGAACCATCAGACCACCATAGTGACCCCAGTCCGCAGGCCACCAATCTTTGCTTTCGGTCAGAACCTTTTCGACGTCAGCGCGAACCGCAGCGAAATCCAGGCCTTTGACGGCATCGCGGTGATTGTAATCCGCATCCATTGGATTGGTGCGCGTGTCATGCTGCGCCAGAATGTCGAGGTTCAAAGCATCCGGCCACCATTTGGTAACGGAATTGTCCATACCGGTGTTTCCACCATGCATGACCGGGCAACCACCTGTTTTGTGGTTTGTCGGATTTCCATCCATCTGAATTCTCCTGAGTCGTGTCTGAGGGGTTTATGGGCAGAACTTAGAACGTTTCTATTATAAATTCCAATTGGAACTTCTAATAGTTTTGATAATCTCTAGCTATGAAAAGCCTGACCCTGAAACACCTTCGATATTTCACCGCATTGGCCTCTCATGGGCATTTCGGGCGCGCGGCTGATGCCTGTTCAATCTCGCAACCCGCACTGTCCGTTCAGATCAAAGAAATGGAGGCAATCATGGGCCGCCCCCTGGTCGAACGTGCTGCGCGCGAGATCCGCCTGACCGCGTTTGGTGAGGATATATTGGAACGGGCGCAGGATATTTTGGAACGCGTGGACGACCTGGGAAACCTGTCGCGCAGGGCAGCTGCGCCCTTTTCTGGGCGCTTGCGGATCGGGATGATCCCGACCATCGCGCCCTATTTGCTACCGACAGTCATTCAGGCACTGGCGGCCCGGTTCCCGAATCTGACACTGGAACCCAAAGAGACGGTAACCGAGACACTGCTTAGCGAAATGACCGCGTCGAAACTGGACCTGGCCATCGTCGCGCTTCCGATCTCGGAACCCGCGTTGCAGGAATTTGCGCTGTTTGAAGAAGAGTTTCTGTTGGTCCGCTCCGCCAGGGATGCTGGCAACCCGATCCCCAGCCCGTCGCAACTGTCTGCCATGGATCTGCTGCTGCTAGAGGAAGGGCACTGTTTCCGCGATCAAGCTTTGTCGTTTTGCGACCCGGCAAATGCCCGACCCAAGCAGATCATGGAGGGCAGTTCGCTTTCGACACTGGTGCAAATGGTGGGCGCCGGGATCGGCATCACTTTGATCCCCGAAATGGCGCTGTCGCTGGAAATCCGCTCGGCCGAGGTGTCCGTGGCCCGGTTTCCTTCTCCAGCACCGTCGCGCAGTGTGGGACTAATCTGGCGCAAAAGCAGCCCGCTCAGCGCTGAGATCCTGCAGATCGGGGCGGTCATCCGCAAAACAGCCGAGGCACATCTTGCCTTGCATGCCGATCAAAACGGCTGGGCGCGGAGCCTGTAACAGAGTCGGGCCATGCCAAACCAAAGCGGCGATGCGCATGACGCTCTGTTCAGCGCATCGCCGGGAATTTGGCGTTACAACGCGCCGGTATAGGTGCCGCGCGGCGGGTAATTGTTGTTCTGTGTGAATTTCAGACCACCAATAATATCTGACATCGCAGGACGCCCGAACGGGGTGGTTTGCTGCCAAGCGTAATAAAGCGTCCGGTCCGGAGCCACGTAGAAATGCCCGGGTTCGGCGAAGAAGTCCGGCTCGGCGCTGCCGTCGCGCGCGGTTGAGATCTGCAAGCCCCAGGCGTCGCGTGCTTCAGACATTGGCAGACCATGCCCAACCCGCAGACGCGAGACCCCTGCTTTCTCCACTGCCTCTGCGGTTCGCTCGGCAGTATCTGTGGTGATCATGATCACTTCGATCCCAAGTTCGGCGAACTCATCCAGCACCCCTTCGACTTCGGCCATTTGCTTTAGACAAATGGGGCAATGCAACCCGCGGTATTGAATCACCAACGTTCCATTTTCGCCCTTGTCGGCATCCAGATTGAAGCTGCCATGAGCGACAGTATCGATTTTCAACGCGGGAACCGGATTTCCAGGTGTCAGCATGTGTTTTCCTTATGGATTGAAGGGCCATCTCATTGACCCGATGCGCCGCAAACGCTAGGGCCTGTGCAACGAAACGCAAGGAGATCCTTCATGTCCAACCCTTCGCTCCTTATCCTGCCCGGAGACGGAATTGGCCCGGAAGTTATGGCCGAAGTGCGCAGAATCATCGATTGGTTCGGTGCGAACCGGGACCTTCACTTTGACGTGAGCGAGGATCTGGTAGGCGGTGCGGCTTACGACGCCCATGGCAAACCGCTTTCGGATGAAACCATGGCCAAAGCGCAAGCGGCAGATGCCGTTCTGCTGGGCGCTGTTGGCGGCCCGAAATACGACGATCTGGATTTCAGCCTGAAACCCGAACGCGGGCTGCTGCGATTGCGCAAGGAAATGGATCTGTATTCCAACCTGCGCCCGGCACAATGCTTCGACGCACTGGCCGATTTTTCGTCGCTGAAAAAGGATATCGTGGCCGGCCTCGACATCATGATCGTGCGCGAACTGACCTCGGGCGTCTACTTCGGCGAGCCGCGCGGCATTCACCAAGAAGGCAACGAGCGCGTGGGGATCAACACCCAACGCTATACCGAATCCGAGATCGAACGCGCTGCGCGCTCAGCATTTGAACTGGCGATGCGCCGGAACAAAAAGCTGTGCTCGATGGAGAAAGCCAACGTCATGGAATCGGGCATCCTCTGGCGCGAGGTCGTGGATCGTGTGGCCAAGGACTATCCCGAGGTTGAAGTGACGCATATGTATGCCGACAACGGCGCGATGCAGCTGGTGCGGGCTCCGAAACAGTTTGACGTCATCGTGACCGACAACCTGTTCGGCGATATCCTGTCCGACTGTGCCGCGATGCTGACCGGGTCGCTGGGTATGCTGCCTTCGGCCAGCCTGGGTGCACCGATGGAGAATGGTCGCCCCAAGGCCATGTATGAACCCGTCCACGGCTCGGCCCCTGACATCGCGGGTCAGGGCAAGGCCAACCCGATTGCGTGTATCCTCAGCTTCGCCATGGCGCTGCGCTACAGCTTTGACCAAGGCGCCGAAGCTGACCGCCTGGAAGCCGCGATTGAAAAGGTTCTGGCTGACGGCGTTCGCACCGGAGATCTGCTGGCAGACGAAGGTGTCACACCCGTCTCGACAACAGAAATGGGCGACGCGATCCTGAAAGCGCTGGACGAAAGCCTCTGAACGTAAAAGGACCCCACCGATCGGCAGATTGGTGGGGTCTTTGCTTCTAATGATCGTTTGTCGAAAACCGACATCGGACCCAATCAGTTCCCAAAAATACTGTTCAACAGGTTGTTGATGTCCTGCGCGAAACCGCCTTGCTGGCGACGCTGTTGTCGTTGCGGCTGAGCCGTTTGAACCGGAGGTTCGGGTGCTGACATGGGCAAGGGAGTAGGTGTCATCCCATCGGTGATACGCAACATAGTTTCGCGCCAGATCTCGGCGGGCAGACCGCCGCCTGTGACGCCTGACAGCGGCGTGTTGTCGTCATAACCCATCCAGACACCGGCCACGTAGTCCGCGGTAAACCCGATGAACCAGGCATCCCGTGCGGCCTGCGTGGTGCCGGTTTTGCCCGCAACCTGCCAACCCGGCAATTTGGCGCGACCGCCGGTGCCTTCCGACACCACGCGCTCCATCATCCAGGTGAGTTCGCGGGCGGCTTTGTCGTTGATCACCCGCTCACCGATCCCGGTTGTGGTCACCATGACGGGGGTTTCGTCCCCGAGCAGCTTCAACTCAGTCAGTCCATAAGGTTCAACCGCAGACCCGCCGTTCAAGATACCGGCATAGGCGCCCGTCATCTCGATCAGCGTGCTTTCCGACGCACCCAGCGCCAACGCTGGTCCCTGGGCCAGATCGCTGGCGATGCCAAATCCACTGGCCACGGTGCGCACATTCTCAAGCCCCGAAATCTCGGCCACTTTTACCGCTGGAATGTTCAAAGAGTTCATCAGCGCATCCGCCAGCGTCACGCGGCCGTAGAACTTGTTGGTATAGTTCTTGGGGCACCACTGGCCCGAGCCGGGGATGTCGACGCAATAGGGCTCGTCCATCACGGTATCCAGAGGCGAATAGCCCAGTTCAAGAGCCGTGGCATAAACAAACGGTTTGAACGAAGACCCGGTCTGGCGCAGCGCCTGGGTGGCACGGTTGAATGCGCCGGAAACGCGGGTCTTGCGCCCGCCGACCATTGCCCGAACCGCACCATCGGCAGACATCACCACGATCGCGGCCTGCGCTTTGGAGCCCTCGCGCACCTTTTCCTCAAAGATGTATTTCAACGCGTCTTCTGCCGAACTTTGCAAGCGTTGGTCCAGCGTTGTGCGGATCACCACATCTTCGGTGGTGTTGCGCGTGAAGAACTCGGGCCCGCTGGCCATAACCCAATCGGCGAAATACCCGCCCGCCCGCGCCGCCGCGGCCTCGGACAGTTGCGCCGGACGGCTGCGCGCCTCGCTGGCCTGCGCTGCGGACAGATAACCCTGTTCCTCCATCAGCCCAACTACCAGCCGCGCCCGATCCTGCGAGCGTTGCAGATTGTTCGTTGGCGCAAACCGCGTCGGTGCCACCAGCAACCCGGCCAACATGGCCGCCTCGGCAGGGGCAACTTCGGCGGCGGATTTGCCGAAATACCTTTGGCTCGCAGCTTCGAACCCACGCGCGCCCGAGCCCAGATAGGCCCGGTTCAGATAAATCGTCAGAATCTCGTCCTTGGAGTACTTGACCTCCATCGCTATCGCATAGATCGCCTCTTTCGCCTTGCGCCACAAAGACCCCTGTCGGCAATCGGCCTCATACGCAGCCTCGGATTCCCATTGGTCCGGCTCATAAACCACTCCAAGGCACAGCAGCTTGGCGGTTTGTTGCGAAATCGTCGATCCACCATGGCCCGAAAGCGGCCCGCGTCCTTCTCGCAGGTTGATGCGCACCGCGCTTGCCACACCGCGGGGGCTTACCCCGAAATGACGATAAAAGCGTTTATCCTCAGTTGCGACGACCGCGTGTTTCAGATGGGGTGAGACCGTGTCAGCGGTGATAACCCCACCAAACTGGTCCCCGCGCCAGGCGAAGACCTTGCCGTCCCGGTCCAATAGCGTCACCGAGCCTTTCGCGCGGCCATCCATCAGCGCGTCGACTTCGGGCAAAGAGGAATAGACGACACCAACAGCCAGGGCCAGCAGCAAGGCCGATACCGCTCCAACGCGCCAGGTTAGACCCCAGATCACCCGCCAAATCCAGCGGAACAGGCGACGGAAAAAGCCACCGCCGCCTCCACGTTTGCGGGTGGATCGCTTGCGCCTGCTACGCCGCGTTATCGTTTTTCGCGCTGTCGCCTTCTTGCCCGCCGGTTTTGCAACGCGCTTTTTCGCCGAAGGCTTTCGCCCCTTCGACGGATAGCGCTTGTCCGCAACCAGCGGCGACTTTCGGCGCTTGGACTCAGCCATGCTTTAACTCTGCCCGTTTTTTCTTTTGCCACACCATAGCCTGCCCTCAATGTCATGTAGAGGTGTGAAATTCGGAAATCTCCACTCTTCAATTTGACTAATATTTAATCAAACACCCCGATTTGTGCAAAAAATGTGCAACTTCTTAGGATTTTCCCAGAGGTTTCAGGCCCGGAATCGTTCCCATGGTCCTTTCGTTACGGTCTTTTTCTGCAGGTGCAAATAGGCCGGTCTAACCGGGGAAGCAGAGGGGACGAACGTGAAACTCATCATTGCGACAATCAAGCCGTTCAAGCTCGAGGAGGTGCGCGAAGCACTGACCGAAGCGGGCGTGCGCGGCATGATGGTGACCGAGATTAAGGGCTTTGGCTCGCAATCCGGTCACACCGAAATCTATCGCGGCGCTGAATACGCTGTGAATTTCGTGCCGAAGATCAAACTCGAAATCGTGGTACCCGCGACCATGGCCGACCAGATCGTCGAGACCATCACCAACACCGCCAAGACCGGCAAGATCGGCGACGGCAAGATTTTTGTCCTCGATGTCGAGCAGGCGCTGCGCGTGCGGACCGGGGAAACCAACGAGGAAGCGCTGTAAAGCGCCCCGAACTCACATCATTCGAGGATTGACAATGAACCTGATGAAATCACTCATCCCTGCCGCTGCGATCGTTGCGCTGCCGCAGATGGGTCTGGCGCAAGAGGCTACCGAGGGCGAGGCCGCGCTGCATACCCAATATATCTTTACCACCCTGCTGTTCCTGATGGCGGGTTTCCTGGTCTTCTTCATGGCGGCAGGCTTTGCCATGCTGGAAGGTGGCTTGGTGCGTTCCAAGAACGTGGCCATGCAGATGACCAAGAACATCGCGCTGTTTTCCATTGCCGCCATCATGTACTGGCTGGTCGGCTTCAACACGATGTATCCGGGCGACTTCAACGGGTTCTTTGCCCTTGGCGGTCCAACCGTGCTTGATCCAGTTGGTGTTGACCCTGCCGAGGCTGCTCTGGACTACGCTTCGATCGGCTCGGACTTTTTCTTCCAGCTGGTCTTTGTCGCTGCAACCGCGTCGATCGTATCGGGTGCCGTGGCCGAGCGTATCAAGCTGTGGCCCTTCCTGATCTTCGTCGTTGTGCTGACAGGCATCATGTACCCGATCTCGGGCTCCTGGCAGTGGGGCGGTGGCTGGCTGTCCGAAGCTGGCTTCTCGGATTTCGCCGGTTCGACCATCGTGCACTCGGTCGGCGGCTGGGCGGCTCTGGCGGGCTGTCTGATCCTTGGCCCGCGCATCGGCAAGTACAAAGACGGCAAAGTACACCCGATGCCCGGTTCGAACCTGGCACTGGCCACACTGGGTACATTCATCTTGTGGCTGGGTTGGTTCGGCTTCAACGGCGGCTCGCAGCTGGCGATGGGCACAGTGGGTGACGTATCCGACGTGTCGCGCATCTTTGCCAACACCAACATGGCTGCCGCATCCGGTGCTGTTGCAGCCCTGCTGATGACCCAGATCATGTACAAAAAGCCTGACCTCACCATGGTGCTGAACGGAGCACTGGCTGGCCTGGTTTCGATCACAGCTGAACCGCTTGCCCCGACCCTGTTCGGTGCACTGTGGATCGGTGCTGTGGGCGGTATCATCGTGGTCCTCGCGGTCCCGATGCTGGACAAGTTCAAGATCGACGACGTTGTGGGCGCGATCCCGGTTCACCTGTGTGCCGGTATCTGGGGCACCATCGCCGTGATCTTCTATGGCGAAGCCAGCCTGGTTACGCAGCTGACCGGTATCGTTGCATACGGTGTCTTCACCTTTGTCGGTGCACTGATCCTGTGGACCATCCTGAAGGCGACAATGGGCATCCGCGTCAGCGAAGAGGACGAGATCAACGGTCTGGATATGGCAGAGCTGGGTATGGAAGCCTACCCCGAGTTCTCCAAAGGCTAAGAGCTGATCCATCAAGATCCGAAAGCCGGGCGTTCGCGCCCGGCTTTTTTGTGTTTGATACAATACTGCTGCTTGACCGGATCAGCAGTCCGCGACATCTCAGAAGTACCGCGATTGTGCGGGTTCGGGAGGTCTGGGTGAAAACAATCGGTATTCTCGGCGGCATGTCCGCTGCCTCGACACAAATCTACTATCGCGTGCTCTGCGATCTAACCCGGCAGCGTCTTGGTGGTCTGCATTCCCCTCAGCTTTTGATCCGGTCACTGGATTTCGCTGAAATTGCGGTTCTGCAAAGCAAGGGCGACTGGAACAGCGCCGGTAGCATTCTGAACCGCGAAGCCCTGGCACTGGAAGGGGGTGGTGCAGATCTTCTGGTGCTTGCAACCAACACGATGCACAAGCTGGCCGATCAGATGATGGACAGCGTTTCAATTCCCTTTGTGCATATTGCCGACGCCACAGCGGACGCCATCCAATCCGCGGGCCTGACGTCTCCTGGCCTGATGGCAACGGCCTTCACAATGCAACAGAGTTTTTACACCGATCGTCTGCATGCGGCCGGGTTGACGCCAGTTTTGCCCACCGAAGCCGATCAAATCACCACGCACCGCATCATTTACGAAGAGCTGTGCAAAGACATTGTTACAGAGGACAGCAAAACAGCCTATGTCGAGATTGCGCGACGTCTGTCTGACGCCGGAGCAGACAGCCTGATCCTTGGCTGTACCGAAGTTGGAATGCTGCTGAACCCCGAAAACGTTTCCTACCCGGTTTTCGACACCACGCGCATTCACTGCGCAAAGGCCTTGGAAATGGCCTTGGCCTAGGATCAGGTCTTCATCTTATCGCGACAAAAAAAAAGGCTGCGGGTTTCGCGCAGCCTTTTTGTGTTTCTCGCCAGTGCCTCAGACGCCGACGTCGACAATCGCCTGCGCCAGTATCGGCACGGTGGTGGCGTTCAGCCCCGCGATGTTCAACCGGCTGTCGCCGACCATGTAGATACCATGTTCGTTACGCAGCTGCTCAACCAGTTCCGGGGCTGCACCGAGGCGTGAGAACATGCCGCGATGTTGGGCGACAAAACCAAACCGGTCGGACCCGCTGAGATGTTGCAGCTCATCGGCCAGTTGCTGACGCAGCCCCAGCATGGAAAGACGCACCTCTTCCAGCTCAGTAGCCCAGTCGGCGCGCAAGGCATCATCGTTCAGGATCGTGGTCACAACCCGTGCGCCGTGATCGGGCGGGAAGGAATAATTCTGGCGGTTGAGAAACGCCAGCGTGCCTTGATTCAGCGCTGTTTCTTCGGCTTTGTCGCTGATGGCCATCAACAGACCCGTGCGCTCACAGTAGACGCCAAAGTTCTTCGAACAGGACGCCGCGATCAGGCAGCGGCTGACGGATGAGGCCACCAGACGGGTTGCTTGCGCGTCTTCCTCCAGCCCGTCGCCAAAGCCTTGATAGGCGATGTCGATCATCGCCACGAGGCCTTGCGCGTTGATGATGTTCACAACTTCTTGCCACTGCACCATGTTCAGGTTGGCACCCGTAGGGTTGTGGCAGCATCCATGAAGCAGGACCACGTCGCCGGGCTTGGCCGTCTTCAGATCGGCAATCATACCGTCGAAATCAACGCCGCGGGTTTCGCTGTCGAAATAGCGGTACTGAACCGTCTCGATACCCAGATAGTTCAGGATCGAAAGGTGGTTGGGCCATGTCGGGTTCGAGACAAAGACGCGCGCAGACGGGTTGGCCATCCGGATCATCTCGAACGCCTGACGACAGGCGCCGGTGCCGCCGGGGGTGGCCACAGCGGCGATATTGGCGCGCGGAACCGCGCTGCCCAGGATCAGGCCGATCATTGCGTCTGCAAAAGCCGGATCACCGGCCAGACCGGTATAGGCTTTGCTGTCCTGCTCTTCCCAAATATGTTTCTCGGCGGCTTTGACCGCGCGCATCACCGGGGTCACGCCCTCGGCGTTTTTGTAGACACCAACACCCAGATCAATCTTCTGGTCTCGCGGGTCTTCGCGATACATCTGCATCAAAGCCAGGATCTTGTCGGCGGGCTGCGGTTTGAGGTTCTCGAACATCAGGTCTCTCCGGTTGCGACGGGCAGGGTCGGGAAGGCACCCCATTCCGCCCAGGAGCCGTCATAAAGCGAATGGTCTTTCTTGCCCATGCGTTCCAGCGCAAGGCTGAGGATCGCGGCGGTCACGCCCGACCCGCAAGAGGTGATGGCGGGTTTTGACAGATCAACGCCAGCAGCCTCAAAAACGGCGCGGCACGCGTCGGGCGACTTCATCGTCGCGTCCTTATTCAGCAAATCGGTAAAGGGTACGTTGCGTGACCCGGGAATATGGCCCGAACGCAACCCTTCGCGCGGCTCGGGCGTGGTACCGGCAAAACGCGCGGCGGCGCGCGCATCGATGATCTCGTGATCCGCCAGTTTGGACGCAGCCGAGACCTGAGTGACATCGCGCACCAGATGGTTTTGAACCCGCACCGTCATGTGGCGGTCGCGGATAACGGGCGGCAGATCTTCGATCTCACGCCCCTCAGCTTGCCATTTGGGCAGCCCGCCATCAAGAACAGCAATGTTCTCCTGCCCCATCAGGCGGAACAACCACCAAACCCGCGCAGCTGACATCAGCCCAGCCCCGTCATAGACCACCACCTGATGCCCGTCGCCCACACCCATCGCGCGCAGCCGCGACATGAACTTTTCCACCGGTGGCGCCATATGCGGCAGGTCCGAACGGTGGTCGGATATATCGTCGATATCAAAAAACCGCGCACCCGGGATATGGCCCGCATCATATTCGGCTTTGGCGTCACGGTTCTGCGACGGCAGGTACCACGACCCATCCAAAATCCGCAGATCCGGGTCTTTCATATGAGCGGCCAGCCAATCCGTGGATACAAGGGTTTTGGGATCATCCTGCATCTTAGCATCTCCTAAGCGAGCTTGAATTTTCCCTATACCCGGCAGCATGGCGGTTCAAGGCTGGATAGCGCCTATTCTGCCGACCGGCGCAACCTGATATGCTGCACGATCCCGACAATGCTGATCAAAATCCAGAACCCTTCGATCAGCATCGAGGCCAGATTGAAGTTGTAGACCAGCGAATAGACGATCATCACCGAGCCCAGCAGATTCACCACCGGAAAGGCCAGATCGTCGGAGTTCATCATCCGCATCTGCGTCGCGAAATAGGCTGCAACCACAATCAGCGCCCCGAAAGAGCCGATGGCGTCCACGATAGTCAGGCTGTCAAGCAGTGCGGTCATGGGATACCCGTTCAGAAACCTCAGGGTTTTGAGCATAGTGATGCATGTTGAGGAACGCAGCCCCGTCTGATCCGGCGCGGTAGCCATGCGGTTGATCTGCGGCAAAGCGCAGGCCCTGGCCGGTTTGCAAGGGCAGCCAGTCGCCATTGCGCAGGATTTCCAGGTGACCGCTCAGCACAAAGACCTCTTCGGTCACCCCTGCTGCATGAGGCGGCGACTCGTGGCTTTGGTTCGGAGCAAGCTGGACGTGAAAGGTTTCGGCGCCAAGTGCGGGATCAAAAGGAAAGACGATCTTGACCTCGATACTGCCGGGGAAGGTCACTGTCTGGAACACGCCCGAATTGGCCGGATCACGCAGCGCCGATGGCCCGATCAAAGCGCTCAGCGGCAGTTGAAACCCTTTGGCAATCTTCCAAAGCGTCGCAATCGTCGGGCTGGATTCACCGCGTTCGATCTGGCCTAGCATCGCTTTGCTGACACCCGTCATCTCGGCCACTTTCGACAAGCTCAGACCCGACGCGGCGCGCACTTCCCGAAGTTTCAGCGTAATCTCGTCTGGTGCCATATCCCGGCCTTCCGAATCCTCTTGTGCGTTATAGCGCACATGTGATACGTGCGCTATAACGCACAATCCTTCGAACATGCAACCCGAGGCAAAAGGGAAACAGCATCATGCCATTGTACAGATCCAGAACCTCTACCCATGGCCGCAACATGGCGGGCGCGCGTGGCCTGTGGCGCGCCACTGGTATGGGCGATGACGATTTCGGCAAGCCGATCATCGCTATCGTCAACTCGTTCACCCAATTTGTCCCCGGTCACGTGCACCTGAAAGATCTGGGCCAGATGGTCGCGCGCGAGGTTGAAGCCGCAGGCGGTGTGGCCAAGGAATTCAACACGATTGCGGTGGATGACGGGATCGCCATGGGCCATGACGGTATGCTCTATTCCCTACCCTCGCGGGAAGTGATCGCGGATTCGGTCGAATATATGGTCAACGCCCATTGTGCTGATGCGATGGTCTGTATCTCGAACTGCGACAAGATCACACCGGGTATGTTGATGGCCGCCATGCGGCTGAACATTCCGGCCATTTTTGTCTCGGGCGGGCCGATGGAGGCGGGCAAGATCGACATCGCCGATCTGGACGTCAAAAAGATCGATCTGGTCGACGCGATGGTCGCCGCAGCGGATGACAAATACACCGACGAACAGGTCAAACATATCGAAGAAAACGCCTGCCCGACTTGCGGCTCATGCTCGGGCATGTTCACGGCGAACTCAATGAACTGTCTGGCCGAGGCGCTGGGTCTCGCGCTGCCCGGCAACGGCTCGACCCTGGCGACGCATTCGGACCGCAAAGAACTGTTCCTGGAGGCCGGTCGCCGCATCGTCGAGATCACCAAGCGGCATTATGAGCTGGACGAAAAAGGGTTCCTGCCCCGCGAGATCGCCACGTTTGACGCGTTTGAAAACGCAATGAGCCTGGATATCGCCATGGGTGGATCAACCAACACGGTGCTGCACCTTCTGGCCATCGCCAGCGAGGGCGGTGTCGATTTCACCATGTCCGATATGGACCGGCTCAGCCGACAGGTTCCGTGCCTCTGCAAGGTCGCACCCAATACCGAGAACGTACATATGGAAGACGTCCACCGCGCTGGCGGCATTTTCTCGATCCTAGGTGAACTGAGCCGCGCAGGCCTTCTGCATGAAGACTGCTGCACCGTCCATTCGGCTACCATGGGTGAGGCGATTGCCAATTGGGACATCAAGGTTGCCAACAACCCAAAGGCGCAGGATCTGTTCAAAGCCGCGCCCGGTGGTGTGCGGACAACGCAGGCCTTCAGCCAGTCGAACCGATACAAAGAGCTGGATACAGACCGCGAAACCGGTGTGATCCGGGCGAAAGAACACGCTTTCAGCCAGGATGGCGGTCTGGCGGTTCTCTTCGGCAATATCGCGCGCGACGGCTGTATCGTGAAAACCGCAGGCGTGGATGAGAACATCCTGAAATTTACCGGCTCGGCCTATGTGTGCGAAAGCCAGGACCAGGCCGTCAATGACATCCTGACCGGCAAGGTCAAAGAGGGCGACGTGGTGGTGATCCGCTATGAGGGCCCACGCGGTGGTCCGGGGATGCAGGAAATGCTGTATCCGACGTCATACCTGAAATCCAAAGGCCTGGGCAAAGCCTGTGCCCTACTGACGGATGGGCGTTTCTCGGGGGGTACATCGGGCCTGTCGATCGGCCATGTCTCACCCGAGGCGGCCGAAGGCGGTGAGATCGGGTTGGTCAAAAACGGCGACCGGATCGAGATCGACATCCCCAACCGCACGATCCACTTGGCGGTGTCCGAGGAAGAGCTGGCCACCCGCCGCGCCGAGCAGGACGCAAAAGGCTGGGAACCGGCAGAGCCCCGCAAGCGCAAAGTGTCGACAGCGCTGAAAGCCTACGCCAAGTTGACCACCAGCGCCGCGAAAGGAGCCGTGCGTCAACTTTGAGTAAGAAACCGCTCAACAAAAACAGCCCACCTACCCGGTGGGCTGTTTTTTGTTCTGCTGTGCGGACAAAGGGGCCACCGCCAATTCAGGCCGCTTACGCACAAATCATCCTACAACGGTTATGCCCAGCCGAGTTGCTTTAACGAGTGAACGTCATTCCAAATCTTGGTCATGTGCTTAATTTTGTCACCGTCAAACTCCATCGCATAGACGTAATCTGCCGCAACCTTATTTCCGGTCGCGGGCACTGGCCCGTCTACCGAGTGGGTTCCGTGAAACACGGCAAATGCTGTTACAACGCCACGATCTGCATCGGTCGAGAATGACTTCAACTCGTAGTGACCATCTGGGACGGGTGTCAGCAAACCCTTCATCCACTCCGCATACCCCTCCAGCGTAGGTACGTCAGCTAACGCATCTGCCTGAGCAGAGAATGTAGCGTCTTCATGGCAATAGCCTTTGCACCCTTCCCAACCCTTACCAGTCTCGCAAGCCTCAAAAAATTCTCGTGCGGTCGTTTCGATTGACATAGTTTCTCCCCCCAAGGAAGTTGATTGCTTTATTCAGCTTTTCGACAGAGCAGTGTGGCGAGTGTACACGAAAGTCGGTCGTATGCCCAAAAACTAGAGGCTACACATTGCTAACGTGCCGATGGGAAAGGTTCCAATCTGAACATTGCAAAGACCGCTTTGGGCTCGTGTAAACGTTCGCCAAATCGCGGCGAATGTCCGGTTTGCGGACTAAGCAGCTGTTGGCGCCCAAGCACCTAATGACGACGTTAAGCCCCTTTGCAGCCATTGAATTGATGCCCGGCATCCGGCGCGAGGGCGGCAACCGGATATTCTTTGCAGACGCAAATTGGAGAGCCTTCCTTTCCGCCATAGCAGTCCAGCAACCGTTTTTATTGGCTATGAGGCCTAAGACCACCCTAAGAGTTCTACCCCAAACCCATCGCAACCAAGGGCAATAACACACCCGACATGGCTATCGACACACCCATCGGATAGCTGGCTTTTGGTCGCAATGCGAGCCAGCGGCATTCCGGAAATCCAATTATCGAGCGGGTTGTGATCACAAACAGCATGCCTACGACCATGGACAGGGTGAAAGTATAAAAGAACAGCAAAAGAAAGTAGCTGGGCACAAACAATATCAGCGCGGCGATTGCCTTTACGTCGCCTCCACCCCACAGGCGCAGCGTGAAACCAACAAAACCAACGACAAATACGCCGACGCCGAAGACCGCGCGGTATAACGTCTCGTGGAAGGATAGAAACACGGGCGTGGAGAGGACAAAAGCGGCGAGCATAGTCAGCACCAGCCTATTGGATATCTTGAGGTTCTTCAGGTCATTCCATGCCATTGCAGCCAAAAGCGGGGTGATGACGATCAAAGGGACGAACTGCGCGACTTCAGGCGACATTTTTGCTACTCGCAGTCGGCGATTGGCGCTTGACCATCGGGGTCAACAAATCATGGATCAATTCGGCTTGAGAGGATGTTTCTGTTTTGACGTAGATATTGCGAAGATGCGTACGCAGTGTCGAAATTGAAATCGACAACTCGGACAACAAGGCGTTGTTGTTCAGTCCCCGCGCCAGTAACAGGCAAACCCGATACTCCGAGCGACTCAGCCGACAAGGGTTGTCCATAGACAAAATGCTTTTTGGTTCTTTCTTGATAAGCTTTCGGCGTGTGTTCTTCAGCTTCGCTTCGGAAAACCGACCAAGAGATCTTTTCTTCCAGCAATCCGACAGAACAGGGCCCAGAACGCTCAGAATATCTACCAGAGCCGAAGAGATGGGGTGGTTAAAATGCAATTCCAGAAAGTCGGCGACACCATTTTGTCTTTCCAGCAAAATGGATACAGACTCGTAAAATCTGCGGAACTCATAGAACTCTGACAGATGTTCGTATTCGGAAAGGTCATCGAGCTTGCCGAACCAAGCCGACCCGAGTTTGGCCCGGCTCATGTTGTCGCCGCAGATCGCAGGCGCGATGCAGAAATCGAAGCCGCTGAAACTTTCCGGCGTCTTGTGATTGGCGTCGTAGCTCAGCACTTTTGCCGAATTCTGATTGCCTTGCAGGTCGACCCGGCTGATTGCAACCACTTCGGCATCAATCGCGCGAGCCGTTTCACGCAATGCGTTTAGCAATGGAACTTTCCCCTGAGAGGCCTGGCAAAGGACCGCTACGACTTTAAGAAGTTCTGAAGTCGGTGCCATTGCATCTGGCGCGAAACGATGCGCCGAAAACATACCATTCATACCGTTTAACATTGACCGAAACCCGATCAACCCTTTCGACAAGCGCCCCCACCCGTCGATTGTGTCTCGATTTTTTTGTGTGGCCGGACTCCACTTAACTGCTTAAAAGTTTAGCCATATCAGCCTAAGTCGAGCAAAAAAGTTCCACGACAAGAGCTCTGTTTGTTCTCATTTTGGAAACACGGCCTGTTTGAATACGTTATTGCAGTGGAACCGAGCACGAATTCTACGCCCCAAAGCCCCGGAAGTATCGAATCATCGAAGGTGCGGCGGTGATGATTATCAGCGTCGGCAGCATCAGTGCAGCCAGAACGGCCGACATCTTTACTGGTAACTGATTTGCCAGCTCCTGCGCCCTGGTTTCACGGGAATCCCGCATTTCAGATGCATAGGTGGTCAGGGCTTCGGACATGCTCGTTCCGTAGCGAATGGATTGCTGGACGACTGTGGCAAATGACTGGATTTCATCAACCCCTGTACGTCGCGCCATGTCAGACAGCGCGGTTGCGCGGGGACGCCCAGCCTGAATCTCGTGCTGTGTGTTCAGAAACTCAAATGCCAGATCAGGGGAGGCCAGCGCGAGTTCGTTTCCGACCCGGGTCATAGCTGCATCAAAGCCCAATCCGGAGTGAAGCGAAATCTGCAACAAGTCGAGGGCATTTGGAAACGCGTCGCGGATACGCTGCTGACGCTCCTTACGGCGATGCTTCAGCCAGGCTGCTGGCAGGAAATATCCGACGGCCGTCAGCACACCGATAAGCTGTATGGCGTTGGCTTTGCTGATGGATTCAAAAACGCCTGTAATCGCACTGGGAACGGGAATGCCAGGAGTTCTTGAGGCAACAATAAGCAGACCTAGAATCATCGGCACGAAAATCCCAAGCCATACTCGCGTCAGCGTATAGATCCGCAGGGCATTCCGGCCGGTCAGCCCGGCCTGAATAAGCTGCTCCTCGATCTTGCGCCGCTCAGACTCTTTGCTCGGCAGCGCTGCTTTAAAAAGGCCTTTTGGGGTAGCAATGGTTTCCCGCAACAGTCCACGATCATTGCGTGCCCCATATCTTTGGGCACGCAGATTGGCGATGCGGACAGCCGCAGGATGGCGGCGGCTTAGTGCCGAGGTTACGGCAACGAATACCAGCAACACACCAAGGCCAAAGATGGTCAGCAGAATTGTTTCGGCTGGAAGACCGAAACGCAACGACATGATTTCCAGCATATGTTCCATGAAACTGCCCTCAGATACGGAAATTGACGAGTTTGTGCAGGATGATTACGTTCGAGACCATCAGAACGACAACCAGCACAGCAAGTTTGATGAATGCGGGATCGTCACTGATATCGGTGTAATATCCCGGTGCGTTGATCGACATTACCCCCATGATCACCAGCGGAATGATCGACAGAAGAAACCCGGACAGGCGCCCTTCTGCGGAAATAGCCTTTATCCGCGCACGCAATGCAATGCGCCGTCTGACAACGGTGGCCAGAACGGACACGATCCGCTCCAGATCGCCACCTGTGCCGTGTTGGATTGCCATGCTTGCCGCCAGGTATTGTGCATCTTCCGAACCGACTCGGTCAGCAAAGTCTTGAACCGCGTCGGGCAATTCGTCGCCAAAACTGATCTGGTCGAAAATGATGCCGAACTCGGTCCCGATAGGGTCTTGCATCTCGTCCGCAACGGCTTTGATCGAGGTGTTGACCGGGTGGCCAATTTTCAGGCCTCGCGCCATTAGCTCTAGCGCATCGGGCAACTGACTGGTCAAAGCTTTTTGGCGTTCAGTCTGTCGCGATTTCACCACCAAAGCAGGCATAAGCACACCTATGATGAGTGCGATCGGGGCCGCCTGCCAGGGCGGCAGAAACATCATACCGACGGTTGCGATCGCCAAGGTGCCAAACAGGCAAAGCAGCACAAAATTCTTAGCTGAAACATGCAGTCCCGCCTGAACTAGTGTATCCGGCAAGTTCCCAAAAAACGGGATCTTCGCAAAAAACCCTGTCTGGGTCTCGGGAAGGAGCAAGGCGAGCCGATCTTCATCAGTAACGCCTTGCCGGACCATGCGCATTCGTCGGTTGCGGGCCTCGGCGTGATTTTCACCGCGACGGGCAAAGTGGAACACACCGGTAATCAGCATGAACATTCCGACGAAGACGCAAGCCAGCGTCAGATAGTTAAGAAGTTCGGCTGTGTTAATACTGGTCATGCTTCAGCCTCCTGATACTCGGAAAGTCTCGGGTTCGAGATCGACACCAGCAGCTGTGAGCATGTCATAGCATTTCGGGCGAATCCCGGTGGGAACAAACCGACCAAGTACCTCGCCGCTTTCCGCGCGGCCTTCCTTCTGGAACACGAAGATGTCTTGCATCGTGATGATCTCACCTTCCATCCCGGTTATTTCCGAAATGCTGGTGACGCGGCGCGACCCATCCGCCAACCGCGACAGATGCACAATAAAGTGCAGCCCCGACGCGATCTGGGATCGAATGGCTGCGGCGGGAAATTCGATACCCGTCATCGTGACCATCTGCTCCAAGCGGCCCAATGAATCGCGTGCCGAGTTCGCATGTACAGTCGTCATCGAGCCGTCATGCCCCGTATTCATGGCCTGAAGCATGTCGAATGTCTCCGCTCCGCGAACCTCACCGACAATAATCCTGTCGGGGCGCATACGCAGCGCGTTGCGCACCAGATCACGCTGAATGACCTGGCCGTCGCCAGACGGAGATGGCGGGCGTGTTTCCAGTCGCACAACGTGCTCCTGCTGGAGTTGCAGCTCTGCTGCGTCTTCAATGGTGACAACACGCTCGCCATGGTCGATATACGAAGACAGGGCGTTCAACATCGTTGTCTTCCCCGACCCCGTCCCGCCGGCGATCAGAACGTTCAGGCGCGCGTATACCAGCGCTTGCAGGAACCGCGCGGCGGCATCGTTCAGAGCCCCACTTGCGACCAGCTTTTCCATCGTCAGTTTTGACTGCGCGAATTTACGGATTGAAACGCTGGGGCCATCAATCGAACAAGGGCGGATGATTGCGTTGACACGGCTGCCATCTTCCAGCCGGGCATCCACCCAAGGCTGCCGTTCATCGACACGCCGCCCGATCTTGCTGACGATCTTGTCGATAACCCGCAGCAGGTGCTTTTCATCGCGGAACCGCACCGGCACGCGTTCCAGCAGGCCAGAGCGTTCGACATAGACCGTCTGATAACCGTTAACCAGAATGTCATTGATCGTTGGATCGGCCAGCAACGGCTCCAATGGGCCAAAACCCAGAATTTCGTCCAGAAGTTCTTCGACGATGCGGTTGAAGTCTTCGGTATTCAGCGGCCTGCCAGTTTGGGACAGAGCACCTCCAACGACCCCGGCGACTTCGCGCCGTAGCACGTCCTTTTCAACCTTTTCTATCACGGAAAGGTTCAACCGTTCCAGCAAAGCCTCGTGCAACGTGCTTTTTAGCTCAAGCCAGTCTGCGAGTTCGGTATCTTCCGTTGTGGTGTCTGGCTGAATGTCCTTGGCCATTTGATCAGCATGCTGGTTCAGCTGAATGACTTCGGCCTCATTGGTTCGCCCGGCGCGTGTAAACTTTTCAAACATCCCTTTGACTCCAATTAGGCTGCGTTGTTTTTGAGGTCGGTTTTGCTGACCATGGCTTCATTCATGATTTTCCGACCCATTGTGCGGATCGCCTTGGACAAGGCACAGCTGCCTGAGGCCTGCGATAGCAGTTGACCCCGATCTAGCGCCTGCTTTGCGTGGCGCGCGTCGCTTGGCAGCCAAAAGCCCAATTCGCGTTCCAGCGCCTTTTGGGCCTCGACATGTTGGCTTGATCGGAATGTCGGTTTTGTTTCCTGGCTTATGACGATCTCAACCGGAGGTTCGAGCCGCTCTTTTGAGAAGAATTCAATCAAACGGCAGGCTTGACGCACCGAAGAGACCGAGCTGTCGCCCACCATCAGCATCCGGTCGGACGCGGTCACAACTGCGCCCAGCCAATCGACAAGTACACGAGGCAGATCGATGACGACAAAGTCGAATTCCAGACGCAGAGTCTCGATCAACGCGCTGACCTGTTCGCGTGTCAGAACATCCAGAGGAATGAATTCCTCGGGCGCGCTCAGGACTTCCAAACCGGACGCATGTTGCACCAGAGATTGCTGAAGGAACGTCCGGTCCGGCATGACCCCATCCTGGGCCATTCTCAAAAGCCCGGAAGAAGGCTGCAAGTCCAAGGACGTCGCGACCGTGCCGAATTGCAAATCCAGATCTACGACGGCGACCTTGTTTCGCGTCTTTTTCCGGAAGATGCCGGAATACCCCTGCAACTGGTCGGCCAGGTTGATGGACAACGTCGACGCACCGATGCCACCACGGGCCGGGCATACGCTGATGATCTGTCCCAGCCGCTGCGGTTGCGGCGAGTAAATGGTCGGCAGCAAAGACTTGTCGACCGTCAGACGTTGAATCTGTTCGGCCAGTTCGTCCTGCCCGATGGGATAGGGCAGAATCTCATCCACACCCGATTTGTTCAGCGCACGCGCTTCGGTCAATGAGATGTCACCGTCGCTAAGTGCCAACAAGGTACCGCGCGAACCGGCGCTGCGACGAAGATCGCTGACAGTTTCCAGATCCAATTCGCCTGAAAAGCTGAACACCAGCAGGTCATTGTTACCCATCAGATCACAGGCGCGACCGTTTACCGAAGACAAGGTCCCGGAATGTGTCTCTAGCGAAAGATCGTCGAACCGGTCGACGGCCTGGGCGACTGAATTCTTAATCGCCTCATTGTCAGAGATTAGGGCTAATGATTTTTGCGTCATTCTTCAGCTCCCATGATTAGAAATTCAACCGTTGACTCCGCTGGCGAGGTCTTCACCAGGAAGGGTTGCGCTAAAGTCGGAAAATATTTTGAAGCCCGTTGTCGCGGTGGTCAGCGCATCGGTTTGTGGCGTTGAGCCGCCCAAAACCAGCGCTGCGATCGAACCCAACGGAGAGACGAACCGGAATGGAAGTTCTTCGATTGTCACCGTGACCATCGGTACATAAGGGCCACCCAGGAAATTCATTTCCGGGTCGAACTCGTAAGTGAACGTGACGTTGCTTTCGTCAAAAGTTGCGGTGGGATCGTTGGGAACGGCAAACTGAAGCATGTTCCAGATGTCGGTCACGGTGGTCTGCGCCGCTGCATTCGCGGGCGCCGCTCCGGTGCATACGGTTGCGACCGGTTCAACACAAACGCCCGATGCGAAACTGCAATTGGTTCCGAAGCGCGGGCCGGTGATATCGGTATAGGTGCCGCGGCTGTTGGTTGTTGGAACACCGCCACATGCGGGTGGCATCACTGCGGCCATCCGAGCGGCGACCTGTGCTGTTTTTTCGGCAGCCACATAGTGGAAGGCCAATCTGCCGAAGTCTATCAGGCCCAGGAAAATCAAAAGGAACAACGGCAGGACAAAGGCAAGCTCAGTGATCGTCGACCCATCTTCCTGACGGCCAAGTCGCGACATTTCGCGGGTTATCTTGTGAATGCGGCGGGTCATGGTCCAAACACCCGGCTGCGATCTGTGATCGTGGTTTGGATCTGCGTTGCTGTCGAGCCTCCGACCAGTTGGAACAGGGGCGTGAATGGCAGATTTGAAATCGTCAGTGACGCGGTCAGTACGGCTACCGGTGTGGGCGAAACGCGGTATTCACCTGCGTTGCCAACGCATTCGAGGGACAGAGAGTCTAGACCAACGGCAATGTCGGTGGTCGAAAGCGACGTCAAAGTGTTTGATACAGCGGCTTGAAAATCGCCGATAGCAGCGCTTGGCGAAGCAGTGCACAGGTCCGACGGGGCGATCCGGCCAACATAACGGGCAGTGTCCCGAACCCCCGTGATCGCATTTTGATAGGACCAGAAAATCCGTCCCCCTTCGACGATCAGGGCAAATGTCACTAACAGGATCGGCAAAAGGATCGCGAATTCGACCAACGCAGCGCCGGACTGGTCATTGCGGAACCGGTTGAGGGTCATTCTGATATGACGGGATGCACCAAACATGATCATTACTCGTAAAGCTGAACCAGATCATGAACGATGCCGCCGACTCCGGCTCCGCCAACGCCGTCCGATACGGTCTGAATGACTTCACCATAGATGACCGCGTTGGCACCGGTGCTGCCGGATTCAGAGGGGCGGATCAGAAACATCTCTATGAAACTGGTGACCGGAATCGTACCCGATCCGCCGTTAAGCTCGTCTGCAAACGTTGCGCAATCGATACCGGCGACGGTGATGACACGGCGCGTAGGATCAGCACGACCGGTAGAAGGCGGTTGGCATGAAGGCATGCTGCTTTCAGCTTTACCACCGGCGTTCAGGATAGCTTCCAGAGCGGCCTGGTTGGTGACCTCAGCATTGTAGATGTCATAGCGGGTACCACCAGTCGGGAACCATGACGGAATACCGGTTGGGACAGGGCCGCTGAAATCTGCGCCATAGTTGATCGTCAGGTATTCGTTAAGACCAGTAGTGAACACGCCGTTGCCGATACGAGGCGTCGGGCAAGTGCCGCTGGCAAAACAATCGTCAAGCGGTAGCCCAACGGTCGCGGCCGGATCAAGGATCCCGTTCGCATCATAAGTGGGCGACTGCTGGCTGGTGCAGTTGTTTCCGTTACCTGCTGTGATCCAACCGTCCAGGACATGCGGAGAAGAAGCGAAATTGTCGACGTCGTAGCGCGCGCCGTTGCTGAATTGCTTGGCGCTGGATTCAAACCGGTCGAAACGTGTGTTAAAACCAGCCACCATGTTGCCCACGCTCAGACCCGGTCTGGTTTCAACGCCTCTTTGGCTGAAGCACATGGAAACAGCGCGCGACGCGGCCAGAGCACAAGAGTCTTCCTGACCGTTTGGTGCAGGTTCGCAGGCACCAGACGCGTCGATGGCCAGGGTCTGATTAGAAGACAGAAAACCAAAGTTTCCGGGCCCCCAATGGCCATTGCCACCCTGACTTACCATCCGAACCAACTGGCCTTCGGTCAGATCGAGGCTAGGTTGCGGCAGGCAAATGAACATAGGGGTGATGTCGCAGGCCATCAGGGTGAACCCTGCCACAGCCTCGGCATTGACGCTCGAGAAGGGCTGCGCATTGCCCAACAAAGCCGCCGCTGCCGCTGCGAGCGGAGTACCGACCTCGTGCGTATCGACGGTAACCCGAACGAATGCAGCTTTCGGTCCGCTGGCCGGATCGGTCGAATCCAGCAGTTGCGCGGGTTGAGCGGGATCAGTCGCAGTTGTTGGCGGGTTTTCGTAAAACCGCAGCTGGTAATCCGTAGCACCTGACAATAGCTGATCCTTGTTCCGAACGCCAAAGCTTTGACGGTCGCGGATCATGTTTGCAGCCGCATTTGTGGCGCGGGTGATTGAATCCGGGCGAGCATCGAGTTCCCCCGCAGCCGCAAGGGCAACATTGTCCGCAAAGCTCTGCAATTCCGACTGAGTGGTGGTCACCCGACCAATGTCGAATGCGAGGGCGGCCATTCCTATCATGACCGACAGGGCCACCGCGACAAAGACCAGGATCGCGCCGTCTTCGGAGCTACGGAATTGACGTATGAATTGCGCGAGGGACACGGTCGAAACCTTCCTTGGTCGATTCAGTTGATGACGGATTCTGTCACTTCGGTGCCGCGGCGGACCCGGATTATCGTTTTGCGCACCGGTTCTTTGATGTCCTGCGCAACAACCGGTTCATCAATCAGAAGATCGTTCAGCCGCGTCATGGTCAGCGCCTTGTCTTCTGTGTCATCAATGGACCGCAAGGTTAGGCTCAGCCGACCGGCACGTTGCGCCAGAGCAAGGCGCTGTACTTGATCCGGGGTAACAGCAACAGTGACCGTGCGCGCAACAACGGGTTGGTCGGTCTGTTCGTCAGATTCCTGATCAACACCAATGACTCTGATGTTTTGCAAAATGGTGACGGCGTGCATGTCTCTTTTTTCGCCGGTGGTCATTACCACATCGACCCGATCACCAGGGGTGACAAAGCCTCCGACGGCGGTTTCGGCATCAACTTCAATGGCCATGGCGCGATGATCTGCACCCAGCGTCTGAACGATGGTGACCTTTTCACCAAAGTCGGAAACCTTGTTGTTCAGGATCAGTTCACCCTGAGCAATTGCGCGACGGGCGCGACGCGACGGCATGCTGGCCGCCGCAATCAGGTCGTCGTAATCTGTAAAGACGCCTACGGGTAAAGCACCACGGGGCCAGTCAATTGTCGTCAGCGCGCCGGGCTCGATTTCTTCGCCAAACGAAATATCGCGCGATGCAACGACCACGCTCACCATCTCGCTCTCGGCCTCGACATTTGCGGACTGTGTATCGAATTGAATGTAATCCCGAGCGACGTAAACGGACCCTCCGGCTACGACAAGGCCCGTCAATGCTGTGAAAATGGCAGAGAGTCTCATCTGGTGCTCCTTCAGCTATTTCCTGGCGTTTATCGAATGAACCGATCTGAGCGGTTGCACTTTGCCAGCGGATCAAGAAAATATTCCGGGACGATAAGCACGCGGGGCTGAGCGCACCGCGTGCTTTGTCTTCGGTCAGTTCATTACATCAGGGTTTCAGCGTCTGTGAACTGAGCGTTAACGTCGTTGCCCAAAGCAGTCAGGGTAGCAACTGCAATCGCCGTGACGATTGTCAGAGCGACGCCATATTCCACAATGGTCGCGCCGTTTTCGTCACGTGCCATGGTCTTCATCATTACATAAAGCTTCAACATCATACTCTCCTAGTTAACTCACTAGTTACTCGTGGATGCCGCCCAAATTTGCGGCGTTCTAACCCCCTCCATACCGACGGAGCCTTCCACAAGGTTAGGTCCCGCGATCAGGGCGCCGCATCCTCCAAACCACGGAGAAATACACGCTTAGATTGAAAGATTTGGCGGTTTGGTCGATTCTGTGTCACGAAATTGCCTGATTCCTTACTGGTATCCGAATGGCTAGATTCGTGATTCTCTCCCAACTGACGGGTCGCAATTCTGGAGCCAAGCTGCTTTGCTGCACAAATGGGCTGAAGGATTCACCTCATGAATCCAGCATGATAGCTGAGACTACGACCAGTTGGGCCCGGTCGAAGTAGAAGACCGGGAACTGGCCATCGTACAATGCCGCATTGAAAACACGAGGATTGCTCTCGATCTGGTTTGATCCAGAGGTGGATTGGACACCGCTACCTTAAGGCAAGCGCGACCGTCGCCACAGTTTCAGCGAATCCGCATTCCAAGCGTGTTTGACCCTAAAAGTTTAGTCGGGTTGCCGCTGAGGCAAAACACGAGCTTCGTGGGTAGTCACCTGCGGCTGACTGGCTTGGACTGTGCAGTGCCTGATTTCTGTACCCTGTGTCGCCGTCAAGGAACGCTGAACGTGAGTCTTCGATATCGTGGCGGGAAGCGGCCCGCCGCATCTTCTGATCTACTCAGCGCCTCACTATTTTCTCTTGCGGCTCGCAGATGTGCGTGTGAAAGACATTCCTTTTGATCGGCAGCCCGAAGTTGATGCGACACGGTCCGACCTCGCTCACCTTTCGAACCTTGCGCGGTCTACGAATGCATTGCATCTCGGTCAACTCAAAGAAGCAGGTTTCATCTCTCGGGCCTACGGGAGTTTCAAGCTTATAAAGCCACGCGAGATGCGAATGTCATTGAACGTTGGAGCTGACGCGGATCCATGACTCTTTCTATCCGGACGCATTGGGTCTGCAGTCGGCTTTTCAAAGTCTGCTTGCCCCTGCGTTGCGGTAATTGGGGCATCGCGCAGCATTGGCCAAGCTGGACTCCAAGCGGACACTCACCTGCAAATCGTGTTCTACGCAGATAAATCTCTGCCGCGGACACTTAGTGCTTCTCAGTCCCCCAGTTTGGCGTGAATCTCTTCCAGGTCGATTTCACCGATTGGCAATTTGTTCGCCGGGTTTTCGAAATCGTATTTGAACAGTTCGAAATCCTGTTTGTAGATCTCGTAGACCAGATGCATGGACAGATCGTCAAAGAAATCCTCAACCGGATGTGCGCGTTTTGGCCCATGACCTTCGGATTCGTTGAAACGCGGAACATCTGACAAGGTGATTGTATGCTCGGTCTGCACCTGATCCAAAACGCCCTGCATGCCGTCGTTGAACTTTTCAGTCCAAAAGATCCGGTCATAGCGCCCGCCATTCACGATCAGCGTCGAGACATGGCCCGACATGGCCGACCAATGAATGTCGGGATCCATCGGGCGGCGCCACCGGATGGTATCGCGCGCAAACAGAAGGAACCGACGAAAGCTGGCGATCTGGTCGAACTCGCCCTTGCCGTCATCCCCGCCAACCTCAATCCCATAGTTATAGATCAGGCTGGGCACCAGATTGCCCCGGTATCGCTTGCCGTTGCGCTGAATGCCGCAAATCTTGTCGAAGAACGAACTCAGGATCCGCGTATAGGGATTGCGCACACAGGTAAATGTGTACGAGCTATGCCCACGGACATTCTCGGCAATCGGGGATTTGCTGTTCTCAAAGGACCACTTGTGCAGCCCCTCCGATGCATCGTGGATGTCGCCGTCGAAAAAGACACCATGATCCGAATAGTACATGATCTGACCAATGGTCGAGCAGGCGCATTTGGGCACCACACGGTAGACCATGCTTTGACTTTCGGTCATCCATGTCCCGGGAAACCCCATTAACTGCGCCTCCTTATGCCACCGGATCTCAGTCCGACACTTGGCCTATACACACAAAAAATCAAAAATATTCTGTTTATTCAATCGCTCATCCTCAGTATCACGGGTGCAAACGGGCAGAAACGGAAATAGCGCAAACCAATGGCAAAAATTGCCTTTATCTTGTTATGCCACAAAGACCCCGACGCTATCATTGCTCAGGCTCAGCAACTGACGGCGGTGGGGGACTGCATCTCCATCCATTTCGATGCGCGCGCATCCGCCAAAGATTATCAACGCATCCGCGACGCATTGCGTGAAAACCCGAATGTTGCGTTTGCGGCCAAACGGATCAAATGCGGCTGGGGCGCGTGGTCTTTGGTACAAGCCACGCTTCATGCCATAGATGCGGCGACCGAAGCGTTCCCCCGGGCCACGCATTTCTACATGTTGTCCGGCGATTGCATGGCCATCAAGACGGCAGAATATACGCATGATTTTCTGGACCGGCACGATCTCGACTTTATCGAAAGCCACGACTTTTTCAAAAGCAACTGGATCAAGACCGGAATGAAGGAAGACCGGCTGATCTATCGCCACTACTTCAACGAACGAACACAAGCAGGCCGGTTTTACGCGAGCTATGAGGCACAAAAGAAACTGGGCCTGACACGTGAAATACCCGGTGATTTGAAAGTGATGATTGGCAGCCAATGGTGGTGTCTGCGGCGCCGAACAATCGAGATGATCCAAAAGCTGCTGCGCGAACGCCGCGATATCATCCGCTTTTTCTCGACCACCTGGATACCGGACGAGACGTTTTTTCAAACCCTGGTCCGCCATCAGGTTCCGAAACAGGAAATCGAGAACCGCACGCTGACGTTCCTGATGTTCTCCGACTATGGTATGCCGGTTACTTTCTACAACGATCACTACGATTTACTGCTCAGCCAGGACTATCTGTTCGCCCGAAAGATCAGTCCTGAAGCACGCGAGATGAAAGAACGGTTGGGCCAGCTTTATGCGCAGGAAGGGGTCAGTTTTCAGATCTCGAACGAAGGGCGAAATCTACACGCCTTTCTTAC
Source organism: Ruegeria sp. HKCCD7255 (assembly GCF_013031565.1). NCBI lineage: Bacteria > Pseudomonadati > Pseudomonadota > Alphaproteobacteria > Rhodobacterales > Roseobacteraceae > Ruegeria > Ruegeria sp. HKCCD7255. Next base: position 585,884 of record NZ_WQAG01000001.1, on the reverse strand, counting down.
CGGTCGCGGCAGGGTTGGGCGGCGCTTTGGCCAACGGTTCTGGGAAGCGAACAACACACTCGGGCCCGAACGGGATCTGTATCTTGTAGTTTGCAAGAAGTGGCACGTCGCCAAAAGGCTGGTCGATCAGATCGCTTCTGAAACCAACATTCCCTGTATCGAATACCTGTTCGACGAAGGGGAAACGCCCCTACCCGATCTGGGCGGAATCGAGACTACTCTGTTGAAACGCTCGCGGCATCGGCGCGCCGTTGTGCGTATGCTGTTTGAGAATTTCAAGTCTGATCAACTGGTGATTTGCCTCGATCCCGCCAATCTGGACGTCATTCAGGACTTTTGTGCCGACCAAGTCCGCACACATATCCTCGAGGTCGAATGCAGCTATTCCGATGACTACCTGACCGGGCATGCCCGAAGGGTCGGCTTGACCGGTGAAAACAGCCGGCCCGAAACGGTGGCCCACCTGCTGCCGACACTGCGCAACGATATCGCATACGAATCCGAATTGATCCGGCGAGCCGAGTTTGACGGCTATTTGCGCCTGCGCGAAACCGCGAATCGCGCCGAGAATGAACGCGCGGTTGCCAGATTTCTGGGCCTGCCATCTGACACAGCGCAGGCCATCATGCGCCTGGATTATCTATTTGCCGACTAAGGCCCGACCATGTCCAAATCGGTCGGGCCATTGGTTCAGATGTCGAACTTGACCCCTTGGGCCAGCGGAAGTTCGGCTGAATAATTCACCGTATTTGTCTGCCGCCGCATATAGGCTTTCCAGGCGTCCGAGCCGCTTTCGCGTCCCCCGCCAGTTTCCTTCTCACCGCCAAACGCGCCGCCAATCTCGGCCCCGGATGGACCAATATTGACGTTGGCAATCCCGCAATCAGACCCGGCGGCAGTCAGGAATTGCTCGGCCTCGCGCATGTTCAGGGTGAAAACACAAGATGAAAGGCCTTGCGGTACGTCATTCTGAATGTCGATGGCCTGATCGAAATCGTCATAGCCCATGACATAAAGGATCGGTGCAAAGGTCTCGGTCTTAACCACTTCGGTCTGGCCTGGCATCTCGACAATCGCAGGTTCCATATAGACCCCGTCCGGCACACCGCTGGTGACACGATTGCCGCCAAAAACGGTGCCGCCTTGGGCTTTGGCAGCCTCCAGCGCGGCGGTCATCGCGGCTCCTGCGGCCTCGTCAACCAAAGGACCAACCAATGTGCCCTGGGCCAACGGGTTGCCGATGGGCAATCCGGCATAGGCCTTCTTCAAACGCGCAACCAGATCGGTCTTGATCGAGTTGTGGACGATCAACCGCCGCAGCGAGGTACAGCGCTGACCGGCCGTACCAACCGCCGAGAACACAATGGCCCGCACCGCCATTTCAAGGTCAGCCGAGGGGCCGACGATCATTGCATTGTTGCCGCCCAATTCCAGAATGCATTTGCCGAAACGCGATGCTACAACCGGGGCCACCGCACGGCCCATCCGGGTTGAGCCGGTTGCCGAAATCACCGGGACATGTTCGCTGGCCACCAACGCCTCGCCCAGTTGCGTACCGCCAATGAGTGTCTGTAGCAGACCCTCGGGCGCATCGCCGAATCGCGCCACTGCACGCTCAAAGATCTTTTGGCAGGCCATCGCCGTCAGTGGAGTCTTTTCTGACGGTTTCCAGATCACCGGATCCCCGCAGACAAGCGCCAGCGCCGCGTTCCAAGACCAGACGGCAACAGGGAAGTTAAACGCCGAAATCACACCAACCGGCCCGGCAGGGTGCCAGGTTTCCATCATCCGATGGCCCGGGCGTTCAGATGCGATGGTCAGGCCATAAAGCTGCCGGGACAGACCCACTGCAAAGTCGCAGATGTCGATCATCTCTTGCACTTCGCCCAGACCTTCCGAGGTGATCTTGCCCGCCTCCCAACTGACCAGCGCGCCCAGATCATCCTTTGCCACGCGCAGCTCTTCGCCCAGCAGGCGGATCAGCTCACCGCGCTGGGGCGCAGGCACGATGCGCCAGGATTTGAACGCCGCCTTGGCACGGTCGAACACGGCATCTATCTCGGACAGAGGTGTTTCATGCACCTCACCCAGCAGGCTGCCATCGATCGGAGAGGTAACGGCCAGTGTTCCACCCGTCAGCTCTGCTGCGCTCAACCCCAAATTCTGCAAAATCTGCTCTGCCGTCATAACAACATCTTTCATCGCTTAGGCCGCCTTGTTCTGTTCGGTGACAGCGCCAGCCCGATAGAGCTGACCAAATTCGGTGTTCAGGAAGTCGTCCAACCGGACCTGCTCTTGCCGCACAAACCCGTTTTGCGGCAGCTTGCCTGTGCGCATCAGATCAACCGCGCCCAGCACGCCTGCAGCTGTTGTGATCTGAATGGCGCTCCAGGTTTGACCGTGGATGTCGCGCGCAAAGCTTTTGTTGATCAAAGACTTTTCGCGCAGGGTCCCGTCGATTTTGCCTTTGGCCGTACAATAGACAAGAACCACGTCTTGATCGGTGCGTGGCAATGCCGTCTCGAATATGCCTTTCAGCAGATCCCGACGCTGCGCGAGCCCGAGATCATGCAACAACAGTTTGAGGATATCACAGTGACCGGGATAGCGGATCGATCGGTAGGACACCGCCCGCGCCTTTCCTTCCAGCGTTTCCGGTAAAGTCCCGAGCCCGCCCGAAGTATTGAAACACTCGTATTCAACCCCGTCATGACCGATCCGTTCATAATCTTCGAGCGGCGCGGTCTTGACGCGTTCACCATTCACGATGGCATCGCACGGGTTGCAATATTCATTGATCAACCCGTCTGTCGACCAAGTCAGATTGTATTTCAACGCATTGGTCGGGAACATCGGCAAGGCACCAACACGCATATGCAGGCTGTCGATCTGGTCAAACTCAGCCGCCAACGCAGCGCCCGCGATACCAACAAAGCCCGGGGCCAGACCACATTGCGGCATGAAGGCGGATTTGCTGCCATCGGCCAACGCGCGCACGGTGGCAGTTGCCGCGACATCTTCGGTCAGATCGAAATAATGTGCCCCTACAGCCTTGGCAGCCGCTGCAATGGCCGGAGTAAGAAAGAACGGAGCCGCCGAGATGATCGCGTCAAACCCTTCCAGCGCCGCTTTCAGCCCGGTCTCGTCCGTCGCGTCAATCTGGCGAGTGGGAACGCCCATGGTTTTGAACGCCGCAAGCGCCGACAAATCATGGTCTGCCACCGTCACCGAATAATTGCGGGATTGCTTCAGCAAAGTGGCGATCATCTGCCCAATCTTACCACCGCCAAGAACACAGATATTCCAGGTCATGCGCTGCCTCCTTACGCGTTTACTCCAGTATGAGACGCGAAATGTCCGAGGTGCAGGGACCACAGTGACGAATTGGTCGGTAATAACGTCACTATGTCGGATTTTTCGACTTTATGTCATCTCGCCTACGCCGTCACGCAAGTATCGCAATAAGACATCACCACAAAAATTTTTCACCTAATCGTTGAAAGTTAACTATTGACCAATGCGTGGCCTGATTAATCTAACCCTGCGTAAACGTGTCTTTTTTCGGCGCATCCCATTGCAACACAGATTTTAGAAACCAAACGTTAGATCGAATTAAAAAACTGAATATGTTAAGAATTATTATTGTTTTGGGCGCCATCTTTGGCCCAAGCCTTTATCGCGCCCTTGAAGTCGAGCTCCTTGTTTCCAGCATGACTTCAACGCCACGCCATGCGTTCGTTGAAACGCTTCGAAACGACTTTATTCTGCTGGTGCCGATTTTGCTTTTGCTGCTGGTTTCCGCGGCATCGAGGCGGAAAAACATAGCGGTCGGGTGCTTTCTGGTGGCCATCTTCTTGCTGAGCTTGATCTTCCTCGATGTCCTCATCTCGCAGCAATTTGGGCAGCGTTTGACCGTATCCGACATTGGAAAGTTTGGTTCCTACTCGCTGACCTACCTGTTTGACTTCAAACCTCTTACGCTGATCGCGATTGCATCGACTTTGGTGACGTTTTGCTGCGCGGTTTTCTGTGTCTGGCGCCTGTTGCAAAGTACTAGGATCAGTCACCATACGGCAACAGCTTTGGGGATTGTCGTCGCGGTCGCGGGCATCCTCGTCTGGAACATGCGCGAGACCGGATATGTGCATTACCGTCTTTTCCAGAACGTCATTTCCAACAACCAGACAGATCTCAGCGAGTTTCGGGCCTATAGTGCCGAGTTTCGCGGCACTCTTTCTGATCCATTCGAACCGATATGCTCTGACGCCCCAAGGCTTGCCGGGCCTTTGGTTATCTACATGGTCGAATCCCTTTCGTCTTATCATTCCGGGTTTTTCAGCGGACTGAATGACTGGACACCAGAGCTTGACAAACTGGCGCGTGAAAACCTTGCCTTGGGCAATTTCCTGGCCAACGGCTTTACAACCGAAGATGCCGAGCTTTCGCTGTTGACCGCCGAATACCCGATCTATCCTCCGAACACCCTGACCGACGGAGGAAACACCCATTTCGCCGGATATTGGGCTGCAAAAGACTCGGTGGTATCGGCATACGCTGCAAACAATTATGACAGCTATTTCCTGACCACCTCTGATCTCGAGTTTTCATCAACCGGAGAATGGGCCGACGCATTGGGGTTCGAGACAGTCCATGGCAGTGAAGCCAAATTCTATGAAGGATGGCCCCGCTATCATTTTGATGCGGCACCCGATGCCGCTTTGGTCGAGCGGATCATCGACGTCATACAAGGCGCCACCGTGCCAACGTTGATCTTTGCGAAAACGGCTTCCAGCCATCATCCGTTCGTCGCGCCAGACAGTGGTATCCGCTCGGAAGAACAGGTTATCCGCTATGTCGACCGGCAAATCGGCGCGCTATACCGCCATCTTTCAGAAGCTGGCTTTTTCGAAACAGGCCATCTGATAGTTTTGGGTGATCATCGCGCGATGCGCCCGTTACTCGGCCAAGAGGTCGACAGATACGGGTACGAAAAAGCCTATACCCAAATACCCGCTGTTGTGATCGGGCCGGTTCTTGCCCCCGAGCCTAAACGTGTCGATACGCAATTCAGCCAAGTCGACATTGCCAACAGCCTCGTGGCATTGGCTGATGCCAAAGCCTGTACCAGCCCGGTCCGAGGCATGATCTGGGGCGAAAACGCGTCGGCGCCCAAATACACGCTGCATCGCCGCGGAGACCATCGAAACCAGTTCAGCGTTTTTTCAGGTGATCGGTTGGGGGTCGTTACGTTGAACGGTGACAGAACCCATTTTGAGGGTGCCGATTTCGAGGAAAACGAAGCTGCCGACATCGTGCAGTTCCTCAACTTCAAACGTGTTCAGGCCGACGCCGCAAACTCACAGCAGTGATCGCAGCCTAGATGTCGTTGGGAAGATCTCCACGCCGATCAACTGAGCGCCAAAGCCATAGACCTCAGACCTGTGCGCGGCGTTTTGGGGTCTTGGCCTCTGGCGTCGAATATTCGGTGATCAGATCCGCAAGCTCGGGCCGGCACGAGCCGCAATTGGTGCCTGCTTGAAGCGCTTCGCCGATTTCAGCGACGCTCAGATGGCGCTCGTCTTGTATCGCGCTGATGATGGTCTTCAGCCCAACGCCGAAACATGAACAGACAACCGGCCCGCAATCGACCTGATCCAGCGCAGCGCGTCCCGACAGCAGTTGATAGGGGGCCACATCTGGCAGGGTTGCAAGATAATCCCGCATCAACGAAATCGGTTGCGACGAGACATAAAGTGCGGCCAAAACCCCGTGTTCATTGGACAACACAATCCGAAACGCGCCGCGTTTCGGATCTTCGATCACGGTTGCCGTGGCATCGTGCAAGTCAAACCACGCGCGTGCGGTACCTTCCCAATCATCGATCACATGACATCCCGCCAATTCGGTTCTGTACCCGATGTCGGTTTTTGCCAAAGCCCAATAATCCGAAGATGGAGCAGGCGCCGAAACCGATACTGCGAACCCATACCATGCCGCTAGCATGGGCTTTACGGACACAGCCGCCGCTTTGCTTTCCGGCTGACCCGAGATCGGATCTGTCACGCTGGGCACCAAGGCATCGACACGCGCAGCAGGCGCGGTTTCACCCGTCCAGTGGATGGGGGCAAAGACCTGCCCCGGCGTGACCGCATCGGTGATCCGCAGCCGGAAGATACCTTTGCCAACCGCGCTAGTGATCTCGACCAGATCTGCTGGGGCAAGGCCCAATTTCTTCGCGTCCTCCGGATTCACCTCGACATAAGGTTCCGCCAGATGGGCCGACAAGCGCGGCGACAGGCCCGATCGGGTCATCGTGTGCCATTGATCGCGGTTGCGTCCGGTGTTCAGCGCAAATGGATAGGTCTCGGAAGGCGCTTTCTGAGGCGGGCGATGGGAAACGGGAAGAAGACGCGCCTTGCCGTCGGGGTGAAAGAACGCCCCATCCTCAAAGAAACGTCCACCGGTTCGTTTCGCAGATACGGGCCAGCGTGTAGGCGCAAGCTCGGCATAGTCATCCTCGGTGATATCCGTGAGGCCAGAAATGTCGAAATCCTTGCCGAAAGACCCCGCGAGCGACGACATGGCTGCATATTCGCGAAAGATCTGCGCCAGAGAGTCAAAACTGAACGCCTCGTCCCAGCCCATACGGCGTCCGACCTCAGCCAGGATGTCCCAATCGGCGCGGGCTTGACCGGGTGGCGTCAGAACCGCGCGTTGCCGGCTGATCGTGCGGTCCGAGTTGGTAACGGTCCCGGATTTCTCAGCCCAGCCTGCCGCAGGCAGAACCACATCCGCGAGGCGCGCGGTATCTGTCTGCGCGGTCAGATCGCTGACCACCGTAAAGGGGCAATCTTTGATCGCCGCGCTGACCCGGTCTGCATCCGGCATGGTGACCGCCGGGTTAGTGTGAATGACCCACAGAGCTTTGACCTTGCCTTCTTCGATTGATCGAAACAGATCGACCGCTTTCAGACCCTGTTTTTGCGGCAGAGTCGGCGCGTTCCAGAACCCCTGCACCGCGGCGCGATGGTCTTCGTTTTCGATGTCCAGATGGCAGGCCAGCATATTGGCCAAGCCGCCCACCTCACGACCGCCCATCGCGTTGGGTTGACCGGTGACCGAAAACGGCCCCATGCCTTCGCGCCCGATCCGTCCGGTCGCCAGATGGCAGTTCAGGATCGCGTTGACCTTGTCCGTTCCGCTGGAGGATTGGTTCACGCCCTGGCTGAAGATCGTCACCACGCGTTCGGTTTGGGTCCAAAGCGTGCAAAACCGTTCGATGTCGTCAGGGTCCAAACCGGTGACCGCCGGATCATCCCGTTGGGCGGCCTCAAGCGCTTCGGCGAAGCCCACGGTGTGGTCCAGAAACTCAGGCGCGGCATGCCCGCCTGCATGGATTTGCGTCAACAGGTGATTGAACAAGGCCACATCGCTGCCGGGCTGCAAGGCAAGGTGCAGATCGGCCTGGCTGCAACTGGCTGTCCGGCGCGGGTCGATGACAACGATCTTGGTGCCCCGCGCCTGTCGCGCGGCGACTACGCGCTGATAGAGAACCGGGTGACACCACGCCAGGTTTGACCCCACGAGAACAATCAGGTCGGCCTTATCCAGGTCCTCGTAGGTGCCCGGAACCGTATCCGTCCCAAAGGCCCGTTTGTGCCCGGCCACGGTGGAGGCCATGCAAAGCCGCGAATTGGTGTCGATATTGGCCGAGCCGATGAACCCTTTCATCAGCTTGTTGGCGACGTAGTAATCCTCGGTCAGCAACTGGCCCGAGACATAAAAGGCGACGCTGTCGGGCCCGTGATCCCTGATCGTTGTGGCAAAGCGATCCGCCACCAGTTGCAACGCGTCATCCCATGAGGCGTCCTGCCCCGACACGCGCGGGGCTAGCAGGCGGTGATCCAGTCCGACAGTTTCCCCCAAGGCCATGCCTTTCGAGCATAGACGCCCGTAATTTGCCGGATGCTCCGGGTCTCCACGCACGGCCAGCCCCCCGGCCCCGTCCGGGCGCAGCAAGACGCCACAGCCGACACCGCAATAGGCACAGGTTGACCGGGTCTCGGGCAGGCCGGTTCCGTCCATCAGGCCGCGCTCCGCCGGGTGACGGCGCTGTCGTCCAGCAGTATGCGGCCGTCTTCGATGCGTACCGAATACGTGTCGATCCGCCCCTCATCCGAGCCCTGCGCCTGACCAGTGTTCAGATCGAACACCCAATTGTGCAACGGGCAGGTCACGGATTGCCCGTGCACGATGCCCTCGGACAAAGGCCCGCCCTTATGCGGGCAGCTGTTGGTTGCGGCGAAAACTTCGGCCTCGGCGGTGCGAAACACCGCGATGCAGCCGATATGGGTTTTCACCAGACGCGCGCCGCGCAGGGGCACATCTTCGAGGCTTCCAATGTCTATCCAGCTCATTCCGCGGCCTCCAATGTGAAATCTGCAATCGGTGTATAGGTCTTGGCCTTGTCACGCACATGCTCGGCCCAGGGGTCCTTGCGGTAGATGCTTTGCGACAGCTCAAACCGCGCAACCAGTGCGGCGCGGTTGTCCAGGTCGTCGACGACCTGCGCCTTGACCCAGTCCATGCCGACCTTGCCCAGCCATTTATACAGGCGGTCCAGATACTTGCCGCCTTCGCGATAGGCTTGCGTGACGGCCATGACGACCTCAATCGCCTCATCCTCGGTGGGGACCTGACACAGCAGCTCTGTCTCTTTCACATCCATCCCGGCAGCCCCGCCGATGCTGATCTGATAGCCTGAGTCCACACAGACGACGCCGATATCCTTGCAGGTCGCTTCAGCACAGTTGCGTGGACAGCCCGAGACAGCCAGCTTGAGCTTATGAGGCGTCCAGGACCCCCACAGGGTTTTCTCAAGCTTGATGCCAAGCCCGGTGCTGTCTTGCGTGCCGAACCGGCAGTGATCAGTGCCAACACAGGTTTTCACCGTGCGCAGACCCTTGGAATAGGCGTGGCCCGAGACCAAACCCGCATCGTTCAGGTCCGACCAGATCGCGGGCAAGTCCTCACCCTTAACACCCAGCAAGTCGATGCGCTGGCCGCCTGTCACCTTGACGGTGGGCACATCGTATTTGTCGGCGGCGTCTGCGATGGCACGCAGCTCATCCGGCGTGGTGATCCCACCCCACATACGCGGCACAACGCTGAAAGTACCGTCCTTTTGGATATTGGCGTGTTTGCGTTCGTTCACGAACCGGCTTTGCGGGTCGTCCTGATATTCCAGCGGCCAATCGGCCAGCAGGTAATAGTTGATCGCCGGGCGGCAGATATGACAGCCATTGGGTGTTGTCCAACCCAGCTCCTGCCAGACGGCAGCCTGGCTTTTCAACTCCTGCCCCTTGATCAGACGGCGCACATCCTCGTGGGTCAGATCAGTGCAGCCACATACCGGCTGCGCCGCTGGCATCTGGAACTCATCACCCAGTGTAACCTGCAACAATTGCTCGACCAGCCCGGTGCATGTCCCGCAGGATGCGCTGGCCTTGGTGCTGGCCCGCACCGCGCCCAGATCACCGGCCCCTGCTGTGATCGCTGCGACAATCTCGCCCTTGCATACGCCGTTGCAGCCGCAAATCTCCGCCTCAGGCGGCAATGCTGCAACGGCTGAGAGAGGGTCCGCGGTATCGCCCCCCTGATAAGCCGGGCCGAAGATCAGCGTCTCGCGCATTTCGTCAATGTTTGTGCCGTCTTTGATCAGGCCAAAGAACCAGCTGCCATCGGCCGTGTCGCCATACATGACCGCGCCAACCAGCCGGTCCTCTTCGATCACCAACCGCTTGTAGACGCCGCGCGACGGATCGCGGAACACGATGTCTTCGCGCCCGGGGCCATCGGCAAAATCACCCGCGCTGAACAGGTCGCACCCGGTGACCTTCAGCTTGGTCGAAAGTGTCTTCTGAACAAACGCGGCGTCTTGTTCCATCAGAGCCTGCGCGGCCACCTTCGCCTGATCATAAAGAGGCGCCACAAGGCCAAAGACCGCACCATCATGTTCGACACATTCGCCCACCGCATACACATCCGGGTCCGAGGTGAGCATCTGGTCATCAACATGAATACCACGCCCCGTGGCCAGGCCGGCCTCCTGCGCGAGTGTGGTGTTGGGCCGGATACCCACCGCCATCACCAGCAGGTCGCAGGGCAATTCCGTGCCGTCCTCCAACAGCAACGCCCGTACTTTGCCGTCCTGGCCCAGGATCTCCTTCGAGTTCGCCTGCAGGCAGATCTTGATGCCCTTCTCCTCCAGCGACTTCTTCAGAAGGTAACCGGCGGCCTCATCCAGCTGACGTTCCATCAAGTGGCCCATGATGTGCACCACGGTCACGTCCACCCCATGCGCGGCCATGCCCGCTGCGGCCTCAAGGCCCAGCAAGCCGCCACCGATCACGACAACCTTGTTATCGGGACCCATACCCATCATCTGCTGCGTATCTTCCAGATCGCGATAGGCAATCACGCCGTCCAGATCATGACCGGGCAGAGGGATGATGAACGGGTTTGACCCGGTGGCAATCACCAGTTTGTCGTAGGGCACATGACCCTTCTCACCCTCGACCACCTTCATTTCACGGTCGATCTTCGCAACCTCTTCGCCAAAGCGGCAGGCCACGCCACGCTCGGCATACCAGGCATCGTCATGGGTGACGATCTCGTCATAGGTTTTCTCACCCGACAGCACCGGGCTCAGCATGATGCGGTTATAGTTCCCGCGCGGCTCGGCATTGAACAGGGTGATGTCGAACGCATCCGGCGCGTTGTCGGTCAGGGTTTCCAACACCCGGCCCGAGGCCATGCCTGCGCCGATGACAACAAGTCTTTGTTTCATGGTTTCACTCCGCTGCAATCGCCTTGGGGGCGGGCGATTTCGGCTTGGCGCCGTGTTCGTATTCTTCCAGGAAATCCAGAACTTCCTGCCGATAGGCGTAATAGTCGGGATGCTCCAACAACGCCTTGCGGGTGCGCGGGCGCGGCAGATCGACATTGGTGATCTTGCCGATGGTCGCCTGTGGACCGTTGGTCATCATCACCACCCGGTCAGCCAGCAAGATCGCCTCATCGACATCATGGGTCACGCAGATCGCGGTCACCTTGGTGCGCGACCAGACCTCCATCAGCACTTCTTGCAACTCCCAGCGGGTCAAGCTGTCGAGCATCCCGAAAGGCTCATCCAGCAGCAACAGCTTGGGCGACAGGGCAAAGGCGCGGGCGATGCCAACGCGCTGCTTCATGCCGTTCGACAGATCGCTGGCGGATTTGTCCATCGCGTCGGCCAGACCGACCCGTTCCAGATAGTATTCGACCACATCCTGCCGCTCGGCCTGGCTGGCCTTGGGATAGACCTTGTCGACCCCGATCGCCACGTTCTCTTTGGCGCTGAGCCAGGGGAACAGGTTGGGTGACTGGAAGACCACCGCACGTTCGGGATCAGCGCCTTCAACGTGACGCCCATCCAGTTTAATCGCGCCTTTCGAGATCTCGTTCAGTCCGGCCGCCATGGTCAGAACCGTGGACTTGCCGCAGCCTGAATGGCCGATCAGCGAGATAAACTCACCCTTGTCGATCTTCAGATCGAAATCTTCAACCACGGTCAGCGGTCCCTTGGGTGTCGGATAGACCTTGTGCAGTTGCGAGAAGTCCAGGAACCGGTTTTCGATCATCCCGGCCTGTGCCTCGGCCACTGCAGCAGGCACGCCGTGGATCGGGGTGACATCAGGCAGCAGACGCGTGCCTTCAACCTTGGCCTCGATCCCCACATCCATCAGGTATTTGGTGACATCAGCACGCAGACGCTTGAACGTCTCGTTGTTGTTCATCGCCCCCCGTTCACGCGGGCGCGGGATCGAGACGCGGAACTCCTGCCCCAGCGTGCCATCAGGGTTCAATGCGATGATACGGTCGGCCAGAATGATCGCCTCATCCACATCGTTGGTAATAAGCACGCAGGTTTTCTTGTCGGCTTCCCAGATATGTTCGATCTCGTCGGCCAAATTGGCGCGGGTCAGCGCATCCAGTGCCGAAAGCGGCTCGTCAAGAAGCAGAACCTCGGGGTTCATCGACAGGGCGCGCGCCACGTTGACCCGTTGCCGCATCCCGCCCGACAGTTCCGCCGGACGGCGCGTCGCGGCGTGGCTGAGGCCCACCATCTTGACGTAATGCGCGACCTTCTCGGCCTTTTCCGCCTTGCTGAGACCCGGGAACACAGTGTCCACCGCCAACCCGACATTGCCGTTGACCGTCAGCCACGGCATCAGCGAATAGCTTTGAAAGATCACGCCGCGTTCGGGGCCCGGACCCTTGATCGGTGCGCCTTTGAACGTGACCTCACCCGAAGTGGGCGTATCCAGCCCTGCCAGCAGGTTGATTAGCGTGGTCTTGCCAGTGCCGGAAAAGCCGAGGATGACCAGGAACTCACCCTCTTCCACATCCAGGTCGATGCCCTTCAGCACATCGGTGCGTCCGGCGCCCTCACCAAAGGATTTCGAGGCGTTTTTGATGCTTAGAATACCCATCACACTCACCGGTTATTGGTAAAGGTAAACAGGGATTGCAGCGCGTACATCACCCGATCCAGCAGGAAGCCGATGATGCCGATAGTCAAAACCGCAACCATGATCTTGGCCAGCGACTGAGACGACCCGTTCTGGAACTCATCCCAGACGAACTTGCCCAGGCCAGGGTTTTGCGCCAGCATTTCAGCGGCGATCAGAACCATCCAGCCAACACCGAGGCTGAGGCGCAGACCAGTGAAGATCAGCGGCAGAGCCGAGGGCAGAACCAGCTTGGTGATCTTGGTATAGGTGTTCATTTTCAACACCTTGGAGACGTTCACCAGATCCTTGTCGATGGATGCCACACCCAAAGCGGTATTGATCAGCGTAGGCCAGAGCGAACACAGCGTTACGGTGATAGCCGAGACCAGGAAGGACTTGGCGAACCAGCCATCCTGCGTGACGTAAACGGCCGAGACAACCATGGTCACAATGGGCAACCAAGCCAGGGGAGAGACCGGTTTGAAAATCTGGATCAACGGGTTCAGCGCTGCATTTGCGGTCGGCGAAAGGCCCGCCGCGATACCAAGCGGCACGGCGACAACAGTGGCGATCAGAAAGCCGAAGAACACGGTTTTGATCGAAGTCCAGATTTGCGCGTAATAAGATGGCGCGCCGGTGAAGGGGATATCTTTCACCTTCTCAGGCTGGCCCCGGTCGATAAAACGCTGGTTGCGTTTTTCGACGCGCTCTTCATGGGCTGCCCGTTTTTCAGCGGTCGCTTTTGCCGCTTCGTGCAGGTTGACCGCTTCGGTCCAAACTTGCGCCGGGCCGGGGATCGCCCCCAGAGAAGTTTGGACCTTTGGGGCCAGCGTGCCCCACAAGACCAGAAAGGCCGCAATGGCCAACAACGGCACGATCAACAGACGCCAGATTTCGCTGACTTGTGCTTTGGGGTTATCGCCCGCAGCAGCCTTCAGGACAGGCGTCAGCCAAGCAAGGCCAAGCACTTGAAACCATTTGTCGGCCTGGTTGATACGTGTGAACAAACGCTCTTTGCGCTGTTCAGAAGCTAAGGAACTGGGGTCGATCGCGGTCATGTGTCGGGTCCTGCTTTGTGGCGGGAAGTTGGATGGAGGGATCGCGCATCAGTGATGCCTGGGCGGGGAAGGATTTGAAGAACCCTTCCGCCGCAAGCCGTCGCCGATGCGCGGCTCAATTAGCCTTGGATCTCGGTGCCAACGACTTTTTGGTCACCTTTCAGGCCGATCGGTAGGCTTTCCAGATAGGCGTTGGGCGCTTTGCCGTCATAGCCGATGCCGTCGATGACGTCCGCTGCCGGAGTAGGCGCTTTGTACCCGTCGCTGTCCCGGGGGAAGTCGGCTTCGTTCGCCAGGCCTTCGTCTACCAGCAGCTTGGCCGCTTCCAGATAGATTTCAGGCTTATAGACAGACTTGGCGACCTCGTCATACCAGCTGTCTGGTTTGGCTTCCGAGATCTGGCCCCAGCGGCGCATCTGCGTCAGATACCAAACGGCGTCGGAATAGAACGGGTATGTCGCGTTATAGCGGAAGAACACGTTGAAGTCGGGCGCCGGACGACGGTCGCCTTTTTCAAACTCGAAAAAGCCGGTCATCGAATTTGCGATCACCTCGTAATCCGCACCCACATATTCCGGGCGGCTCAGGATCTCGACCGCTTCTTCGCGGTTGGCATTGTCGTTTTCATCCAGCCAGATAGCCGCGCGGATCAGCGCCTTGACCACGGCGAGGGTCGTGTTCGGGTTTTCTTCCGCGAATTCCTTGGTGATGCCAAAGACCTTTTCGGGGTTGTTCTTCCACATATCATAGTCGGTGATGACCGGAACGCCGATGCCCTTGAACACGGCCTGCTGGTTCCATGGCTCGCCCACGGCATAGCCATAAATGGTGCCCGCTTCGAGCGTGGCCGGCATTTGCGGCGGAGGCGTCACAGACAGGAACGCTTCGGCTGCGATCTGACCGGTGATGTTTTCAGGAGAGTAATAACCAGGGTTGATACCCCCCGCTGCCAACCAATAGCGCAGCTCGTAATTATGCGTCGAAACCGGGAAGACCATGCCCATGTTAAAGGGCTTGCCTTCGGCGTTGTATTTTTCGATCACCGGCTTGAGCGCTGCCGCAGAAATCGGGTGCTGCGGGCGACCATCGTCCATTTTCGGCACGTTCGGCTTCATCTCTTCCCAAACCTCATTGGACACGGTGATGCCGTTGCCGTTCAGGTCCATCGAGAAGGGCGTGATGATATGCGCTTCGGTGCCATAGCCGATTGTTGCCGCCAAAGGCTGACCGGCCAGCATATGTGCACCGTCCAGCTGACCATCGATGACGCCATCCAGCAGCACTTTCCAGTTGGCCTGCGCTTCAAGCGTGACAAACAAGCCTTCGTCGTCGAAGAACCCTTGTTCCTGGGCAACCGCCAAAGGCGCCATGTCGGTCAGCTTGATAAAGCCAAAGGTCAGCTCGTCTTTTTCCAGCTCCAGCTCGGCAAATACAGGCGAGGCAAGGGCCGTCGTCGCTGCCAGGCTCAGAATTAGCTTTTTCATCTTCATCCCTCTCGGTTCAGCCCATTGGGCAAACAAAAAAAGCCGCCGACACACACCGCCGGGAGGAGTTGGCGGTTGGTCGAGCGGCTTTGCTCTTTTTAGATGCCCTGCGTTGTGGGCGAATTCCGTCGGTGGGCTTCGTTGCCTTCCGATGACTTCATTAAGCCCCTGACAGGTGGCGACGTCATTCCTTTTTGAGGTTTGCGCCCCGATTTTTCTGCAATGCAGCGTCAAACTACGCTGCGATGCAAAAATTTTGTGCAGACTTAACTGGTTGGCTCGAAAATGCGCCGGTCGAAGAACACATTCTGAGACAGAATCAGGCTTCCATTGGCTGAAGCGACGGCTGTTGACTCGGCCAAAGCACCTTCCAGTTTCTCGGATGCGCCGGGAGTTTCGACCCCAAGCCCCTGCAACTCACGCCGGTACAGATCACTGCGAAAGACCTTGGCAGCCTGACGTTCGGCTGTGCTGGCATCCAGCCCGTTTCGCATCGCCAGTTGGTGCGCCACCCACTTCGCCTGACTGCGCCAGGGGAAAGTGGCCGCACCGTCAAAGAATTCGACAAAACCTTCGACTTGGCGCGTCTCACCGCGGGCCGATATGGTGAACTCACCCATCAACGCGCGGTCAACCAGTTCGGGCGAGACATCAAGATAGGTTTTGCGCGACAACATTTCAGAGGCGGTGGTCCGGCTGTCCGGTTGCGACAGCCACCGCGCTGCACGCCACACGGCGCGCATCAGACTGCCCAGCAAATGCGGCTCGGTCTCGGCCCAATCATTTCTGACTGCCAGCACCTTTTCCGGCGCGCAGCTCCAGATCGCACGACCGGGCAAAAGCAGCGCACCGACATTGTCATCCACCGCGAAAGAGCCCCAAGGTTCACCCACGCAAAACGCATCGATTTCCCCTCCGGCCAGCGCCTGTGCCATCAGAGGGGGCGGAACCGTGCGAATTTCCACTTGTTTCGAGGCCAGATCGGTGCCCGCAACCCAATAGCGCAAAAGCTCGACATGCATCGAGAACGGGAAGGGCACGCCGAACACCAAAACATCACCGGCCACCTTAGCCAAGGCAGCACCCGCCGCTTGCGCATCGGCAAAGTCAAAGGCAAAACCCTGATCCGCCAACCGCTGGGCCAGATGCGTACCAACGCCGATGACATTGCCATTCAGCGACAGGACCGAAACCGCAGAAAGCGACGTTGCAATGCCCCCCAAGCCCAAAGCCATCGCCACCGGGACTGGCGACAGCAGATGCGCCGCATCCACATGCCCAAAGGCCAGCATATCGCGCAGCGATGACCAAGACGGGGCCGGGCGCAAATCCAATGAGATGCCTTCGGCATGATCAAACCCCATCTCGCGCGCAACGATCAGGGGGGCGGCATCGACCAGAGGCATATAGGCGACGGGCAGAGTGACGGTTCTCATGACAACAACCCCGACGCGGTGACCAGCGCCTCGGCCACATCCGCAACCCTGCGGTTCTGGTTCATGGCCGTTTTGCGCAACAGCGCATAGGCCTCGTCCTCGGAAACTCCCTTGGCCTTGATGATCAATCCTTTGGCCCGGTCAATCACCTTACGCTCTTCCAGTGCGCGGCGGGTTTCGGCCAGTTCCACGCGCATCTGACGGAGGACCTGAAACCGGGCAATGGCCGTATCGATCACCGGTTTGATCCGCTCTGCCTGCAAGCCATCGACCACATAGGCCGATACGCCGGCCTCAACAGCCGCTTTGGCCAAACCGCCCGCCGCGCCCGTTACAAACATGGCCACCGGGCGTTCAAGCGGGCTGGAGGCGACGGTCAGCTCTTCCAGCATGTCGCGTGAAGGGTTGTCGATATCAATCAGAACGATGTCGGGGTCATGCACAGCAATCTGGCGCGCCAAGCCCGAGACATTGCCGATCACAAACACGTCCGCGTCACCTGCCTCTTTCAAGGCATCAACGATCGCGAACGCGCGTTCCTGGTTCTGCTCGACAACAACAACTGTCAGATTCTGGCTCATGCAGACCATCTGGACACTTGTTGGGCCGACCTCAATCAGCAGGGTCAGGCCCACCGCTTTCGGGTCCACTTCCGCCTAAATATTGAGCGGAAACGGCGAGGCTGCGAAAGCGATGAGCAGTTTTAGGTGTCGCCCGCCCGTGGAATCAAGCTGGGTTCAGGATTCCCCGGGCCAGTTCGGGTGGGAAGGCCTCGGGCCGGGTGCAATCTGTCTCGATCTCGACAAACGAACCGATCTCGGCCGATTTCAGAATAGCGGTCATGACATCGACACTATGCACAGCAAGTTCCAAGGCACACCGATGCGGGCGACCCGCATGCAGACCGGCAATCATGTCGGCCAGCCCCGCACAGCGATAATTGGCGCGCGGCTCATTTGAATCGAGGTTTTCATTGGCCTGACCAAAGGGGTGGTTCCAAGGCTCGACCGTTTTGACCTCACCGTCCTCACCCGCAAGGGAAAGCGTACCTCCGAAAAAGTTCGGATCAGGCACATAGAGCGAGCCATGGCTGCCATAAAGCTCCATATTGCTATGGGTGTGCGCCTTCACATCCCAACTGGTGCCAAGCGTTATGATCGCGCCCGACTGAAACTCCAGCAAAGCCATCAGCGTTGTGGGGGTCTTCACCGGAACCGTCTCACCACGCCGGGGCTCAGACTTGATGACCCGTTCGGCAAAAGCGGTCTGCGACAGCGCAGCAACCTTTCGCACCGGCCCCAGCATGTTGATGAGGTTGGTCACGTAATAAGGCCCGATATCCAGAACCGGCCCAGCGCCGGGCAAAAAGAAGAAATCGGGGTTTGGATGCCAATGCTCCATCCCCGGCCCCATCACATAGGCTGTCCCGGAAACGACCTGCCCAATGGCCCCATCATCGATCAGCTGCCGCGCCTGTTGATGGCTGCCACCCAGAAAAGTGTCAGGTGCAGACCCGACACGCAGCCCGCGCTCATTGGCCAGTTTGGACAGCGCGATGGCCTCATCCAGCGTCAGAACAACCGGTTTTTCCGAATAAACATGTTTTCCCGCCTCAAGCACCGATTTCGAAACCTCGAAATGCGCCGCAGGAATGGTGAGGTTGACCACAACGTCAATGTCATCCGCCGCAAGCAACTCTTCGACCGTCGCGGCCCGGATTCCGAACTCGGCCGCCCGTGCCTGTGCCGTTTCCAGGTTCAAATCGGCAATGGCCCGCATTTTGAACCCTTTGAACAACGGGGCGAGCCTTAGATAGGCGGCCGAGATGTTTCCGGCCCCGATAATACCTACGCCCAAATTCGTCATGTGTTGTCCTTTGCAAATGCGGTTGCTGCCTCGAACGAACGCCGGGCGAACCGTGCATGGTCAGACGGGTTGTCATGTTCCATGATGAAGTGCTTTGCGCTGGTCCCTTTCAGCGCTGCAAACAGTGCCGACCAGTCCAAAACGCCCTGCCCTACATCGGCCCAGCCGTCTTCGTCCTGACACATGCCTTCGGGCGCGATGTCTTTGACGTGAACGGCAGAAATCCGGTCACCATAGCGGGCGATATAGTCGAACGGGTCACGCCCGCCGCGCGCAACCCAAGCCACGTCGAGTTCCAGCAACAGTTCATCCGACGCCTGCAAGATCAGATCCAATGGCGTTTCCGCTATCCCCAGACCGGCAACTTCAAAGTCATGATTGTGCCAGCCGAAGGACAGTCCGGCATCCTGCAAAGGCTTGCCAGCCTCAGCCAAAGCTTGACCAAACGCTGTCCATCCCTGCGCATCCGCCGGGCGATCCTGAGGCATCAGGAACGGAAAAAAGACGATCTCGACCCCGAGTTCCTTGCACAGTTTGACCACATCGCCAGGGTTTTGGCGCACGGCATCCAAACCGAAATGAGCGGTGGGCAGGCGCAACCCGGTTTGGTCCAGCCCTGCCCTCAACTGTCCAAGCAGTTCAACATCCTGAAACAGCGCACCATAACCTTCGACCTCTTGATAGCCGATATCGGCCAGCAAGCTAAGCGTATCGGTGAGTGGCGCAAAATTGCGCGAGCTATAAAGCTGATATCCAAAAGCGGTCATGATCTATCCTTGTTGGTCGTGCCGTATGTGGCGGAATACAGATCGCGCAGAACGAATTCGACGCGCGCGTGCGGGTCGGATGGCGTGAAGGTCAACTGGCGCGGCTCTTTCGGAAGCACCAAAAGCGCGTTGTCTGAGAACCGGCCAGGTTTGTCGGCCTCGATACCGGCGAAAAAGGCAGGCTTGTCGGTGCTGACGGTCAACTTGTATCTGTCACCATCACGCTCAGACGTCAGGACCAACTGTGTCTCTGGCAGATCATAGGCCTTGTAGGGTAAGGGCGCATGGTGATCGGTCTGCACAGATCCGTCCGGCAGGGTGGTTCGGTAGAGTAGGATTTCGTCGGCAGCAATCAGACTGGTGGGCACCTGCAGCAGCTTGGCGGCACGATCTGGCGTGACCCTCCCTTTCGCCCGCGCAACCTCACGCTCTTGCCCGTCCATGCCCAGCGCGCAGAGGGCAACAGTAACCTCAACCGGGGCCGATGTGTCATTCACCGTGATCAGATCATAGGCACCGTCACTGGGCACAAGCGTGGTGCTGACCGGCGCATAGAAATGGCGCGCCATATAGTGCATCAGCTTCCACCCGCCGCCATAATCCAGCGAAGACCAACTGGCGACAGGCCAAGTGTCATTGAGCTGCCAATAAAGCGTCCCCATGCAGCGCGGCTTTTGTGCGCGCCAATGGGATACAGCGGTTTTGATAGCCAAACCCTGTTGTACCTGGCTGAGATAGACGAAATTCTCGAAGCCCTCAGGGAACCGGAAATAGCGGAACATCGTCTCGGCAATCCGCGCATTGCCGCCTTTGTTCTTCTGGTGGCTTTCCAGCACCGGGGCGGCGATGTTGAAATCTCGTTCCTCGGCAAAGCTGCGGATCACATCCATCGACGGGTAGGATTGAAAACCGAACTCGCTGCAAAACCGCGGCGCCACGTCGCGATAATGATCAAAATCGCGCCCTTCATGCCAGACCGACCAGAAATGCATGTCACCGGCGCGGTCATCATGCCAGCCATCGCCGAAATCCAGCCGCCCCAGGGACGGTGAAGAGGGCCACCAATTGGCGTCTTCGCCCAGCACGTCCTTGACCGCGCGTTCAATGGTGCGGTTCAGCCGGTCATAGGCCACAAGATAACGGTCACGGTCCTTTACGCTTTCGGGATACCAGCCCAGCGCGCCGACCAGCTCATTATCGCCACACCACAGCGCGACGCAGGCGTGGTTCGAGAGACGCGCGGTCTGTTCCGTCACCTCAGCCTGCACATCATCCAGAAAACTGTCATGCGCCGGGTAGAGGTTGCACGAGAACATTGCGTCCTGCCAGATCAGCAACCCCATCTCATCGCAGGCCTCGTAAAAACTGTCGGGTTCATACCGCCCACCGCCCCAGACGCGCAGCATATTCATATTGGCGTCGACCGCCGATTGCAGCAGATCGCGGGTCTTTTCCGGCGTAATCCGGCCAGGCAAAGCATCGGCGGGAATCCAGTTTGCGCCCCGGCAAAAGACGTCGACCCCGTTCACCTGCACCCGAAAACTGGTGCCGATCTCATCGGGGTCGGTGACCAGACGCATGTCGCGCAACCCGATCCTGCGCGTCTCGGTGACGTCTTGGGCACTGAGCGTCAGGCTGTGCATCACCTGCGCACCCAGCCCAACCGGCCACCACAGATCCGGGTTTTCAACCTCGAACGCCGCTTCGATCCGGCCATGCACATCGCGGGTAACCGTCTGGGTCTCGCCTGCAAAGCAAAGCTCTGCTTGATCCGCGCCGTCAAGCTGCGCCTGCACGGTCAATGTCACGCGGTTTCCGGTATGGGCCTGCCGTGTGGTGATCTGCGAAAAATGTGGCTGGTCTTTGGGCCGCAGGCAGATATCGCCATAGATCCCAAACGGCGCCAGCGCGATGTTCCAGTCCCAACCGAAATCACACTGCACCTTGCGCAGCATATTGCCGTTTGGAATCGGACAATTTCGCGGATGGCTGGGCACCGGATAAGGCAGCGCCGCCTGACGGTCGGCGCTTTCGCGCACGCTGGAATGCAGCGTGATCCGCAACGTATTCTCCCCGCGCCGCGCCGCGTTCGAGATATCGGCGCGATAAGACCGGAAGACGTTATCTGTGGTCAGAACAGGCGTGCCGTTAATCTTAACCTCGGCCACCGTATCCACCTGCGACAGGGTCAGAACAAAGCCCACATCATCCAGATGGAATTTACGTTCGAACACCCAATCCCGCTCGGCGATCCAACGCAGATCATATTCGTTGCGCGCAAAATAAGGGTCGGGGATCAGGCCCGCCTCATAAAGCGCCGAGATCCCATCGCCCGGCAGCGTGACGGCCAGATCATACTCGCCCAGCGCATCTCGCATGCGCCACGGGCCGGTCAGATCAATCGCGCCGTTTTCCTGCATGTCCTTCACAACCGCACCTCGGTTTCGGCGTCAAAGAACGAGGCTTTCGCCATATCAATCCCGATTTTCAGCTGATCACCGGGGCGGATATCGGTCTGCCCATCCAGTCGCACACGGAACGCCTTGTCTGCAAAACGGGTCCAGGCCAGAGTGTCCGACCCCATCGGTTCGATCACCTCAACTGGAACATCGGTGTGAAACGGCAAAGCCTCGGCGGCAGCGCCGGTTTCGATATGCTCGGGACGGATGCCCAATGTGGCCGGGCCGCCTGGCGTTTTGGCAAAGGGATAACCTGCCACCGACAGCACCTGATCCTGCATCTCGAACCGGTCTTCGATCAGCATCCCATCGATGAAATTCATCGCCGGAGAGCCCACAAAATCCGCAACATAGCGGTTACCGGGCCGGTTGTAGATTTCCGTGGGCGAGGCCAATTGTTGAATCTGCCCGCCTTTCATCACCGCTATACGGTCGGCCAATGTCAGCGCCTCGACCTGATCATGCGTCACGTAGATGATGGTGTTCTTCAACTGCTGGTGCAGGCGCTTGATTTCCACCCGCAGATCGGCACGCAGCTTGGCATCCAGATTGCTGAGCGGTTCGTCGAACAGAAACACATCCGCATCGCGCACCAGCGCCCGACCAATAGCCACACGCTGACGCTGACCGCCCGATAGGGCCGCGGGTTTGCGTTTCAGCAGCGGTTCGATCTGCAAAATCTCGGCCGCCCGCGCGACGCGCTTGGCGATCTCGTCCCGCGACATGCGGGCGTTTTTCAGACCAAAAGACAGGTTCCCCTCGACCGTCATCTGCGGATAGAGCGCATAAGACTGGAACACCATGCCGATACCCCGGTCCGAGGGTTCCTCCCATGTAACATTACGGTCTTTGATGAAGATCTGCCCGTCCGAGACCTCAAGCAGCCCGGCAATGCAGTTGAGCAGCGTGGACTTGCCGCAGCCGGATGAACCGAGCAGAACCAGAAACTCTCCGTCCTCGATATTCAGGTTCAGACCTTTGAGCACTTCGACCGCGCCGAAGCTGAGATCAAGATCGCGTATTTCGACAGAATGCATGGTTATCCTTTCACGGCACCGGCGGCGATACCGCGCACAAACAGCTTGCCTGAGACAAAGTATATGATCAGCGGCACCAGCCCGGTCAGCAGGGTAGCGGCCATGTTTACGTTGTATTCCTTGACGCCCTGAACCGAGTTGACGATGTTGTTCAACTGCACCGTCATCGGGTAGGTTTCGGGCTTGGTATAGATCACGCCGAACAGAAAATCGTTCCAGATACCAGTTACTTGCAGGATTATCGCCACCACGAAGATCGGAAGAGACATGGGCAGCATGATGCGGAAATAGATGCTCCAGAACCCGGCCCCATCGACCCGCGCGGCCTTGTGCAGATCCTCGGGGATCGAGGCAAAATAGTTCCTAAACAGCAGCGTCAGGATCGGCATACCAAAGATGGTGTGCACCAGCACCAGCCCACCCAGATCGCCCATCAATCCGATCTCGCGCAGGATGATCACCAGCGGATACAGCATCGTCTGATAGGGTATGAATGCGCCCACAATCAGGATCGAAAAGAAAACCTCGGACCCTTTGAAACGCCACCGCGCCAGAGCGTAGCCGTTGATCGAGGCGATGGCGATGGACAGTACCACCGAAGGGATCAGGATCTTGACCGAATTGCCGAATCCCCGGCTCAGCCCGTCACAATTGATTCCGGTACAGGCCTGCGCCCAGGCCTTGACCCAAGGCTGGAAAGTGATTTCAAGCGGTGGGGAAAAGATGTTCCCGGTG
Source organism: Ruegeria sp. HKCCD7255 (assembly GCF_013031565.1). Lineage (NCBI taxonomy): Bacteria > Pseudomonadati > Pseudomonadota > Alphaproteobacteria > Rhodobacterales > Roseobacteraceae > Ruegeria > Ruegeria sp. HKCCD7255. Next base: position 562,488 of record NZ_WQAG01000001.1, on the reverse strand, counting down.
CGGATTTCCGGCATGCCTTTCAATGAGGTCACCACCATCACATAAAGCGGCAGCAGGTAATACACAGACACAACAATCAGCGTGCCATAGAGAAAGATGTTCGCTCGGCTGAAGCTGCGTTTGGGTTTGGGGCCACGGGGGCCATCCAAGCTGCGGGATGAGGTCAAATCAACCACGTTTGCGCCCTCCGAATTCAAGATAGGCCCAGGGGATCAGGATGATGGCCACCGAGACCAGCATCATGGTCGAAGCCGCAAAGCCCTGCCCTAGGTTTTGCGCGCGGAACATGTACTGGATCACGTATTTCGCGGGCACTTCCGAGGCAATGCCGGGCCCCCCGTTGGTCAGAGCGACCACCAAATCATAAAGCTTGATGATGCCGCTTGCGATCAGCACCAGCGCGGTCACAAAAACCGGGCGCATCATCGGGATGATGACCACCACATAGGTTTTCACGGTGCCAATGCCGTCCACTCGGGCGGCTTTCCAGATGTCTTCGTCAATGCCGCGCAGACCCGCCAGCATGATCACCATGATCAGCCCGGTACCCTGCCACAGCCCCGCAATCAGGATACCATACATCACGATGTCGGGGTCGTTCAGCGGGTTGAAGGTGAAGCTTTCCCACCCCAGGCTGCGCACCACGTGCTGAATGCCCAGATCGGGGTTCAAAATCCACTGCCAAGCCAGGCCCGTCACAATGAAGCTGAGCGCGAAGGGATAAAGGAAGATCGTGCGAAACACGTTCTCGCCCCTGATCTTTCGGTCCAGCAGGGCGGCCAGCGTAAAGCCGATGACCAAGGTAAAGACCAACGACAGGATACCGTAGAGCGCAAGATTTTCCAGCGACACCAGCCAGCGGCGCGTGGTCCACAGTCGCTCATACTGCTCGAAGCCTACAAAATTGGTCTTCGGCAGCAATTTCGACGAGGTAAAGGAATGCACCACCGTCCAGGCCGTTCCGCCCACGAACACGACCAAAGCGGTCAGGATCATGGGGATCGAAGCGATTTTGGCGGACAGGTTGCGAAACAGTGACACAGGCCGTTGCGCTTGCTTGCGCTCGGATGTGTCGATTGACGACAGATCTGACATGATAGTCCCTTGGCGCGGCTTAAACCTGCCCGAGATTACCTAATCCCGGACAGGCGCGCGAGTGGTGGCGCTTTACTCAGAGGACCGAATGATGTCGGCATAGCGCGCTTGCGCATCACCGGCAGACATATCGGTCGACCAGAACTCGGCCATCAGGTCTTCGATCTGGGTTTGCGTGTCGGGCGTCAGGTTCATTTCGCCAGATGGCAGGATGCCACCCGCCTTGAGGATATCCAGACCCTTCTGCATGCAATCATTGGCCGCAGACAGATCAACATCGCCACGCACCGGCAGCGACCCTTTTTTCAGGTTGAAGGCCACCTGCACATCCGGGGAAATCAGGGTCGAAGCCAGGGCCATCTGGGCCTCTTGCACCGCCGGATCATCAATCACAGGGAAATAGAACGCGTCTCCACCGGTATCCAGAATCTCATTGATCCCCAAACCGGGCAGGCAGGTATAGTCTTCACCGGCCACTTGCTCGGCGATCTGGAATTCGCCCTGCGCCCAATCGCCCATGATCTGCGCGCCGGCCTTGCCGGTGATCACCATATTTGTGGCCTGGTTCCAGTCCTGGACGTTTGAGTCGGCAGCCAGCTCACGTGCGGTCACAATCGCTTCAAACACCTTTTGGTATTCCGGGCCCATCGCCGCATCTGCATCGCGATCGACAACCACTTTGCGCCAGGCGTCAACACCTGCAATGGCGATAGCCAAGACGCCAAAGGCACCGTTCTGCTGCCAGCTTTGCTGCCCCATCGCCAGCGGAACAATACCGGCCTCTTGCAGTTTCGGTGCGCTGGCGACGAATTCGTTCCAGTCGGCGGGGACATCCAGACCCGCTGTCTCATAGGCGTCATGGCTCAGCCAAATCCACTGCCAGGAATGGATATTGACCGGCACGCAATAGATGCGTCCTTCATAGGTGCATGCATCCAGCAGCGAGGACGGGTTCACAACATCCTTCCAGCCTTCTTTCTCTGCCAGCTCGGTCAGGTCGGTCAGCAAACCTGCCTCGATCAACTCTTCCGCCTGTCGACCATGGTTTAGCTGCGTGGCGCCCATCGGGTCACCGCCGATGATGCGGCTGATGATGATCGGGCGCGCTGTACCACCTGATCCGGCAATCGCGCCGTCGACCCAGTTGTGATCCGTATTTTCAGTAAAGGCTTTGGCAAACTCCGAGACCGCTGCGGCCTCACCTCCTGATGTCCACCAATGCGTGACCTCAAGGTCCGCTGCATGGGCCGCTCCGGCCCCTGCAAGAAAAGTTCCAGCCATTATTTTCGCCAGGCGATTCATTGATTCCTCCCAAATCTAAATCGTTATAGATCGCTACTATAACGTTTTAGAAATTTCTTGCAACGGATTTACTTCCGGCCTTTCGCAGGTTAATTTCGTCTTTCAAAATAGGGCGAACGGCAGCTATCGAGCCGCCATAAAGCCCAACAAACTCCACCAAGGCGCACCAAGAGATGCCGGATTCGGACAAGCCCAGACCAACATTGCGCACCATCGCCGAGCTTTCGGGGCTGGCGGTGCCCACTGTATCGCGGGCACTGAACGATGCGCCGGATATTGGGGTCGCGACCAAGGAAAAGGTACGCGCGATCGCTTCACAGATCGGATATGTCCCCAACAGGGCCGGATTGCGCTTGCGCACCGGCAAGACCAATGTGATCTCACTGGTCCTGTGCTCTGATCATGAGGTGACCGATCACACCGGACAACTGGTCTCGTCAATTGCGGATGCGCTGCGCGACACGCGTTACCATCTGATTGTGACGCCCTATTTTCCCGGCGAGGACCCGATGAAGCCGGTCCGCTACATCCTTGAGACCGGATCGGCGGATGCGTTGATCCTGAACCGGATCGAAGTCGAAGACCCGCGCGTCGCCTATCTGCTGCGGCGTCAATTCCCCTTTGCCACTTACGGCCGGACGAAGTGGCGCGATCAGCACCCCTATTTCGACTTTGACAATGTCGCCTTCGGGCGGATCGCAGCGCAAGAGCTTGTCCGCAGCGGTCGTCGCCGCATTGCGATGCTGACCCCGCCGCTGACCCAAAACTATGCACAGGACATGCTGAAAGGCGCGCGCGAAGCCATTGCGAAGACCGAGGCGCATTTCGAGGCGATCCCCGGATCATCGAGCGATGAAAGCGGCGAGGACATCAAAGAGCATATCAGGGATTTTCTGCTCAGACGGACCGATATCGACAGCATTATCGCTCCCTCCTCGACGGCGGCGATCTTTGCCAGCGTCGGGGCCGAAGGGGCGGGCAGGGTTCTGGGTCAGGATCTGGATATCTTCGCAAAAGAAGCGGTGCCGTTCTTGCAGCACTTCCGGCACGCGATCAAAGTGGTGCGCGAGGATGTTCAAAATGCCGGCAGCTTTCTGGCCAAGGCAGCGATACGCGCGATCGAGGCGCCCAACAAAGCACCCAGCCAAGACATTATTTCACCCAAGCAGTTCTGAGCCGAACAGCGCGTGACGCGCGTGTGCCCAGACTCAGCATAAAGTCCAACAGGTCCCTCTGCCGCACCGGTTACTAGAGCGTCGCGGAAACCAGCGCCCCCCTGCCTGATCAAACAGAGCCGCGATCACTAAAATCACTGACACTCTGCGCCTCGCAAACTATTTAATCGTTGATATGGCCAAAATAATATAGTATTTCGTTTGGAACATATAACAAAATGCGGCCGCCTTTGCGATGCGAAGCGCATATTCCGCCAAAACTGCTGGGAGGGGCTTTTGGCAAGCGTTACGCTTCAGGGGCTTTCGAAGGTCTACGATGGATCCGCCAAGCCTTCGCTGGATCACCTCGATCTTGAGATTTCAGATGGCGAGTTTCTTGTGCTCGTCGGCCCGTCTGGCTGCGGAAAATCTACCGCGCTCAAGCTGATCGGCGGACTGGAAGACCCCTCCGGGGGTGACGTCTTTATCGGCGAACAACGCGTGACGGATTTTGAATCGCGCGACCGGGACATCGCGATGGTGTTCCAAAGCTATGCGCTCTATCCGCATATGTCGGTCTTCGACAATATCGCTTTTCCCCTACAGATCGCGAAAGTTGACAAAGCCGAAATTTCCAAGCGTGTTCAATCCGTTGCCGAAACGCTGCATCTGACGGCCTTTTTGAACCAACGACCGGGCCGCTTGTCGGGTGGCCAACGGCAACGGGTTGCGATGGGGCGGGCGATCATCCGCCAGCCTTCGGTGTTTCTCATGGACGAACCGCTGTCGAACCTCGACGCAAAACTGCGGGTCAAAATGCGTTCGGAAATCGCCCAGATTCAGCGACGTCTGGATGTGACCACTATCTACGTGACCCATGATCAGGTCGAAGCGATGACAATGGGTGACCGCGTGGCCATCATGCGTGAAGGCGTGCTGCAACAAGTGGCCACGCCTGATGACCTCTATCGAAAACCTGCCAATACATTTGTGGCAAGTTTCATTGGCTCACCCCCGATGAACCTGTTTCGGGCCAGCCTGAGCGGTACTGGCGACAAACAAGTTACGCTTGGGGACCAGACCCTAACCATCGCCCCCGAAAGCATCGAAGCCTATCCCGGAATCTCCGCACACACAGGTGAGGTCGTCCTTGGGATCCGCCCCGAAGATATCGAAGACGCGGACCTGTCCCCAGACACGCGCGCGGGCGATACGATCACAGCCGAAATTGCACATCTCGAGTCGCTTGGCGCGGATCACATGGTTCATTTGGCCTTGGAGGCCGAGCAGGTCCATGTTGGTGATCAACCCCAGGATCAGGTCGAAACCCCGCTTGGGCCTACATCCGGCGGATTGTGTATCTGCCGCTTTTCACCGCGATCCAAAGCCCGTTCCGGCGACCGCGTCCGCGCGCGTATCGCCACAGATAACCTTCACTTCTTTGATCCGGCGACAGGAGGAGCGCTGAACCAGTGAAGTGACATCAAGACCAACTTGGAGGAGAAGAAAATGAAGAAACGTGTGTTCCGTTCCCTTGTCACAGCTGCCGGGTTGGCGTTCTGCGCGAACCAGACCCTGGCTGAAACGACCCTGACCATGTGGCATCAGCACCCTGAATGGAAATCGGCGGTCGAAGCCATTCTGGACAAATTCGAAGCCGCCCATCCCGACATCAAGATCGATCTCGAAGAGATCGCAGGCACCAACTACTCCGCCCGGCTGAACACAGCCCTTGCCGCAGGCGAAGCCCCTGATCTGTTTGGCCTACCCGCAGGGCCCGAGACGGTTGCCGCCGCCGAGGCAGGCTATATCACCGACCTGACCGGCAAAGTTGACGTTGCCAACCTGCGCGACGCGGCACGTGAAGCGATTGAAACCAATGGTCAGGTGTGGGGCGTTCCGATCCTGGGCGCCTATTCCGTGGGTCTTTATTACCACCGGGATGTCTTTGAAGAGAACGGATTGACGCCTCCGTCGACGCAGGCGGAGTTCATGGAGATGTGCACAACGCTCAAGGACAAAGGCATCACGCCGATGGTTGTGCCAGCCTCTGACGGGATCGTGCCATCCTTTATGTATATGATGCTGACCTCTTCGGTTATGGGGGCAGATGGGTTCGCGGATCTGCGCGCCGGCAAGCGTAAATTCACAGACCCTGACATGGTCGATGCTGCCCGGTTCCTGCAAGAGATCGGGCAGAACTGTCTGCAACCTGGCGCTCTGTCGACACCCTATGTCGAAGGCAAGGCGCTGGCGGCGATGAAACGCGGCGCGATGATGCCCGGCGGCTCGGCCGACTATGTCGGCTATAAAGAGATCAACCCCAATGTCGATCTCGGTGTCGTGCCGTTCCCCGCAGTTGGGGATAATGCGCCCTCGACCGTGACCGGTCTGGAATACATCTTTCTGGTCAACTCGGACGCCGAAGACAAAGACGCGGCCTATACATTCCTGAATTGGATGCTGTCGGAAGAGGCGCAGCAGATGGTGGTCGATACGATCACGATGACCACGCACAAAGACGTCACGCCCAGTGAAAACCGCATCCTGGATGAGTTCACCTCGGCGGCAAAGGTAAACGACGTTCGCGTATTCTATGAGCTGCCCGAAACCGGCAATGTCTGGTCCGTCGTTCAGCAAAACGTAGCGGCCCTGTTTTTGGGAGAGATGAGCCCAGAAGACTTTGCTCAGGCGGCTCAGGACGCCGTCAAAATTGCCAACTGACACCAAGACAGGATCGGTTGCGCCATTTGGTGCAGCCGATCCAGCAAGAGCGCACATGCAAAGCAATCCGAAAAACAGACGGTCATCCTACAGCCATCTCTGGTTTGTGTTACCAGGGCTGGCTTTCTTTTTGGCAGTCATGATCTTTCCGATCCTGTTTGCCTTTGGCCTGTCGATGACCGACTGGAGCGGGCTTGGCAATGATGTGTCGTTCATCGGATTGGCGAATTATACCGAAATTCTAGGCTATTGGCCCTATTACCGTGCAGCGTTACACAATGCGGCGATCTTTGTGGCGATCCTCGTGTTTCAACACACAGTCGGGCTCTATATTGCGGTCCTATTGAACGAAAAACCGCGCTTTATGGAATTCTACCGCACGGTTCTGTTTCTTCCCGTCATTCTGTCGCTGGTGGCCACGGGGTTTGTCTGGACATTGATGCTGTCGCCCAATATCGGCCTGATCAATCCGGCGCTCAGATCGGTGGGGCTTGATTTTCTGGCGCTGCAATGGCTGTCGAATCCGACCTCAGCTTTGGGTGTCGTCATTGCGGTGACCGCGTGGAACTCGCTGGGTTGGGCGATCATTATCTACCTTGCAGGATTGCAGAACGTATCGGAAGAGCTGCGCCATGCAGCCGCGATGGATGGGGCCAATACCCGTCAGATCTTTTGGCGCGTCACTTTCCCTCAGCTTTCTCCGGCATTCACAGCGCTTAGCGTCCTGACTTTCATCGGAACCTTTCGCACTTTCGATGTTGTCTATGTTCTGACCGGCCCGCTTGGTGCGCCGAACTTTTCGACCGATGTGCTGGGCACTTTGATCTATCGGACAGCTTTCGGCAGTTCATCCTTCTCCAGCGCTGAAATCCGCTTCGCATTTGGGGTCGCCATGGCGCTTTTGACCATGCTGGTCATGGCAGTGATCTGCCGTCTGATCCTCAAAGTCTTGCGCGCGCGGGAGATCGAGACATGAGTTCCACTGAACTGGTTCAACGCACAAGCGCCAACTCACGATTCCTTGTCACCTCGGCGCGAACTGCGGTTCTGATATTGGCCGCTGCCTGGGTAATCCTGCCGCTTTTGTTCATGGTCCTGGCCTCATTCAAGTCCGTGAGCGAGATCTTCATGGACCCGTTTGGTCTGCCATCATCATGGAGCTTCTCGAACTACAAACGCGCCTGGGATGAGGCTAATCTGTCTCTGACATTGCCCAACACGATCATCGTGACCGGAACGGCTGTTGCCGCCTCCAGCTTTCTGTCGGCCATGGTTGCCTATGGCTTGTCTCTGAAAGAACGCAAGTTTTCGACCGGGCTTTACACATTGTTCGTGGCGGGCCTGCTGGTGCCTGTCCATGCGATCATTCTGCCGCTTTTTATTCTGCTCAAGACCGTCGGGCTTTTTGGTACGCTATTTGCACTGATCATCCCCTATATCGCCATGGGGCTGCCGCTGGGTGTGCTGGTGCTGACGCCGCTGGCCGCCAGCCTGCCGCGTGATCTGATCCACGCGGCCCGCATGGATGGGGCGTCGGAATGGCAAGTGTTTCGGCGGGTCGTATTGCCGCTGTTGAAACCAGGCTTGCTGTCGGTCTCGATCCTGAACGGTGTCTGGATGTGGAACGAGTTCTTCATCCCCCTCATCATCGCCTTCGAACCCGAAGTTCAGACAATGCCGGTTGGTATCGTGTCTTTTGTAGGATCGTATTCGACCGAATGGGGGCTTGTATTTGCCTCGGTGGTTGTTTCGACCCTGCCGGTCGTCGTCACCTATTTCCTGATGACACGCCAGTTCCAATCCGGGCTCACAGCCGGTGCGCTGAAGGGCTGAGACCGGTCACTAGATCTCGCCCGCATAGTGGCACAGCACATCCGCGCCAGCCACTGGTTTGGCCTTGGGTGTTTCGTTCCGACACAGCTCGGTTGCATGTGGGCATCGGGGGGCAAAACGGCAACCCTTGTCGGGCACGCCGCCATCCCCGACCGGCAAGCGTCGTTTCGCTTTGTGACGCGCGCGCGGGTCGGGAATAGGCACCGCAGACAAAAGCGCTCGGGTGTAGGGATGTTTGGGGGCGCGGAACAAATCCTGGGTTGTCGACAGCTCGACAATCTCACCCAGATACATCACCGCGATCCGGTCACAGATATGTTCGACCACCGCCAGATCATGGGCGATGAAGATATAGGTCAGGGCGAACTGTTCTTGCAGGTCCTGCAACAGATTGAGTGTTTGGGCCTGAATAGACACATCCAGGGCCGAGACAGCTTCATCCGCGATGACCAATTCGGGCTTTGTAGCCAAGGCACGCGCGATGCCCAACCTTTGTCGCTGTCCGCCCGAAAAGGCATTGGGATAGCGCATCAGGAATTCCTTGCGCAGCCCAACCTCTTCCAGCAAACCGCCCACCCTGTCGGACAGCGCTTTGCCGCTGAGACCTTCGGATTTGCGCAGGCATTGACCAACGATCTCAAGCACGCGCAAGCGGGGGTTCAGGGATGATTGCGGGTCTTGGAACACCATACGCATGTCTTGCCAGGCTTCGGTCAGGCGCGTGCGGTCGGCAGTGACCAAATCAAGCGAGTCCTTGCCCTTCCGGTGCAACGTCATGCCCCCGTTTGTCGGGCTCAACACGCGCATGATACAGCGGCCCAGCGTGGTCTTTCCGCTACCGCTTTCGCCAACGATGCCAAAGGTCTCGCCCCGCTCAACATCGAACGACACGTTGTCGACGGCGCGCACGATATCTGTGGGCTTGCCGAAAAACCCGCCGCCAATCGGGAAATGCTTGTCCAGATTGCGGACCTTCAGAATGGGGTCAGACATGTTTGGAACCCTCATCGTGAAGGAAACACGCAACCTCGCTGCCATCGCGCGGCACCAGAGGTGGGGTCTGCGCATCACACTTGCCCGCGATGACGTGGTTACACCGGGTTCGGAACGCACAGCCCGAGGGGCGCGCCAATGGATGTGGCACCATGCCTTGAATCGCAGGCAAACGCCTTTGCCGCGTCATGCCCATACGCGGGATTGAGGCCAGCAAAGCCTGTGTATAGGGGTGTTGCGGGTTCTCGAAGATCGAGTAGACATCGCCCTTCTCGACAATCTGCCCCATATACATGACGGCCACATCCTCGGCCACTTCGGCCACCACGCCCAGGTCATGGGTGATCAGCATGACGCCCATCTTCAACTCGTCCTGCAACTCGGCGATCAGATCAAGAATCTGCGCCTGGGTGGTCACGTCCAGCGCGGTGGTCGGCTCATCCGCGATCAGCAACCGAGGTTGGCACGACAGCGCCATTGCGATCATCGCCCGCTGACGCATACCGCCGGACAGCTCGAACGGATAGGCCTCGAACCGCTCTGCAGGTTTGGGGATGCCGACCTTGGCCAGCATTTCGATGGCCAGCTCGCGCGCTTCAGCCTTGCTCAGGTTTCGGTGCAGGTGCAAGGTTTCGACAATCTGCTTGCCGATCTTCGTGATCGGACCCAGCGAGGACATCGGTTCCTGAAAGATCATCGCGATGTCACTGCCGCGAATATCGCGCAGCTCTTTCGATCCGGGCCGCGCCCGGGCCAGATCCACTGACCGCCCTTCGCGCCCGTGATAGGTGATACTGCCTGCGGTTATCTTGCCCGGCGCGTCAATGATCCGCAGGATCGACCGCGCCATGATGGATTTGCCACAGCCGCTTTCACCAAGAACGCACAAGGTCCGATTGGCGAAAATGTCCAGATCAACTCCTTCCACGGCCTTGACCACACCGTCATCGGTAAAGAAATGGGTCTTTAGCCCCCGTATCTCGACCAGCGGAGATCCTTCGGGCGGGGCGATGGACAAATCAGTGGGCATGTGGATCTGCGGCATCGCGAAGGCCGTCCCCCAGGAAGTTCAACGCCAGAACGGCCACAACAATCATCGTGCCCGGCGCCAGCAGCAGCCAGGGGGCCTCGATAATCGTGCGGATATTCTGAGCCTCTTTCAGCAACGTCCCCCAGGACACGATGGGCGGTTGCAGCCCGATGCCCAGGAAAGACAATGAGGTTTCAGCCAGGATCATCATCGGCACCGCAAGTGTGAGCGACGCGATGATATGACTGGAAAAGCTGGGGATCATATGCTTGCGGATCACTTCCCAATCCGACAAGCCGTCCAACCGCGCGGCAACGATAAAATCTTCGCTGCGCAATGACAGAAACTTGCCGCGCACCTCGCGCGCAAGGCTTGTCCATCCGATCATCGACACGATGATAGTGACCACGAAATAGGTGCGAAGGGGCGGCCATCCCAATGGGATCGCAGCCGCAAGCCCCATCCAAAGAGGGATGGTCGGTATCGACCGCAGAAACTCGATCAAACGCTGGATGACATTGTCGACCCAGCCGCCGTAATAGCCCGACAAACCCCCAAGCGACACGCCGATGACCAGTGAAATCGCCACACCGACAAGACCGATCGACATCGAGATCTTGGTGCCAATGATGATCCGACTGAGGATATCGCGCCCCAGCCTGTCGGCCCCAAGGAAATAGACAACATCATCAGGGTCTTTCGGGCCAAAGAAATGGGTGTTGGACGGGATCAGCCACAAAAGCTTATAGTCATAGCCTTCGACAAAGAAGCCAAGCGGGATGATCTTGCCCGGAACGTCAACATAGCTTCGCCGCATCGTCGATTGATCGACCTGCACCTTGCGCGCCTTGGCGTGAAGCTGAAACTCACGCGATCCGTCTTCGTTTTCCACAAAGAAATGAATGCCCTGCGGAGGTGCAAAGATGCCCCTACGGTTGGTGTCGTCCAAACGTTCGGGTGCAAAGAAATCCCCAAACAGCGCCAGCGCATAGATGAAACCGACCAGCCAGAGGCTGACATAGGCCACCCGGTGACGCCGGAACTTTCGCCACATCAGCGACCACGGCCCCAGCAGTTCGGGCACGGCAACATCCGCTTGCTTTGCGGCTTCGGATTGTGTGTCTGCCAAGCTCATTGATACCGTATCCTCGGGTCGATCCACGCCAGCAACAGATCCGAGATCAACGTGCCCAGCACCGTCAAAAGGCTGACGATCAGGATCAGAGATCCGGCAAGGTACATGTCCTGCACCAATAGTGCCCGCAGCAGCAGCGGGCCGGTGGTCGGCAGATTCATCACAACCGCAACAATGATTTCACCGGACACAAGCGTGGGAAGGATCCAGCCGATTGTTGAGACAAATGGATTAAGCGCGACGCGAACGGGGTAGCGCATCAGAAGCTGAAACTCGGACATGCCCTTGGCTCGTGCCGTTACCACATAGGGCCGATACAGCTCATCCAGCAGATTGGCGCGCATGATACGGATAAGCGCCGCCGCACCCGACGTGCCAACCACAACAATGGGCATCCAGATATGTTTCAGCAGATCGACGAACTTGTCCCATGTCCAGGGCTCGCCGATATATTGTGGGCTGACAAGACCACCAACGCTTTGGCCGAAATATTTGAAGGCCACATACATCATCACCAAAGCCAGCAGGAAATTCGGCACGGCCAGACCGATGAACCCGAACAATGTGGCGGCGTAATCCCCAAAGGAATATTTCCGAACGGCAGAATAGATCCCGATGGGCAGCGCGACTATCCAGATGAACAGCAGCGTCAGAACCGAAATCCCAAAGGTCCAACCCAACCGGTCCCAGATCAGATCATTGACCGGCACGTTCTTTTCAAACGAGATGCCAAAGTTCCAATCAAAAATGATCCCCGTGATCCATTTGTAATATTGGACATAGAACGGCTGACCCAGACCATATTGATCACGCAGCGCCTGTGCCGTTGCCTCGTCCAGCCCGCCTTGATCGGACAGTTCCGCCGCCAACGTGTCCAGATAGTCCCCAGGGGGCAGCTGAATGATCAGAAAGGTGACCACCGAAACCAGAAAGACTGTCGGGATCATGTAGAGTATGCGGCGGTAAAGAAATCCCAGCACGATCCTTGGTTCCGTTTCAGGCGCGGTGCAGCGCGGTTATAACACGGGGTGAGCTAATGGAGGACACGCTCACCCCGCAGAAATCACGCCCGGATGGGCCGGACGCTATTATTGGCGTTTAGGGCAGGTTGGCGCCGCCTTCGAAATACACCTGCGACGTATAGGGCGCAGGCGTCCACAGCTGACCGGCGATGGGCATCGGATCCACATAGTTGCGCACGTTGTTGCGCACGATCCCAAAGGCCCCGTTTGATTGGATCAAACCAATGGTCAACAGCTGCGAGTTCGCTTTTTCGATCAGCTCAAGCAAAGCCGCTTCCTGCGCCGCCGGTTCACTGGTCGATGTCACACCGCGATAGATCTCGAACAGCTCTTTGATGTGCTCGGGTGGCTCGATCCCGGTATTCGGGTCGGTCCCCCAATCAGCCCATTTCGGTGCCCAGTAAACAGCGCCTCCACGCGGCAAATAGCAGAACGGGTTGACGTAGGCATCAACCAGTCCGCCGGGACAGTTCCAGATATAGGCGTCATGTTCGGCGGCTGACGCGATTTCCTGCAAACGCGACCGGTCAGAGGCACGGATCTGGAAATCAAGGCCAACATCCTTGGCATATCCCTGAAGCAGCTCGCCCACATCCGGGTATTGCCACCCAAAGACATCCGCGACCAGGAAGACCAGGGTAAACCGGTTGCCGTCAGGCCCCAGCCGGAAGCCATCCGCATCGCGTTGATCCAACCCGATACCGTCGAGCAATTCGTTGGCCAGATCGGGATCGAACTCGGTATACCGCGTCGCCCATTCCTCATTATAGAAAGGTGCGTTCGGGTGCGGTGCAGTTTGAACCGGTCGGCCAGCACCCAGATACACAAGATCGTTGATCTCCTGGCGATCCACCGCATGGCTAAGCGCCTGGCGGAACTCGAACATGTTGACGATCTCGTTTTTCACCGGATCGGGGTTGTTGAGGTTCAACAGCAAGGCGGTTTGGCTGCCGGGAATGTCTCCGACCTGAAAGAAGCCATACTGGCCACGATCTTTGTTATCGGTCAGAGCGGCAAGATTCACCGGGCGACCGATATGACGCGCCATATAGTCGATCTCACCGTTGAAGGCTTTCAACAGTATGGTCTCGGCGTCTTCGACCTGATCCCAGGTCAGGCCGTCGATATAGGGCAGTTGATTGCCTTCTTCATCGACCTTCCAGAAATAGGGGTTCCGTTCGGCCACAACACGGTCGACCGAGCCATAGGCGTTTTTCACCTTCCACGGATGCAATGTCGGGCGATCCGGGTTCTGCCAGAACAGCGGCGTATGCATCGGGCCCGCTTTAAGGTTGAACAGAGAAACCCAATCGGTCGCTGCCGGTTCGGCATCCACAAGCGCCTGAACATCGGGATTGTGGTCGATGTGGAACTGGCTCAGATAGTGTTTGGGATAGACTACGGGCGGGTAGCCGAACCCATAGGCGAGTGCCTGCAGGAACAGACCATTCGGTTCGTTGAATTTGAATTCAACCGTGTAATCCCCAAGCTTTGTGACCTGCACCGGACCGCCGGCATCAACGAAATTCGCGTGCTTCGACGGCGTCAGCCTTTCGTCCAGAAACACTTCATACCAGAACATGATATCGTCGGCGGTAAAGGGCTCACCATCCGACCAGCGCATGCCCGGGCGCAGTTCGAACGTATAGGTCGTGGCGTCATCCGACACCGTCCAGCTCTTGGCGATATTGGGTTTCACCTCACTCCAATCGGGGCTCCAGCGCACAAGAAGTTCGGTTCCGATCTGGCGCAGGATGTTGTGCTGATCACCGCCCCCAAGGATGGCGCGGCGCAGGGTGCCGCCATATTCGCCAATGCTGTCGAGCGTTTCCATCACCATCGGCTCATCGGGCATCCGCTCTTCAACCGGTGGCAACTCCCCCGCTGCCACTTTTTCGGCCAGCGCCGGCGCTTCTTGATAGGCCCAAGCCGGCAGCGTACCCGCTGCGGTCAGGCAAAGCGCCGTAACCAACGGACGTAAATGTCCAAAATCCAAACTCATCTTTTTCTCCTCCTCCTAATGCGTGTGTGTCACCAGTTGGTGACAGACCCATCGGGCCGCCACAGATGCGGCGGCTCGACATGTTCGGGTTTCGAGTTTCGAACCTTCTCTTCGTCCACCTCGACGCCAAGACCGGGTCGATCCGGCACTTTGTAGGTGATCCCTTCCAGCGGAACTTGAACCGGGAAAATCTCGGGGTCGTGAAAACCCAGGGACTCTGTCTGAGCCTGCCTGGTTTCGACCCAACTGAAATTTGCGACCGCTGCGGCCATATGAACCGTGGCCGCAGTGCAGACCGGGCCAAGCGGGTTATGGGGCATCAGATCGACGTAATGCGCCTCGCACCAGCCCGCGACTTTCATGGCTTCGGTAAACCCACCAATATTGCAGATATCGAGCCGCATATATTGCGTCAGGCCGCCTTCGATATAGGGCAACGCCTCCCATTTCGACGAAAACTCCTCACCGATGGCGAACGGAATATTCGTCATGCCACGCAACGTGCGGTAGGCGTCCGGCGTCTGCGAGCGAATGGGCTCTTCCAGAAAATTCAAAGTACCCTGAGGCAGCCGCGCACAGAAGTCGGCGGCCTCGGCCAGCGAAAGCCGGTGATGCATGTCAATGCCAATACAAAGCTCTGGACCAAACTCCTTGCGCAACGCGATCAATTCGTTTGCAGCGCGGTTCAGATTGCGCCTTGGGTCGAATTCACCATTCCCGTCGAACTCGCCAGTGTAGATGCGCAGACAATCCCAGCCAGCGTCCACCAGAACTCTGGCTTTGCCGAGCAGTTCCTCGACGTTTCGGCCCTGACAACTTGGGAAGGTGGGGATTTCATCGCGCTGTTTACCACCCAAAAGCTGATACACAGGAACGCCAAGGCGTTTGCCCAGAATGTCATAAAGGGCGATGTCGATGGCAGACATTGCCGCGGTCAGAACGCGACCGCCTTCGAAATACTGGCTGCGATAGGTTTCCTGCCAAATGCGCCCGATCTGCCGGGAATCCTTGCCAACGAGAAACTCGGCAAAATGTTCGACAGCCGCCGCAACAGGGCCTTCACGACAGGAAAGACCCGATTCACCCCACCCGTACAAACCGTCCTCGGTCGTCACTTTGACCAAAAGCTGGTTACGGATCCCGACCCGGGCCAAAAGAGGTTCAATTGCGGCAATCTTAGTCATTCCATGTCCTTCTCAATGCCAGCCCACGCGTGGGGCTGCCGGAATCATGTCGTCTGGTCGGCTGTGGATCATGTCCATCAACTCATCGCGCAGCGGTCTGTGCGACGCATCGGACCATAGGTTGGTTGTCTCAGTGGGGTCGGTGTCGAAATCGTAAAGCTCACCTGCACCGGTGCTCAGATCAACCGACATCCGGTGGCGACGCGTTCTGACGGTGCGCAGGTCCAGAGAAACACCACTGCGTTCCGCATCGACTTCCCATTCGCCCAAAGCAAAGTCACGGCGTTCCGCGCCGGTCATGACGGGCACCAGCGAACGCCCATTGCCTGCCGTCGCGTCGATTGCAGCCAGCTCTGCCAGCGTCGATCGCAGATCCAGGGTCGAGACCGGGTCGTCGATCACCCGTCCGCGCGGGACGCCGGGCCCCGCAATCACCAGAGGGACACGCAGCAACCCATCATAGAGCATCGGCCCTTTCAGCAAGAGCCCATGATCCCCCAGCCATTCGCCATGGTCGCTGGCAAAAACAATAATGGTGTTTTCTAACGCGCCCATGTCCTCAAGTGCTTTGACGATCCGACCGACCTGATGATCAACTGCCGAGATCATGCCGAAGTAAATCGCCGTGATCTGCCGCAATTCGGCCTCGTCCAGCCGGCCCATATCGCTCCAGTTTTTACCACCTTCCGCATTTTCGCGCTCAACATCGCCTGCAAGCCGGTGTTTCAAGAAGGCGCTGTGCCACCATGGGCGGCCCTCAAGATCTCGCGATCTGCTTTCGGCGATGACGACGTCCTGCGGGTCATACATCTGCGACCAAGGCTCCGAGGCCAGAAACGGCGGATGCGGGTCAGGAAAGGAAATCCAGGAAAATATGGGCTTTTCACCCTTGTTCTCGATCAGATCCACAGCGCGGTCACCAATCCAGGTTGTGGATTGCCAGCGATCACCCAGAGGGGTTCGCCAGGCTTGTGGATGATCTGTAGCCGGCGGCGCCTGCTCTTTCGCACGCTGCCAACGCGCACGGCCAAGCCCGTCACCGTTCAGAAAGTTCTCGAAATGCAACGTATAGGGGGGATCGTTCCACGCGCAGTGATGATGCGGCCGCAGGGTTAGTTCAACATGTTGAAATCCGAAGTACGGCCCGCACCAATCTGCCGGGAAATCTGCGGTCGAAGTATAGCATTCTGGACGTCCGGTTGCGTCAAACGTCTCATTTGATGAAAAATGTGCCTTGCCGATGAAATGGGTCTGATACCCGGCGCGTGAAAACACGCCACCCATCCCGTCTTGCCCCAAAGCTTCATCCAGGTTGCGCCCGTTGTCGCGCACACCGTTCGAATAAGGCAGCTTGCCCGTCAGAATTGCCGCGCGCGCGGGCTGACACATTGGATTGGGCGTGATGCAGGTATCGAACCGTGTCCCGGTCGCTGCCAGACGATCGATATGCGGTGTTTTCACACCTCGCACACCATAGCCCATGCAATCGCCGCGATGCTGGTCCGTCGTAATCAGCAATACGTTCGGTTGGCCCGTTGGCATTACCCGACCTGCTTGCCGTGTTCAAAGAGCCCAAGGCTACCCACGACCGTCACTCCTCCCCAGTTCGTCGAATCGAATGCTAAAAACAATACTATGAAACATAACAAATCGTCGATGATTTTTTCGCAATAATCGACTTAAAATGCACAAAGGCAAAAATCAGCCGGTCAAAGTTAGAGAATCCGCGGCGCGAGCCGTCACATCCGGGTACTCAGACCCGAGGTCACAGCCCCAAGGCGCGCATTTGCTGCGACATCTGCACAAACGACCCGTCCACATGGGTGCGGATCACCCGATCCGCCTGTTCCGGATCATTCTGACGAAACGCTTCGATCAGATCATCGTGCTCTTTCAGAATGTTCCGCAACCGCCCCTGACTGATGCGCAGAGGCGCAGCGTGTACGTTCAGCGCCGTGCGCAGTCGTTTCCATGTTTCAGCGGCAACGTCATTATAATGGTGCTGACAGATCACGCTGTGAAACTGCAAATCAAGCTTGCGGAATTTCAGCATGTTGCCGTCACCGCAGGTTCGAATTTTCTCTTGAATTTCGCTCAGTCGCGCGACGTCCTCAGGGCGGGCATGCTCGGCGAACCAACTGACGAAGTAAGGCTCTAGCAGCTGAAGAACCTCAAAGATATTCTGGATCGTGCTGGCATCGGCCAGTTTGATTGTAGCGCCGCGATTGGGGTGGATCTCGACAAAGCCCTCGCCTTGCATCTGCCGCAACGTTTCGCGCACCGGGCTTGCACTGACACCAAACCGATCAGCCAGTGCCGAGATTTTCAAACGCTGGCCGCCGACAAGCCTTCCACTGGAAATATCGTCGAGTATTGCCTGGTAAAGCGTGGCCGTCTGTTCGTCGCCTGTTTTCAGCTCAATCGTCATACGCACTCCGCTTCATTAGTATTTGTGGCCCGATTTTCCGCAGGCATATACCATAAGGCACACCAACTTCAGTTCAAAACAGATTATCAGTGGTGTGAACCACAATATATACTAAATGAAAAAAATAATCGACGATTTTTTAGAAATGATGCTATTTTCGTGACGAGAGATTCGCAACCAGCGGATCCCAACGAGGAGGAAACCATGAAACAGCGCTCGGCTTTGGCGGCTGCGAGTTCGATATTGGCAGTCACTGCAACAATGGCCTTTGGTCAATCTGTAACACTGGATGTCACCGCCTGGAAAGGCAACGAGGCAGAGCCTGCGGGTTTGGCCGAACTGATCGAGAAATTCGAATCGGAACACCCCGATATTGATGTCGAACTCAGCTACATCGGGCGCTTGGATACCGACACGATCATTCCGCCGCGCCTGCAAGGCGGAAATCCACCAGACGTCATGATGACTGATATGCCGCTGGTCGAGGTTTGGGGCAACGCCGGTCTGCTGGAAAACCTTGGTACAGATTCCGAATGGTATGGGCGTATTCCCGAAAGCCTGCAGGCGGCTCTGACTTTGAATGGCAACGCTTTCATCATGCCGCTCGAAGTGATCGGTATGGGAAATTTCGCCAATATGGACCTGTTGGCCCAGGCCGGTGTCGAAGAAATGCCCACAACATTGGACGAACTGAAATCAGCCTGCGGTGCGCTTGCGGATGAGGGGATCAACCCGATGATCTTTACGGGCGGCTTTCAGGCACCGCTCTTTCTGATCGCAAATGGGCTTGAGACAACAACCAACCCGGCGGCCTCGCTTGGATCAGGTAACGCGAAATTTGCCGAAGACGTGGCATTCAACCAGGGGATCGACCTGATCCGCGATCTGATTGACGCCCGCTGTTTTGATCCGTCGCTGCAGGCGGGGCTGGATCCCTGGAGCACGGCGCTGACCGAATTTCAGGGTGGCAATTTTGCGATGATGCCGCAGGGCGCGTGGAATATCGCGGCGTTCAAGCAGATCGACGGGCTGAACTTTGCGTTCGGACCGATCCCGACCTCGCAACCATCGGGCGTCGCGCTTGATCTGTTTGGCATCGGCTGGTCCATCGCGTCGGGCAGCGAAAACAAAGACGCCGCGCGCACTTTCGTAGACTGGTTTGCCCAGCCCGAGAACCTTCAGGTCATGCTGGATGCCGAATCCGCCTATTCGCCCTTTGACGACGGTGCCAGCGGCACCCCGGCCGAGGCCGCACCTTATGATGCGGCGCGCAGCGCAGGCGGTATCATCAATTATCCCTTTGCACTGCTGCAATGGCCCAAACCGTTGGAGGGTGAGATCTGGGACAGCCTGACCGGTTTCCTGCTTGACCCGTCAAAGCCAAGCGAAGACGTTCTGACACGTTGGGACGAGGCAGTTGAAGACGCGTTTTAACGCGTCTTCTCACTGGAACGAGGACAATGGTATCTAGAAGCTCTGCGGTGATGTTCACCCTGCCCGCTCTGATTGTTTTGAGCGTGTTCTTTGTCTATCCAATATTGCTCACGTTCCAGATTAGTTTCACCAACTTCACGGGCGTGGGCGTTTCGGAAAATATCGGTCTGAAGAACTATGAACGTATTATAGGCCGCAGCCGATACCCCGAGGCGCTTTGGGTGACCGTCAAGTTCACGGCCTTTGTGGTGACTGTCCAAACCCTGGCTGGCTTGGTTCTGGCGGCCTTGCTGCACCGCTTGCCCGCCATCCGCAACTTTTCCCGAGCGGCCCTGTTCACACCGGCGATGATGTCCTTTGTTGTCGTCGGCTATGTCTGGCAGTTCATCTATTCTCCGTTTTCGGGTGGCCTGAACTCGATGCTGAACATGCTGGGGCTGGATTGGCTGGCGCGGGGATGGCTGGGTGATCCGTCCACGGCGCTCTACGCCATTGCCGTGGCCCATGTCTGGATGTTCACCGGATACACCACGGCCATCTTTCTGGCAGGCTACGCCAACATCCCGCGCGACATTGACGAGGCCGCGCGGCTTGACAATGTCTCATCCTTTCAGCGGTTTCGATATCTTGAAATCCCACTTCTGGCGCCGGTGTTCACCATCAACATCATTCTGTCGACCATCGGTACGCTGAAGACGTTCGAACTACCGTTCATCATGACGCGGGGCGGGCCGGACGGGGCAACGCGAACCCTCAGTCTTGAGATCATCGAGCAGCTGTTCGGCAATTACCGCTTCGGCTTTGCCTCGGCACTGTCGGTTGTCATGCTGGTCATCGTGGTGGCTGTGGCGGTCATTCAAAACTGGTATCTTCGCCGCAAGGAGGAGCTGTGATGCTCCAACTTGCCAGAACCACCGGGCGGTTTGCCTTGAATGCTGCAATCATCGGCCTGGTCGTGGCGATGCTGCTGCCCGTTTTCTACATGATCGCGATGTCCTTTCGCACCGCGACCGAAATCGCTCAACAACCGCTTGCTTTGCCCAAAAGCTTTGCCTGGTCGAACTATGCAAACGCGCTTGAGGCGATGAATTATCTGCGGTCGGTTTTGAACTCGGTCGGGATCACGGTTTCCGTCACGGTCATTGTGGCGCTTCTGGGATCGATGGCTGCTTTCCCGCTGGCACGCAATACAGGCCGGTATTCGCGGCTGTTCATCATGCTGGTTGCGCTTGGCCTGGCAACTCCGAATTTTGTAACGATCACACCAATCTATGTGATCTTTCGCGACCTCGGGCTGCTGGACACTCACATAGGCATCATCCTGGCCTTCACGGCGCTGAACCTGCCACTTGCAGTGTTCTTCTATGTCGGCTTCATCGCAGCGATCCCGAAAGAGCTGCTCGAAGCCGCCAAGCTTGACAATTGCAAAGACTGGCAGGTGTTCTGGTACGTCATTCGCCCTTTGTTAGGGCCTGCTACGGCCACGTTGTCGCTGTTTGTCATGCTGATGGTATGGAATGATTTCACATACCCGCTTCTACTGCTGACCGACAAAGACAAGTTCACGGTGACCATCTCGGTCTATCGGTTTGTCGGCAATCAAAACGTGCAACCCGACATGCTGTTTCCTGCGGCCGTCCTGGGCTCGTTGCCTTTGCTGGTCATGTTCATCATCTTCCAAAGACGTATTGTTGCGGGTCTGACGGCAGGGGCGGTCAAATGAGCGGATCACTGGAAAATAAAGTCATCATCGTAACAGGGGCCGCTGCGGGTATCGGTTTGGGGATCCTAAGAGCCGTCATTGGCGCAGGCGCGCGCGCGACCGGTTTTGACGTCTCATCCGACGGTTTGCAGCGGATCCGCGAGGCCGGGGCCGAAGCCATGCAGGTCGATGTCACCGACGCCCAGGCCCTGACCGAAGCCATTCAAGACGTCAGAGCGCGTGAGGGGCGGTTGGATGGGCTGGTCAGCAATGCGGGCATAACCGAAATGGCACCGTTCCTTGAGGCGGATATAGACCATTGGGACAAGCTTTACCGTGTAAACCAGCGCTCGGTTCTGGTGGGCTGTCAGGCCGCCGCGCGGATCATGGCAGAGGACGGCACCAAAGGTGCGCTGGTCAATATCGCCTCGGTCCATGCCGACGCAACGGATCACGGCTTCGAAGGCTACGCTGCCACCAAAGGTGCGATCGTCGCGGCCACCCGCGCCATGGCTTGGAGCCTTGGGCCAAAAGGAATCCGCACCAATTGCCTGTCACCGGGGCTGACAATGACCGAACGCGCGGCATCAGCCGCTGAAGACCCCGCAATCGACCAGATGTTTCGAAGCTGGCAAGCCAATGGCACGGTACCAACGCCCGACGACATGGGTGCGCTTGCGGTATTCCTGCTATCGGATGCCGCCTATGCCCTGAACGGCGCCAATATCGTTGCCGACCAGGCCACCTCGGCGCGTCTATTTGGAGTGGGTCGCTGATCCAGAGTTGGCCTCACATCGACCCAAAGCCTCAAGAACCGCAGCACCGGTCTTGATACCGTCGATGAACCGAACGACCTCAAGGTTTTCGTTGGGCGCATGGTTGGCCTCATCCGCGTTGGCATAAGGAATGACGAAAGCATCCTTGCCCAGGATCTTGGTAAAGACATAATCAGGCAGCGAGCCGCCCACCGTAGGATAGATCAACGGCTCGACTCCACGTGCGGCAACAATCGCTTCGCGCAGAGGTTTGGCAAACGGGCTGTCGAGCGGGGTCTTTGACGGCAACATCCCATTGTGCCGCACAACCTCAACCTCGGGCGCGTGACGTGCGACATGCGCCTCAATCCGTTCAAAGACATAATCCGGGGTCAACGGTTCGACCAGCCGGACATCGCATTTCGCAATGGCCTCATTTGGCAGCACCGTTTTACTGCCCGGGCCGCTATACCCCCCGTGCATCCCGTTGATCGTCAGGGTTGGATGAAACATCAGCCGGTCCCAATAGGGGCGATCCACAGGACCATCCATATGGTCAAGCTTCAGATCCTCCATCACCGCCTGTTCGTCATTGGGCAAGCGCGCGATGGCGTCGCGTTCCAGATTGGTGGGCGGGATGACCGGCTCGGTCAGGCCTTCGACGGTGATGTTGCCTTCGGGGTCTTTCATCGTGGCCAGCAATTGCACCAGCGTCCAGATCGGATTGGGGACGACGCCACCGTAATTTCCCGAATGCACATCGCGCGCGGCCCCCTTGGCGACAAGATCAAACGAAGCCACGCCACGCACACCAAAGGTGATCACCGGAGCCCCGCTTTCGTGCAGAGGCCCATCAGAGGTCACCACGAGATCGGCCTGCAAACGATCCCTGTTCTGGCGCACAAAATCAGCGATTTGCGGCGAACCGATCTCTTCCTCGCCTTCCAGCAAGAAGATGATGTTGCAGGGTAAAGAGCCGTTCACCGCCAGATGCGTTTCGATGGCCAGCAGCTGTGCGAAATGCTGACCTTTGTTGTCACCGATGCCGCGTGCCCAGATCCGGCCGTCGCGCAGTGTCGGCTCGAACGGAGGGCTGATCCACGCATCCAACGGATCGGGCGGCTGCACATCGTAATGACCATAAAGAAGGACCGTCGGCTTTTGCGGGTCAACCGTCGCGTGCCCCAGCACAAACGGGTGCCCGGGTGTCTCGACAAGCCCTGCGTCAAACCCCAGACCTTCCAGATGCGCGACCAGCATGTTCGCCACATCCCGAATACCGATATCATGGGCCGAAATCGACGGATGCCGCACATATTCCATGACGCGTTCGACAAAGCTGTCGGCATTTCGGTCGATATGGTCAAACAGGGTTTGGGTCATGTGGTCTCTTTCGTCAGCAGCACTGCGCTCGAGGGATGAACCGTAGCCACCCAGCCCGGGGCAATGATGGCTGTGGTGTCCAGCTGAGTCAGAATGGCCGGGCCTTTGATCACCGCCTCAGCGCCCAGCGCGGCGCGGTCATAGATCGGTGTTTCGACAACGCCCTCTTCCCAGACCACCTTTTGAAACTGCAAGGGTTCGGGCAGGTCGGTTTTCGCAAGCTTTGGGCTGTCCACTGGCTCTGTTTTGCCAACGGCCTCGATCCGCAATGTGACCAGTTCAATCGGGGCGTCCAGTATGAAGCCATACAATGCCGTATGTGCGTCGCGAAAGCGGGCCTCGGTCTCTTGCGCGGTGCTACCCCAATCCACGGCGATCTCACCGCCCTGCCCGTGAAAGCGCATCAGCGCGCGCGCCTGAAGGCTGCGCTGATCAGGGGCGATGCCTTCATGTTCCATCCAAGTGACGGCATCTTGGGTCAATTCGGACAGGATCTTGTCGCCAGCATCCTGATCAACAGGCCCCGGCATTGGCAGTGCGCGGGTAAATTCGGCCTTCATATCTGCGGCCAGCAAACCAGCGGCACACAGTAGCCCGGGGGCCGATGGGATCATGACATGCCGAATGCCCAACAGTTCTGCCAAAGCGCAGCCATGTAAGGGACCCGCCCCGCCAAAGGGCACCAAGGTGAAGTCTCGCGGATCATGGCCCCGCTCGACCGAGACCGTACGCACCGCCCCCACCATATTGTTGTTCATGATGGCCAGGATCCCGCGCGCCGCGTCTTCGGGCGTCAGCCCCAGGGGGCGTGCGACGTTGTTGGTCACGGCGGCTTTGGCGGCGTCCACGTCCAGTGACATCGCACCACCGAGCAGCGCGTGGGGCAGGTTACCCAAAGTGACGTGCGCGTCGGTGACCGTCGCCTCGACCCCGCCATGACCATAGGCAGCAGGCCCCGGACGCGCACCAGCCGAATTGGGGCCGACCGACAGCGTGTTATTGGCGACCGCCGCGATCGACCCGCCACCCGCACCAATGGTCACCATATCCACCATCGGCAGAGAAAGCGGCCATTCGCCCACCTTGCCCTGTTGTGTCAAGTTTACTTGCCCGTCACGGATCAGGCAGATATCGGCTGATGTGCCGCCGATATCCACGGTGATGATATCCTTGATCCCGCAGGACGCGGCTTCATCTACGGCACCAACCACCCCCGCTGCGGGTCCCGACAATGCCGTAAGCGCAGGCGCGGTTCGGATCGCCTCAGTCCCTGCAACACCGCCATTTGACTGCATCAGCAGCAAGGGTGAGCTGGCCTTGGCCTCAGCCAGCCGGTTTTCCAGCCGTGAGATATAGGTGGACACGCCGGGCATGACATTTGCGTTCAGAACAGTGGCCAAAGACCGCTCGAACTCGCGAACCACCGGAAGCACATCCGTGGAACAGGTGATCGCCACATCGGGCAAAGCGGCGCGCAGCAGCCGTGCCACCTGCTTTTCGTGATCCGGGTTCGCATAGGCGTGCAGCAGGCAGATGGCGACAGCCTCGACCTGTTGGGCGCGTAGTTTTTCGACCAGAGCGGTGACGCTGGACTCATCCAGTTCGTGCAATACATGCCCGCCGGTGCCGATCCTCTCATCCACCTCGTGGATGTGGTCCGCCGGAACGGGTCGCGCGGGTTTGACCCAGGTGAACAGATTGGCATGGCGCGGAATGTCCTGCCGCCCGATCTCAAGCACGTGGCGAAAGCCGCGCGTGGTCACCAAGGCGGTGCGTGCGCCCTTGCCCTCAAGGATCATGTTGGTGGCAACGGTTGTGCCATGCAGTACACCTGACAGCTCTTGCGCGCTGATGCCCGCCTGTTCCAGCACCATGTTCACACCGGTCATAAACGCCTGCGAGGGGTCACTGGGCACCGAGGCGGTCTTGGCCCGCCAAACCGCGCCCGACACCCTGTCCATCAGCGAGATATCGGTGAAGGTCCCACCGATATCGACAGCAACGGCAAAAGACGGGTCAAAGGACATATCAGACGAGGGCATCGACATACTCCTGTCGGTAAAAACGGCGCGTTTCGGGGCGTTTGGCCCGCAAGGCGTTGGTGGCGGGAACGTCGATCGCATCCTCTGAGACAACAACGCCATATTCGGCCCGCGCAGCATCAGCGGTGACAAAGCCGCTCAGGACATCCTGCAACACGGTCTCGGCAGGCCGGTCGAACGGGTGGCCATAGCCGCCCCCGCCGCCTGTTTCGATACGCAAGATATCCCCGCGTTTGAGCATATTTCCATCCGAGAGCGGATCGAGCCGCAGTTCCTGCGGTGTACCGGGGTTCACAATGGCAATGCCATGGCGGCCGGATTTACCGCCGTGAATGCCCCAGGGCGGGTTCTTGACGCTGTCGATGCGGATGGCGACCATGGTCTCTTCGGCAAGGATCTCATATTCGCGCACGATCCCACAGCCGCCACGATACCGGCCCGCACCGCCAGAATCCGCTACGATCCCATAGCTGCGCATCGTGACCGGATAACCGGCCTCCAGAAACTCGACCGGATAGTTTTCCTGAGCAACAAAATAGACCGCATCAATCCCGTCCGCCGTTGCCCGCGCGCCATAGCCAACACCAATGCCATCGGCCAGCAAATAGGGCTCTAACGCGCCACTTTTGGTACGATATGTCCCGCGCATGATATTGACCACATAGGCTGAATTAGCGGCAGGTGCCTCGCCTCCACCGGCGTTGAGCAGGCCGCACATCGCCGAAATCATCCGCATGGCGGTCAAGCCGCGCAAACCCAGCGGGGCCGGGTATTCCGGTTGCAGGAAACTGCCCTTGCGAAACAGCACCTCGTCCAGCGCATTGGGGCCACCCGCGTTGCAGACCTGACTGGGATCGCCCCCCAAGTAGAACAAGCCCAGCGCCATACCGGGCACCCCTTTATTCATCAGGTAATTGACCGGGCCAGGCGCTTGATCATCACTGTCGCGCGCGTCAAAGGTAAAGCGGTCCTGACCGTCTGCCCCTTTTTCCCGCGTCAGCGAAAACCGCATATGGAAAGGCCCGTTACCATGTCCATCCGTGTCAATCGCATCGGTAAAGGAATGGGTTCCATAGTCGAAGGTCTCGGCCATCTTGTCGCGCACAAGGTTGCGGGTGCGCTCCAACAACTGCGCCAAAGCATCTTCGGTCACATCAGGGCCAAACCGGTCGAGAATCTCACCCACCCGGCGCACGCCCAGCTCGACGCTGGCCATAAGCGCCCGCATGTCGCCTTCACTTTGGTCAGGATAGCGCGAGTTGCGGTGAAAAATGTCCAGAACCGCTTGATTGACGTGACCGGCCTCGATCATCTTTGTGACCGGGATCATCACACCTTCCTGGAAGATATCCGTGGCATCCGGGCTGATCGATCCGGGGCGCAGACCCCCGATATCAGCAAAATGCGCCCAGCTCATCACAAAGGCGCAAACGCGCCCGTCCCGAAACACCGGGGCCAGCAAAACCTGATCATTGGAATGCGAGATGGCACCGTAAGAGCCATAGCAATCATTGTACCAATAGACGTCGCCCTCTTGCATGGTCTCCATCGGAAATTTCTCAAGCACGGGCCGCGTCATGTCGCCAAAGATCGGCACCATCGAGCCGACCGCCATCGTCCCGTTGCCGTCAAACAAAGCGGTATAGAAATCCTTTTTTTCGCGAATGAAGGCGGATATGGCGGTGCGCTCGATCAGCGCTTCCATCTCGGATTGCGCGGCAGCAATCGCCCCGCGGATGATCTCAAGCGAGACCGGATCGCACAGCGCCTTTTCGCTGAGCCGTGACGGCTTGTTCATGGTCCTCTCCCGTATGATAGGTTGAAAACAGGCCCTAATAGGCCCTTCGCGCGCATTGGCGCAGATCTGGTATATGACGCTGCCTGCATCATTCTTCGGCGAAATGACACGCGACGCGGCGTGTTCCGATGGGGCGCGGCAAGGGGATTTCGTCAGAACAGCGCGCCTGCGCCCGGGGGCAACGATCCCGAAATACACAGCCCGAAGGTGGATTGCGCGGATCGGGCGCGCCACCACCGATGGGCAGGGGATCATGGCTTTGGTCAACATGGGGCGTAGGAACAGCAGCAACCAAGGCCTGGCTATAGGGATGCAGCGGCGCGTGCACGATGTCTTCGGTTGGCCCGTCCTCCATGATCCGGCCAAGATACATGACGATTGTCCGGTCGCAGACATAACGCACCAGCGCCAGATCATGGCTGATATAGATCGCCGTCAGTCCCAGCCGGTCGCGCACATCGCGAAACACATTCAGAACACCGGCGCGCACGGATACATCCAGCATCGAGACCGGCTCATCCGCGACCACAAATTCAGGTTCTAGAATAAGCGCTCGGGCCATCACCACCCGTTGCAATTGCCCACCGGACAGCTGATGCGGAAAGCGTTCAAGAAACTGCGTCGGATCGCCCAGGCCCACAAGCTCCAGCACTTCGACGATGCGGCCTTGCCATTCCGCCTGTGGGATGCGGGCATTGGCCAAGGGCTCTTCCAGCGTCTTGCGGATCGAGTAACGCGGGTTCACAGCGTCAAACGGGTTCTGAAAGATCATTTGCGATCGGCTGCGGAACGCCTGCAACGCATCGCCCGAAAGATCCTTGATCTCTTGCCCGTCAAACTGCGCCGACCCGCCTGTGATCTCTTCCAGCCGGACGAGGATGCGCCCCATCGACGTTTTGCCGCAGCCCGATTCCCCCAGCAAACCGACGCTTTCGCCTTTGTTTAGGGTCAAATTGACGCCATCCACAGCCTTGACTGTCGCTGGCAGGCCCATCATCGCCGAAATCGCATTACCGATTTTGTAGTGAAGCTGGGCGTTCTCCATCTGGATCAGAGGTACGGTCATGCGACTGCCCCCCATGTCGCGGGATCTTTGGCAGTTTCACGCAGCACAGCAGCCTCACTGGCGCGGTGGCAGGCGACATGGTGATCAGGCGCAGCCTCGGTTAGCGCGGGTTCGGTGTTGCGGCACAGATCAGTGGCAAAGGGACAACGCGCGGCAAAACGACAGCCTTTGGGTGGATCAATCAAATCCGGAGGGCTGCCGGCGATAGGCGTCAAAACCCCCGTGCCTGCAGATTGCAGATCGGGGAACGCGTTCTTCAGGCCCATGGTGTAGGGGTGCAGCGGTTCGTTCAAAAGCGTTGCGGTATCGCAGTTTTCAACGACCTTGCCCGCATACATCACCACGGTCCGGTCGCAGATATAGGCCACCACGGAAATATCATGGGTCACCATGATGACAGACAGCCCCAATTCGCGCTGCAACCCGCGCAGTTGATCCAGGATCTGCCGCTGGATGATCACGTCCAGCGCAGTCACCGGTTCATCGGCGACAACCAGCTTGGGGTTCAGAGCCAAAGCCAGCGCAATCGCCGCGCGCTGACGCATCCCGCCCGAGAATTGATGCGGAAAGTCACGCAGGCGGCCCGGATCAATGCCCACCATCTCGAACAGTTCAACGGCGCGTGCCCGCGCCTGCGCCTTACGCATCCCGCCCCGGTCGCGCAGAACCTCGATGATCTGGTATTCCACGCGATAGACCGGATCGAGCGAGTTCATCGCGGATTGCGGGATAAAGGAAATGTCGCGCCAGCGCAGCGCGTTCATGTCGCGTTCGGACAAGGCCGCCAGATCCTGACCGTCGAACTGCATCGCTCCGCCATCAATCCGCGCGTTGTCGGCAATCACGCGGGTCAAAGCGCGGGCCATCGTTGTCTTACCGCACCCGGATTCACCGACAAGGCCAACGATGGTGCCTTGCGGCACGTCAAAAGATGCGCCGCTAACAGCGACAACGTCTTTTGACCCCACCTCATAGGCGATGGAAAGGTCGCGGATCGAAAGGAGTGTCTCAGCCATTTCAGCGACCTAGCTTGGGGAACAGCAGGTTTTCATACCCGCGTGAAATGAAGAACCCGGCGCTGACGACAAGGATGATCGCCAAGCCCGGTGGAATGAACCAGTGATAGGCCTGTCGCGCTAGCGCCTGGCTGGCAAACGCGTCCTGCAGCATAAAGCCCCAACTGATCGCATCCGGGTCGCCAAATCCAAGAAAGCTGATCGACGCCTCGGTCAGGATGGCCCAGCCAATGGCGATTGAGCCATAAAGAAAGCTGAGCGGCAGGATATTGGGGGTTATATGGCGCAGGATGATCTTCAGATCGGATGAGCCAACGACGCGGGCAGCCTCGACATATCCGCGCGACCGAAGCGAGAGGACTTGTGACCGGATCACACGGCCCGTGTCGCGCCAAAGAACCAAAGCCATCGCAATAACTGTGTTCCAGATCGACGGTTCGGAAAAGGCCGAGATCACGATGACGAAGGGCAGAAACGGAATGCCAAACGCCACATCGGCCAAGCGCATCAAAACCGCATCGACATGACCCCCGAAATAGCCCGCCAGCAGCCCAACGACCGAGCCGATAAAGGCAACCATGAAGGCCGCTGTGAACCCAACCAGCAAGGCCGACCGCGCACCCCAGACAATCTGCGAAAAGATATCCCGCCCAAGCGATGTGGTGCCCAGAATATGCCCCTCCTGTCCCGGCAAAAGGTCCGAGGCGAGGTCGTAATCAGCGGTATAGAGGATCTCGGTCGGGTCATAGGGCGCGATCAGCGGTGCAGCCAGTGCTGTTACGATAAACAGCGCATAGATAAGCAGCCCCGCCAACGCAAATGGGTCGCCAACCGGCAGTTTGATGGCTTCGAAAATGCGCGCCACACCCGAAGACGCCTTGATCGTCGTATCAGGCATGAGAAATCCTTGGGTCCAGGAAGGTATAAAGCAGATCGGCGATCAGGTTCATGGTGATCACCACAATGGCGATCATCAAAAACGCCCCCTGTGCCAGAGGGTAGTCCGAAGCTGCAACGGCATTTACCAGCTCTCGGCCCAGACCCGGCCAAGAGAATACGCTTTCAACCACCACATTGCCCTGTAACTGATAGCCGACCGCGATGGCAAAAGACGTCATCACCGGCAGCAACGCATTGCGCGCGCCATGACGGATCACCACAGCCGAGGGCGACAGGCCTTTGATCTTGGCCATGGTGACGAAATCCTCTTTCATCACGTCCAGCATGTTCGAACGCATCAAAAGCAGCGGCAGGCCTTGCGAATAGATCGCCAGCGTCATCATCGGCAGGAACAGATGAGACAGGAAATTGGCCGAGGTATAAAGCTGCCAAAGGCTGTCATAGCTGGTGCCCGCCGAACGGGTTCCACCCGCGGGAAACCACCCAAGCGAGAACGAGAAGATAGCAAGCAAGACCATGCCCAGCCAGAACTCGGGCATGGCGCGGGTCGCCAGAACGGCGGGCAAGGCCGCGGCCTCGAACCGCGAGTTGCGCTTCCACGCCAGCCAGGCACCGGCGAGAATGCCGAAGGTATAGGCCACGATCAGGGATGAAAACGTCAGGATCAGAGTATTGGGGAGCAACAGCAAAATACGCTCGGCCACAGGGGTGCGGTAGCGAAAGGAATCGCCAAGCTCACCCTGCAAAAGATTGCCCAGATAGGTGAAATATTGCTGCCAGAGTGGCTTATCCAGACCGAACTGACGAATAAGCGCCTCTTGCTGTTCGGCTGTGAAGGTCGGGTCGATATAGGCGGCCAGCGGATTGCCGGGCATCAGCCGAAACATCAAAAACAGGATCGTCACGACCGCCCAGAGCACAAGCAAAAGCTGCAGCGTTCGTATAAGGAAAGGCTTGAGGGTGCTCATCGCTGGTCCTGAGGGGCCCAATAGGGTCTAATGTTAAGAAAATGACGCGGCAGTTACCCGCCGCGCCATGCCGACAGGCGTTAGTCCGCGAGTGTTTCCGTCACACCGTCGGGATAAGTCAGCCGATCACCGATGTCGCCATAGCCAGCCTCTTCCAGGATCGCCTTGGCCACATCGCTGCCTGCTTCAAACCCGCTGACAACATCGCTCGCGTGCCAGTATTCCAGCGCAGGGGACACGACCGAGTTCGATGGGACAGCGAATTTCTTGAACGCTGCGTTCACGATCAGGCGCCGGTCCACCGCTGCGGATAGCGCTCGGCGGAATGCAGGGTCGTTGAACGGTGGGCGGCGCAGGTTGAAGGCCACATAGCGGAAACCGATATCAACGGTTGAGACCACCTCGAGATCGCCATCCTGTTCAGCCGCATCCAGCAGAACCTGTGGGTCGCCTTGGAAGTCGGTCAGGAAGTTCAACTCACCCGAACGCAGCATCCCAAGGGCGGCTTCGGCATTGGGCACAAGGCGCAGGATGAACCGTTCGGCCTTGGGCGCATTGAAATGGTCTGCATTGGCCTCAAGCACGATTTCCTCATTCGGCAGCCAGCGAACAAACTTATAGGCACCAGACCCGATGGGAGTATCTTCCTGATAGCTTTCCGCATTCTCATCCTTTGTGGACAGATCCGCCAGGACCGGTTCCCACACATGTTTCGGGATGATGTTGATCTTGGCCAGGCTTGACGTCAGGAACGAGGCCGAAGGCGTATTCAGCGAAAAGACAATCGTGTTGTCCCCTTCGACGTCAACGCTGGCCACATTGCTGCCAAATGGCGCGTACATCGGGGCCTCGCCCCCTGTGGTGGCCGCGTAGGAAAACACCACATCCTCGGCCGTGACCGGCTTGCCGTCATGGAAGGTCAAACCGTCGCGCAGCGTGATCGCAA
This sequence comes from Ruegeria sp. HKCCD7255, assembly GCF_013031565.1. Classification (NCBI taxonomy): domain Bacteria; kingdom Pseudomonadati; phylum Pseudomonadota; class Alphaproteobacteria; order Rhodobacterales; family Roseobacteraceae; genus Ruegeria; species Ruegeria sp. HKCCD7255. The sequence continues at coordinate 530,576 of NZ_WQAG01000001.1, read as the reverse complement.
TGGTCGTGTCATCGCGCCATTCATAGCTTTCGGCAGCCCAAGGCTGCGGAAGACCATCAGGACCAACCCGGAACAGGCGGTCATAAATCAACTCGGTCAGCCAGTTGTCTGTCACGCCCGAGATATAAAGCGGGTTAACCGCAATCACATTGTCCGAGCTGTTGACGATGATGTCTTTCTGGTCGCCGGTGGGTGTCAGCTCCAGCCAGGTCCAATAGCTGCGGATGCCGATGCCGGATTGATCCACGACGGTTGCAGGGTCAAACACGGTCTTATCAAAGGCAAAAGCCTGCTGCGGGTGAACCAGCATCATGTTGGGTTGATCGGCATCCAGAATTTCCTGTGCTCGCAACACCAGTTTCTGACGCGCTTCGGGATCGACCGTTACGCGCTGTTCTTCGACCAGAGCGTCATATTCGGGGTTTTCATATCCGATGAAGTTATACCCGTTCTCTGCCGTAGACGAATGGAACAGGTTGAAGATGATCTCATCCGGGTCAGACCGCTCGGGCCGTCCCGTCATCTGCCACGCAGTTACATCCCAATCGTCACGGTTATACCAGACAGCATCAGCCATCTGGGACCAAGGCATGACATTTACATTCACATCCAGCCCCAGCTTGCGCCATTCCTGCGCGATTAGCTGGATCGCCTGAAACTCGGCCGGTTGAGCGGCTTGCGGTCGGGTCAAAAGTTCGATGGTTCGGATTTGGTCCTGTGCGCTGGCGGTTGCTGCCCAGAGCGATGCTCCGACAGCTACCCCTGCAGCGGCCTTAACAAGAGTCTTCAAGGTCATTCTCCCGTTGGTTGGCCCACGGGCACGCGGGCTGTTTCGATAGTGACGGTCGATTATCCGCCGCCTATTGTGCAGTACCTTTCCCGTGGCCTCCCATTGACGTCACCGCCATGGGATTCTTTTTTGTTTTACTCACTGAAACAGGTTTGCTATCGTTCATTCAGTAAAACACAGATTCGATTAAAAGCAAGGGCGTCAAAGCAATCCATGTCGCAGGAAACTGTAGAAGCCGGAAATGACCGCAAATCCTATCGCATCGACGCCGTGGCACGCGCGTTGCGCGTGATGGAGGCGTTGGCCGAGACTCCCGGCATCGGCGCAACGGCTTTGGCCGACAAGCTTGGGCTGACGAAATCGATCGTGTTCCGCCTTTTGCAAACGCTGGAAGAAGATGGCTATGTTCAACGCGATGAAGAGCGCGCGATCTATTCGCTGGGGTATCGCGTGGCGCTTTTGGGTGAGCGCGTTGGGCGCGAAGGCGCGCTGTTACAAGTTGCCCGTCCGGTGATGGACGCCCTGCGTGACGACACGGGTGAAAACGTGAACCTCGTGATCCGCGAGGCCACCTCTTCTGTTGCCATCGCAACACGCGAAGGGCTGCATAGTATAAGGCTATTTGCCCAACCAGGCAGGCGCGGACCGCTCCATGCTGGTGGCGCTTCGATGCTGCTGCTGGCCTATGCCGAACCCAGTATTCGCGACAGTGTTCTGGCCAGCAAGCTTGAACAATTCAGCCCCCACACGATCACCGACCCGAACAGGTTGCGCGAGGTTTTGCTGCTGATCCGGGCCAATGGGTACAACGTGGCGATCAATGATCTGGATGACGGAGCTTTTTCGATCGCAGCGCCGATCAAGAACAGTGCCGGCGAGATTATCGCAGGCCTGTCGGTGGCGGGTGCGTCGGTTCGGCTCGATGAGGTGCGGCGTGCAAGCTATATCGAAAAGGCGCTCACTGCCGCGAATGAGATCTCGGAAAAGCTGACATTGGGCTGATCCGGGCACGTGCTCAAGTTTTAGGCACTTTCCACTTTTCTTTCACACGCACCTCCTGGACGGGGGCGTTGCGCGGAATCAATTTATTCGTCAATGTTTTATTCAACGCTACTGAGTTTCACTCAATAAAACATTGGAGATCCCCATGACCCCCGAAGAAACCGCATTGCTTGACCAGGTCGCGATTGATGAGCCCTGGGCTCTGGTCGAGAGTTTCGCAACCTTCAAGCGCGAGCATCCCAACGACGTAAATCGCGGTATGGATGAGGTGGTCGAACGACTGACCAAACACGGGGTCGAAGTGAACGTACGCGAACCCGAGCTTTTCCTGAGCTTACCCGGAGAGGCACGGGTCGAAGCACAAGGCGTGACCTATCGTGCCAAACCTCCGGCATTCAGCGCCAATGCGCCGGACGGTTTTAGTGGCCCGCTGGTCTATATCCGGGGCACCACGAATATGGACGAAGAGGATGCGTTCGAAAGCCAGCTTGAGGCCGGGCCCGAGATGGAAGCCCGTGTGCGCGGCAAAATTGTCCTGACCGAAGGCTTTGCCAGCCCCGCCATCATTTCTTTGATGGAAGGCTGCGGTGCCGTGGGCGTCATCGCCATCAATCCCGGCGTTGATATCCATTGGGGGATTTGCACCACTATCTGGGGTATCCCAAGTGCAAGTGACCTACATCGCAAGCCCGCAATCCCAGCAGCAGCGGTGAATATGGAGAGCGGCAAGGCGCTGATCGAGATTGCCAAAGCCGGAGGTGAGGCCACGATCTTTACCGAGATGGAAGAGGGTTGGTTCACCTCGAAACTACCCGAAATCACGATCACCGGCTCTGAAGAGCCAGAAAAATACGTGCTGCTCCATGGCCATTTGGACAGCTGGGATGTGGGCGTCGGCGACAATGCCACGGGCGACGCGACCATGTTGGAGATCGCGCGCGTCCTTTGGGCCAATCGTGACAAGCTGCGGCGCACGGTCAAGATCTGTTGGTGGCCAGGCCATTCGACCGGGCGATACGCAGGATCAACCTGGTATTCGGATACGTTTGCGCTGGACCTCGATGAAAACTGCGTCGCGCAGGTGAATTGCGACAGTCCCGGCTGCCGCTGGGCCACCGAGTTCATAAATGTCTCGGTCATGTCCGAAGCGCATGATTTCTTGGCGAAGGTCATCAAGGATGTCGCCGGCAAAACGCTCCAGTCCGAACGTCCGCATCGCGCGGGGGACTATTCGTTCAACGATATCGGCATCTCCAGCTATCTGATGCTGTCCTCTGCCATGACCGACGCCCATCGGGAAGAGTTGGGATACTATGCGGTCGGCGGCTGCGGCATGAACATCGCGTGGCATACGGAAAACGATACGCTCGAGATTGCCGATAAGGACATTCTGCTGCGCGATATCAAAGTCTATCTACTTGCCGTCTTCCGCAACGCCAATGCGGGCATCCTGCCCATGGACTGGCGCGCCACGATGCACGAGTTTCAGGCGACCATCGCGGACTATCAGACGCAAGCGGCTGATCATTTTGACCTGTCCAGAACATCAACAGCCATCGCCGCCCTACTGGCCGACCTTGAGGCGTTCTATGAGCGCGCCCAAAGCGGGGCGATCCCGGAATCGGCTGCCAATCAGGTGATCCAGGCCCTTGCGCGCATTCTGGTGCCTTTGAATTTCAACCGCTCGGATCGGTTCCGCCATGATCCGGCCCTGACGATCCCACCTCTGCCCGCCCTGGAAGAGGCGACAAAGATCGCCACGCGCGCAGAAACGCTTCAGGGCTTTTCGCGCACTGAACTGACACGAGGGCAAAACCATGTGATCGCGGGCCTCAGACGCGCGCAGAGCTTGATCAACACGGTTGGCGACTGAGGCGCCAATCTCGCTGTATCAGGCTCGTTTTTCACCGATGGTGGCGATACCGAGAACCGAGAGGACTTTGGCCTCGATATGTTCGGCATTCATGCCCGCCACCGCATACATGTCGGCGGGGCTGGCTTGGTCGATAAACACATCCGGCAACACAATCGAGCGATATTTCAACCCGCGATCAAAGACGCCCTCGTCGGCCAAAAGCTGCGCGACATGGCTGCCAAACCCGCCCACGGCGCCCTCTTCTATGGTGATCAGCGCCTCGTGATCTTTGGCCAGATCAAGGATCAGGTCGCGGTCCAATGGTTTGGCAAATCGCGCGTCGGCGATGGTAGGCGTAATGCCACGGGCCGAAAGAGCCTCGGCGGCCTTCTGCACCTCGGACAGGCGGGTGCCAAAAGACAGCAGCGCCACACGCGCGCCTTTTTGAATCATGCGGCCCTTGCCGATCTCCAGCACTTCGCCACGTTCGGGCAGATCAACACCAACGCCTTCGCCACGCGGATAGCGGAAGGCGATGGGCCCCGCGTCATGGGCCACGGCGGTGGCGACCATATGCATCAGTTCAGCCTCATCCGCGGCGGCCATCACAACCATGCCCGGCAGGTTGGCGAGGTAGGCAATGTCGAAAGAACCCGCATGGGTCGCCCCATCCGCGCCCACCAGACCTGCACGGTCGATGGCAAAGCGGACAGGCAGGCGCTGAATGGCGACGTCATGAACCACCTGATCATAGCCACGCTGCAAGAAGGTCGAATAGATCGCACAAAACGGCTTCATCCCGCCAGCGGCCAGTGCAGCCGAAAACGTTACACCATGCTGCTCGGCAATGGCCACATCGAAACAGCGGGACGGATAGCGTTCGGCAAAGAGGTTCAGCCCAGTGCCATCGGGCATCGCGGCGGTGACCGCAACGATCTTGTCATCCCGCGCGGCTTCTTCGACCAGCGTCTTGCCAAAGACCGAAGTATAAGACGGTGCGTTTGAAGGCGCCTTTTTCTGCTCACCCGTGACCACGTCGAACTTGGCCGTCGCATGGCCCTTGTCGCGCGCCTGCTCGGCAGGGGCGTATCCCTTGCCTTTCTTGGTCAGCACATGGATCAGGATCGGCCCGGTCGCGCGCGCTTTGACCGTACGCAGAACCGGCAGCAACTGGTCCATATCATGCCCGTCAATGGGGCCGAGATAGGAAAAGCCCAGCTCTTCAAACAAGGTTCCGCCAACAGCCATGCCTTTCAGCATCTCTTTGGCGCGCTTGGCGCCTTCGCGGAAGGGTTCCGGCAACAGCGACACCGCACCCTTTGCGGCGGCTTTCAGATCTTGGAACGGCTCTTCGGCATAGATCCGGGACAGATAGTTCGACAAGGCCCCCACCGGCGGCGCGATGCTCATCTCATTGTCGTTCAGGATTACGATCAGGCGTTTTCTCAGATGGCCCGCGTTGTTCATCGCCTCAAAGGCCATGCCCGCCGACATCGAGCCGTCACCGATCACCGCAATCGCGTCGCCCAGCCCTTCGGGTGTGACACCGCCCAGATCCCGCGCCACGGCAAAGCCCAGCGCCGCGCTGATCGACGTGCTGGAATGCGCCGCACCAAAGGGGTCATATGGGCTTTCGCTGCGTTTGGTGAACCCGCTTAGCCCGTCTTTCATCCGCAATGTTCGAATCCGATCACGGCGTTCGGTGAGGATCTTGTGCGGATAGCACTGATGGCCAACATCCCAGATGATCTTGTCACGCGGCGTGTCAAACACGGCGTGCAGCGCTGTGGTCAGCTCGACCACACCCAACCCGGCACCCAAATGTCCACCCGTGACCGACACGGCCGAGATCGTCTCGGCCCGCAATTCACTGGCAAGCTGATGCAGTTGCGCGTCTGAAAACTGCTTGAGGTCCGCAGGGCGGTTCACAAGGTCCAACAGAGGCGTATTCGGGCGGTCAGACATTTGGCATTCCTGGCTTAGCTGTCCCGGGCAATAACGAAGCGGGCAGCCTGCTTCAAGGTTTCTGCCTTGGGGCCATAGCTGTCCAGCGCGGCACAGGCCTGATCGACAAGCTCGGCAGCGCGAGACTTGGCCGCATCCAGACCCAACAGCGAAACAAAGGTTGCCTTGCCCGCGTCGGCATCTTTTTGCAGCCGCTTTCCGGCCTTTTCGGCATCACCTACTACATCCAAAATGTCATCAGCGATTTGAAAAGCAAGGCCAAGCGCTTGGGCATATTGGCGCAAGGGGGCCGGATCGCTCTGTGCCAACCGCGCACCCGCGCAGGCCGACCATTCGATCAGAGCGCCGGTCTTGCCCGCTTGCAGCCGGGTGATCTGGTCCAAGGTCAAAGGCTCTGCCGCAGTCTCAGCCGCGATATCCAAGGCCTGCCCCAGAACCATCCCCTGAGCACCGCTGGCTTTCGCCAGTGTTAGAGCCAATTCAGCGCGAGTTTCAGCCCCTCCGACCTCTGGTCGTGTGCAAAGCTCAAACGCCAAGGTTTGCAGCGCGTCCCCTGCCAGCACAGCAATCCCGTCATTCCATTTGACGTGCACAGTGGGGCGTCCACGGCGCAGGTCATCGTCGTCCATGCAAGGCAGATCGTCATGCACCAAGGAATAGGCATGCAAGGCTTCAATCGCGGTCGCAGGCCAGATCGCACGCGCGACATCAACATTATGCAAACGCGCGCTTTCCAACACCAGAAACCCGCGCAACCGTTTGCCGCCCTGCGTGGCATACCCCATCGCACGTGTCACTTCGATATCGTCCAGCGCCCGCAGAACCAGATCGAACTGGGCCTGAATACGCGCGGCATCCTGCGCCAGAATTTCACGAAACATTTACTGACCTTCGACAGGCGTTGTCCCGGTGGGCTGACCATCAGCGTCCAGAGTGATCGCGGCCACTTTCTCCTCGGCGCGCTTCAACTCGTCCTCGCAGCGTTTCTTAAGCGCCGCCCCACGTTCATAAAGGGCAATCGACTGATCCAGTGCCACGTCGCCGCGCTCCAACTGGCCCACAACGGCCTCAAGCTCTTTCATCGCTTGTTCAAACGTCATCTGATCAACGGGGGTCTCGGTCATCTTGCTGCCTTCATCAGTTCTTCCACATGGGCGCGTGTCGCTTCGGCCAATGCGTTCAGATCATACCCGCCTTCCAGAGTCGAGACGATACGTCCCTGACACAGCTCATCGGCGATCTTGCATAGCTCGGCCGTGATCCAGGCAAAATCACCGGTGGACCAGTTCAGATTGGCCAAAGGATCATCCTGATGCGCGTCAAAACCCGCCGAGATAATGATCAATTCCGGCTTGAACGCTCGCAAACGGGGAAAGGCCTGCGCTTCATAGGCAGCACGCATCTCACCACCACCTGTTCCGGGGGCCAGAGGGATGTTCAAAACAGTTTCAAAGGCTCCGGTCTCATCGGGCCGGCCCGATCCGGGCCACAGCGGCATCTGCTGGCTGGTGATCACCAAAGCGCGCCGCTCATCCCACAGCAGATCCTGCGTGCCATTGCCGTGATGCACATCGAAATCCACCACCGCAACACGGTTCAACCCGTGATGATCCAACGCGTGCTTCGCCGCCAAAGCCGCATTGCCAAACAGACAAAACCCCATGGGCGTCTCGGATTCCGCATGGTGCCCCGGCGGGCGAATGGCACAAAACGCATTCGTCGCCTCGCCGCCCAGAACCAGATCAACCGCACGAACCGCCGCCCCTGCCGCACGATAGGCCGCATCCAGCGAGCCGGGAGACATTAACGTATCGCCGTCAATCTGCGCATAGCCCTCGGTTGGGCGCGTTGATTGTATCTCGCGAATATGGCTTTCGGGATGCACCCTCAGCAAATCATCATCCGCCGCCATCGGCGCTGCGACCCGCTTCAGTTCCAACCCCTCCAGCGCATGCAGCACGTGCTCCAACCGCGCCACTCGCTCGGGGTGACCCTCGGGCGTGACATGGTTCAGGCAATCGGCATGGGTCAAAAGCGCTGTGGTCATCGGGATCCCATCTTCATCTGGCTAAAAATATCCTCGCCGAAGGCAAAAATCGCCGCACAGCGGCACACTCAATCCGGCGCCAGCATATAGCCCGCGCCACGAACGGTCTGCAAATAACGGGGCTGTTTCGGATCCTGCTCGATCTTGCGGCGCAATCGGGTGATTTGCACATCCACCGCCCGTTCCTGCGCCTGCCCTTTGTCGCGGCCCAGATCCTCGACCAGTTTGGCACGGCTGATCGCCTCACCCGGCTGGGCCGAGAAGATCTTCATCAACTGGCTTTCCGTTGCCGTCAGACGCACCGGGTCTTCGCCCTGCCACATCTCGCCCCGTTCGATGTCATAACGGATCGGGCCCAGGTTCAGGATCTTTGCAATGGCCTCTTGCGCGGGTGCTTCCGGCATGCGCCGCAGGATCGCATTGATCCGCAGCAACAACTCCTTAGGCTCAAACGGCTTCGCCAGATAATCATCCGCACCGGCCTCAAGCCCGGCAATCCGATGCTCGGTCTCGCCTTTGGCGGTCAGCAACAGGATCGGTGTGGCATTCGTTTCCCGCAAAGACCGCGTCAGGCTGACACCGTCTTCGCCCGGCATCATGACGTCCAGAACAATCAGATCAAAATCCAGCCCCGACAAGACCCGCCGCGCATGTGCGGCATCCCGCGCTGACGTCACCAGAAACCCGCTGCGCACCAGAAATTTCTTGAGGAGGTCTCGGATCCGCTCATCATCGTCAATGATCAGCAGATGGGCGTCCTGTTCGCTCATGAAGTCGTATCCCGCAATTTCGTGTAGGCATGACGCATATCAGCATCCATCATCGCTTCAAGCACTTTGCGAAAGCCCGCCACCGCATCCGGGCCTGCATCCTTATAGGCTGCCCGCATTCTCGCACGTTGCGCATCTGACAATTTCGCCTCCAACGCCTTTCCTTGTTCTGTTAGAAATAGGTGGCGTTCGCGTTTGTCCACTGTTCCGACCCGGCTTTCGACCAAACCATCATCGATCAGACTGCGCAGGACCCGGTTCAAGGATTGCTTTGTCACACCCAAAATCGCCAACAGATTGTTCACCGTTGTGCCCGGCGCGCGGTTGATGAAATGGATTGCCCGGTGGTGGGCGCGGCCGTAGGCCATCTCGGTCAGAATGCGATCGGGATCGGCGGTAAAGCCGCGATATGCGAAGAACATCGCCTCAATGCCCTGACGCAGCTGCTCATCCGTCAGAAACAAAAGGCTTTCACCGCCAAAGGCTGATGAGGGCCGGGTATCAGACATGGTTTGCCTCGTAGGTTTTGCGCCTCAGCTTATGTCAGTGATATTGACATTCCAAGGGCGCAGCGGTATCGAATCGCAGTTTTTGAGCAACATTATGTCCGAAACGGACCTAAATGACGCAACAATCGGAAAACGTGCCGGTTCAGGAGGATAGCATGGCGGGATATGACGATCGTGACGGAACCATCTGGTTGGATGGCAAGCTGGTACCCTGGCGCGACGCCAATGTGCATATCCTGACCCACGCAATGCACTATGCCTCTTCCGTGTTCGAAGGAGAGCGCGCCTATAACGGCAAGATCTTCAAAAGCCGCGAGCATTCCGAGCGCCTGATTGCTTCGGCCGAAGCACTGGATATGCCGATGCCTTACACGGTGGACCAGATCGAAGCCGCAAAAGAAGAAGCTTTGAAAGCCAGCGGTTTGCAGGACGCCTATGTGCGTGCCCTGGTTTGGCGCGGTTCGGGTGAAGATATGGGCGTGGCGTCAGCCAAAAACCCAGTGCGGATGGCCATCGCTGTCTGGCCCTGGGGCGCCTATTATGGCGACGCCAAATTCGAAGGGGCCAAGCTGGACATCGCAGAATGGAAGCGGCCCAGCCCCGAAACCATCCCGGTTCACGCCAAGGCAGCCGGGCTTTACATGATCTGCACCATCTCAAAGCACAAGGCCGAGGCCAAAGGCTGCTCGGACGCGTTGTTCATGGATTGGCGCGGTTACGTGGCCGAAGCAACCGGGGCCAACGTCTTTTTCGTGAAAGACGGCGAGGTTCATACCCCCCTGGCCGATTGTTTTCTGAACGGCATCACCCGCCAGACCGTAATCCAGATGCTGAAAGACAAAGGCATCACCGTACATGAACGCCGGATCAAACCCGAAGAAATGGCCGATTTCGAGCAATGCTGGCTGACCGGCACCGCGGCCGAGGTCACCCCTGTGGGCCAGATTGGTGAGTATACCTTCGAGGTCGGCGACCTGACCCGCGAGATCGCGGAAGATTACGAAAAACTGGTCCGGTCGTAACCTTACCAGCCCCCGCTTCGGCGGGGGTTTTTGATTCTGGGCAACGCGCGCCTTGGCGTACCTACGGCATCGACAACTAGACGCGTTATCCACAACTGTCATAAGATCATTGTGATACTTTCACGAAACTGAGCCCAATGTTTTACAAATGGCGGCTCTTTTCCGCTCGCCAACCGCGCGACCTGAACCAAGGTCCCAACCCAGGAGAGCCCTCATGACCAAACTCATTCGCCCCTCACGCCGGAGCTTTCTGGCCGGAAGCACAGCATTTGCTGCGTCTCTGGCCCTGCCCGCCATCAGCCGAGCCGCATCGCGTCCGGTCTTCACTCATGGTGTCCAGTCGGGCGACGTAGATACATCCTCGGGTATGATCTGGACCCGCACAGACCGCCCTGCCCGTGTGATGATGGAAGTCTCAACCACCGAAAGTTTTGCGGACGCGCGCCAATTGCCACCGATGGACGCAATCCCCAACAGCGATTTTGCCGTCAAGCGGCTGATCGACGGACTGCCTTCGGATCAGGACATCTTCTACCGTTTCGTGGCCGCTGACCTGAGCGATATCAACGCCGTATCAGAGCCTATTGTCGGTCAATTCCGTACTGCCCCCACCTCGCGCCGCAATATCCGCTTTGCCTGGTCGGGCGACACTGCCGGTCAGGGCTGGGGCATCGACGACGATGGGATGCGCACCTATGCCACCATGGCGCAGCACCGCCCGGATTTCTTCATCCATTCGGGTGACACGATCTATGCCGACGGTCCAATGCAGGATGAGGTGGAAAAAGACGGGCAGGTGATCTGGAAGAACACCACCCTGATCGATGAAAAGCGCAAAGTGGCCGAAACGCTGGACGAATTCCGCGCGCAGTGGAAATACAACATGATGGACGACCATGTCCGCGCCATGAACGCTGTCTGCCCGACCTTCTTCCAATGGGATGACCATGAGGTCGTCAACAACTGGTCGGACGCCAAAGATCTGATCTCGGATGACCGCTATAGCGAAAAATCCGTTCACGTGCTGCAAGCCCGTGCCGGTCGTGCTTTCCACGAGATGACCCCGTTGCGGATCACCCCGGCTGAACCCGGTCGCGTGTATCGTAAGATTTCGTACGGGCCGATGCTGGATGTCTTCTTCCTGGACCTGCGCAGCTATCGCGGCCCGAACGGCCCGGCGATGGAGGATGAGATCACCGATCAGTCGCGCATTCTGGGTGCCGAGCAACTGGCATGGCTCAAGCAGGAACTGGCATCGTCGCAGGCCACCTGGAAAGTGATCGCCTCTGACATGCCCATTGGCCTGATCGTCTGGGACAACTGGAAAGAACAAGCCGGGGCCGAGGCGATCTCGAATGGGGATAGCGGCCCGGCCAAGGGGCGCGAGCTTGAGATCGCGGATCTGCTGCGTTTCATCAAGACAGCCGGCGTGACCAACACGGTCTGGTTCACGGCAGATGTTCACTATACCGCCGCGCACTATTACGACCCTAACAAGGCCCAATTCCAGGATTTTGAACCGTTCTGGGAGTTCGTCTCAGGCCCGCTGCACGCTGGCACTTTCGGTCCCAACAGCCTGGATGGCACCTTTGGGCCCGAGGTCAAGTTCGTCAAAGCGCCGGAAGAGGGTCAGGGCGTGAACCTGCCACCCAGCGAGGGGCTGCAATTCTTTGGTCTGGTCGATATCGACGGAGCGACACAGCAGATGACCGTGCGTCTGATGGACCGCGCCGATACCGAGCTTTGGTCAGTAACGCTGGATCCGCAAAGCCGCGCATAAGCCAAAACAGAACATCACATGGAATGCCCCGGACAACCCGGGGCATTTTCCGTTTAATAGTCCAGACCGCGCTGCGCTTTGATCCCGGCTTGAAACGGGTGTTTCTCTTCGGTCATTTCGGTGACCAGATCCGCATAGTCGCGCAAGGCCTGCGGCGCATCCCGGCCCGTCAGCACCACGCTGGTCTTCTCCGAGCGTGCCTCAAGCCCGTTTATGACGTCCTCGACCAAGAGGTATTCGTATCGCAGCGCTATGTTGATCTCATCCAGGAGCAACAGATCATACTCACCGCTGGCCATCAGGTCGCAGGCTTTGCCAAAGGCAGCTGTGGCGGCGGCAATATCGCGGTCGCGGTCCTGCGTATCCCAGGTGAACCCTTCCCCCATCGTGTGCCAAGTGACCAGATCACGTTCCTGGAAAAAGCGGCGCTCACCGGTTTTCCACTTTCCCTTGATGAACTGCACCACGGCAACTTTCTGACCCCAGCCCAATGCCCGGACCACAACCCCTAAGGCCGCCGAGGATTTGCCCTTGCCCTTGCCGGTATTGACCAGCACCAGCCCTCGACCCGGATCCACGGCCTCGGACACTTTCTTGCGGTGCTTGGCCTGCACCTTCTGCATCTTTTCCTTGTGATCCTGCGCGTCGCTCATCGGGAACCCTCATTCTCTGTTCGGGCCAACCTAGGTGAAGTTGGCGAAAGGTAAAGTCACGGTTTGTGATCGGTCAAAGAACGCGCCTTGCCACGTTCAAGCCCCAGCTGGTGTTCACGCCAGACGACCACGATGTTGCCCGCAATCACCAGCGCCGCCCCCAATAGGATGGCCATTGTCGGCAATTCGTCGAACCAGACATAGCCGATGAAAATCGCAAACAGCATCGTTGCATAGTCATACGGGGCCAGCATCGAGGCCTGACCAAACCGATAGGATGAGGTGACCAGAATTTGCGCCACTCCGCCGATCAAGCCCATTGTGACCAATATCAGAGCCTGTTCTGGTGTCGGCATGACCCAGCCCCAAAAGGCGGTCAGGCTGGCCAGAAGACTGGCGGTCATCGAGAAGTAGAAGACGATCGCGGCGGGGTGGTCGACCTTGACCAATTGCCGGATGTGGATCTGCACAAAGGCCCGCGCAACGGTCGCGGTCAGAACACAAAGCGCACCAATAGTTGCCGCAGCTTCCATCTGGGTGCTGCCCAACCGGGGCCAGATCATGATCAGAACACCCAACAGACCAAGTGCAACAGCCCCGATGCGGATCATGCGAATGCGCTCACCCAGGATCAGAGCTGCAAGAATCAGCGTAAAGATCGGAGTGGCGTAGCCAATAGCTGTAACTTCCGGCAGCGGAAGCAGGCTCAGGCCGGTAAAGGTCAACCCCATCGCGCTGGTTCCCAGCACGCCGCGCCAAAAATGGCCCATAGGTTTCTTGACCACAAAGCCCTGCACCAACTCGCCGCGCCAGATCAGCCAGGCGATGATCACAGGAATGGCGAAAAGAGAGCGGAAAAAGACCAGCTCACCGGCTGGAAACGCGTCAGACAGCGCTTTGACCAGGGCAGACATCGCCGTGAACAAAAGCAAAGCGGCCAGTTTCAGCCCCACGGCAAGCATGGGTCGATGCGATGTTAAGGATTGTGCCATTGAGCGCGACCCTGCGCCTTTGCTGCGGAAAGATCAACGACGGGATTGTACCAATCAGCCGGTTTTCCAATTGTCTGGCAGAGGGTGTCCGACCTCTTGGGCCAACACCTCCAAAAAGCCGCGCATCTGGGCCACCCGCTTGCGCGCCAGATCGCGTCCACCTTCGGTCAGCATGTCATCGGGAAGGTTGAGCAGTTTGACCTTCCAGTGATCAATGGCAAAGCTCAAATCGTCCAACGCGCGCTCCTGGGCAAAAGGGTCATCCTGATCATAAAGCGCACGGCCCAAAGCCCCGGACACGGCGAAACACCGGGCAATGCCAATGGCGCCCAGCGCGTCCAGCCGATCTGCATCACGCAGGATACGCGCCTCGGTCGAGCGCGGCGGAATATTTGCGGAAAAGCTATGCGCCTCGATTGCATGCTGTGCGGCGCGAATCCGGTGGTCGTCCAAGCCCAAATCCCTCAGAATAGGCTCTGAAGCTTGCGCGGATTGGCGCGAGGCAAGATGCCGGTCGGGATCGTTTTTGGGCAGGTTTATCAGGTCGTGCAAATAGCATGCTGACAATAGAACCGTCAGATCAACATGATCCTCTGCAATTGCCTGTGCATTGGTCCAGACCCGGTCCAGATGGGCCAGATCATGGGCGGGATCCGTTTGCATCCGCTGCGCGACGATGGCGCGCAAACGGGAGTGAAGATCAGCCAATCTGACCACGGTTCTCGCCAATTTGACCACGATGCAGCAGTAAATGGTCCAGGATCACGCAGGCCATCATCGCCTCACCCACTGGCACAGCCCGGATGCCGACGCAGGGGTCGTGGCGACCTTTGGTGATGATCTCGGTCTCTTCGCCGGATTTGGTGATCGTCTTGCGGGTGGTCAGAATAGAAGAGGTTGGCTTGACCGCAAAGCGCACCACGATGTCCTGACCGGTCGAGATGCCACCCAGAATACCACCCGCGTGGTTCGAGCTGTATTGCGGGCCGTTCTGCCCCATGAAGATCTCATCTGCATTGGCCTCACCGGTCAGTTCGGCGGCGGCCATGCCCTCGCCGATTTCGACGCCCTTCACAGCGTTGATTGACATCATCGCGGCGGCCAAATCGGTGTCTAACTTGGCATAAATCGGCGCGCCCAGCCCGGCGGGAACACCGCGCGCCACCACTTCGACCACCGCGCCGACCGAGTTGCCGGATTTGCGCAGCTCGTCGAGATAAGTGGCCCAGTCCTCGGCGGCTGTTGCATCAGGCGTCCAGAACGGGTTCTGTTCGATCTGAGACCAGTCGAAATTCGAACGGTCGATGCGGCGCGGACCCATCTGGACCATATATCCGGTGATCTGCACATTGGGTACGATCTGCTTGATCGCCTCGCGTGCCAACCCTCCGGCAGCGACGCGTGACGCGGTTTCACGGGCAGAGCTGCGCCCGCCACCGCGATAATCGCGAATGCCGTATTTCTGCCAATAGGTGATATCGGCATGGCCGGGGCGGAACTTGTCCATGATATCCCCGTAGTCCTTGGAGCGCTGGTCGGTGTTTTCGATCATCAGCTGCACCGGAGTCCCGGTGGTCTGGCCTTCGAACACCCCTGACAGGATTTTCACCTGATCGGGCTCACGCCGCTGGGTGGTAAACTTGTTCTGCCCCGGTTTGCGTTTGTCCAGCCAATGCTGGATCATAGCCTCACCGATCTCCACGCCCGGCGGACATCCATCGACGGTGGCCCCCAAAGCAGGACCGTGGCTTTCACCCCAGGTGGTGACGCGGAAAAGATGTCCAAAGCTGTTCATCGACATGAGGCAGTGCTCCTTTGCGCGCTGTGATTACCGGTGCGCGCCTTTGGCCTCAAGCAGATTCCGGTGAGAAGGGGGGAGGGGGCCAGCCCCCTCTTGAGCTTGCGGCTCAATTCACCCCCG
This sequence comes from Ruegeria sp. HKCCD7255, assembly GCF_013031565.1. Classification (NCBI taxonomy): domain Bacteria; kingdom Pseudomonadati; phylum Pseudomonadota; class Alphaproteobacteria; order Rhodobacterales; family Roseobacteraceae; genus Ruegeria; species Ruegeria sp. HKCCD7255. The sequence continues at coordinate 515,270 of NZ_WQAG01000001.1, read as the reverse complement.
AGGTATTTGCGAACAGAAGAAGAGATCAGGCTGCTTTCAGGGCCTGCTGGGTTTTTGTGATGCTGAGTGCGGCTTGGGCGGCCTCGCGCCCTTTTTGCACAAAATGGTCGCGGTAGATGGCGTTGTGATGATCGGTTTCTTGATACTGGTGGGGTGTCAGTGAGACCGACAGGACCGGAATGCCGGTATCCAGGCCCGCGCGCATCAGGCCATCGACCACGGCCTGGGCGACAAAATCGTGGCGATAGATGCCGCCGTCCACCACAAAGGCGGCGCAGGCTATGGCACCGTATTGACCGGTTTGGGCCAGATCGCGGGCCAGCAGCGGCATTTCAAACGCGCCAGGGACATCAAAGACATCGACCTGATCAGATGGGATGAGTTCCAGGAACCCCTCCAGCGCGCGGTCAACGATGTCGGAATGCCAATTGGCTTTGATGAAGGCGAAGCGGGTGTGTGTCATGTGGACCTCCTGAGTTTGCAGACACGTCACCCAAGGCGATCACGAGCAGACGCGCCGCATCACCGGCCCGTTTGCGCGTTCTCTTTCATCCGGACTTTCACCGTCGGCTCTGGCCTCTCACCAGATCTGCTGACACCCCGGTCTGGGGCCGCTCGCGGGCTGACGGGGCGTGGCCCGCATACCGCCGGTGGGGAATTTCACCCCGCCCTGAGAACGTCGCGACCTTGCCAAGGCGCGCGCGGTTCTGCAAGAGCATTTGGCAGGAGGATTGCCATGCACCCGAACCCTGCCTTTCGGAAAGAGACAGACGCGCGCAACATTGCCTTTGCCCGGACACGGGGGTTTGGCGTATTGGCGCTGTCGACCGAGGTGGCGCCGTTGTTGAGCCATGTGCCATTTCTACTTGCTGAGGATGGCACTTGGGCCGATCTGCATCTGGTGCGTTCCAATCCGATCGTTGGCGCGCTGAAACAGCCTTTGACAGCGCGAATCGCGGTGTCAGGGCCAGACAGCTATGTCTCGCCCGATTGGTACGGGGTCGTCGATCAGGTGCCCACGTGGAACTATGTCGCCGTGCATTTGACCGGTGTCTTGGAACGGCGGCCAGCGGAAGAACTGCGGGACGTTCTGGATCGGCAATCGGCCTTCTATGAGGATCGCCTGCGCCCGAAACCGCCTTGGGTGACCGCAAAGATGAACGAGGAAGCGCTGGCTCGCATGATGCGGATGATCGTGCCCTGCCGGTTCCGGGTTGACGAAATTCAAGGCACATGGAAGCTGAACCAGAACAAACCCGATGAAGTGCGCCTGCGGGCAGCGGATCAGATTGGTGCGCATGGGTTTGGCTCTGAACTATCAGAGCTGCAAAACCTGATGCAGGCAATTAAGGAAGCCGAAAATTGACGGGTTTCGTTTCCACACCGCTCTTGTAAGGTCGCGTGGATCAAGGAGAGCGCCGATGAAACTCTATCACAGCCACACCTCGCCCTATGTGCGCAAGGTCATGGTATTGCTACATGAAACCAACCAGCTTGAGGATGTTGCGTTGGAAACGGTGGCCGGTACACCAATTACACCCGCGGCACCTTTGCTGGGCAAGGCCCCTTTGACCAAGGTTCCGGCGCTCGAGCGCCCGGATGGCCCCACCTTGTTCGACAGTCGGGTGATCTGCGCGTTTCTGGACGCGCGGGCTGGCGGGCAGTTCTATCCCGAGGGCGCGCGCCGCTGGGATGTTTTGACGCTTGAAGCATTGGCGGATGGTATCTTGGATGCAGCCCTGCTGATGACCTATGAAGATCGGCTGCGCCCCGATGACAAGAAATGGGAGCCCTGGGTCGAATCGCAATGGGTTAAGATCGACCGGGCTTGTGCTGTCTTGAATCAGCGGTGGATGGCGCATCTGTCGGGGCCATTTGACATGGGTCACATCGCGGTTGCCTGTGCGCTTGGCTATCTGGACCTGCGACACGAGGCGCGAGGATGGCGGAACGGAAATGATGCCTTGGCGGCTTGGTATGAAACAATCAGCCAGCGCCCCAGCATGATGGCAACAGTTCCGCCGCGCTGATCGGTCAACCCTTCAAGATCTCTGCAATCCTGCAGTCCCTCGCCGAATCAACTGCGCTCGATTCGTCGATGAACCAAAAGATGTGGTGGCGAAACATCAAAAAACACCGCCGCATGGTGACAAATTACACAGATGCGGCGTATTGCGCGTTTATGACCGCTGGACGAAATCTATTTGCGTCGATAGACAGCGCGTTTAAGACACCGCCTTTGTGCGGTGCGCGAGCTATTTGCCCGTTCGCGGGCGCCAGACAATCGGAGAAAACCTCGTGTCCCACGCAGAAGACCACGAAGGCACCCGCAGAGATTTCCTGTATTACGTCGCTGGCGGTGCAGGTGTCGTGACTGCCGGTGCAGCCGTATGGCCCCTGATCAACCAGATGAACCCGTCGGCAGACGTTCAGGCGCTGTCCTCGATCCGCACCGATGTGAGCGGGGTTGAGCCGGGCACACAGTTGACCGTTAAGTGGCTGGGCAAGCCCGTGTTTATCCGTCACCGCACCGGTGCCGAGATTGCCGAGGCGCAAAAGCAGGATGAAGAGGCTGTTGGTGATCTGCCGGACCCTCTGGCCCGGAACTTCAACCTGAACGCCGATGCTCCTGCGACCGACGCCAATCGCGTCATGCCGTCGCCCGAAGGGGAAGCGCCCGGAGCTTGGATCGTTCAGATGGGCGTGTGCACGCATCTGGGCTGTGTGCCCTTGGGTGATGCCGGAGATTTCGGCGGCTGGTTCTGCCCCTGCCACGGGTCGCACTATGACCTGGCGGGCCGGATCCGCAAAGGCCCCGCGCCCGAGAACCTGCCTGTTCCGCCTGCGGAATGGGTCGACAACACCACTATCAAACTCGGCTAAGGGAGACCCAACTGATGTCCGGAATTCCCCACGATCATTACGAGCCGAAAACAGGTGGCGAAAAGTGGCTGAACAGCCGTTTGCCCATCGTCGGCCTGATTTACGATACCATCATGATCCCCACCCCCAAGAACCTGAACTGGTGGTGGATCTGGGGCATCGTTCTGGCGTTCTGCCTGGCGTTGCAAATTGTCACCGGTATCGTGCTGGTGATGCATTATACGCCGCATGTTGATCTGGCCTTTGCCAGTGTCGAACACATCATGCGCAACGTGAATGGTGGCTATATGCTGCGCTACCTGCACCAGAACGGCGCGTCGCTGTTCTTTGTCGCGGTGTATATCCACATCTTCCGCGGCCTTTACTACGGCTCCTACAAAGCCCCGCGTGAGATCACCTGGATCATCGGGATGCTGATTTACCTGATGATGATGGGCACGGCCTTTATGGGTTACGTTCTGCCTTGGGGTCAGATGTCCTTCTGGGGTGCGACCGTGATCACCGGCCTGTTTGGCGCGATCCCGTTTGTGGGTGAGGCGATCCAGACCTGGCTGCTGGGCGGACCCGCCGTGGACAACGCCACACTGAACCGCTTCTTTTCGCTGCACTACCTGCTGCCGTTTGTAATTGCGGCGCTGGTGATCGTGCATATCTGGGCCTTCCACACCACTGGCAACAACAACCCGACAGGTGTTGAAGTGCGTCGTGGATCGAAAGCCGAGGCCGAGAAAGACACCCTGCCGTTCTGGCCCTATTTCGTGATCAAAGACCTGTTCGCGCTGGCCGTGATCCTGGTTGTCTTCTGGGCAATTGTCGGCTTCATGCCGAACTATCTGGGTCACCCCGATAACTATATCGAGGCCAACCCGCTGGTGACACCGGCGCATATCGTGCCCGAATGGTACTTCCTGCCCTTCTACGCAATCCTGCGCGCCTTTACCGGTGAGGTTTGGGTTGTGCAATTCGCCAGCTTCATCACCGGTGGCATCATCGACGCCAAGTTCTTTGGGGTTCTGGCGATGTTCGGTGCGATCCTGGCCATGGCGCTAGCACCGTGGCTGGACACTTCGAATGTGCGCTCGGGTCAGTATCGTCCGATGTTCAAATGGTGGTTCTACCTGCTGATCATCGACTTCTTTGCCCTGATGTGGCTGGGTGCGATGCCCGCGGAAGAGCCTTATGCAACCTTCTCGCTGATCGCATCGGCCTATTGGTTCGCGTATTTCTTCGTAATCCTGCCCGTCTTGGGCGTGATCGAGAAACCGCTGCCACAGCCCGAGACCATCGAAGACGACTTCAACGCGCATTATGGCAAGGCTGACGCCGACGCCACGCCGGCCGAGTAAGAAGAGGGACCGGAAACATGTTCAAGAAACTTGCAATCGGCGCCGCGTTTGCTCTGGCTCTTTCACCTGCTGCTTCTTTCGCGGCAGGTGCCGAGGGGCATATCGAGGATTTCGACTTCTCGTTCGAAGGCCCCTTTGGCACTTGGGATCAGAACCAGCTGCAACGCGGACTTCAGATCTATACCGAGGTCTGCGCGGCTTGCCACGGCCTTCAATACGTGCCTTTGCGCGATCTGGAAGCGCTGGGTTACAGCGAAGAGCAGGTCATCGTCTATGCAGCGGACAACTTCGAAGTGTTCGATCCGGAGTTGGACGATTTCCGCCCGGCGATTCCAACCGACCACTTCCCGGCGAACACTGCTGTTGGCGCACCCGACCTGAGCCTGATGGCCAAGGCGCGTGCCGGGTTCCACGGGCCTTATGGTCTGGGTATCAACCAGTTGGTCAAAGGCATGGGAGGTGCGGAATACATCGCATCGCTGCTGGATGGCTACACCGGCAAGGAAAAGGAAGAAGCGGGCACGATCCTGTACGAGAACACCGCATTCCCGGGCGGCTGGATCTCGATGGGGCCGCCGCTGTCGGATGAACAGGTTGAGTTTGCTGACGGCCACTCGAATTCGGTCGAACATATGTCCGAAGACGTAGCGGCTTTCCTGATGTGGGCGGCCGAGCCCAAGATGATGGATCGCAAGAATGCTGGTTTTGTCGGCGTTATCTTCCTGTCTGTCCTGTCGGTACTTCTCTACCTGGTCAACAAGCGCATCTGGGCGCCGCACAAGGGCAAAGCCCGCAAGGACTAGGGTCACCCAAAGCAGAGAAATCGAAACCCCCGCACCGAAAGGCTGCGGGGGTTTCTTATTCTATAATGGTCGGAGGTTCGGCCCTCCTCTTGGTCTGCGACCAACTCACCCACCGGATATGTTGGCCCGATGAAGCGCCGATCAGGCAGTCAGTTGGGTTTCGTTCTGCCCGATGATCTTTGTTGTAACGATCTGTCCTTCGGGCTGGGGCGCTGCAAAACTGACTTCGGTGAATTGTTCCGTGCGACCGATATGGGGGTTTTCCATCAGGATGTGATGGGTTTTGCCGATTTGACCGGCGAGATGCTTGGCGACCTGTTCCGTTCCAGCGGCGCGCAAGCGCGCTGCACGGGACTTGATGGTCTTGCCATTCACCTGCTGCGGGATCCGCGCGGCGGGTGTGCCCTCGCGTTTCGAATAGGGGAAGACATGCAGCCAGGTCAGGTTGCAGTCAGTGATCAGGCGCAGCGAGTTTTCGAAATGCGCCTCGGACTCGGTTGGGAAGCCCGCGATGATGTCCGCGCCAAAGGTCATGTCGGGACGCAGTTTGCGGGCCTCTTCGGTAAAGCGGATGGCATCATCGCGCAAGTGACGGCGTTTCATCCGTTTCAGGATCAGATCATCGCCATGCTGCAACGACAGGTGCAGATGCGGCATCAGGCGCGGCTCGGTTGCGATAGCCTGCATCAGGTTCTCATCCACTTCGATTGAGTCAATCGAGCTGATGCGCAGACGCGGCAGATCCGGCACCAGTTTCAGGATACGCATCACCAGATCGCCCAACTTTGGCTGCGCGGGCAGGTCTGAGCCCCAGGAGGTCAGGTCAACGCCAGTCAGAACCACCTCGTTATAGCCCTTGTCCACCAGTCGTTTGATCTGATCCACGACCACGCCTGCGGCGACGCTGCGTGAGTTGCCACGGCCGTAGGGGATTATGCAGAAGGTGCAGCGATGGTCACAACCGTTTTGAACCTGCACATAAGCGCGCGAGCGGGTGCCGAACCCATCAATCAAATGGCCTGCGGTTTCAGTGACGGACATGATGTCATCAACCTGCACGGCCTCGGTTTCGCCGATGAAATCCGCGGCGAGGCCCGTCCAGGTGTCTGGCTGCATCTTCTCGGTGTTGCCGATGACCGCGTCAACCTCGACCATGGCCGCAAAGGTTTCAGGTTCGGTCTGGGCGGCGCAGCCGGTCACGATTAGGCGTGCATCAGGGTTTTCGCGGCGCAGCTTGCGAATCTCCTGCCGCGCTTTGCGGACCGCTTCGGCGGTCACGGCGCAGGTGTTCACCACCACGGCGTTTGACAGTCCGGACTGCTGCGACAGCTCTTTCATCGCCTCGGTCTCATAGGCGTTCAGGCGGCAGCCCAAGGTAGTGAATTTGGGCGCGTTCATCCCAGCGACCTCAGGAACTCGGGCGTCAGGTTGCCGGAGAAGACATGGCGCGTCGGGCCCGTCATCCAGACACCATCCTCACGCCAGTCGACCCAGATAGAGCCGCCATCCAGTTCAATACGTACATTCCGCCCTGTCAGGCCGCGTCGGGCGGCAGCAACGGTCGTCGCGCAGGACGACGAGCCAGAGGCCAGAGTGATACCCACACCGCGTTCCCAAACACGCATGCGGATATGGTCCGGCCCGATGATCTGCGCCACCTGAACATTGGTGCGTTGGGGGTAGAGCGGGTGATGTTCATAGCGCGCACCAAATTCGGCCAGCGGAATCGCCTCGGCGTCTTCGACAAAGAAGGTACAATGCGGATTGCCCATGCCGGTGGCGGTCGGCGCGCCCTCGATCGGTAGCTCTAGCGTATCCATCTGTTCGGCCAGCGGGATCTGCTGCCAGTCCAGCTGTGGCGCACCCATATTGACCGCTGTAAGCCCATCACCTGCGTCGCGCGCATAGAGCGTGCCCCGTTCGGTGGTGAGCGTCAGCTCGGATTTGCCACTTTCAGTCATCAGGAAGCGCGCGATGCAGCGCGTGGCATTGCCGCAGGCCGCCGAGGTTGACCCATCGGCGTTGAAAAAGACCAGATGCGCGTCCGCGTCACCGGGTTCGATCACAGCAAGCTGATCAAACCCGACGCCAAATTGCCGATGCCCGATTCCCTTGGCCAGCGCAGGCGTCACGCCAACCGGATGCGCGCGCGCATCAACGACAACAAAGTCGTTGCCCAGCCCGTGCATCTTCATGAACGGCAAATTGTTTTCCATAATTCCTTGCATGGCGGGCATATAACCCTGCCCGAGAACGGAATCCACCCTGCCACGCAGATTCCTGAAAAAAGGGGTTGACCCCCCCGCGCCACCTGCCTAATTAGGCCGCCTATCGGGACGCCTGACACAGCAATGAGTTGGGCGAAACGAGGCGCAAAAATGGGTCTTGAACCTGCACAGGGAAATACCTTAGAGAGCGCCACGGATCGCACAGATCCAAACAAGAGTGGGCCGTTAGCTCAGTTGGTAGAGCAACTGACTTTTAATCAGTGGGTCGCAGGTTCGAATCCTGCACGGCTCACCACTTTTTTCAAAGACTTACGAGACGATCTCGCGCCTGACACTCAAGTCGGGTAAGCGTAGGGTAAGCATAGATGCCGATTTTTCCTTTTACATTCGCCCGAGGGTTGCAGAACTCTGCAGACAAGGGAGGAACTGATGGGACACATCAGGCTTGGCACGTTGCCTCGGTCCAGGAAGTGGCGCGAGGTCGTTGATCTGATTGCAACCGATGCGTCGGTAGAAGAGATCGCCGAGGCGGCGGCTGATGCATCCGACAAAGATCTCTCGCGCGCGAGTCGTGACCCTAGGTTTCAGTTTGTAAGTGATCTCCTCGTGAGGCTGCCTTTGCTTGCAAGGGCTCCGGGCTTCGAAGGCGCTTTGGCTGACTTGGGCATTGCGACGTCGGAACTCAGTTCAGTGACCGGCTTGCTGGCCGGTTTGGATCGTGCCATTGATCGCAACAGCTTCGATCTCCGAAGTTCCTCTGATGCAGGAGAATTGGCGAAGGTCGCGCTCTTGGAAAGCCTTTCCGTTCAGCTGCACGACCGGTTGCCATCCCTGTTTGAACCTACACCGCAAGAAATTCGCCAAGCACTCGCGAGCTTCGCCTCGGGCGATGCATTTGCGAGACTCGCGCGGGATTTCTTTGCCCGGCTGACATACCGCTCGCTAGACTACTATCTGAGCCGGGAACTCGCCAATCACACTGGCGAGGATCGACGCTTTTCTACCGATGCACAGCGAGTGACATTTCAAAAAGCCCTCGCCCAGCACACATTTGAAGTGTCTAGAATTGTCGAAGAATATGCGGGCGGCTGGTATGGCAAAACCGTCTGGCAGAAGCAGGCGCTTGATCGCGATGCAATAGACAAGTTCACAGCTTTCGCGTTAGTTGAAAAAACGAGAAAGAGCAACGACCGCTGACCATAGAAATCGACAAAACCTCACGTTTGGTTTTGATCGGCGAACATATTGAGCTTAAGAAAAACGCCACAGTGGATCTGTTGATCGTTTTGGCTGAAGAGTGGCTCCGTGCAGCAGGCAAAGGTCTCGAACCTTTGGAGTATCCCTGCTTGAAGTCGGGCGACCTCGTCGAAAAATTAGGCGTTGAAACCGACGAAGTCGTTAGGCGGAGAATACTGACCGCGCGAAGGACGATTGCAAAGAGATTCGAGTCCGCTGGTCTGTCAGTTGATAGGCCCGAAGAGTTGATCGAAAATCTCTCTTGGAACGGATACCGGCTTGCTCCCGAACGCGTAGTCGTTCGGGTGCGCTACCGGAGCTGATCATTCATCAATAACCCGTCCTCGTCTGGCAACGGTCCACGGCGGCGATACCGCCGCATCAGTTCGACCTGACGACCATGTGAAACGGAGCCATAGGAGCTGAACGTCGTCATCACGTCGTTGTGTCCCATGTTCTGCGACCAGGCTTTGTAATCCTCTGGTGTCCTGCAGTGAAGTTTTGCCAGCTCTGCGATCGTATCTCGCACGCGGTGCGGCGAAAATGGTGGCAGCCCGGCGTTGACGAAAGCTTGCTTGAAGATCCTGGCCGCTGACGACGGGCCCGCCCACGGCTCGCGCGCGATACCTACTGCCTCAAAGCGTCTGGACGGGCCAACAGCGACGCGCGTCTTTGGGAACAGAGGATCCATGTCCGAGAAAAGATGGTCCTGACGAAGCTCTCTGATCCAGTCTAGCAGAATCCTTTCGACATCATCACCGAAGGGAAAGAAACTGGTCGTGAAGGACTTTCCAAACTTTGTATCCACGGAACGGCCGTCAAACTGCACGCATTTATTGGCTAGATCGACATGACGCAGCTGCACGGTGATGGCGGCACCTTCACGTGATCCGGTCAAGAAAAGGAAGGCGATCAGGGCGCGGTCACGGCGCTGGACCACTGTTTCTGCAGGCACGATGGACAAAAGGTGATTTACTTGTTCATGGGACGGATGCGGCTTCCACAGGGTGCTTCGACGGGCCTGTTCCGATTTGCGATCCGGCGTGAGATAGGCAATGTCCGCGCGCGAGATCCTGGACTTGTACCCCGGTTGGTCCGCCATCCAGTCAAAAAGCTTCATGACATCGCGCAACACTCCGTTGATCGTAGCTTCCGACAGTGGCGCGCCCGTTCGTTCATTGCGCAGAGCTTGCAGATGGCGTTTGAACGCGCGGGCCGTTCTGAATGGAACGCCCTGTAGTCCTTACCTTTGAGCCATCTGTCATAGATGGCAATCGATGCTGCAGCTTTGTCGATCGAAGATTGCGACAGCCCCTTTGCGTCCTTCAGCCAGACGAGGTGTTTGCGCTTGATGCGCAGTTTATCCGAGGTGTGTTTTGACATGGGTCTCGGGCTCCTCTTTCAAGGTCACTTTTGAATGGGGTTCGGTACAGGACACTAATGGATGCCTCCGTATTCGACTGGCGCAAAAGCGACGAGTATCCTACGCTGTTCACCCGGCTCAAGTCCAAGTCCTTAATGACGTGTTCACACCAACCAACGCCGAATTGGACTGGGCACGCCGCGTGATAGAGGCCGCCGAAACTGCCGCAGAACGGGGGGAAGGCATCTTCCAGGTTGATGGTCAGATGATTGATCTGCCGCTCGTGATCCGTGCACAGAATATGATCGCTAGAACTTGAATGGCGCGGACCAAAGCCGGCTTTCTAAGAGTTGGAAGCGGGTTAAGTGCGCAAAACAGACTTTAGAAGCGGAACATAGAACGGTAAGCTGTCCGCTTGGCGGATGTTCAGTGAAATCCACCCAATGTCTGCTCTGCGGACTTTCCGGACTCGTGCAGCCGCAGCGAGTGCGATCGGTGAAGTAAGCTACTGGTATCCACGGACATCATTTTACTGTTCTGTCACGCAACGGTGTTTCTGCCCCTTACAAAGACCTACGGGACACCGTTCTCATCCTTGCTGATGAAACTGTCGAGCTGGCTTTCGTCGCGGACAATCCTGGCAAATGGATGATCCACTGTCATATGTTGTCACATCAGGCGACTGGGATGATGGATTGGTTCGAAGTCGCTTAATCATATGAACCCTAGGTCTGCATCGCGGAAATTGAATAGTTCAGTGACGAATGTCCGCTCCGGGCTGGAACTGTTGAATGAACCTGCTGCATTTCGGCGGCAGGACAAACGCATCTGAGATCCTCAGCGAACCTATCACAGTTTGATGTTTGTAATACTTAGTTAAACATAGTTCCGTCCGCTTTATCCGCCCCTCATGCGTTAATGAATTTATCCAAGCCCAAAACAGTGTCCGATTTCGACACGATTCCCGATGCTATCGGTTGAATTCGAATGAGTTGCACGGAAATTTCAACCGCTAAGTGAAACTGACATGCAGTTCTTAATCGGAGGATTCATTGGAATTGTTGTTTTCGTTTTATTTTAGTGCATTCGAAGGTATGAATACCTTCAATGGTCACGTATTTTTGCTAGTTCAAGTATTTGCGCAGGTCAGCAATGGAAGGACCTCTTTCGAAGAAGAAACTGATCAGGCTGGCCAAGCAGATCAATGCGGGCGAGCGGATCAGCGCAGAAGTCGCTGCGCTGTTTCTGGATCACAGCTTTCCCGACAATACATCTTTCGGAAGATTCATGCTCCGGGTTGCAGCATGGATTTCTTTATTCTTCGCTTCTGTTCTGGTCATTTTTCCCGAGGTAGGTGAGAAACTGATCGAGATCCTGCCCGGCTTTTTTCTTCTTCCCGAACGGCTGGCCAAAGCGCTCGACTATCTATGGGGGTTGGTTGGCAAACCGGTTAAAAAACAGCATCTTATGTACCACCTACCAAACATTATTATTTACGCTTTTGGCGTTGCCGGGGTCCGGTTGCTTTGGCGGAAAATCCACAAGAACAACTGGAAAGATCAAGTAGAAGAGGCTCGCAAAAAATTAGAAACCGCAGTTGTCGAGGGAACGGGACGCTTTGACTTCGCACCTGGGTTTTCGTTTCTCTTTGCCGGCGACGGCGACCGGATCGCAAAAAGTCTGGTTTTGGATGATCCCACGCTCGGACCAACAATCTCTTCTGTACGTCCTAACTATTCGCCGCTATGGGGGCGCTTTTCGGCTCTAGATGGTGAAGACGGATTTGAAAAAGTTCTAGACCAGTTCAATGCAAAGGATGCGGGCGAATATGTACTTTTCCCCGTCGTTGACGATCATTTGTTCCTACCGGGACCCGAGGAATACGACACTCCGCCTTATCGCGTCGAGATTGCTGTTCGACGAATCCGGGAATTTGAGAAATCGCAGGACTGGAAAAAAAAACGTATCCTCATTGTCGGAGATCGAGAACAAACGAGCCGTTTTGTAACTGCCTCGGAAAACGGGATTGTCGAATCCGAGATCGATCGGGTCACGCTGAACTCAATTGCGCGGACATATGAGAATGTGACACTGGTCGACCCAACCGATGTGACTTTGCAAAAGATCATCGAAGTCGCAGATGGCAGGCAGATACTGTTTAGGGCATCAGTGCGAGGAGACGAAAAATACCGCGCGGCCTTCTATCATCGATTGGCTTTGCTTGGTTATAAACCTGCGCGTGAGGGCAGCCTTACCGTCGGTTACGATGTGACCGACCTGGAAACCGAACACCAGATTGTTGCTAAAGGTCATTCGGATTATTTGCCGGTCATACTGTCCCGAGAAGTGTTCGATCTGTTGTCCGAACGATATCTGTCTCAAGGTCAATTCATCTTCGTTCCTCAATTGATCAAGAAAGAGCTTCAAAAGCTGGTCGCAACCGACAAGTTTGAATAGCGACAACCGCGGCCAATTTGCCATGCGTGCCCAACTGTTTTGTGCTTCTAGCTCGTTAGATCGCAACGGAGTTTTACCCCTATCGAAAGACTGAACTAAATTGACAGGTAATCAAGGCAATAAGCGTCTTAGAGGGTAACGCACAGGGGCTGCCAACATACCTCATTTGTGTTAATGTGGAGCTTTCGTAATTCGAAGCTGCGCGTGTCTTGCTTCTGGGTCTCATTTCGACCAGAAATCCCGAACCGGAACATTGGCAGGCAAAGTCAACCTGTGGTTTTTCCCGCCCTCCAGCCACTCCCGGTACCGCGCGAACCCTATTTAGACGGGGAGTTAACCTAGTTTGATCGCATTACACGTTTGCTCTCAAGACCAACGGACAATGTACATCGGCAAAATTGCAACGTTATAGCGTAGTTGCTTATGGAGGTGATTTTAATCAGCTGCCCCGAGTCGATTACCATCAGATAAGATCAACGCGGGGCTGTAGGAAAATGCTAGGTAATCAAAGAGATGAACGCACTCAGTACGTGAAACATTCTGATATTCCGATCCTTGCCGATTTATGTATCCAAATTGGACATTAGATGGTTCCAACTGCTTCAAAAGTCGGAGCACGCAACGCGTCACTGTTTTTTGCCGAACGACCGTATTGAGTCCAACTCAGTCGTTTTTCAAATCAGCGCTCTTACAAGTGGCGGTTCAAAACGATATTGAGCTTACTGGTTGTTGTTGGACAGGAGCGGTCTCGACTTAGAACCGAAGACCGAAACCTACCGAAAAACCGGAAAATTCTTCAGCAACTACACCGTTTAACATTATACGTCCCGCTTCAACGGCCGGTAGGCCGGTCAAACGAGTATCAATCTCAAGTCCGATACCGGCCGTTGCTAGCCAATCGGTATCAAGAACGGTTGCACTGTCACCGTGATACAGCACAACGCCAGCATCCAGAACAAGTTGCGTTGGGAGTTCGAAGATTTTGACGTCTTCCAGCGGATAGCGATGACGTGAGAACAGGGTTGTTTGATTAGAACTCGCGCTTGCGTTCCCAGCCTGCGGCTCGTTGATCGGGTCAAACTCCAAGAAAGTTTGGCGGATGCGATATTCTGCCTGCCACCGTCCAATTTGTGCCTCTCTGAAAATGCTAAGCGAAGCCCCAATGCCGAATGCATTCAAATTTCCATCGATCAATTCGTTGGAGCTGGATCCCGACCGCAACAATGGAAAGTCGCCAAGAATGGCATCAGCAGTTACTTGGCCAAGTGAGGCATGTCCGACCGGTCGGATCTTCCACTCATTAACCAATGGAAACTCCCAGCCGATGCCTACAGTTGCTGCCACACTGGACCAAGTTACATCCAACTCAGTACCGGAGGCGATCTCTGGGAAAAAGAGTACTGGATTATACTTTTGATAGGCAACAAGACCTTCTAAATACAGCCCGTTTCCAAACGGCTTGTAGCCTCCTCGCAGCTGCGTCGAGCGTAGACTCTTGGTACCTCCGGAAGCATCAAGAAATGAAAACGACGATAAAGTCTCGTTTGGGGTGGCAGCGATACTCAAGACAGACAAAGCCGCTCGTGCAGCAGCCTCGGAGGCGTCAGGATTTACGCTTTGAGCAAGGGACGGATTTGTCGTATTTGCTGCCCAAAACGCAGCGAAGGCAAGGAACCGTCTCAACATATGAGCTTATTAACCAAAAGAAGGCAAAGCGATGTCTCGCAATCCTAGCATTTCTCGGACAAGAATGCCGCGCCTTTTTCGACATTTGTTTTGATTTTATTCAAATTGGTCCCGGTTATGAAGTTCTAAGAAAAACCGTTCCCGTTCTTTATTGGTTTATAAGCCAATTTCGCCGATCGATGGTGCCGGAAACAAACGACAGCTTTGTCCGCGAAGCCGGGCGTTGCCCTTGGAATCATCGCCGCATCTTGCCTGAACATCCGCATTTCCTTCAACCGTGCAGTGGAAGGGATGCGGCGGCGCAGCGGTTCGTTATGCTGCGACCGCGCGCAAAGATTTCGCGGTTGGTCCGCTCTGGGCTCACAACGGCCATTCGCTGCGGAGCGGCACCCACAGACTGGAACAACGGCAGCTTTGGGCTCGGTGCAGACGTTCAGTGATTTCAGCCCGATGCCCGCAATGCGGACAAAGCTGACGTTGGACTTGGCGCCGGGTTACTTGCCTAAGCGAACCTCTAGCGCAATCCTTTTGAGCCTATCTCGTAGAAAGATTACTGCTGACGTGGCTGAAATTGAAATATCGCGACGAAGCTGAATAACTTCCGCCTCATAGATATCTGATGCTTCGGAAACGATGCCTTCCTTGAGCAAGCGGTAGACCTTCTCTCCATACCTACGCATTTCTTCGTGTTGAGCAAAAAGAGCTTTGCCTGCTTTTTTTCCTTATCAGTGAGCACTGTGCTTCTTGCGATTGCTTGAGAGGCCGCAATCCCTTCGGACTTGGATTCCTCCAAGGCATTGTAAAGACGAACTGTCCACGCAGATACTTCTGTACCTTGGTTGTTGTAACTGAACTCCCAATCATACTCGGCACCCATGATCGAGACACTCTGCCAAAAAGAGATATCTTCACTGAGGCGAAGCAACGTCGCGAAATGCGCTATGTCCGTAGAAAACGCTGCTATCTCCTGCTCCGCGTCATTTGCGTCTCTTGGTTGTGCCGCCAGTGGCGTTGATGAAAGAAACTAGAGTGCCAAACAAACAGATAGAAATCTCATCCGAGAGCCTCGCCTCAGACCTGTCAGTGTGAGACAATCGCGAGCCCCGCGAATATGAGCGCGCCACCTGTCCAATCGCGCGGCTCTAGCCCTTCGCCGATGCTGTAGGCGTAGGCCAGTACGATCAGCGTCTCCAGCGCTATTATTATCAGATACAGTTCGGAAAGCGGGACTGCCCGCATCAGTACCACTTCGGATTGAGTAGCAGCCAGAAAACCCAAAATGATCAGCGCGAGCGCTACTGCCGTCCATTCGGCTGAGGCCAGTTTCATTCCGATTGTTGCAATGCCATAACCCGCTGCAGCCAAGACTGCCAAGGCCACTGGTTTCAACGTCTGAAATTCCATATATCAAATCCTTCTTCTAGCGCGCGACCTCCTCAACATCCCAAGTGTTGAATAGGCTTTTGCCCCAGTTCTCACTAGCCACGCCGTTTGCAATGGTTCCTTCAAAGCTGTCCTCAGGAGGTCGTGGAACCACGCGAACAGGTCCACCTTCCTGAGAGGTTACACCGGCGTGTATGGCCGCAATGCAGATGTTACTGACGGAATCGTAAGGACCGCTTCCATAGAGCTTGACGGTCCCTTCAGTTCTCGCGATCTCGGGAGTACACATGCACTCAAACGGCTCACCCGGTGGTTCGTTGAGCACCCGATGCAGCGCAGGGCAGTCAGGCAATGCCGTGTCCGCAGTTGAATGATCAGCCAAAATCGAGAGGCTTGCTGCGGAGGTGATTGCAAACACATGCTTAAATACTCGGCTCATATCTTAATTTAGCACAATTAGCGAAATTGGGCGAATTGGGATGCTGCTGAACGTCCGCTTTGCAAAAGATATGACGACAGGGGTAGCCCTGACGGCTGACGCTCTGCGGACAAAGCTGCCGCTTATTCTGCTACCATTTTCGCATTCGCAGGCTTGTCCACCGGGTCCAATCCGATGGACAAGCGGCCAGTAAAGAGTTGTTGACGTTTTTCGGTCATCGGATGGAACTGTGCCGCATGCACGTCTCTGAGAAGGCGCTCAATGCCTGTTTTTCGGAAAAAACCGGCGCCGCCTGAGACTTCCATCGCCTTCTCAGCGGCCGCGATCACGTGTTTTGCAACGATTGTCTTGCGTATGAGAACGGTGCTCGACAGGTCTTGGGATGGCTCGAAATCGAAATCGTTGGCAAGGCGTACCAGATCATCGCAAGCGAGCTGTGCTGTCGTCAGAAGGTTTTCCATTTCTCCAACGAGGAATGGTGTAACCGGGTCCCGCAGTCTTTTCCTGGCCTGAGCGCGAGCTATTGCGCAGGCGGCCTCTGCCGCGCCGACGTAAACCGACATGATCAGCGGCAGGGCAACCGTCAGGATAACGTTAAAAGCCGGGTGGAATTCGCCCTGTGTACGTTTCAGCGCTACCGCCTCCTCTGGTACGAATACCTCCTCGAAACGCACCGTTTGGGAGCCTGTTGCGCGCATTCCAAGAGTTTCCCAATCGTCAAGAAAAACCACTCCGTCCGCATTCGCTGGAACCGGAAAATGCAGAACTTGTGGCCCTTCTACCGGGTCGTCATGCGCCGCTGAAGTGACAAAGGCCGTGCCGACAGGCGATCCGCTTGTAAAGGGCTTTACCGCTGAGACGCGATAACCGCCTTCTACCTTTTGGGCATTGCCGTTGGACTCAAGCCAGTCGTTGGCGCCTGTCGAAATCAGGATGGCTTCAGCTCCTGCAACCTTTTCCAGCAGCGCTTTGCCCGGTCTTCCCGCCTGGTGATTAACGATCGCCGCGGCGACGAGGTGCTGGTGCATAGCAACGGCAAGTGCAGTGGAACTGCAGTGATGCGCCAGCGCGCGCAGGAAGGCGCACATTTCGCTGTGTGACGCGCCGCCACCGCCGAGGTCTTGCGGTATCTGGGCCGAAAAGACTTTTGCCTCTTTCAACTCATCATAGTTCTCCGCGACAAACTCGTCCGTCGAATCCAGTTCCGCAATCCGATCTGCAAATTTCGGCCCCAATGTTTCAACGAGTTCCTCAAGGTTAATGTTTTTTGACAATGTTGCGCCCTCCCAATCCGTGTAAGTTATAGCAATATAACACAAAGCGACGGATTCTCCGAAATCCGATGGCAAACCGTCCGACAGCAAGTTTCTATTGGTATTGCAGCGGGACCACCGCTGCTGTGTTCGAAATTTCAGCAGCCAACGGACCGGACCGCGTAAAAAAACAGAGGTGTCCCCCTACAAAGCAAGGCTCTGCGACATCACCGTTTTCTAAATGCGCACCCGATCGTCGCCCAGACCTAAGCAACTAGGCCAGGATCAATGCGGTCTATGGCTGTGATGACATCAGCGGGAATATTCAAGCGCTTGCCAGCTTGGCGCAATCACTACAGCATCCGGCGGCAACACAGGAAATTCTCAGGTTTCAGGAACTGCCATCGCTGATCTTCTTACCCACCACGTCCGCTGCCTGCCGCAACGGGTCGTCTGCAAGATGGGCGTAGCGTTGGGTTGTGGAGGGGTTTGTATGTCCAAGCAATCGACCGACTATAGGCAGACTCAGACCGCTGGAAACGAGATGCGACGCATGCGTATGCCGATTGTCGTGGATACGGTAGTCTTGAAGACCTGCTGATGTGGTGACCGAGCTCCAAAATTTCTTCAGATCTTTGTACGGTTGGTCCGGAGAGCGTCCCGGAAACAACCAACGACTTTCAGGAGATGCCCCTGCTTTCATTGCCGCAAGCAAATTACAGGTTGCTGACGAAATCGGCAGATGCTCTCGTCGCTTTTGCTTTGTGTGGTGCGACGGCTTTGTCCAGGTCGCGCGGTCCAAATCGAAGTCTTCCCATTTTGCATTCAGCACTTCGCCGATCCGTGCGCCTGTCAGGAGCTGCAGGCGAATAGCGTTGGCTGCAACCTGATTTGGATGCTCTGACAGAGCCACTAAAAGTCTTTGCAGCTCACCGTCTGACAACCAGCGGTCCCGCTTTTCCTCGAGGAACTTTTCTATGCCGCGCGCCGGATTGTCAGAACGCTGACCCCAGCGCACAGACAGTTCAAACATTTTCGACATGAGCGCCAGAGTGCGATTGGCTTGATAGGGCGTATCACGCATTTGATTGTGAAGCTTCTGAACATGCTGATGCGTCACTTCAATGACTTTAAGATCCCCAAGCTTGGGGAGAATGTATCTGTCCAGCATTGACCGATCATTCCGAACGCTACCGGGACGTTTCTTCGGTTCCGCATGTTCGGTCATGTATTGCGTGGCAAGTGAGTTCACCGTTGGTGAATGCCTTAGGCTTTGAGCATCGGCGACAGGATCTGCGCCACGCACTACGTCTGCAAGAAGCGCGCGTGCTATTTCGCGGGCGACGCCCAAAGACATGGTCGGCCCATATCGCCCAAGTGTCTTGCGTTTCGACCGACCGGTTTGTTTGTTGCGATATTGAACTACGAAGCTTTTGACGCCGGTCGTTTTCACACGGAGTCCAAAACCCGGCAGACCGTCGTCCCAATAGATCGTGTCCCGGTTTGTTGCTGAAAGGCGATCGACACTTGATTTTGTTAATCGGGCTTTGGGCATAGTGCTTCCAGATGACATGGGTAAGCACAAGGTAAGCAAAGTGCAGAGAGTTGGGAAGGGTCTTATAGAAATCTCAGCAGGCAAAAACTCCTTTTATTTAAAGGAATCTACTGCCAAATCGAATTGGCTACAATGCTGTCGAAAAGGGGCTGATAAGATTTGTAATCAGTAGGTCCGCGGTTCGAATCCTGTACGGCTCACCACTGTTTACTATGTATCGTTTTCCCCGCGCGTGGTTAGGCTGGTGCTGGTCTTGATGATATCCGCTCGGATGCCTGTGCAATCGAAGCACATCTCCCTTTCTTGACACGAGGGTTGAGCCGGCA
This sequence comes from Ruegeria sp. HKCCD7255, assembly GCF_013031565.1. Taxonomy (NCBI): domain Bacteria; kingdom Pseudomonadati; phylum Pseudomonadota; class Alphaproteobacteria; order Rhodobacterales; family Roseobacteraceae; genus Ruegeria; species Ruegeria sp. HKCCD7255. The sequence goes on along the minus strand of NZ_WQAG01000001.1, from coordinate 496,312 downwards.
AGACAAAGGTCGCCAGCAATTACCGGCGACCTTTCTTTTTGTTTTTCCAGAACGGTGGAACGTCTCCGGCCATGATACAGCCGAAGGGATCGATATAGTCCTCGATCTCGGCCAGATCATAGGATTTGATCTGCGCCACCACGCTGTCTGCGCTTTTATAGCTCGACGGCAGTTCGGAGGCGTCCACGCCACCGGCATGGAAGCGCACGTCCAGGCCTTCGGTTTCCGCCTTCAGCATCTCATCCGGTGTCACCGACCCCATCCGACGTTTATGCTCGGACCGCGAAAAGTTCCGCCCGGCCCCATGCGGGCTGAACCCCAGACCGTGACCGGCATCTTTGCCGCGCACGATCAGAACCGGCTCGGACATGTTCAACGGGATCAGCGTGAGACCTGTCGCATCGGCGGCATAGTCTCCCCAGGCTGGGGTTGCGCCTTTGCCGTGATAGAACAAATCCCCCCGCCTAAAGACGAAGTTATGCTCGTTCCAGAACCGATCGCCGACGTCGCCTACACGCGCGGCTTCGACCGTTGCCTGATGGATCGCGTTATGGTTGGCCTTGGTCCATTTACGGATCAGCTGCAGTGCATCCCAGTAATCGCGCCCCTCTTCGGTATCGGCTGGAATCCAGGCGTTCTGCTTGGCGGTTTGCGGCGACAGCTCCTTACGGAACCGTTCTGCCACGACCATGCCGTTCTTGTACAGAACCGCCCCCGGCCCGCGTGAGCCATGATGGGTGACAATCGCCGTCCGCCCGGTATTGCGCGAGCGTCCCACGAACAGGAAATGGTTCCCGTCGCCCTGCGTTCCCATATGTTCTTGCGCCATGCGCAGAGATTTGTGGTTGTCCAGAAACGGATTTTCCCGGAACGCATCCAGCAGTTTCAGCGAGGTTGTGAACCGTTTACCCTGCGGTCGCCCCCCCGGGCCAAAATGGGTCACCGATTGCGCGGCATCCAGCACCGCTTTGGGATCGGCATTGCCCAGATCGGTGATCATGACCGAACAACAGATATCGGCCGAGTGCATCCCCGGATGGATCGCATTGCGCGCTGCGGCCACACCCCCGACCGGGATCGTGCCAACCGGACCAGCCGGACAGGCATCCGGCATGATCGCCCCGGACTCGATGGTCGGGGTCCGCATCAATTGGGTCATGGTCTCGCGCACTTTGAGAACGTTGTCCTCTTCATCCGCATCGCCCGCGTCGATATTTTCGTGAAACGCCACCTCTTCGGGTGCGCGCAGATCCATCGTCGGCGGGACCGGAGGGATCTCGCCCTCCAACTCCTGACGAATGCGCACCAGGCCGAACCCCTCGGCCCGCATCTCATTCGCGCGCGCCAGCAGGGCGGGGAATTGTTTGCCAGGGTGGTGACCCCAGTCTTTCAGGTGGTCCCCGGTTACGGGATCGAATGTGTTTTCTTCGGTCATTTTCTTAGTCCGAGTTCTGCCCGTCATGGGCAACTGAAGTAACAAGGTGATAGACTTGCGAAGGCGAAAGCGAAAACGCGCCAGCCTTTCCGTCCTGATAGGCTTCCAGCCAAATTGTGTAGCCTTCGTCAAAATCTTCGTCCGGCGCGATGTCGTCAGCGATAAGTTTAGATTCGCTCAGCCCAAGGGAATGCTCATGAATTGGAGCATGTGAGAGCGACGGATAGTCCGTTTGCTCATCTTGCGGAATCAAAGAGACCCCTACGATTTTGCCAGACTGAACACCTTGCTGTGTAGACTCATCCAACCGACAGATTTTTACAAAAAGGGCCGGTGCCTCATGTGTGGCCTCGACTGCCCAAAGCTGTCCTGTATTGATTACCATTTTGATACCTCAATAATTTTGCTCAACTGGCCCCGACGACAAAAGGTGAAGAAACGTTTGGAAGGCCCGCCCCGCACCTGAATGGGCAGATGCGTTTTCCGTCTTGGCGCCGGCAAGGAGGGGAGTTGAACCCGCTCGACCTGCCCATGGTGTGCCATGTAGTTCCTTCGGCATTCGCCGGGGTATTCCTTTCGAATTGGGTCTCGACGACAAATCGGTCGTGTTTGCGTGCAAAGCACGACCGGGGTGAAACACCTGCTCTACCTGACTGAGCTACCGTCCCTCCCTAACGGGCTGGGACGAGCGGGATTCGAACCCGCGACCCGGAGATTAACATTCTGTAGTTCCACCGGCATTCGCCGAGATTTTCCTTTTGTTCGGGTCAGGCAGACAAGAGTTGGTGAGACAGCACCCTTTCACGGGTGCTGATCGGGTTCAGCGATGTAGTCCCACCGGCATTCTGCCTGATGTTGTTCGGGTCCCGGCGACAAGTTGGTCATGTTTGCAAGCAAATCACGACCGGGGTGAAACATTGAGGCCAACTGCTCTATCCACCTGAGCTACATCGCGGAGCGCGATGGCGGGTCTCGAACCCGCGACCTGTTGGGTATGTAGTTCCACCGGCATTCGCCGGAAAATTCGGTTGAGTCAGGCGGACAAGTCCGGTTGTGAGACAGTGACATTACCTTAAATGTAGTCCCACAGGCATTCCGCCTGACCCGTTTTCAAATTGCGATCCTTTCGATCTGTGCGACCCAGTGATCCGGGCCGGTTTTACCGTCAGCAAAGGCTGCGATCTGGTCAAAGACCGCGTCCGAGAAACCGCCGACATTCAGCACATCGCTGCGCGTCTGCGCCTGGGTGGTCCCGTAAGGGGCGATATCGATGCAGACCAGTTTGGCCTTTGGGTTGCGTCGCTTGATCACTTCCCATTCCTGCATCATCGCTGTGCCCTGACGCCCGTTCCCGGCATCAACCCAGGATTGGTTATCGGACACGAACACCACCAGATCCGGTGCGTGGCCACGTTTGTTCAGCCAGTCCAGCGGTGCGGAACAGTTCGTCCCACCTCCGGCCAGAGCAGCCAAACGCTCGGCATTGGTCAGGATCGTGTCGCGCGGCCTCAGACGTACATCACGCACGTCGAAGTCGAACGGCAATACCTGACACCCGCGGTTCACGCGCTGAAAGGACGCCGCCACCAAGGCCGCGACATCCACATGGCGCACGACCGAGGTCGCACCCGGGCGGTACCCGGTCACCGGCCAGGTCATCGAGCCCGAAACGTCCGGGCAGACAACAACCTGCCCCGAAACCTTCGGCACGTTCTGCACGGCGATTTCCATCGCGTCATGCAACGCGTCAACGATCTTGGCCGGCATCTCTCCAGACACGTTCTGTGCCGTCACCATCAACTGGTACGGAAACGCGCGCGCCTTGGCGATGGCCTGCGGGTCACGCAGCAACGCAGCCACATGATCCAAATTCCGGGCCACGTTGAAGACACCATGGCGCAAAAACGTGTTCAGGTTCTGCCGCACCATCTGCCACGAGCCTCTGCGCGCAATCCGCGCCCAATGCTCGGTCGACAGTTCCAGCTGCGTCAGCATCTGAAACGGCACATCCGGCACCGGCCCTTTGCCGGTTTCGCGAAACGCGATCCAGTCCTGCAAGGCCTGTGGCAGCCGTGCCAGATTACACGGCCGCCCGACGATCCAGGCAAACAGCGCCTCCCGTTCGGCCGAGGCCGGTTTCGGGTGCACCATCCTGATCACGTCCGCCAAAGACGGGTCATTCCCGATATTGGCGTTCAGCAGCGCCCGGTCAGAGGCGGTGTTCAACCAGTTCTGCACCATTGCTTTTGGCGCAGACCCCAGCGACTTCCGCCCGGTCTGACCAGACCGGATAACCTGCACAAAATTGCGCAGCATCTTGCCGTTATCGACCACCTGGCCAAAAGCGACCCGGAACAAGACCGGATCACGCCGGGCCAGAACAGCCAGCAATACAGCGGGCATATCCTTCATGTATCCCGACCGGCGGGCATAGATCGCGGCCTGCGCCAGAAAGCGCGGCTCGACGGCTTCGGCCACATCCAGAACGTATTCCAGCTCGTCCTGCGGCGTTTGATAGAACATGCCCCCGAAAGTGCCGGTCACGGCGACCTGTGCCAGAGCATGGGCATCGGAATAAGCATAGGCCGGCGCGCCATGGGCGTTCTTCGCTGTCGCTTTTGGCAACAACCGGCCTTTGATCGATGCAAACACGGATTTGTTCGCCATTTCTTTGTCCTCGTTTGTTTCTTGAGGACGTTTTGCCATGTCAGGCACCCCGGACCGAGAAAAACCCGAAAAACGCATAAATATTTGTAATTAAACAACTTTTACCCCAGTTGATCAAATACACTCCTGACATTACGATAGGAATGGATCGGATTTTATAAATTTAGATATATCATGCAGAACATCGTCATTGGATTCCTTGGAACGCAGCTGGACATGGGCAAGAAACGGCGCTGGAAGCCCACGCCCAGTCTGGCAATGCATGACCATTTCAATGTCGACCGGCTGGAACTGCTGCATGACCACAGGTTCAATCGCCTGGCCCATCAGGTCAAAGCCGAAATCGAAGAGCTGTCGCCCCAGACCGAAGTGCTGCTGCAGCGCATGGATTTGGCCGACCCTTGGGATTTCCAGGAGGTCTACGGCAAGCTGTTCGATTTCGCCCGCGCCTATGGGTTTGACGAAGATCGTGAGCAATATCACGTCCACCTGACCACCGGCACCCATGTGGCCCAGATTTGCTGGTTCCTGCTGACCGAAAGCCGCCATATCCCCGCACGTCTGATCCAGACCGGCCCTCCCGGTCCGAACGATGATGTCCCAAAGTTTGATATCATCGATCTGGACCTCAGCCGATATAACGCTTTGCAACAACGCTTCGATCAGCTGTCGCGTGAGTATAGCGACCAGCTGAAGGGTGGGATCGAAACGCGCAACGCGCAGTACAACGCACTGATCGACCGGATCGAGCTGATTGCCAGCAACTCGGACGAACCCATTTTACTGCTGGGGGAAACCGGGACCGGCAAAACCGAACTGGCCGAACGGATACACAGCCTCAAACTGGATCGACGCCGCATCAAGGGACGTCTGGTTCACGTCAACTGCGCCACGCTGAACGGACCCGATGCCATGGCCACTTTGTTTGGCCAGCGCCGATCATACATTGGGGCGGCGGGGACCGAACGCAGCGGGTTGTTGCGTGAGGCGGATGGCGGCGTGCTGTTTTTGGATGATGTGGACGAGTTGAACGCCAATATGCAGTCGGTCCTGCTGCACGCAATTGAAACCGGGCGCTTCTATCCGCTGGGGGCCGACCATGAAATCTCAAGCCGGTTTCACCTGATCACCGGGGCCAACCGGGATCTGCGCAGCCTCACGGCCTCAGGAGACTTTCGCCCGGACCTCCTGGCGCGGCTGAACACTTGGAGTTTCACCCTGCCTGCGCTGCGCAACCGCACTGAGGATATTGAGGCCAATCTGAGGCATGAGCTGGAACGATGCGAACGTGATCTGGGCAACCATGTCGGATTCAACGCGGATGCACGCGCGCAATATCTTGAATTTGCCAAAGATCCGGCGACCCTTTGGCCCGGCAATTTTCGCGATTTTTCGGGCTCGATCCGCAGGTTGTGCACGCTTGCGCCCCGTGGCCGGATCACGCGCGCGATGGTGTCATCGGAAATCGAGAAACTTTTGGCCGATTGGAAATCCGCGCAGTCAAATGATGATTTCAAGCTGGTGGCTGATGTGATGGGCGACGCGGTGTCGGATGTGGACCCGTTTGACCTGGTGCAACTGGCGCAAGTGATCCGTATCTGTCGCCAGTCCTCAAGTCTGAGCGCGGCCGGACGTGCATTGTTTGCTGTGTCGCGGGCAAAGCGCAAAACCCAGAATGACGCCGATCGGCTCAGGAAATATCTGGGGAAGTTCGGGTTGGAATGGAGCGCGCTCTAACGTCAGTCCCGCGCGTCTATTCGGCGGCTATGTCGCCCAATTGGCGCACAAGCCCAGATGCGGTTGCAGCCGCGGCGGCATCTTTGCTGTTGGCTAACAACCAACCTTGTATCCGGGCCGGGCTGTGCCTTTGATCTTGTAAATGTTGTTCGAAACGCTCCGCCAGTTCCAGCTCACCGGGGAAAAACCGATCAAACAGGCGGCGCGCAGTTCTGGCGCTGATCAGGCCAAGCTCGGTATGCACGTCCGCACGACCCGGCCGGATCAAAGCCGGATCCAACCGTTCCTTGTGGTTCGTTGTCATGACCAGCGCGCGCCCTTCCTGCGCCGCCACGCCATCAATAGCGTTGAGCAGGCCCGAAAAGCTGACGCCCGAGCGCTTTTCCCCGCCCTCGCGCTGCGTAAACACGGCATCCACATCTTCGATGGCAATCAGGGACCCGGACGGGGCACACATCATCGCCTCGCGCAGATCGTCATCGGTCAGGGTCACCCGCCCGATATCGAGCGTTGCGATATCCAGCGAAAGCTCTGACGCGAGCGCGCGAATAAGGCTGGATTTGCCCGTACCCGGCGGGCCATGAAACAGGTAGCCGCGCCGCCACGGCACACCGCGTTCCGCGTACCAGGTTCTGGCGCCATAGAACCACCGCATATCCTCCAGCACCTTGTAGATACGGTCATCATCCACCAGCACCGACTCCAGCCCTCGGCGCGGCACATCGCCCACATGATCCCACCAGTCACCTTTCAGGATATGAAGGCCAGGGCCGATACGGTCCCGGGTCTGTGAAATCGCGCGTCCTTCGGCGATCCAGCCCAGAATGGTCTGCACCCGCCCGAACAGGACCGTCACGGTCAACACTTCCATTGGCCGTTGGTTATGCGCGCCACCCACCTTCGACTTTTCGTCGATGTCACGGCCCAGACGACACAGCTTGCCTTGCCAAAAGAACCAGTGCTGACCGGGTGACGGCGCATAGCCCTTGGTACCAATCGCCCATTCGCCATCCATCATGCGTACATGTCGGGACTGGGACAAAACGTTGTTCTGCTCCATCCAGATGCAGAAATGGCGATAGGACGGGCTGCGGTTGTCCAATGTCAGGCTGACCCAGATGCGCCGCAGAACCAAACGGTAGAGCGACAGGAACGCAAGGCGCAGAAAGGCAACCACAACCCCAAAGGCACCCAGCGCCAGACCGCCGGCGAAAAAGTCGCTGGTCAGGGCATTGGTCAAAAACTGATCCACGATCGCCATCCTAGCCCCCTGTTACGTCTCGAAAGTCATGGCCTTTGAAGCACCGCACCGGGTTGCCGCGCTGTAAAGCGTGATGCAGCCCATTGCGGAGCGCCTTCTGGTCGGCCTCTGACGCGGCGGTGCGGGCGGCCAACAATTGCTGAAGCCGCGCCAGCGCCAGCGCTTTGTTGCGATGTTGTGACCGTGCCGCACGCGCCACCGCAGCAAGCCCGGTTGGCCGGTGTGTCGCCCGCACCGCGCTATCCGTTGTGTTCTGATGCTGCCCTCCGGGACCACCGGCGCGGAACGTGTCGAACACGACATCACCCGCACGAAGATGTTCGGGACCTATCGCGGGCACGGGCAAATCGAACACGCCAATGAACCAGTTGGCGCGCTTATGCGATGGGCGGAGCCTGCTTGGCGCGCGCCATTGGATCGTACCGCGCCAGTTTCGGGCGAAATCCGCCGCAGCTGCACCGCTGACGACAACCACGACAGATCTGACGCCGTGTTCAGAACGTTCGGCATGCGCATCGAAATCCAACGCCAATGCTTCGGACTCGGAACGCATGACCTTTAGCACATGCGCCACCGCCAGCTGACATTCAGCAGGGCCAGAGCCGCTGGTCACCAAAAGCGAGATATGGTCAGGCGCGCTCATCTCGGCCCACCCTCTCGGACCTTCTTGAAGGTGATGAGCGGATGGAACCGCGCCACGCAATCTGCCGCACCGGTGCGATGCAGATCCTCCGCAACGGATTGGGCGGATTTATAGGCCAAAGGCGCTTCCTCAACCAAAAGATCACGGTCTTCACACAGGATGCGCCCGCCAAACGGGGTTTGCTGCATGGCTTCAAGGTCGGATTTCTTTGCCCGAACCCGCCCATGCATCGACGACCGATCATAGCGCCGCCCCGCACCATGCGCCAAGCTACCCAGCGCGTCACCGTGACCAGCAGGCGCCAGCAGATAGCTTGCGCTTGCGCGCGATCCCGCCAGCGGAACATAGTCGCGCGCGGCAATCGCCGCCCCTTTGCGGTGCAGCCAACCCTGCGCTGTCTCCTCGATCAGGTTATGGGGCGCATCGACCACCAATTGCAGCTCAGCCCGCAACGCCTCGGCGGCCCGTTCGGCAATGATCTGACGGTTCAGGCGCGCCCAGAGCACCGCCCGGTCATGATCCCGAATATAGGCCCGCGCGCTTTCGCTGTCTGCGGCAAGGCCCGCAAAGGCCCCCGTGCGTAGCGCACCCAAAACCGCATTGCCAAATCCGCGAGAGCCGGCATGCACCAGCAGATACAGGCGCGTCTTGTCCAGACCGACCTGAGCATCGGCGTCGTCCAACTGTTGAACCTCGCAAAAATGATTGCCACCACCAATGGTGCCCAAAGCATCAGCAAAGAGGTCGGGCGCAAGGCCTGCCTCCTCCAACCGTGCTCCGTTGCTGTGATCGGTCGGCACACCCAGCGCGCGCAGCCGCCGCAGCGCCTTGTCCAACTTCAGCCTGCGCACAGGCAAATCCAGCTGGAACAGCGACATGCCGCAGCCGATATCGTTCCCAGCCAGTTGCGGATAGATCCGGTTTGCCAGAACGGCGCAACCGATCGGCCCGAATTTACCGGGGTGCAGATCCGGGAACGCCGCGATTTTGCGCACGCCGGGCCATCCCGCGATGTCCTCAAGTTGTTGTTCGGCCCGACCATCAATCCAGGCCGCAGATGTATAGAATTTCGTGATGATGCCGTCGCTGATCACAGCGGACGCGCGACCATCCAAGACAGAATTGCCCATAAGATAGTACCCAAAAACGTATGTAAAAACGCCAGCCAAACGCCAGCGATTGGGATCAAACCTGATCTGATTTCAGCTTAGGTATTGATCGGCCCCGAAAGGGCAAAATTGCGAATATGCATGTGGTTCCCTTTCTTTGCTAGGGGTTACGGTTTGGGTCCGATTGACCGATGTGAGACCGCCGTTTAGTTGGGAACGCTGATTCACTCAAAGGTTTTAGGCGCGCCCTGCAAAGCATGTGACCAAAAAGTCACTCTACCGTGTCCTGGCGGGCACTCCGTGTCACGTGAAAACCCGGACCCTATTGGGCTTCAAGTGAACAGAAAGCTTGGGAATTGAGTTCGCGCCCGGTCCGAGGAAAAAGCCTGTTGGACCGGCTGTTCCACCCCATCAAGGCTGCATCCGCCGTAGAACTCCAAATTCTTCGCAAGCTCTTGCAACGCTACAGCCCCGCCATCCTGCTCGACAAAAGGCGCATGGGTGGACAGGTAGAAAGCGGGGCGTTGTTGTTGCAACCAGGGGCGCAGATGTGGCACCAGCGCAAATTCAGCGCCTTCCACATCCATCTTGACCAATGAAACATCGCTCAGATCCACCGCTTTTTCAAACACCTCCCATGACAGGCTCAGTGCCTCGGTGCCCTTGCTGGTGTCTCCAAGCACGGACGTCATGGAATCCCCCGGCTCGCCGCCCAGGCTCGCCATGCGCATCACTCCGGTTTCTCCCCAAAGCGCGGCCCCAAAGGCCGAAACATTGGTGATCCCGTTCAATTCGAGGTTCCAGATCAAATAGCGATAGGCAACGGGATCGGGCTCAAAACACCACACATGGCGCGCTCGGCGCGCGGCATAGAGTACAGTGGCCCCGGCCCAGGCCCCAATGTCGATATAGTCGCGATCAGGCGACAGAAACTTGTCCAGCACGGCAAAGGTTTCGGGCTCCCAATCCCCGGCGGTCGCTTTGCGCCAGAATTTGGAGTGATAGGGATCCAGCCGGAACGGATCCCCATTGAGGCGGCCATTGTAATAGCCCCGTGCCCGATAAAACATCTTGCGCAACTTGGTAAGCATGGCCGGCCTTTGCTGAGGTTTGGTCTTTGTTTGCAACTGCTTGTGACACATCTTGGCGCGCCACCCAAGGGCGCGTGGTTCAATCCAGCTTGAGCGACAGCAGCTGAAGCTCGGTATAAAGGTGATCCAGCTCTGGCCCGTTCAGGCTCTTGGATTTCACAAAGCGCGGTGCGGGCAGTTTGATACGCGTCGCATCGTCTGGGTCACCGCCGCAGAACCGCGCATCTGCCGAAAGCACCGCGTTGTCGGCTGGCAATAGGGCGTCTGCGATCTCTTGCCCGAAACGGGTCAGAAACCCCTCATGCGCGTCACGAATATAGAGCACATCCCACCACGGCTGATCCGCCCCTTTTTGCGTCACCGAAAAGATGGCGAAGCTTTCACCTTCGGGGTGACGCATCAACACCGGGCGCACCCCATAGGGCAGCAGATCCTGCATATATCGCGCCTCATGCGGCTGAAGATGTGGCATCAGATCCGCAGGATCGGTGATCACGTCCAACACCTCCGACCCGGCGCTGCGCCGCTGCCAGTCCCAGCGATAATCGTCCAACGAGGCAAATCCGCAGGCCCTTAGCGCCGCCATTGTGCGCGGATTGCTGGTGCTGGTCATGCTGGTATAGTGTCGATCCGGGTCCGCTGTGGCCCGGACCATCATCAGCAGCCCGGCACTGCCACGGTATTCCTTTTCCACATACCACGCGCACATATTTGTCAGGTTCAGCACCCCTTGCGGCAACATGCGTTGGGAGTGAACGGCCCCCAGATACCCCACAATGCGCCCATCAGCCTCGGCCACATAGCCATAGTTGGGCTTGGGCATGTTCCAGTCATAATCAAAGATGCCGCGCCAGCGTTCTGGCGACAGTTTTGAGTTCATCTTGCCATGCAGCAGCGCCACTGCGGCCTCGGTATCCTCTTTTTCGGCAGGTCGGATGATCATGACGCAAAAACCTCGCTGGGTGCGGGAAACCGGACAGCCGGATGCGCCGTGAGGTGCCCCAAAAGCGTTTCGCAAAAATCCCAGGTGGCGGCGTCGTGATCGATATGATGGGTTAGCAGCCCGGTGGGTTCAGCCGCATCGGCAGAACCGGTCCGACGCGCGATCAAATGGTCGGTGAGGAACGATATGGATTTGGCCGTGCCGGTAAACCGGGCGCCGCCTTTCCATTTGATTGGATCGCAATGGCTGTTGACCAAGCGCAGCCCCGGCGCGGCCTCTGCCGCCGGCCGCGCATCACACAAGGACAGCGCGGTATAGCCCAACGCCGGAAGTTCCGCGACAACGCTCGGGTCAATGCGGTTCCAAGGGGGCACCATGACAGGTAGAAACCGGTCAGGCCCAAACAGGTCCGACAGGCCCCGGCGGCCTTGTTGCAGCTCGTCCAAAACAGTCTCTAACGGTCTGTGACGGCCCAATTCCCACGCCCCTTTGTCACCGCTGCCCTTGGCGTGGTTAATATGCGCATACCCGTGCTGCGCGACATAGGCAGTTGGATGGGCCAGGACCGTATCGGCAAAGGCAACATCCGCAGTCGCCGGAATCGAGGCCAGAACAACGGGTGTGCCCGTCTTGGCCGACAGCGACAGCAGGCGCGACAACTGTGGACCGGGGCGCGAGGCATCATCATCGCGCCACCAGAACGTGGCGATGTGCCCTTGAGCCTGCCATTGATCCAGCTCGGCGTTGAGCGCGTCCCAGGCTTCTGTATGTGCCGCCTCGGTCGAATTTGGCATGTCGCTGTCTTGCGTCACCCTAAGCCCCATCGTTTGTCTCGCCCCATGTGCTATTACAACGGGTCGCGCGATGCCATTGCCAAACGCATGAACACCAAATTGCGAAGTGATTTTACCAGGATACCGACCAAGATTATCCTCGTCACAAGAGTTTCCTTCCCCTCTTTGCAGGGATAAGAGTTGAAAACCACAATTCCTGACCTGTCACCTGCGCGCTCATGATCCTTCACGACCAAACCACCCCGGACTTTCTGCACGATCTTTCGCGGATGTGGCAGCCCGGCACGCCCAGCTTTGCCCTTCTGCCGCACCGGTTTGATCAGGACAGCGCGTGGATCGAAGCCTGCGTGCAGGCGCTGCCCGAAACGCTGCGCACCGATCATGTCTTGCTGGCCACGTCAGGCTCAACCGGGGCGCCCAAGCTGCTGGTGGCCAGCAGACTACGTGCCGAAGCCATCGCCGTTGAGATCGGTCAGATGCAGGGCGTGGCCCCCGGGGATACGGCGATCATGACCCTGCCGCTCAGCTATTGTTTTTCTTTCGTAAACCAATGGGTGCTGGCACAGAAACAGAGTCTAAATAGGATCTTTGCGCGCTTGTCCGATCCGGACCACTTCGCAAAGGTTCTGGGGGAACGCGAACGGGGTTTGCTCTGCCTTGTAGCGGCCCAAGTGCCGTTGCTGAGCGCTTTGGGTGAAGTCAGCTTTCCCAAAATCAAGACCGTGGCATTTGCAGGCAGCCCGTTTCCCTGGGCTCAGTCCCACACCCTTGCCCGGCTGTTTCCCAATGCACGTTTCTTTGACAATTACGGCTGCGCCGAAGCCATGCCGCGCCTGACCATCGCGGACGTCACCGCGCATGTGCAGGCCGATACCACGCCGCCTTTGGGTCAGCTTGGTACTCCCTTGACCGGGATCACCCTGCGCAGCTCTGACAGCGGTGAGCTGCAGTTCCAAAGCCCCTACGCCGCGTTGGGCTCTGTCGCGCCCGAGGGCTATACTCCCTTTGCGCCAGATGGCTGGATCGCGACCGGAGACCGCGCTGAGCAGGATAGCTCGGGTCATTGGCAGCTTCTGGGGCGCACAAGCGAAGTGTTCAAGCGCCATGGAGAAAAGATCTCGCTGCTGCGGCTACGGGAAACCATTGAAACCGTATGGGATCAGGAATTCGTTCTGGCACCTGCAAAGGATCGCTCTGGCGAGCCTGGGGTGCAGCTATTCCTGGCAGGGTCGGCGGATCGTGCCGCCGCACGCACCATCCTGCATAGGTTTCGCGCGGCCCATCCGCGGGCACATTGGCCGCTGCAAATCATTCGCGTTGACAAGCTGCCACGGCTGAGCAATTCAAAAATCGATCTTCTGGCACTGGAAACGCTGCCGGATCAGGAAATCCTCTGGGATCAGCGCGTGTAAAAGGAACATATCTTCATGACCAATCTCGAAAAGCTGCAGGATCTGCTTGAGGACGTGCTTTTGCTCGAAGACGGGCAGTTCTCGCTTGATCTGACGCGGGACGGGGTCGAGACGTGGGATTCGATGGCAACGGTTGCAGTGGCGATTGGGGTCGAAGAGGTGTTTGGTCATCACCCGACCGAAGAAGAAGCCATTGCGCTGGCCAGTGTCACGGACATTATCACCTTCCTGAAAGCCAAGGGTGTCGCCTTTGATTGACCTGCCCCCGCGCATCGCCCTGACGGATCTGCCCGATCTGCTGTCGGGTCGACGCGCGGTGATCACCGGCAGGGTGGCGGCAGCGCAGGATGTGCCCTCTTTGGCCGCGCTTCCCGTTGTCGAGACACCGGCTGAGACCCCATCAGATGCAGAACTAGTGGTGGGGCTGGGCGGCGGTACGCGGCTGGACGCGGCAAAAGCCTGGCGCGGTCGCAACCGACCCGACTGCGCCTTGCTGGCCATCCCGACCCGGTTCGGTAGCGGGGCCGAGGCAAATGATATCGCCGTACTGGATGATCGCGGTGCCAAGACCATTCTGAAAGGCCCGGAATTCCGACCCGAATACCGGGCCTATCTGCCGGGTTTTTTGCAGACCCTGCCCGAGGACGCGCTTCTCTGGTCAAAAGGCGATGCGCTGACTCACGCTCTGGAAGGGCTCTTGTCCCCCCTGGCGACAGACGCGTTGCGCGCAGATCTTGCTGATGTACTACACACCATGCTGGACCTGAGTGACTCCTACGATGCCGAATGGTTCGAACTGTCTGCGCTGGCAAGCGCGGGTCAGGCGCAGGCCTCGGTTGGTCTGGTGCATGGGCTGGCACATGTGCTTGAGGCCCCCGCGCGGGCCGAACTGGCTACAATGGGACGAGAGGATCAACTGGGTCACGCCCGCCTGTGTTCGGGCTTTCTGGCCCCGGTTCTGCGGTATAATTTCACGCGTTCAGACAAAGCGGCGGATCGCCTGAAAGCGGTGGGTATCGACCGCGATGCGGTGTTGGCGCTGGCCAATTCGATCTCGACCCCCGCGCTTGACCTGCCCCTGGATTGGCCCGATTTGATCGAGGCACATTGGAAATCCATCCTGCGCGACGTCTGCACCCGCACCAACGTCGCGACGGTGCGGCACGGTACGCTGCCCGCGTTGATCACTGAGGTCAGCGCGCAATGAACACGCTGATCGACATGCCCGCCTATGGGCCACGCGACGATACAGCGTTCTTAGCCGAGATGAACCGGCTGACCCAATTTCACAGCGACCATTGCCCGGAATACGCCCGGGTTTTCCCCGGTTTCACACCGGTCGCGCGCGTTGAGGATCTGCCCTTTCTGCATGTCTCGGCCTTCAAACATGTGTTGTTTCAAACCCAGGATGGGACGATCCGCTATGAAAGGGTGCTGAACTCATCCGCCACATCGTCGAACCTCTCAAGCCAAATCGCGCTGGATCGGGACAGCACAGTGCTGCAAGCCAAAAGCAGCCGGGCCATACTGTCGGATTTCATTGGTGAGGCCGAACAACCGCTGATCATCCTCGACGCGAAATCAGCACTTGTGCAGCGTGGCACGGTCAGTGCCCGTATCGCGGCGGGGCTTGCGCTGCGCCCGTTTGCGACGCGGCTGTATTTCGGGCTGGCCTCGCAAGACCATGACAGTGCGGTCTTGTGGGATCACCTGCGCGATGCCCTGCACAGTAGCGATAGCGTTCTGGTTTATGGATTTACCTGGGTCTTGTGGCGCCTTTGGGCAGGCAGCGACATGCCCGCAGATCTGGCCGAACGCCTGCGTAATGTAAAAGTGACTTATGTGCACAGCGGCGGTTGGAAAAAGCTGGAATCCGAACGGGTTGCGCCCGCCGCTTTGAAAGACAAATTGCTTGGGATTTCAGGCCCCGGATCTCAGATCATTGACTACTACGGGCTGGTTGAACAAAACGGGTTGCTCTATCCCGAATGCGTGGCGGGGTGGCGCCATGTCCCGGTTTGGGCCGATGTGCTGGGGCGTGATCCGATCAGCCATGATGTGATCTATGACACGCCCGCACAGCTTCAGTTGATGAACGTGACACCGCGCGGCGCGCCCTACCACAGCGTGCTGACCGAAGATCAGGGCGAAGTGCGCCGCGATCCCTGCCCCTGTGGCCGGTCCGGGCGTCGGTTCAAGCTGCTGGGGCGCTTGCCCAAGTCCGAGACGCGGGGATGCGCCAATGTCTGACACCTCCCCCGTCTACCACGGCTTTCGCGACGGCAACGGTGGCGTGGTTCAGGTTGCGCTCCCCTTTGCGCTCGACGCTTTGTGCGCCGAATATGACGAGGTGACAGCCCGCATGGCACGGCGTGCGGCCCCACCGGCATTCAGCCGCGACGAGTGGGGGTATCTTTTGGGTTTTATGCGCGGCTCAGCCCTGCGTGCGGTGTTCACCCAAGGTTTTGGGCCTGCATCCGACGAACTGGATTCAATGCCTGTGCGCATCGCCCGCCCGCGCGCACATGTTGCGATCTGGCTGCCCAATAATGTCAGCCTTCTGGGGCCGCTTACGACCACTCTGTGTCTTTTGACCGGCGCGCATGTTCGCGCCAAGGCCGGAACGGGTTCAGAGAACCTGACAGCGCATCTGCGAGATGAAATCCTGGAAAACGGGGCCGGGCCAATCCTGACACGGCTCTGGCAACAGAACCTGACCGTCGAACAGTTTGACCGCCACGACCCCAGAAATGCAGACTGGTCTTCTGCCGCAGATGCGCGGATCTTCTTTGGTTCTGACGCCGCTGCATTGTCGGTCGAATCTCTGCCACACAAGCCCGGCACACCCTTCTTTGCCTTTGCCGATCACAGCTCACTGGTTTGGGCTGATCCCGCCGCTCTTGATGACGCGGCGCTGACCACTTTGCTGCGTGTCTTCAGGATCTATGGCAAGGCTGGATGCACGTCGCCGCAAAGCCTTGTGCTGATCGACGCAGAGCCCAAAGACGCAATCGCTACTGCCAACCGGCTAAAGGAACTGAGCGATGCGCAGACGGGCACAAACCCGCCCGTTCATATCGCATCTGACAGCTTCATGGCCGATCAGGTGGCCCGCGCCAATGGCTGGCATGCGGTGCGCACCGCAAACGGGGATGCGGTATTCGTGGCCGGAGCACCAGCACCCGAGGACTTGCCGGGGCTGATGAGCCTGAGCGTCATCGCCCAGCCGCGCGAAGAGGCCCTCGCGACGTTGCCGGATGAAATACAAACTGTCGGGCATATCGCAGATCCAGACAGGCTGCGAGATTGGGCACTCTCCCTGTCCGCCAGCCGGGCGTTGCGCTTTGTACCCGTGCAGCAGATGCATCATTTCGGTCCATTCTGGGACGGTCAGCCCTTCTGGCGCGGGCTTTTTCAAGATCTCGACATTCGTATCTGATCCCAAAAACACCTATGTCCTAAGCATGAACCGTTCCGACAGTGGCAGGCTTGCTGCCCCCAAAGGGCGCGCTCTGGCTCCGAGCGTTCCGGCTTGTACATCGGGTCGGATCAGGCCCGAAAGCGGCATTTGGTCCAGCGCCGCGGATACGCGGGCCACGATCTTGTCGCGCAAAGTGTCTGGCATGTTGCCGTCGATCAGTATCGCGGGGAAATCGATGATCGAACACGCGCCCACAATCAGCTGAGTCAAAGGGGGAATGGCATCCTCCAACCAATCTTCGACCATCTCATGTTCGGCGGGTGACCACTCGGCGGCGACCTGAGACGACAGCTGCTCTTGTCCGGTACGGGCGAATAACCGGCGTTCCAGCCCGATCATCGAGGCCTTGTCGATAAGCTGCGAGGCCTCGCCTGTCTGGGACAGAATAGGAAAAGGCCCCACCGCACCTGCGTTGCCCGCGCGCCCGGCGTAAAGCGCGCCGTTCAACACCACACCTCCGCCCACGAAATACCCGATATAGATATAGAGAAAATCGGGTGGGAGCTCGGACGTTCCAAAGGTGAGTTCGGCCCCGCAGGCGCTGGTTGCGTCATTCCCCAGGTACACCGGAAAATCGACAAGGGCATCGATTTCGGCGGCAAGGTCAAATCCCTTCCAGCCAGCCATCTTTTGCGGCTCTATTCCGATGACATTCGCCCATTCCCACAGGAAATAGGGTGAGGCGACACCCATACCGGCGATGCGGGCTTGTTGTGCCGCAGGCAAGGTCGCGCACAGCTCGGCGACCGCGTCTTTCACAAAGGCCAGCACCTCTTGCGGGGTCGGATAGGCATAGTCCTTGTGGATATGCGCCAGCTCTTGCCCAACAAAATTGACAAGGGTCAGTTCAGTGGACCTCCGCCCGACCTTTAGCCCCAGAAAATAAGCGCCATCTGGCGCCAATCGCATCGGGATCGAAGGTTGACCTATCTTGCCACGGATCTTTTCGCCCTTTTGCAGCAGCCCGTCTCGCTCCAGGGCACGCATGATAACCGACACGGTTTGAGCCGAAAGTCCGGTCTTTCGGGCCAGATCGGCCTTGGGCAGAGGTCCTTGGCGGCGCAGGATAGTCAACACCAGACGTTCGTTCCGTTCGCGCATGGCAATGTGATTTGAGCCCGAATTCTCAAATTTATCTACGTTATCAGATAGTTTTAAATTCGGTCCATCCACGGCACGTTTTCCCTTCGGCACTAGAATGGCGGCAGGTCATATATCTCGTCAATACTAAATCAAGTTGATTTATTTATTGACCGCAGAGGCGAATCGCAATTACGATCCTGACAGCGCAATTCAATTGCGCGGGTGGGCCAAGCCTGCCCGATCTACTGGGAGGATATCATGAAGACATTACTGACAGCCGCTTTTGCGGCCACTGTGGCGTGGTCTGGCGCGGCGTTTGCAGAGACAAGCGTTTGCCTGATTACAAAGACCGACACGAACCCGTTTTTCGTGAAGATGCGCGAAGGCGCCGAGGCAAAAGCAGCTGAGCTAGGCATGACGCTCAAGTCTTTTGCAGGCAAGATCGACGGTGACCATGAAACCCAGGTTCAGGCGATTGAAACCTGTATCCTTGACGGAGCTTCGGGCATTCTGCTGACCGCTTCTGATACATCATCCATCGTTCCTGCCGTGAAACAGGCGCGCGATGCGGGGCTTTTGGTCATTGCTTTGGACACACCACTTTCACCGATTGACGCTGCCGATGCGACCTTTGCCACTGACAACTTCCTGGCAGGTGAGCTGATCGGAAAATGGGCCGCTGGCACGATTGGCGATACATCTTCGGCCAAGATCGGCATGATGAATATCAACGTATCGCAGCCCACCGTAGGCGTTCTGCGCAATCAGGGTTTCCTCCAGGGCTTTGGCATCGACCTTGGTGATCCGGCCAAGTGGGGCGATGAAACCGACGCGCGGATCGTGAACAACGAGGTGACAAACGCCAATGAAGAAGGTGGCCGCAAGTCGATGGAAAACTTGTTGACCATGGATGCAGGCACCAACGTTCTTTACACAATCAACGAACCGGCAGCCGCTGGTGCACATGAGACGCTGAAGGATTTCGGCAAAGTCGATGATGTGATCGTAGTATCCGTCGATGGCGGTTGTCCGGGCGTACAGGCCGTTGCCGATGGTGCAATTGGCGCGACCTCACAGCAATACCCGCTGCTGATGGCATCTTTGGGTGTTGAGGCGGTGAAAGCCTGGGCCGATACGGGTGCGAAGCCTGAGAATACACCTGGCAAAGACTTCTTCGACACAGGTGTGGCCCTTGTCACTGATAACCCGGTCGATGGTGTTCCTTCGATCTCATCGGCTGAAGGGCTAGAGCTCTGCTGGGGCTGATCTGATCCCGGGCACATCACGGAGGGCGCAGCCTGTGCCCTCCGTTCTGCCTCAGGCACCCAAAGCCTGAAACACCGCAATCCTGCATACGCGCCAAGGGGGGATCATGTCCGACAGCAAGGCAGAAAAGGAATTCGAATCGGGGCTGGTCGGCGCCGAAGACACGGTTGCCGAGTTTGAAGACACACGGAAGGGTATCATCGGGCGCATCCAGCACTCGCTGCATGTCAATCCGGCTTTGGTGCCGCTGATCGTCCTTTTGGCCTCGGTCATCCTGTTCGGAATGCTGATTGGCCAACGGTTCTTTTCGCCCTTCGCCATGACGCTGATCCTGCAGCAGGTTCAGATCGTGGGCATCGTGGCCGCGGCTCAAAGCCTGGTGATCCTGACCGCAGGCATCGACCTGAGCGTTGGTGCGATCATGGTGCTGTCGTCAGTTGTGATGGGTCAGTTTACCTTCCGCTATGGAATGCCGGTGGAGCTTGCCGTGCTGTGCGGCCTGTCTGTTGGTATGATCTGCGGGCTGATCAACGGTTGGTTGGTCGCCTATATGAAGCTGCCGCCCTTCATCGTGACCCTGGGCACTTGGCAGATCATTCTGGCGGCGAACTTCCTCTATTCCGCCAATGAAACCATCCGTAGCGCGGATATCGAAGAGGTGGCTCCTTTGCTGCAAATCTTCGGTACCAAGTTCAAAGTTGGAGATGCACAACTGACGCTGGGCGTGATCTTCATGCTCGCGCTGGTATTCACGCTGGCCTATGCGCTGAAACAGACCGCCTGGGGGCGGCATGTTTACGCGGTGGGCGACGACCCGGATGCCGCTGAACTGGCCGGGGTGAACGTCAAACGCACGCTGATTTCGGTCTATCTGCTGTCCGGTTTGATCTGCGCCTTTGCAGGCTGGGCCATGGTCGGACGCATCGGATCGATCTCGCCCACGGTCGGACAGTTGGCCAATATCGAAAGCATCACCGCGGTGGTGATCGGAGGCATATCGCTGTTCGGAGGGCGCGGCTCGATCCTGGGCGCGCTATTCGGAGCACTTATCGTTGGCGTGTTCACCCTTGGGCTGCGCCTGCTTGGGGCCGACGCCCAATGGACCTTCCTTCTGATCGGCCTGCTTATCATTGCCGCCGTCGCCGTTGATCAATGGATCAGAAAGGTATCTGCATAATGGAACCGATCCTCAAAGCCCGAAACCTGGTCAAACGCTATGGGCGTGTAACGGCCTTGGATCATTGCGATTTTGAGCTTATGCCCGGTGAAATTCTCGGCGTGATCGGAGATAACGGGGCCGGTAAATCGACCCTAATCAAAGCCCTCTGCGGCGCCGTCATCCCTGATCAGGGCGAGGTGTTTCTGGATGGAACCAAAGTCGCGTTCTCATCACCGATCGAAGCGCGCGAACAAGGCATCGAAACCGTCTATCAGACCCTGGCCATGAGCCCCGCACTTTCGATTGCAGACAACATGTTCATGGGGCGCGAGTTGCGCAAACCTGGCATCATGGGCAAAGTCTTTGGTCAACTCGACAAAAAGAAGATGCAGGATTTCGCGCGCGAGAAACTCACCGAGTTGGGCCTGATGACGATCCAGAATATCAACCAAGCGGTTGAAACATTGTCGGGCGGGCAGCGGCAGGGCGTGGCTGTGGCACGCGCGGCTGCCTTTGGATCCAAGGTTATTATCCTGGACGAACCGACTGCGGCGCTCGGCGTCAAGGAAAGCCGCCGCGTGCTGGACCTGATCCAGGATGTCAAAGCGCGCGGTATCCCGATCATCCTGATCAGCCACAACATGCCTCATGTGTTCGAGGTCTGCGACCGCATCCATATCCACCGCCTTGGCAAGCGCCTGACTGTCATTGATCCGAAAGACCATGAAATGTCCGACGCCGTCGCTTATATGACCGGCGCGAAAAGGCCGGAAACAGCCGCTGCGTGACACCCATGGATCTCGAGGAACAGGTCAACCGCATTGTTGCGTTGATTAAGCCGTCCAAGGTCAAAGACACACGCCAGTTGATCGCAATCGCCGGGCCACCCGCATCGGGCAAGTCCACGCTTGCCGAAAAGGTCCGCCAACGGCTTGAGCAAAACGGGATACCCTGCGGGCTGGTGCCCATGGACGGCTTTCATCTGGACAATGACACTCTGTCAAATCGCGGTCTTCTGGCCCGTAAAGGTGCACCTGAAACCTTTGATACCGAAGGGTTCAACGATCTTCTTTCGCGCGCATTACGCGAAGACACCGTCACCGTTCCGTTGTTTGATCGAAGCAGGGATTGCGTCGTTCAGAACGCTGCGCGCATTGACGTGTCTCAAAGACACGTGGTCGTTGAGGGCAACTATCTCTTTCTAAAAGATCCAGCATGGCGCCCTTTGACCCAATACTGGTCGTTGAGCGTGTTTATTGAACCCAAGCTTGATGTGCTCAAAGAGCGACTGATAAACAGATGGCTCGATCATGGCTATCACCCAAACCAAGCGCTTGAAAAAGCAACTGAGAACGACCTTGTCAACGCAAGGCTTGTTCTTGAACAATGCGACAGATCGGTGGTCGATCTGATCCTTTGAACGCTCTCCTTAGATTGGCTACCTGTGCGACGGTCAACACTTACGTTTGCAAGATTACCGACCATCAAGATGCCAGATGCCATCGAATGTGCCGTTCCAACCATCAAAGAAATGATGCTCGATAGTGGTCACGTCCATCGCGCGCACGGCAAGCGTTGTTCGGCAAAACGCCCGCTGGTGCCTTTTCAGCGTCGGCAACTCACAAATGGCAAAGAGTTGCACAGGTCACACTCGATGTGCTTTCGTGAGTTAGCGCGATTGGAGGCGTTTGCTGTCGATCGCGCTATGCGCCAGCTTGTATCCAAACCGATGCGTAAACGGTCTTATTTCGAACGATCTCTCTTCATTCGCCGTCGGATTCGACCGATGTAGATGAGACGAGGCAGTTTATGCGGATAGCGGATAGCCAATTGCAATAAACTACGCTCGTCTTCGAGAAGCTTCTCAAAACGGCCTTCCTTCTTTAGCCACCTTGGGGCAATCGACCTAAATTTTTCGTCGAACGTAATCTCGTCAGAGTCAGTCGACGCGTTGGAATCTTTTGTCTCAATAGGTTTTTCTGTCCGAATTTTTTCTCTCCGCACATACCGTTTCACAAATTCCTGACCATAGAACCTTTCGATTACCTTCTCAGGATGGTTTGAATATCTACTGTAAACATCGGCCCACTCGGCAACGCAGCGTGTTGCGTTTTGTGCGGAAAACCCTCCGCCATAGTACCTGCATACGAACAGTTCAGCATGCTGAATTTGGTAACCCTTTGCATGCGCACGAAGCAGCAGATCGTGGTCCGCGACAATGCGTAGCTGAGTGTCAAAGGGTTCTTTCGCAAGCAACTCACGTTTGTAGAAGGTTGCCTGATGGCAGGGAAAACGTCCATGCCAGCCACCTTCTAAATTACCATCAGATAAACGCTTGGCGAGCTGATCCATTCCAGAAGCTCTTCGGAAATGATGCGCGCCGCCGGACACGTAGTCATGGTCACCATATAGAATATCGGGTTCTCTTTGCAGAAACTGTGAGACCTCTGTCAAAGTGCCCTGCTTGAAGAAGATGTCACCCGAATTCAGAAACACGACATATTCACCGGTAGCTTTTTCACACGCGGTATTCATCGCCGCGTACACACCCTCGTCAGGGCAAGACGCATAATAATCAAAGGCTTCTTTATACCGATTGAGATACTGGCGGCCAGGGTCAGACCAGCTGGACCCATCAAGAACGACCCATTCGACTTCTGTGTAATTCTGCGCGAGAACGCTTTCTGCAGTCCTGGCAAAGTCACTGTCAGGGTTAAGAACAATTGTGACGACCGAGATCTTCATTGACGAAGACCAGCTTGAATTGTCACCTGACGTTCAAACTCGGATCCGGGATCCGAGATGTTAGCGGTGTATCCCTGCGTGAGAACGTCCTCAAGCCGTTTCACGTCCTGCAGCCAATTCTTGCGACCGCGCGCTACGCTTTCGAGAATCCGGTCTGACATCTCCAAAAGACCATTTTCGGTCAGAGATGGAAGACTTTCTGAACCATGGTTTTTTCCAAGCAAAAACCCGGTCTCTCCGTCCGAAATGTATTCGTTAAGCGTAGGTTTATCCGGTCCAATGACAATTTGCCCGCTCGCCATTGCTTCAAGAAAGCTCATTCCAATACCTTCGGCTTCACGCGGTGCAAAATAGACAGCGTGTTTACGCGCTTCTGCGATAGCCTGTGCTTTGCTCTCGTACCACTGGGAAAACGCAAGCTCGATCGTAGGCCCACCAGACGAAGCGGAAGCCAACAGTGTTGCTTTTCGCTCTTCTATCTCAGACGAAAAATCTCCGGCAAGATGTATTTGTAGTTTTTGGATCCCAAGAACGCGACACGCCTCGATTACTGTTTCTCCGTCATAATCCGTGCCCGGTCGACGTTCCCAGAAATATGCAGATAATGGCCCGTCAGCTTGCCAAAGCCTTGTCTCGACCTCGGGATAATACCGAACCAGGACACTGTTGCAGCGAGCAGCTTGAAGAATGGAATGCATAGCAAAGCTGAACGATACAAAGGTTGCTCTTGGAAATCGTTGCCAAAATTCTTCTTTCAGTTGAATCGAGCCATCATACATTGGAATAATATTGAATTGTCCGGAAACGTGATGGTAAAGCCGGCTCGCTGCGAGTTCTGATTGCCAAAAAAATAGATGTTCATACTCGTTATCGAGAAACGGAGTATAGTCAAACCCGTAAGGGTCAGCTGGATCGAAAAAGAAAGAGTCAACTTCGAAGAACTTCGATACGATTTCTTGAAAAAACTTACTCGACCCAGTTTTTTCGTGAAATGTATGTCCAATAAACGCAGCGCGCTTTTTCATTATCTCACTATTCCAGAATCTTTGGCCAATTTTGTATTTCTTGTGCGGAAATTTCGTCAACTTTCTTGATGATTTTTTTGCTCAAAACGAGCTTATCGTAACTCTTTGCGGCCTCACCATGGTTTGGTCTGTTGACAACACGGTTTTGTTTCCAAAAGGCAGCTAACGCCTCAGAGTCTCTGGTTCCAAGAGAAAGAAATCTTCGAATCTCGTCGACAACATTTTCAGGCCTGTCTCTTAGGTCAGGCTGAAAAATTTCCAAACGCTTCTCTTCGGGGATATGACTTCGCATTTTCCGCCAAGCCTCTTGGCATTTAACCCAGCGGTTCGCTACTTCCAGCTCTTTTCCATTCAAGATATCTGGCCAAGTTGCGACGTTCGAACGTACAGCTTCACGCGGATCTCTGTAAATATAAAAAAACCACGCTTCGGGGAACAGTTCGATGAGTGCTGGAATTGCGTTCACCTGTTGAATATCAGGTGTTTTATCAATCCACTTTAAAGAGTCTGCATCCAGGGAATTAATAAAAGCTTCGTCAACGGCCTTGGCAATTGAAGAAAACAGCGCAGCTTTGGCACTTTCTTCCCGAACGATACAATTCGGATTAACTCGATTGTCTCTGATGCGCAGTATTGCCTCAGTAAAGAGGTATATAAAATGACCCTCTTTAGAGTAAGACGCAAATCCGTCCAAACAGCTTAATCCACTCGCTAACCCAGTGGTCCCAGAACGAGGAAAGCCTAAAATAAAGATAGGTCCACATACGGATTTCATACCACTACTTTCCTCGACAGTGCCAAGTAAACTGTGTCTTACAGGCGATTAGATAGCACCACCCGCAGAGATAGTTTCGGATAGTTTGGTTTTGGCTCGAGTGCAATAGCCCATCACATCTAGGCTCGCCCATGTGCGTTGTGGCCTCAATACCGGTTGATCTTTGTACGTGTTTTTCTGATCTCCGGTAAGGCACAGACCTTCTGAATGATCGTGACACTTCATTCCAACCGGATCACGGGAGTGCTCGCAGTGATCAGAGCTTTTCGCGCTCGGGTTCTTGCTGTTGCCATCGACAATGAGATTTCGTGAGCCCGAACCGCAGCGGTAGAGCAGGTTCACACTGCGAAACAGGCGACGCGCCGACGACCAACGCATACGGACCCCAAGGCAAAGACACCACATAGTTTTGAAGATCGCCTGGCGACCCCGGCAGGATTCGAACCTGCAACCTGCCCCTTAGGAGGGGGCTGCTCTATCCAGTTGAGCCACGGGGCCGCGCGTCGATGTCTGTAACCGGCTTTTTCGGCGATGTCATCGGCTTTGCTCGAGTATTGAACAGTTTGCCTTGTTTACGATAGCATCGGACAAAACAACGACGCAGGTCCTCCGGTGACAACAGACACAAAACGCCCGCTTACCCTTCGTGATGTTTCAGAAGCGTCCGGAGTATCCGAAATGACGGTCAGCCGGGTGTTGCGCAATCGAGGCGATGTGTCTGATGCCACGCGCACTCGGGTTCTGGCCGCGGCGAAAGAGTTGGGTTATGTGCCCAACAAGATTGCAGGTGCCTTGGCATCGAGCCGGGTGAACCTGGTTGCAGTAATCATCCCGTCGCTGTCGAATATGGTGTTTCCTGAGGTTCTGACCGGCATCAACCAGATTCTGGAAGATACAGAGCTACAACCCGTGGTCGGCGTCACCGATTATCTTCCTGAAAAAGAAGAGAAAGTTCTGTACGAGATGCTATCTTGGCGTCCGTCTGGGGTGATCATCGCGGGGCTGGAGCATACCGAGGCGTCGCGCGCCATGCTGGATGCGGCTAGTATTCCGGTGGTCGAGATCATGGATACAGATGGTAAACCGGTGGATGCGATGGTTGGTATCTCGCACCGGCGCGCCGGGCGCGAAATGGCGCAGGCGATTCTGAAAGCCGGGTATCAGCATATCGGGTTCATGGGCACCAAGATGCCGCTGGATCACCGCGCCCGCAAGCGGTTTGAAGGCTTTACCGAAGTTCTGGGCAAGAACGGGATCGAAATCGAAGATCGCGAGTTCTATTCCGGCGGCTCGGCCCTGGCAAAAGGGCGAGAGATGACGCAGGCCATGCTGGAACGCTCGCCCGATCTGGATTTTCTGTATTACTCGAACGACATGATCGGCGCGGGTGGGCTGTTGTATCTGCTGGAACAGGGTATTGATGTGCCCGGTCAGATTGGTCTGGCCGGGTTCAACAATGTCGAACTGTTGCAGGGCCTTCCCCGCAAGCTGGCCACAATGGATGCCTGTCGTCTGGAAATCGGGCGCAACGCGGCGCAGATCATCGCGGCACAGCTCGAGGATCCGGAGGCCGAGGTTGAAACCCGCGTGACCCTGACGCCCAAGATCAACTTTGGCGATACGTTGAAGCGGCGCTAGACGCTTGGCGCTACCGCGACTGGACAACCGGGCCGCACGGGCCCTTTTCATGCACCACCATGCGCTGGCCGAGCAACCCTCGGGCGGTGCCAAGGGTGCAGATCTGCTGGAACTAATCCACCGGTTGGGATTTGTTCAACTGGACAGTATCAACACCGTCGCGCGGGCGCATGACATGATCTTGTTCTCGCGCCGCCCGTCCTACCGGCCAAAGAACCTAAAACGCCTGTACGAGAGCGACAAAGCGCTGTTCGAACACTGGACCCATGATGCCGCTGTCATTCCGATGACGTTCTACCCGCATTGGCATTTACGGTTTCAGCGCGATGCACAAAAGCTTCGAGCGCGATGGAAAAACTGGCGTCGTGACGGGTATGAGGAACGCTTTCAGACCGTCTTGCGCCATATCCAAGACCACGGGCCCGTCTGTTCATCTGATGTCGGCAAGGATGAGGAAAAGACATCCGGTGGTTGGTGGGATTGGCACCCATCGAAAACCGCTCTGGAGTATCTGTGGCGGTCTGGCGCTCTGACCGTCGTGGGGCGGGTCGGGTTTCAAAAGCACTTTGACCTGACCGAACGGGTGATCGAACATCATCTTTGTCCCGGTGTCTTGCCCTGTGATGCAGACCGAACGGTCGATTGGCTGTGCAATGCGGCGCTGGATCGGCTTGGCTTTGCCACGTCAGGCGAGATCGCGGCCTTTTGGGATACGGTTGCGCCAGCCGAAGCGAAACTCTGGTGTGCTCAGGCTCTAACAAAAGGCGAAATTCAAGAGATCGAGGTTGAGTGCGCAGATGGTCGTCTGCGCAAATGCTTTACCAGACCCGAGGCCGTGGCCACCGCGCAAGCGGTACCGCCAGCGCCCGGACGTATCCGTGTTCTCAGCCCATTTGATCCGATGCTCAGGGATCGTCACAGGGCCGAGCGCCTATTTGGCTTTTACTATCGCATTGAGGTGTTTGTGCCCGAAGCCAAGCGCACCTATGGCTATTACGTCTTTCCGCTTTTGGAAGGGGATCGCCTGATTGGGCGGATTGATATGAAAGCCCAGCGCGATGCTTCTGAACTGAGCATAAAGGCCGTATGGCCTGAACGGAAAATCCGCTGGTCTGACGCCCGCACCAAACGTCTTGAGTCCGAGCTGGATCGGGTCCGGAGGTTTGCAGGCTTGGACAAGGTCGTATTTCAGGATGGCTGGTTACGGGACCCTGTTTAACGACATTTGAGGTTCGGCGGAACGCGTCCGCGACCCATTCGAAGCGCGAGATCAGCTTTCAAGCGTATTGAAATCACCCAGAAGATCCAGCAGCAATTCGTGTCGATCCGGGCCCAGCGCTTCGCGCACACGGTCGGCCTGCGCCAGGATTGCGGTCAGATTTGCTTCGATGACATTCAACCCCTTGCGGCTGATCTGGATCTTTTGCCGACGTCGATCCTGCACGTCCGGCTGTCGGTCGATCAGACCTTTTTGCTCCAATTTACGCAGAATACGCGTCAGGCTTGGCAGCAAAAGACAGGCTTGTTCGGCAATTTGCGTGGGTTCCATCGGGCCTTGCTCGTTCAGAACGCGCAGGACACGCCATTGTTGCTCGGTTACACCCGCATCTGTCAGTGTTGCACGTATGGGACCCATCACCTTTTCCCGAGCACGCAGCAACGCGATCGGCAAGGATCGAGACGTCAGGGGCAGTTTACCGGCCATACGCGATTCTACATCACTCGGGGGTATCTTCAAAATCTCGAATTTGTGAAGAGAAGAAGCCCTATTTAGAGCCTATTTCGAGCGCATTTCAGCTGCGGCCTGTGCATATCCTCCAGACGCACCATCCACGAAATGAACGTGATCGTCGCGCATCGCAGACGGA
Source organism: Ruegeria sp. HKCCD7255 (assembly GCF_013031565.1). NCBI lineage: Bacteria > Pseudomonadati > Pseudomonadota > Alphaproteobacteria > Rhodobacterales > Roseobacteraceae > Ruegeria > Ruegeria sp. HKCCD7255. Next base: position 468,180 of record NZ_WQAG01000001.1, on the reverse strand, counting down.
ACAAAGCAGGTCATCATTGCTTCGGTCTGGGCGTGCAGACCATAGGTGATCTTGCCTTCGGTTTTTGCGCGATCCAGCATCTGGGTGATCCTGGCCAAAGTTTCAGAATCGCAATCCAACGTCATCTTCAGACCGTCATCGAACTTACGGAAATCCGCGTTTTCGCTGACCATGCGTTGATACCGCACAGGCTCAAACGAACCCAGGCGGATTTTGAACTTAAACAACCCCCCGATCATCAGGTTTTCGAACAACAACCGCATCTTGTGGAGCTTTAAATTACGCCCAGCACGCGACACATGCGCGTCCAGCGTTACACCGGGCGGTGGCCACTTCATCGGCGGCCCCTGTTCGGCAACCGGATGTCCGGCACGTCTCAGACCTTCCGAGGCCGCAACGACGGACTGTGCCAGATCGGCAAAGTCGCTTTCGGTTGCTCTGTCTGTCGGCTGAATCACAACAGACACGATCTGTCCATTTTGCGCCGGACTGTTGGACCATCGGCACGACAGGCCAGTCAGGTCTGGCAGCGCATCGTCTTCGGCCGGTTGCACCCCGATTGTTCCAGCTTTCATCTGCTGCTCTGCCCAGGCCAGCCCACCCCCCGAAAACATGGCATAATCAACCCCGGATGAGGGCGCATGACGCGCCACGCGCAGATCGCGCCCTGCAGATCGAATCTCGGTTACGTGAACCAGTGCCGCTCTTAGCGAAATGCCGAATTCCTCTTGGGCCCAACTGCGCAATTTGGCCAATGTCTCGCGCGCGACCTCCGCATCAGCAGCAGGGATCGCAAACCCTGCACCATCGCCGCCAAACACGTAGGGAAACAGCTTTCCATCCATCGCATTGATCATGGCGGAAATCACGGCAGCCCCGACCATATTCACAACCTTATAGCGCCCGTTTGCGATCTCGCCGGTCGAGTTGACGATATCCGCGACACCCAGGACCCAATCATCGGGCACAGGTGTAAAGGCCGCAGGGTTACTGAGACCCAGAAAGTCACGTGTCACGGGAACCGAGTCGTAAAAGTCTGAAATCGCGTTGGTCATGGGTCTCTCAACGGTGAGGTGTAAATGCTGAAAAAGCTAGAGCAATTGTGAATGTTGTCAGCCTCCGGCAGCAAATTGCACGCGCTTGTGCACGTTCCTCAGACATGCAAAGCATGCAGACAAGGAGGACAAAGATGCAGGCAGGTTTGATTGTATTATGTCTGGCTTACGTCCTCAGCCAGTTTTTCAGGGCATTCCTGGCGGTTCTGGCAGTTGATCTCGGAGAAGATATCGGCGCCACACCCGAGGATCTGGCTTTTGCGTCCGGGCTTTGGTTTCTGGTCTTTGCCGCCATGCAGATCCCGGTCGGATGGGCGCTTGACCGCGTTGGTCCCCGGCAAAGCTCGGCGGTTCTGCTGATGATCGGTGGTGCCGGAGGGGCAGCCTTGTTTGCCATGGCCAGTACACCGTTTCATGTCAGCCTTGCGATGGCCCTGATCGGGGTCGGATGCTCACCCGTCCTAATGGCCTCGTATTTCATCTTCGCCCGGGAATATCCTCCGGCAAAATTCGCCACGCTGGCAGCGGTTATGTTAGGGGTTGGCTCGGTCGGCAACCTGGTTGCCTCCTACCCGACCGCATTGGCGGTGGAATGGATTGGCTGGCGCGGTACATTGACGGGGTTAGCTGTCATCTCGGCGATCATCGCCATCGCGATCTGGGCAACGGTGCGTGACCCCGAAAAGGTTGTGACCGAACATAAAGGCTCGCTGCTGGATTTGCTCAAGCAGCCCGCGCTTTGGACGATCTTGCCCTTGATGCTGGTCGCCTATGTGCCCTCTGCCGCGCTCCGGGGTCTGTGGATCGGGCCCTATTTGCGAGATGTCTTTGACCTAAACATCACCCAGATCGGTCAGGCCACTTTGGTCATGGGCGCCGCGATGATCACGGGCACATTCGCCTATGGCCCGCTTGATCGCCTTTTACAGACCCGAAAATGGGTGATCTTTGGCGGCAACGCGCTGAGTGTCCTTGCCTTGGTGCTGCTGTGCCTCTGGATACAGAACGCTGTCTGGATTTCCATTGCGCTGGCCGCGGTCATCGGTTTCACCGGGGCGTCTTTCCCTGTCATCATGGCTCATGGTCGTGCATTCATCCCACCCCATCTGGTCGGGCGTGGTGTCACACTGCTGAACCTCTTTGGCATTGGCGGTGTGGGGATCGCCCAATTCGCAACCGGTCGCATCCACGCGGCAACGGTAGACATCAGCCCAACCGCACCCTACACAGCGATATTCGGCTTTTTCGCTGTCGCGCTAGCGATCGGCTGTTTGATCTATCTGTTCAGTCGCGACAGCCTGGACTGATCTTACTCAGGAGACCTGCGTGAAAGACCCGGTTGTCATTGCCCCCAATCTCAAGCGCAGACTGTCGGGCGTCACTGCAACGATTGCGCGGCTGGTGCCCCTCCAGGCGCAGTGGATCGACATCGCTGCCACCGGGCCCGGTCTGCCGGATGATATCCCGCATATCCCACTAAGCCGCCTGCCATTTCTGTCGCGCAAAACCCTGCGAGTTTGGCATGCCCGCCGCAATACCGAGATGCTGCTGGGCCTGATCCTGCGCGACGTCCTGCGATTGCGGCTCAAGCTGCTGTTCACCAGCGCTTCGCAACGGGCACATACCGGCTATACCAAATGGCTGATCGGCAAGATGGACGCACTTGTGGCCACTTCGCGCAAAACCGCCGGGTATCTGGAGCGTGATGCTCAGGTCATCCTGCACGGCATCAACCTTCAAGACTTCACCCCGCCGCAGGACAAAGCCGCGCTGCGTTCGCGGTTGGGTCTGCCGGATGGGCTTGTGCTGGGCTGCTATGGTCGCATCCGCCATCAGAAGGGCACGGACGCTTTCGTTGATACCATGATCGCGCTTTGTGGACTTTTCGATGATGTCTCAGGCATCGTGATGGGCCGCGCGACCGAAAAGCACACGGGCTTTCTGGCAGAGCTGAAAGACAAGGTCACCGCCGCAGGGCTTTCTGATCGTATCCTGTTCAAGCCCGAGGTCACAGTGGATCAGATCGCCGAATGGTATCAGGTGCTGGATCTGTTCATCGCCCCGCAACGCTGGGAAGGGTTCGGTCTGACCCCGCTTGAGGCCATGGCCTGCGGCGTGCCTGTGGTCGCGACAGATGTTGGCGCATTTTCTGAGATCGTAACAGACGTTTCAGTGGGGCGCATAGTCGAACCCGGCAACATATCGGAAATGACCAACGCCACGGCAGAGATACTGGAGAACCGCGATTCCCTTGCACTGTCCGGTCAGGCTGCACGCGCCCATGTCGAAGCGAATTTCGACATCAATGGTGAAGCAAAAACGCTGGTGGCCCTCTATCAGACGCTGTTGGGCGAAAGAACCGGTTAAAATCGGCGTCAATTCGGCGAAATCCACACCGATTGCCCTTTTTTCTTTGCTGCAACGCGGCTATGAACGCGCGTCCTTAACTTTGGAGACATGAAATGGGCTATCGCGTCGTTGTCGCCGGCGCCACAGGCAATGTGGGCCGCGAAATGCTGAACATCCTGGCAGAACGCCAGTTCCCCGTCGATGAAATTGCCGTACTGGCAAGCCGTCGTTCGCTGGGAACAGAGGTGAGCTTTGGCGACAAGACACTGACGACCCAGGACATCGACACGTTTGACTTTACCGGCTGGGACATGGCGCTGTTTGCCATTGGCTCGGACGCAACCAAGACCTATGGCCCTAAAGCGGCTGCGGCGGGTTGCGTTGTGATCGATAACAGCTCGCTCTATCGCTATGACCCCGAAATTCCGTTGATCGTGCCCGAGTGCAACCCGCAAGCGATCCACGACTACAAGAACAAGAACATCATCGCCAACCCCAACTGCTCGACCGCGCAGATGGTTGTCGCACTGAAACCGCTGCATGACCGCGCCAAGATCAAGCGCGTGGTTGTGTCGACCTATCAGTCGGTTTCTGGTGCCGGTAAAGACGGGATGGATGAGCTGTGGGATCAGACCAAAGCCATCTACAACCCGACCACCGAAGTTGAACCCAAGAAGTTCCAGAAGCAGATCGCCTTCAACGTCATTCCGCAGATCGATGTCTTCATGGAAGACGGCTCGACCAAGGAAGAGTGGAAGATGGTGGTCGAGACCAAAAAGATCGTCGATCCGTCGATCAAGGTCACTGCCACCTGCGTCCGCGTTCCGGTCTTTGTGGGCCATTCCGAGGCCGTGAATATCGAGTTCGAGGAATTCCTGGACGAAGACGAAGCCCGCGACATCCTGCGCGAGGCCCCCGGCATCATGGTGATCGATAAGCGCGAAGACGGCGGTTATGTCTCGCCCATCGAAAGCGCAGGCGATTTCGCCACCTTCATCAGCCGCATCCGCCAGGATTCAACCATCGAAAACGGCCTGAACCTGTGGTGCGTCTCAGACAACCTGCGTAAAGGTGCTGCGCTGAATGCGGTACAGATCGCCGAACTTCTGGGCCGTGAGGTTCTGAAAAAGGGTTAAGGTTGATATTCTGCAACCCTCTTAAGCCGCTTCGCCTAGAAGCGGCTTTTTTGTTGGTCAGATTTGACCTTGGCATAGCAGCTCTAATGCAATTCTTGACAAACCCTTGGTGTCGCGTCACCTGACGAGTAGGGCAGACCATTCGGTTCCAAAAACTCAATAACCCGCGTCATACAATCCAAGCGGGGCAATCGAGGCAGTATATGGCGGTTTTCACAGGCAATACCCGGTGGCATACCCTGCTTGTGGTTTTCTGCGCCTTGCTGATTGCGCTTGTGTTGGCCGGATTCACCGGGCGGTTTCTGAGTGTAGGAGACTCGCTGGCGATCTTGCGCCCGCAGGCCGGTGCGTTGCTTTTGCTGTGCGCGCTTGCATTCGTGTTGCTTCGGTCGATACGTCTGGCCCTGGTTTCGGCTCTGTTCTCCGCGCTTGCTTTCGGCTCGATCCTTGGCGATCTCAGGGGGCCGTCCGGCGATTGCGATGACACCTGCCTGACCCTGTATCAAAAGAACCTGCTGCAAAAAGCCTGGCCGCGTTATTCTCTGGCCGATGACATCATCGCCTCGGATGCCGATATCGTCGCGCTGCAAGAGGTCTCGGCCCATAACCGCGAATACATGGCCAACATGTTCGCGTTTTTTCCAAACCGCGTATTTTGCCAGTTTCGCCCCGATCAGCACGTCGTTGTCCTGACGCAACTGCCTGTGGTCGAGGGGACCGAGTTCTGTACCGAGGGAAGTGGTTTGGCCGGGGTGAAAGTGATCGCACCAGACGGTCAGGAAATCTGGGCCGTGTCCGTACATTTGGACTGGCCCTTTCCCTTCGAACAATTCGAACAGACCAAAGAGGCGGTAGAGACCATCGCAGCCCTGGACGCGCCGGTTTTGATCGCCGGTGACTTCAACATGGTGCCTTGGGGCGCAAGCGTGCGCCGGATTGCCGAGGCCGCCGGGAACGAACTGTTCGGCACCATTGAGAACACCCATTACTTAGGGGGCACGTTCCTGCCGCTGTCGATCGACAATGTCCTGCTGCCTGAAGGCACCCAGGGCACGATCGAGCTGCGTCCCTATATGGGATCGGACCACTTGGGCAAACTCGCCCGCTTCAAGCTGAATTAGAGCCTTTTCGCACCTCAACCCTGGCTTTCAACCATGGTTTTCAAGTTTTCCAAACCACGCTCGTAATCGCCACCGACCCATCCATCCATCATCAGGCCCATCCAGCGCGACATCGGGTTGAGCCCCAGATCGGATTCGAAACCCCATGTCACGAGGGTTTCACTTCCTTCCGGCTGCAATTGAAACGAAGCCGTTGCTTTGCCCATCGGACCAAAATCCAGCGCGGTCTTGACCAGCTCGTTCTCGACGCTTTCGACGATCTCTTGCGAACCCGTGCCGACCTGAGGGTGTTCAGAGCTCCAGTTCAGAATGTTGCCCACGCCAGCCTCGGGGCCGCTATAGCTCAGTTGCGTTTCCGGGTCGCGTGACAGCCAGGGTGACCATTTTTCCGTCTCTTGCATCGAGTTCACATATGGAAAGATCGCATCAGCAGGGGCATTGATCGCTATGCTGCGCGACACTTCGGCCTTGCCGGGCAGCAAATAGGATATGCCCACAAGAGCCAGGATAAGAACCAAAAGAAAACCAAAAATTCGCTTAATCAGTCTCATGAAACCACTCCGAATCCGGTGTTATGCCGGGATGATACATGGACCGGGGCCGAATCTTACAGCCTAGACCGAGACAAAGGCCTTTTGCTGCGGGTCATAGCATTGCAAACCCCCTTCGCCGATATCGGTCCACAGACCATGCAGGCTCAGCTCACCCCCTATCACCGCGTCCGCGACAAACGGGAAGGTCATCAGGTTTTCAAGTGAGGCGACGACGGCCTGACGCTCGAAGTTGCGGGCTTGTTCCTGAGGGTCTTCGATATCCGAGACCAGATCGTATTTCGGCTTGAGGATATCCATCCAACGCCCCACAAAGCTTTCTTTCGCTTCCAGGTGCGGCGCATGGCCTTTGCACATGTCGATACAGCCCTGAATGCCGCCGCATTGCGAATGGCCCAACACGATCAGGTGCGACACTTTCAAAGCGGTCACAGCATATTCAATCGCAGCACTTGTACCGTGGTGATCCCCATCCGGAAGATAGGGCGGCACCAGATTGGCAATGTTGCGATGGATGAAAAAGTCGCCCTGATCCGCACCAAACATTGAGGTCACGTGCACCCGGCTGTCGCAGCACGAAATCACCATGGCACGCGGGCGCTGCCCTTCCGTTGCCAAACGTTTATACCACCCGTGGTTTTCCGAAAAGGTTGTGGCTTTCCAGCCTTGATACCGCTTCGCCAGATAGGTCGGCAATGGTTTGGCAAATTCCATCTTGTCATCCTTGAACTTCGCACTAAGGGCCGCTGTAACCTGAATTCTCGCAAAATTCGAGACATTATCCGTATTCGCCGCAAGGTTTTGCAAACCCATTGTACTCAATATCGCCACTGTGCCGTGGGGGCATAAGACATTGGGGTGAATGTGGTGGAAAAGATAATCACACTTGAACAAAAGGAATCCGTACGCCTTGATCCGGATAGGCTAAAGGGGTTGTGCGCTCATCTGGGGGACACCAACGCGATTGATGTGCTGTGCCGCACCATCGAAGAGCTGGCCGTGCGGCTTTCCCATTGCGAGCGGTTTTGGCGGCAGCGCGACTGGACCGAGCTGCGCAAATGCGCGCGCTCGCTGGTCGCTATCGCCGACCAGGCTGGAATGACCGTGTTGGCCCGCGTTGCCAGCGACGTGGTACAAACGGTCGAAGCCGGGGATGCCGTGGGCACTGGGGCCACGCTCAATCGTCTGATCCGCGTGGGTGAAAAATCCCTGACAGCGGTTTGGGACCAACAGGACCTTTCTGTCTAACGGGGGTTGCCGATGCAGTGTGGGCGGCTAGTGTGAGCGCAGCACGAAACCAGCCGGATCCCCCATGCCCCTCACCTTCGCCCCCGCTTCAGACACGGCCATCGACCTTCATATCATTGCCCAATCGGAAATGGAGCGCTGGCTGGCCGACCAACCAGATCAAATCCGGATCTGGGTTGGCGCCAATGGGTTCTCAGGTGGTTTAGGGCAGGTTCTGTTGATACCGCGTGGCGATGGCGCGCCAAAATATGCGCTGGCCGGGTACGGAACAGCCGCAAGCCGGGCGCGCAAACGGTTCCCTCTGGCCGCTGCCGCGCAGGCCCTGCCCGAAGGCACCTATCGGATTGCCTCAGGCCTTCCCACTGACGTCGCCGAGGTCGAGTGTCTGGGATGGTTGCTGACCGGTTATACCTTTGATCGGTATGCCGCCCAGTCGGCTGCCAATGCACGGCTGATTGCTCCGGATACGGTTGACTCAGACCTGATCGAAGCTTTGGCCGCAGCCGAGGGGCTGACCCGTGATCTGGTGAATACACCGGCAGCCGATATGGGGCCCGAGCAGTTGCAGAAGGCCGCCGAAGATCTGGCGCAAACCTTTGAAGCAAGTTGCGGCGTGATCGCCGGAGAGGCTCTGATACAGCAGAGTTTCCCGATGATTCACGCCGTCGGCCGTGCTGCGGATCAGGCGCCGCGTCTGATCGATATGCGTTGGGGCAATGCCGGCCCCAAGCTGACCTTGGTGGGCAAGGGCGTCTGTTTCGATACCGGCGGGCTGGATCTGAAACCGGCAGCAGCCATGGGGCTGATGAAGAAAGACATGGGCGGGGCGGCCAATGTTTTGGGGCTGGCGCGTATGATCATGTCGCTGAACCTGCCTGTGCAGCTTCGGGTGCTGATCCCAGCGGTTGAAAACGCGGTGGCCGGCGATGCCTTTCGCCCCGGTGATATCCTGACCGCGCGCAACGGGCTGACGGTTGAGATCAACAATACAGACGCCGAGGGCCGTCTGGTACTGGCCGACGCGCTGACCCTGGCGTCCGAGGGTGACCCGGATCTGGTGATCTCAATGGCGACGCTGACGGGCGCGGCGCGCGTCGCGGTCGGCGCGGATCTGGCCCCGTTCTACACCGACGACGATGCTGCGGCCCAAGCGCTCAGCGACGCGGCAGCCAAGGCCGCTGACCCGGTTTGGCGGATGCCATTTCATACACCCTATGAATCCTTGATCGAGCCCGGGATTGCCGATCTGGACAATGCGCCCTCTGGCGGGTTTGCAGGTTCGATAACGGCGGCGCTGTTCCTGCGCCGCTTTGTGGGCGACTGTCGCTATATGCATTTCGACATCTATTCCTGGCAACGCAGCAAAGAACCCGGGCGCAGCAAAGGCGGATTGGGTCAGGGCCCCCGCGCGATACTGGCCGCTCTGCCGGAAATCCTGGACCTGTGATGGACAGGCGGCTTCTGCGTTCAAATGGCCGGGTCGCGCATAGCTCGCTGAAGGGTCAGGTTGAGGCCGAGCATTTCACCGAAGGCGAAGTGACGTATTTTCAACGGGTTGTGACCGACATTCTGGACGATCCCGAAGGCACACGGCAATGCCAGTTGCTGAGCGGCGAGGCCTTTGTTGTTCTGGACAAAACGCAGAAACACCTGTTCGGCTACCGCGAAAAAGATGGATATGTCGGGTGGGTGGACACCGATATGGGACTTGCAAAGTTCCATCCGACACATCGCGTCTGCGTGCCGCGCGCGGTCGCTTTGCAGCATCCAGATGTCACGAAAAACGCCAATGAACAGGTCCTGCCCTTTGGCTGTGGCGTGGAACACTGGCCTGAGCATGATGCGATGCCAAGCGCCTCAGGCTGGATGCCCATCAAACACCCTAGCCACATCGCAACACCGCTTTATCTGCGCGACACGCAACTGGCTAAGATCAACTGGCGCGCGTCTGACCCGGCAGCGGTGGCCGAAAGCTTTCTGACCACGCCATATATCTATGGAGGCGACACGGCGCTGGGGATTGATTGCTCGGGCCTGATGCAAACCGCCTTCAACGCCTGTGGCCTTTCCTGCCCGCGCGACAGCGATATGCAATTAGCCTTCTTCGAACCTATCCAAAAAACCGATCTGCGCCGGGGCGATCTGGTGTTCTGGAAAGGCCATGTGGGCATGATTCTGGATCCGGGCACGCTGTTGCACGCCAATGCATATCACATGGCCGTCGCCAACGAGCCTCTGGACCAAGCCATTCAGCGCATCGGTCAGAAAGAGTTCGGGGCAGTGATCGGTTTTGGCCGACACCCTGCGGTTTAGGCTCTAATCCAGGTCCACTGAGCGGATCAGCTTGCGCTCAAGCACCCGTAAAACGGCGGTCAGGTCCTGGCCGCGCTTCAGGATACGACCGTCCATCCCCACCACCGAATACATCCCCTGGCGCATGCGCAGGCGGGGGTGTTTCTCGACCCGATAGATCGGATGCTCTGCCGTGCGCCGAAAGATCGAGAATATCGCCACATCTTTGAGGTTGGATATCCCGTAATCCCGCCATTCCCCGGCGGCGACCATTCGGCCATATACGGAAAGGATCTGAGACATCTCTCGCCGGTCGAAAGCGACGGGCATCTGGGCCGGGCGTGAGGGAAACCGGCTGGGAGGCTGCATGTTCATGACACAAGCCTTGCCGGAATTCACAAATGAATCAAGCCCGGCGGTAACAATTTGGGTGCAGGTGTCATCTGCGCCCGACCTGACGGCAAATCAGGATCACGGGCAGCAAACCGACAGCCAGAATGACCAATGACGGCACCGCCGCGCCCTCAAGCCGTTCGTCCGAGGCGAGACGATAGGCCTGCACCGCCAGCGTGTCGAAATTGAAAGGTCGCATGATCAGCGTGGCTGGCAGCTCTTTCATCACATCGACAAACACGATCAGCAACGCCGTCAGCAGCGATGGGGTCAGGATCGGCAGGTGAACACGCCGCAGCGTGCCAATCGGCGATTGTCCAAGGGATCGGGCAGCAGCGTCCATATTGGCATGAACCGTGCTTTGACCACCTTCATACGCGCTGAGTGCTGCGGCCAGAAACCGCACCATATAGGCTCCGATCAGCAGCCAGATGGATCCGGTCACCAACAAACCCGTCGACACATCAAAGGTCTTGCGCATCCAGGCGTCCAGCGCGTTGTCAAACCCGGCAAAGGGCACGATCAACCCCACCGCAATCACCCCGCCCGGTACCGCATAGCCCAGACGGGCAAGATAGGCGGCGGCAGAGGATCCTTTACCCGGTCTGAGGCGTTGAAAGAACCCGATGGAAATGGCCGCCCCAACCGTGACCACGGCTGCAATACCAGCCAGCATCAAAGAGTTCTGGATGAACCCGATGTAGCGCCGAGACAGCAAGTTCTGCTCGGACTCCAGCCCCATTTGCACCAGAATGATCACCGGCAGCACGAACCCCAGGAACACAGGTATCGCGCAGAGAAGAAACGCAAACGCTGCACCCCACCCCTTTAGGTGAGAGGCCGCGCCCGCCACGTGGCGTTTGCCTTGTTGGTAGTATTTCGCCTTGCCGCGTTGCTGGCGTTCTGTCACCGCCATGATCAGCGCAAAAGCCAGTAAACACAGCGCCAGTTGCGCTGCTGCCGCGCGGTCTGCCAGCGAAAACCAGCTGGAATAAATCCCGGTAGCAAAGGTCTGAACGCCGAAATACGAGACGGTGCCAAAATCGGCGATGGTCTCCATCACCGCCAGCAGGACGCCTCCGGCAATGGCCGGTCGCGCCATCGGCAAAGACACCCGCCAGAACGCCGCCCACGGGCTGTTGCCCAAGGCCCGCGCGGCCAGAAACGCCCGGTCACTTTGCTGCAAGAACGCGGCTCGCGCCAGCAGGTACACATAGGGGTAAAGCACCAGAACCAGCATCGCGGCTGCGCCCTCGGTCGAGCGAATTTCAGGAAACCAATAGTCGCGCGGCCCCCAGCCGGTGACCTGCCGCAATGTGGATTGAACGATGCCCGGGTGATCCAGAATGAACGTATAGGCATAGGCCAGCACATAGGCGGGAAAGGCCAAGGGCAGGACCAGAGCGATTTCAAAGAAACGTACACCGGGAAACCGTGTCATCGTCACAAGCCACGCTGCGCCAACGCCGATTGAAAACGTGCCGATCGACACCAGAACAACCAGCACCGCCGTGGTCAGCGTATAGCCCGGCAGCACCGTGCTGATCAGGTGTGAGACGGTATCTGTTCCGCCAGTGACCGCAGCAAGGGCAACAGCGACCATCGGCAGAAGACAGGCTGCAGCCACCGCATAGGCCACAAAGCCAAGCACTCGGGTGCCCAGCGCCCCGCGATTGCGGGTCCCGTTTTCTGAGTATTCGACTTCGGCCATGCGTCTTAGGCAGCCCCAATTCAGGTTGCTGCCTTTATTCGACGAAAACGGTCGGAAACACCAGTGGGGGCGCCAACAATTCTATGGCACCGTCACCCGTGCGCTATTCGTAAACGCGCTGATCTTCGATCACCAAACCGTCCTTGGGCAAGGATCCCGGGGCCACAACCTCGATCGCACCTTTCAGTTTCAGCACTTCGGTGACCGACTTGGCATAGGCCATGTCATCGCCACCCGGGCTTTCAATCTGAACGGTCATAGTGTCCATTTCGCCCTGACGCGACGCGATAACACGGGCTTTGACGATCTCGTCATGTTTGTCGACCAGCGCAGCCACCTGCTCGGGCCGCACGAACATGCCTTTGATCTTGGTTGTCTGATCCGCGCGCCCCATCCAGCCCTTGATGCGCAGGTTGGTGCGCCCGCAGGGCGACTGCCCCGGCATCACGGCAGACAGATCGCCGGTTGCAAAACGGATGAGCGGATAGTCGGGGTTCAGCGAGGTGACGATCACCTCACCCACCTCACCCGGGGCGACCGGGGTGCCCGTGCCGGGGGTCACGATCTCGACAATGACATGCTCATCGATGATCATGCCCTCCATCGCAGGGCTTTCATAGGCCACGTTGCCCAGATCAGCGGTGGCATAGCATTGCAGGCATGAGATCCCACGATCCGCATATTCCTGACGCAGAGACGGGAACAGCGCGCCACCGCCCACGACGGCTTTTGAGAAGTTGAGCCCGACGCCCATCGCATCCGCCTTGTCCAAAATCACTTTCAGATAATCCGGTGTCCCGGCATAGGCGGTACAGCCGATGTCACGGGCGGCGGTGACCTGCAACTCCGTCTGACCTGTGCCCGCAGGCAGCACGGTGGCCCCGACCGCGCGCGCACCGCTTTCAAAGATCATACCCGCCGGTGTCAGATGATAGCCAAAGCAGTTCTGGACGATGTCCCCAGACCCTATGCCTGCCGCGTGCAGAAACCGCCCCATGCGCCACCAGTCATGGCTGATGCCACCGGGTTCATAAATCGGGCCCGGGCTTTGAAAGATATGCGCGACATTGGAGGTGAACACCCCGCCAAACGGAGGGTTTTCCGACTGCCACGCCGCCAGTTCCGACTTGCGCAGCACAGGCAGCTTGGCCAGATCATCCAGCGTTTCGACTGTGTGGTCCGTGATCCGGCAAGCGCCCGGAACGGAACTGGCCCGTTCGATCTGGTCTTTGACGCGCGTAAGCTGATCTGCCGCGCGTTCATCGGCAGAGCGGGTTTCCAATGCGTCGAAATAGGTCATTGCCATATCCTCCATCCGCTTACAGCCATCTCTTGCGGCGGCGGTACGAGCGCACGTCGCGAAAGCTTTTGCGGCCTTCATCCGACATGCCAAGGTAAAATTCTTTAACGTCCGGGTTTTCACGCAATTCAGCAGCTGGCCCATCCATCACAACGCGACCCGATTCCAGGATGTATCCGTAGTGCGCAAACCGCAGCGCCACGTTGGTGTTCTGTTCCGCCAGCAGGAAAGACACGCCTTCCTTTTCGTTCAGATCCTTCACGATGCCGAAAATCTCTTCAACCAATTGCGGCGCCAAACCCATCGAAGGTTCGTCCAGCAGAATGGTTTCGGGTCGCGACATCAGGGCGCGGCCCATGGCCACCATCTGCTGTTCCCCGCCCGAGGTATAGCCCGCCTGGCTTTTGCGCCGTTCTGCAAGGCGGGGGAAATAGCTATAGACCAGTTCCAGATCCTTCTGGATCGCGGTGGCCCCGTCTTTACGCGTATAAGCGCCGGTCAGCAGGTTCTCTTCCACCGTCAGATGCTCGAAGCAGTGGCGGCCTTCCATCACCTGAATTACACCTTTTTCTACCAGAACAGCCGGATCGCTTTCATGAACGCTCTCGCCGCGATACTTGATCGAGCCTTTGGTGACTTCACCGCGTTCGGAATGCAAAAGGTTTGATACGGCTTTCAAGGTCGTTGTCTTACCCGCACCATTGCCGCCCAAGAGCGCCGTGATACCGCCTTTGGGAACGGTCAGGCTGACGCCTTTCAACACGAGGATCACGTGGTTATAGATCACCTCGATATTGTTGACCTCAAGCAGGGTTTCCGCCTGCACGTCGGTGGTTTGTGCCACATCAAGCATCAGCGCGTGTCCTTAAGCCTGCCCTGTTCGGGCCGATTGATAGGGGCGGCAGCTGCCCGCCGCCCCTGGGGTTTCATCAGTTGCAGCGTGTTTCGATGTTGTTCTCAGCCGCATAAGCTGCCGAGTCCTCTGCGATCAACGCGTTGATGACTTCGGCATCGGTTGCCTTGAAATCCTGGATCGAGTTCCAGGTTCCAGCTGCCGCATCCCACTGGACAACACCAACGAGACCGGGGCCACCGTGGTTTTCACAGGACACCGAGAACTCGGGGCCGAAACCTGCCATGCCCAAAGCTTCCATTTTGGCATTGGTCATCTCAAGCGCTTCCATCCCATCACGCATCATGGACGGGTCGATCTCGGCCGTGCCATGCATCTCCTGCGCGGTTTTCACAGCTTCGGCGGCCAGCATTGCAGCATAAAGACCACGGTTGTACTGCACCGAGCCCAGCTGATCTCCAGCACCCGCAGCCTTACCGGCATCAACGACGTATTTCTGAAGATCTTCATAAACCGGATAGTCCTTGCCCAGACCGGTAAAGGTCAGCGCCTTATAGCCGGTGGCCTTGTCACCTGCCGGTTCAACGTCGAATTCGGCACCCGACCACCAGACACCGATGAAGTTCTCCATCGGGAAGCGGATATTGGCGGCTTCCTGAACCGCGACCTGGTTCATTACGCCCCAGCCCCACATGATCACATAGTCAGGCTTTTCACGGCGGATTTGCAGCCACTGCGATTTCTGTTCCTGACCTGGGTGGTCAACAGGCAGCAGCGTCAGGTCATAGCCATGCTTTTCGGCCAGAGTTTCCAACGTGCGGATCGGTTCTTTGCCATATGCCGAGTTATGATAGACCAGCGCAATTGTCTTGCCGCTCAGATCTCCACCGTTTTCGTCCAGCAGATAGTTGATCGCGCCCGATGCACCGTTCCAATAGTTGGCCGGATAGTTGAACACGTGGCTGAACACGTCGCCATTCGCCGCCGAAGTTCGGCCATACCCCATGGTGTGCAGCGGAATGCCATCTGCGGTCACTTTGGGGATGAGCTGATACGTGATCCCGGTCGACAGCGGCTGATAGACCAGCGCGCCCTCACCTTTGGTGGACTCATAACATTCCACACCTTTTTCGGTGTTATAACCGGTTTCGCACTCGATCACGCGGGCCGGAACACCGCCGATACCACCGTCACGTTCGTTCAGCAGAGTGAAATAATCGGCATAGCCATCCGCAAACGGAATACCGCCCGCCGCGTAAGGACCGGTGCGGTAGCTGAGCGAGGGGAACACAAGGTCGGCCATTGCCGGACCTGCGGCCATCAGCGCGCCCAGCGCCAGGGTTGCCATTTTCTTTTTCATCGGGTGTCTCCTCCCTTGATTGATCCGATGGTGAACACGGGCTTATGCCGCCCGTCTTGTCTTTGGGCCGGCCCCGTCAATGGGGGAACGGCCAGAGTCTGAGTTTCTCTTTCGCGACACGCCACAGCTGTGCCAGCCCGTGCGGTTCGAGGATCAGGAACATGATGATCATGGCGCCCACGATCACCAGGTTCAGATGCGCCACGATATCCGTCGGCCATCCAAGCAGATCGACCCCGATCAGTTTCAGAAGCACCGGCAACAGCACCAAGAACGCCGCCCCGGCGAAGGATCCAAAGATCGAACCCAGCCCGCCGATGATGATCATGAACAGCACCAGAAATGATTTCTGGATGCCGAAAACTTCGCCCACTTCGACCGCCCCCAGATAGACCGCAAAGAACAACGCGCCCGAGATGCCCACAAAGAACGAGCTAACGGCAAAGGCAGTCAGTTTGGCCTTAAGCGGGTTCACTCCGATGATTTCAGCTGCAATATCCATATCGCGGATTGCCATCCAGGTCCGGCCGATGGTGCCCCGCGTCAGATTGCGCGCAATGATGGCACAGATGGTCAGGAAAACCAGGCAGAACAGATAGGTCGCCCAGGCCGGCGCATTTGGGCCGGTGATGATGATGCCAAACACATCCCGCTCGGGCGCATTGATCTGACCCGAGGCGGAGTAGTTGTAGAACCACGGCACCCGGTTGAAGAGCCAAACAAGAAAGAACTGCGCCGCCAAGGTGGCAACCGCCAGATAGAACCCTTTGATCCGCAGGCTGGGAAGGCCGAACAACACGCCCACCAACGCCGTGATCCCGCCCGCAAGTATGACATGGATGAACATGCTGACATCGGGAAAGGCGGTCATCAGCTTGTAACAGGCATAAGCGCCCACAGCCATGAAGCCGCCGGTGCCAAGACTGACCTGCCCACAATACCCCACCAGAATATTCAACCCGATCGCGGCGATAGCATAGATCAGAAACGGCAGCAGCAGGGCGTTTGCCCAATAGTCGTTGATCAGAAACGGAACGATCCCGAACGCGACCGCCAACACCACATAGTACCGATACCGGTCAAACTTGATCGGGAAAGTCTGGCTGTCGGCGATGTAGGATGTTTTGAAATCCCCAGCCTCACGATAGAACATGTATTACTTTCCCCATTCCTGTTGCGCCCGGTTGCGGGCAGCAGCGTCCAGTTGATTGGATCCTTTGGCATATCCGCTCGCCTCCGAGGCGCGCACCAGTTTCATGTACGCCAGAACACCCATGATCAGCCCGGCGAAAGCCAAAATCGACGCAATTACCAACTGGCCCTGGGTCAGATCATCGGATGTCAGCGCGATGTACCCAAAAGCCCAGAACCCGGCCCAAGCGACGACGTTGATGATGGCGATGAGTTTGGTCATGCCTACACTCTCTCGATGATCTTCTCGCCGAACAGACCCTGCGGTCGGAACACCAGGAAGATCAACGCCAGCACATAGGCGAACCAATTCTCCGTCGCGCCACCCAGCGCAGGCCCAAGCGCGAATTCGAACAGTTTCTCACCCACACCGATGATCAAACCGCCTACGATGGCTCCGGGGATCGAGGTGAACCCGCCCAGCATCAGAACCGGCAGCGCCTTGAGCGCGATCAGGCTCAGCGAGAACTGAACGCCTGATTTGGTTCCCCACATGATCCCCGCGACCAGGGCCACGAAACCCGCCACAGACCAAACCATGATCCAGATGAAGTTCAGCGAGATACCCACCGACAGCGCCGCCTGATGGTCGTCGGCAACCGCACGCATCGCCCGACCCTGCTTGGTGTATTGGCTAAAGGCCACCAGCGCGGCCACCAGCAGCGCCGCAATGATCGTCGCCACAATATCCAGATTGTCGATGAAGAACCCGTAGTCAAAGATCTGGAATGTCGTCTCGTCGATCCACAGGTTGATCCCCTGCGGCAGCCCCACATCCAGCGTCTTGATCTCGGACCCCCACATCAGGTCGGCCACGCCCTCAAGGAAAAACGCAAGCCCGATGGTCGCCATGAACAGAATGATCGGCTCCTGCCCCACCAGATGCCGCATGACAAAGCGCTGCACCGCCCAAGCCATCAACACCATCACCGCCATGGTCAGGAGGATCGCTAGCAATGCCGGCACGTTCCAGCCGAAATAATGCACATGAGTGCCGAAAATCGCATTGATCAGATGCGCAAACGGCACCTGCCCATTCATGATCCCAACCAGCGTCATCGCAGCAAACAGGGCCATAACCCCTTGAGCATAATTGAAAATCCCCGACGCTTTGTAAATCAGCACAAAGCCCAGCGCGACCAGAGCATAAAGCACCCCGGCCATCAGACCGTTAAGGATCACCTCCATCGCGAAAATCAGTTGTTCAGGCATCAGCGCCTCCCCCAATTTCTGCCCGCACCTCAGTCATGGCTGACCCCCAGATAGGCGTCGATCACCTCTTGGTTGTTGCGCACCTCATCTGGCGTGCCGTCCCCGATCTTGCGCCCGTAATCCATGACGACCACGCGGTCGCTCAGATCCATCACCACGCCCATGTCATGTTCGATCAGCGCAATGGTCGTGCCGAACTCATCATTCACATCCAGGATAAAGCGGCTCATGTCCTCTTTTTCCTCAACATTCATGCCGGCCATCGGCTCATCCAGCAGCAAGAGCTTGGGTTCCGCCGCCAGCGCACGCGCCAGCTCGACCCGTTTCTTCAACCCGTAGGGCAGCCGCGACACAGGCGTTTTGCGGATATGCTGGATCTCAAGGAAATCGATGATCTTCTCGACCGCCTCGCGGTTTTCCGTCTCTTCGGCCTCGGCTTTTCCCTTCCACCAGGCCTGTTGCAGAATGTTGGTCTTCATAAAGCTCAGCCGCCCGGTCATGACATTGTCCAGAACACTCATGCCTTCGAACAAGGCGATGTTCTGGAAGGTCCGCGCAATACCCTGTTGCGCCACCTCAAACGGCCGCATCTGCGGGCGCTTTGCACCATGGAACCAAACCTCACCCTCCTGCGGGACATAAAAGCCCGAGATCACGTTCAGCATCGAGGATTTGCCTGCCCCGTTCGGCCCGATGATGGCGCGGATCTCGCCTTCGCGAATGTCGAACGAGATATCCTTGATCGCCACCACACCGCCAAAGCGCAAGGTGATGTTCTTCATCTCCATCACCACACCGCCGATCTTGCGACCGTCTTCGGTGACATATCCTTCAGATTGATCCAGCATCAGCCCCTCCCGGCGATACGTAAAAAACGGGACGGTGGGCGGGGCGATGACCGCAGGTCGAGCGGCGCGCGACGGCCCATCATTCCGCCGCAACCTTATGCTGTGTCACGGCCACAACCGGCGCGTCGATGATCTGCAAGGTTGCCGAAATCGACCCCTTGCGCCCATCCTCATAGGTCACCTCGGTTGTCGTCGACACGCTCTCGGACCCGTCATAAAGCGCGTCAATGATGTCTTGGAACTTCTCTT
This sequence comes from Ruegeria sp. HKCCD7255, assembly GCF_013031565.1. Classification (NCBI taxonomy): domain Bacteria; kingdom Pseudomonadati; phylum Pseudomonadota; class Alphaproteobacteria; order Rhodobacterales; family Roseobacteraceae; genus Ruegeria; species Ruegeria sp. HKCCD7255. Next base: position 449,311 of record NZ_WQAG01000001.1, on the reverse strand, counting down.
CCACAAACCGACGGCGCACCTTGCGCGTCCGCGTCATCTCGCCGTCATCGGCGTCCAATTCCTTGTGCAACACGACAAAGCGATGCACCTGACAGCCCGACAGCATCTCATCCGCCGCGATGGACCTGTTGACCTCTTCAACATGCCCCTTGATCGTCTCTAACACACGCGGATGTGCCGTCAGTTCCTGATAGGACGCATAGGCTACATTGTTGCGCTCCGCCCAGTTGCCCACCGCTGTCAGGTCGATATTGATAAAGGCCACGCAGCGATCCTTGCCGTTGCCGAACAGAACAACCTCAAGAATATCGGGATAGAACTTCAATTTGTTCTCGACATATTTCGGCGCAAACATCGACCCGTCGGCCATCTTACCGACATCCTTGGCGCGGTCGATGATCCGCAAATGGCCCGAGCTTTCCTCGATAAACCCTGCGTCCCCCGTGGCCACCCAGCCTTCGGCATCTTTGGTCGAGGCGGTCGATTCCGGGTTGTTGTAATATTCCACAAAAACCCCTGGTGACCGGTAATGGATCTCACCACTCTCATCGATCTTCAGTTCAACCGCGGGGGCGGGCACGCCGACCGTATCAGCGCGCACTTCGCCATCAGGTTGCTGCGTGATGAACACCGTCGCTTCGGTCTGCCCATACAGTTGCTTCAGATTGATCCCCAGCGAGCGGTAGAAATCAAAAATCTCGGGCCCAATCGCCTCACCCGCCGTATAGCCTACGCGAAAGCGGCCATAGCCCAGCGTATCCTTGAGCGGGCCGTAGACCAGCAGATTGCCCAGCGCGTATTTCAGGCGGTCACCAAAACCCACTGGTTTGCCATCCAACAGCAACCCGCCCACTTTCTTTGCATGTGTCATGAAGTGACGGAACATGCGCTGCTTCAGTTTGCCCGCGTCTTCCATGCGGATCATCACATTGGTCAGCTGCGTCTCAAACACGCGCGGCGGCGCAAAGAAATAGGTCGGTCCGATCTCGCGCAGATCAGTCATCATCGTGTCGGCGCTTTCGGGGCAGTTCACACAGAAGCCGCACCAATAGGCCTGCCCGATGGAAAAGATGAAATCCCCCACCCAGGCCATCGGCAGGTAAGACAGGATGTCCTCATCGCGCGTCAGATGATCGAACTCAGCCGAGTTTTTCGCGCTCTCAATCACGTTCCGGTTTGACAGTACTACGCCCTTGGGCTTGCCTGTGGTGCCCGAGGTATAGAGCATCACGCAGGTATCGTCATAGGTGATCGCCGCAATGCGTTGATCCAGTTCCGCGTCAAACCGCGCGTGACCGGCGCGGCCTTCGGCCATGATGTCGTCCAGCGCGTTCATCTGGGAATGGTCGTATTTCCGCATCCCGCGCTTGTCGGTATAGAGGATATGCTTGACCTGATGCAGGGTCTCCTGGATCTCGATAACTTTGTCGACCTGCTCCTGATCGCCGCAAACCACGTATTTCGCGCCGCAATGCTCCAGAACATAGGCCATCTCTTCCGCGACCGAGTCCTGATACAGAGGCACCGGCACCGCACCCACCATCTGAGCCGCGACCATCGACCAGTAATGCGCCGGACGGTTGCGGCCTATGACAGCGATATGATCGCCTTCCGCAACGCCCAGTTCCAGAAATCCCAGCGCGATGGCGCGGATTTCCTCGGACGCTTCTGCCCAGGTCCAGCATTGCCAGATCCCGAATTCCTTTTCCCGGTATGCCGGGGCATCCCCGAACTGGGTCGCATTGCGATGAAGCAGCGCCGGCAGGGATTGCATCCCTTCCGCGCCCGACTGCGTCTGAGCCAATCTTTCTCTCCTCCCCATCCGACCCCTCCCCGGGCCGGAAATGGCGGGCCGGATGTTCGCCCGGTCGCCAGTGCTCCGATTAAGAAGCACCGGAAAGATCAGCGTCAAGTTTTGCCTGATGTTTTCTCAATTCTTACGAATTGTAACAGGGGTAAGAGATAAGCTCCCGAGACACTTGAACTATCGAATTCGGGAAGATCGAGCCCATTGTGGTGCTTGCAAGTTGGAATTACCTTTGAAACATGAGCATTCTTCTTTGCATTCCCGAAGACAAACATGATTTATCTGCCGTTGAACGAGCGAAAGAAATAGGATTTCCGTCACTCAATGAGGCCCTCCCTGAACTCCTTACTTGGGTCCAAGACGCAAATTGGCCCGTCGCGAAACCAATCGCATCCATATTGCGACAAGCTGGGCCAGAAATAGTTCCACATATTAGGAATATACTGTCCGGTTATGACGCAGTTTGGAAATATTGGATTATTGTTCTCGTGATCGCACATACCACGCCAGAAGTATTCGAACAGCTAAGAGATGAGCTTTTGCGTTTGGCCAATGATCCAGACAACAAAGACAAAGTCGAACGCATGGACATCGTAGCTTTGGAAGCTCTGATCCAATCCCCGAATATGGGAACCAGCGGAACATCCGCTTCAGGCATAGATTAGTTGTTCAGGTCACTCGCGAACACCCCTTTCAACGCCTGCCTCGGCTACAAACTTTTCCCACTGCAAACACGCTGAAACTAAGAAGAAATTCGATTAACCCACAATTCATCCACAAGAAAAACCTACCTTTTTCAATAGCTTATCCACAAGAAATTTGCGAAACTGCGACATTTTTTCTTGATCGACTCACAGCAAATTCATAGCGTTTCTATACCGCAGCCGAAGATCTCGATCAGAGGATGCGGACGCAAAGACCCCGGTTGCTTTCGGGCACTCATGGACGGATCATTGATTTAGCTTTGAGTGTAACGGGTAGCTGGATGCGGATCGGATCGCGTGGGGGTGAAAGCCTCGTGGCGAATGGGTTTGTGTAAGCCGGAAGGTTTCTTACCGTGTGGGTGCATCAGCGCCGTGACGGACGAGACAGAAGGCAGGGTTGAGCGAGGAGAATTTGGTCTTCGGATCGATGCTCCGGTGTCGAATGGTAACGTTCGAACACAAGCTGGGCCTGCTGTCGCCCTCTGGGGGGATGATGAGGTTCAATAGGGCGCCAGAAAGTGCGGGCTTATGTCCAGCTTTCTGGCGCCTTTTTATTTCCGAATAGCAACGCCATAGCTCTGCTAGATCGCGCGCATCTGTCTCAGCACTATAGCCAATCCCGTAAAATCGGTATCAGTGGCACATCCGCTGCGGGCATCGGATAGTTCCGCAGATCATTTGCCCGGACCCATTTCAGGGTCTGACCCTCTTTCGACTGCGGAATGCCCTCCCATTTGCGGCAGGCAAAGAGCGGCATCAGCAGGTGAAAATCGTCATAGCTGTGGCTGGCGAAGGTCAGAGGCGCGAGACAAGAGGTCCAGGTGTTGATGCCCAGCTCTTCCTCAAGCTCTCGGATCAGCGCGGCTTCGGGAGTTTCACCGGGTTCGATTTTGCCACCGGGGAATTCCCAGAGCCCCGCCATGGATTTGTCCTCGGGCCGTTGCGCCAGCAGGACGCGGCCCTCGATGTCGATCAAAGCCACGGCGGATACCAAAACGGTTTTCATGACCGGTAGTCCGCGTTGATCTCGATATAACCATGTGTCAGGTCGCAGGTCCAAACAGTGGATGCTCCGTCACCGATCCCCAAATCGACCGCAATCACCAGATCCTGACCTTTCATATAGGCCGCGGCGTCTTCCTCGCGATAGTCGGGGCTGACCCAGCCTTTTTCGGCGACCAGAATGTCGCCAAACGAGATGCTCAGCAGATCCCGATCCGCGGCGGCCCCCGATTTGCCGATGGCCATAACCACACGGCCCCAGTTCGGGTCTTCACCCGCGATGGCGGTCTTGACCAAAGGCGAGTTGGCGATCGCCAGCCCGTGCACCTTGGCGTCCGAATCCGAGGCGGCTCCGGTCACGCGGATTTCCACAAACTTGGTCGCCCCTTCGCCGTCGCGCACCACCTGCTGTGCGAGATCCAGCATCACCGACTCTAATGCCCGCGCGAAAGCCGGGTCCCCCGTCGCATCGACGCCCGAGGCCCCCGTTGCACAGAGCAGCAGGCTATCCGAGGTCGAGGTATCGCTGTCCACCGTGATGCAATTGAACGTCCGATCCGTCTGCGCGCCCAACATCTCTTGCAGCGCTGATTGTTCGACCATTGCGTCAGTAAAGATATAAACCAGCATCGTCGCCATATCAGGCGCAATCATGCCGGACCCCTTGGCAATCCCCGCGATAGAGACTGTTTTTCCACCAATCTCAACCTGCGCCGAGGCACCTTTGGGAAAGGTGTCGGTGGTCATGATCGCCCGCGCCGCGTCTTCGATGGCGTGACGGCTGAGGCCGGATTTCAACGCCTCAAGCTGCGCGACGATCTTGTCATGAGGCAGCGGCTCGCCGATCACGCCCGTCGACGACGTAAAAACCCGTTCCACCGGAACACCGGTGGCCGTCGCGACCGCTTGCGTCAGTTCGACCACCGACGTCTGGCCATAGTGGCCAGTAAAGGCATTGGCATTGCCCGAGTTCACCAGAATAGCCGCCGGTCCATCGCTGGTTCCGCCGATCTTGTCCTGGCAATCCAGCACGGGGGCTGCGCGGGTGGCCGAGCGAGTAAAGACACCCGCAACCGAAGTGCCCGGATCCAACACCGCCAACATGACATCAGTGCGACCCTGATACCGCACACCCGCCCCGACTGTGGCAAACCGCACGCCATCAATCGCGGGCAGATCGGGAAACCCCGCCGGTGCCAGCGGAGAGACCTTGGTGATATTGGCCACGCGGATTACTCCTGAATCAGGGTCGTCTGACGGATGATCTCGGGGCCGACCCCTTCAAGTTCAGAGCGCTCGATCTGCGCTTGTTCTGTCAGCTCTGCGATTTTGGCCTGAATGGCCTCTTGCTGCAGAGTTTGGGCCAGTTCATTGCGCACCGCGTCCAGCGCAGGCGCTTCGGATTTGCGCTTGTCATTCAGGATCACCAGGTGCCAGCCGAACTGGGTTTGCACCGGTTCCGAGACCTGACCCTTTTCCAACTCGATCACGGCCGCTTCGAACTCGGGCACCATGCGGCCTTTACCGAACCAGCCCAGCGCACCCCCATTCGGGCCCGAAGGGCCGGTCGAATGCTCGCGCGCCATCTCGGCAAAATCGGCGCCATCATCCAGCAGCGCCTTTACCTCTTGGGCCTTTTCTTCGGTCTCAACCAGAATATGGCTGGCATCATATTCGTCTTCACCCTCGAAATTGGCGAATTGAGCGTCATAAGCGGCCTGGATCGCCTCATCCGTGACCTCTGCGGTCGAGATTGCCTCGACCGTTTGCACCGCTTGCAGCGAACGGGCTTCGTTTTCCAACGCCAGCTTGTTGCGGGTGGTCAGGCCTTCTTGTTCCTGACTGAGCAGTTGTTGCTGCACCAATTGTTCGATGATGAAGTCGAACAGCACCGCGTCTTCCAGTTGCTGATACTGCGGCGGCAACACCGCGACGCTGGCAATAACGTGACCCAGTGTGATCTCGTCTCCGTTCACATTTGCCACAACCGTGTCGGCATCCGGGGTGGTCTGCGCCGCCAGCGGCAGGGCGAACACAGCGGCCAGTGCCATCGACGAGAGAAAAGTGAGGCCTTTGGGCATGGAATCATCCTATTTCTTTGCCACGACAGGGCGCGGCGTTGACACTTTAGAACCTGCCGCTTACATCGCTTTGAAGCCTTGGACAGGGCCGCCTTTCACCCCCCGTATCTATGGGTTGCGCGCAAGGGGGGCAAGCCTGTCGAAACCAAGACAAGAACAGATCCGCTGGAGTGAACATGCTGGGACTCGGAACGCTCGCCAAAAAGGTGTTCGGAACACCGAACGACCGCAAGATCAAGGCGACCCGCCCGCTGATCGAAAAGATCAACGCGCTGGAGCCCGAGTTCGAGAAACTGTCCGACGATGGCCTGAAGGAAAAGACCGAAGAGCTGCGCAAACGCGCGCTGGATGGCGAAAGCCTGGATGACCTGCTGCCCGAGGCCTTTGCCAATGTGCGTGAAGGCGCGAAACGGGCGCTGGGTCTGCGCGCCTTTGATGTGCAGTTGATGGGCGGCACCTTCCTGCATCAGGGCAATATCTCGGAAATGAAAACCGGTGAGGGCAAAACCCTTGTCGCAACCTTCCCCGCTTATCTGAACGCGCTGACCGGCAAGGGTGTGCATGTGGTCACGGTGAACGAATACCTGGCCAAGCGCGACTCGGAATGGATGGGCAAGGTGTTCGCCGCTGTGGGCATGACCACCGGAGTGATCTGGTCGGGCCAACCCGATGCCGAGAAGAAGGCCGCTTATTCCTGCGATATCACCTATGCCACCAATAATGAGCTGGGCTTTGACTATCTGCGCGATAACATGAAGGCCAATCTGGATGACGTCTATCAGCTGCACCACAATTTCGCGATCGTGGATGAGGTAGACTCGATCCTGATCGATGAGGCGCGGACTCCGCTGATCATCTCGGGACCGTCCGAGGACCGGTCGGAACTTTATACCAAGATTGACGCTGTGATCCCATCCTTGCAGGACGATCATTTTACGCTGGACGAAAAGACGCGGAACGTGACCTTCACTGACGAAGGCAACGAGTTTCTGGAGCAGCAACTGCACGCCGCCGGCCTGCTGCCGGAAGACCACTCGCTCTATGATCCCGAAAGCACCACAGTGGTGCACCATGTCAATCAGGGCCTGCGCGCGCACAAACTGTTCCAGCGCGAGAAGGACTATATCGTCCGGGATGGCAATGTCGTTCTGATCGACGAATTCACTGGCCGCATGATGCCGGGCCGCCGATTGTCCGAAGGCCTGCACCAAGCGCTTGAGGCCAAGGAAAACGTGCAGATCCAGCCCGAAAACGTGACCATGGCCAGCGTGACGTTCCAGAACTATTTCCGTCTCTATGACAAGCTGAGCGGCATGACAGGGACAGCCCTGACCGAGGCTGAGGAATTCCAGGAGATCTATGGGCTGGGCGTGGTCGAAGTGCCAACCAACAAGCCGATTGCCCGTGACGACCGGGACGATCAGGTCTATCGCACGGCTGCGGAAAAATACAACGCGATGATCGAGCAGACCAAAAAGGCCACCGAAAAAGGCCAGCCGGTTTTGTTGGGCACCACGTCGATTGAGAAATCAGAACTGCTCAGCCAGATGCTGTCCAAAGAAGGCATCGAGCATAACGTTCTGAACGCACGCCAGCACGAGCAAGAAGCACAGATCGTCGCTGACGCGGGTCGTCTGGGCGCGGTGACCATCGCCACCAACATGGCCGGGCGCGGCACCGATATTCAGTTGGGCGGCAATGTCGAGATGAAGGTGCTGCAAGCACTGGCCGAGAACCCCGAAGCAGACCCCAACGAGCTGCGCGCCGCGGAGGAGGCCAAACACGCCGAAGAAAAGCAAAAGGTTCTGGATGCCGGTGGTCTTTACGTGATGGCCTCGGAACGGCATGAAAGCCGCCGGATCGACAATCAGCTGCGCGGTCGCTCGGGCCGTCAGGGCGATCCGGGCAAGACGGTGTTCTACCTCAGCCTCGAAGACGACCTGATGCGCATCTTTGGTTCGGAACGGTTGGACAAGGTGCTGACCACCCTGGGGATGCAAGAGGGCGAAGCGATCATCCACCCCTGGGTGAACAAATCGCTGGAGCGCGCGCAATCCAAGGTCGAAGGTCGTAACTTCGACATGCGCAAAAACGTCCTGAAGTTTGACGATGTGATGAACGATCAGCGTAAGGTGATCTTCAGCCAACGGCGCGAGATCATGTCGTCTGACGATCTATCGGATATCGCGTCTGATATGCGCGAACAGGTTATTGACGACCTGATCGATGAATACATGCCTCCGAAATCCTATGCCGATCAGTGGGATGTCGACGGGCTGCACGGGGCCATCAAGGACAAACTGACCATTGATGCCCCGGTTCAAGAGTGGGCCGCCGAGGAGGGCGTGGACGACGAACAGATCCGCGAACGTCTGGTCAAGGCCGCGAATGAGATGATGGCGCAGAAGGCATCCGCATTCGGGCCCGAAAACATGCGCAACATCGAAAAGCAGGTCCTGCTGCAGACCATCGACAGCAAATGGCGCGAACATCTGCTGACTTTGGAACATCTGCGTTCGGTTGTGGCGTTTCGTGGCTATGCCCAGCGCGATCCGTTGAACGAATACAAGAATGAAAGCTTCCAACTGTTCGAAGGCATGTTGGACAGCCTGCGCGAGACGGTCACGCAACAATTGTCGCGCGTGCGCCCTCTGACCGAGGAAGAACAGGCGCAGATGCTCGCGCAAATGGCCGCGCAACAGGCGCAGGTTCAGAAAACGGTGGATCAGGCAACCGATCAGGCCGAGGCCAAGGCCGAAGCGGCAGCTTCTGGCGATGCCCTGCCCGGGTTTGACGGAAACGACCCGTCAACCTGGGGGAACCCCTCGCGTAATGACCTGTGCCCCTGCGGATCGGGCAAAAAGTTCAAACATTGCCACGGTCGGTTGACGTAACGACAGTTTATCACATGGACACAATGACTCCGTTAGGTGGTCACAGTTCCGCCCTGATTGCTTAACAGAGTACGACTCGCTCCTTCAACTGGGGAGGGTGTTTTGTTTGTCGTAAGAAACTATGTGACCATGGGCGGGACCGTCGCGTGCGCCTTGGCCATTGGCTATTTGATGCAATACGGTCCGGCCGCGCAAAAAAATGCGATGTCAGGCCAGGATGAGGTGATTGTCGCCTCGAATGCGGCTGTCGATCTGACCGGTATCAAGCGCGTTGTGTTGACGGCCTCGACCTCAGCAGCAAACACCAGCTTTTCTGAATCTGGCACCACTGAAAACACCAGCCGTTTTCAACCCAGGGTCGCTCAGAAATGCGCCCTGAGTGCCCGGGCCAAACCAGCTCCTGACGCCACCGCAACGCTTTCCATCAAAGCTCCATGCCACGAAAACGCGACCCTCGAAATTCACCACAATGGTCTGATCTTCAATACCGTAACCAACGAAGAAGGGGCAGCACGCCTGACCGTGCCGGTGATGGCTGAATACGCGATTTTTCTGATCTCGATGGGTGAGGATGGTGGAACCGTCGCAACCACCCATGTTCCCGAGGTTCGAAATTTCGATCGCGTCGCGCTGCAATGGACGGGCGATACCGCTTTGCAGCTTCACGCTTTGGAGTTCGGCGCCAGCTATGGCCAACCCGGCCATGTGTGGGCCAATCCAGAAGCAAGCGGTGCAGGCTCGATGGTCGGTTTGGGGCTGCGCGGATTGTCTGAATCACGAAATGTCGAGGTCTATTCCTTCCCGAAAAGCTCTACCTCTAGCGGCACCATAGAACTGAGCATCGAGGCCGAGGTGACCGCGTCGAACTGTGACAGCGAACTGGCCGTGCAGTCGCTGGAATTGCGTGATGCGCTGCTGACCACCCGTGACCTGTCGCTGACACTTCCGGACTGTTCGCAGGCCGGACAGTTTCTAGTGTTGAATAATCTGCTGCAAGATCTGACAATCGCCGCAAAATAAATCGCAGGCGGGTATCAAACTTTCATGACCTTTTTCCGTATGGCGGCGGCCGCGCTGATCTGGCTGTCCAATTCGGTGATCGTGCAGGCTCAGGACATCACCCTGACATCCCATGATGGCAAGGTCGAAGTCACCGGCAACCTGCTGTCCTATGACGGCGAATTCTACCGGGTCGCCACCCAGTTCGGAGAGCTGACTGTAGACGGCTCGGGCGTGACATGTGAGGGGCTGGCCTGCCCCAACCTGATCGACTTTGTGGCCGAAGTTCGGTTTTCCGGCTCGTCAGTCATGGCGGAAACCGTGTTGCCCGCCCTGATAAAGGGGTTCGCAGATCAAGAAGGGATGACCGCGACCCGCACCCAGCTGGATGACTCAACAATTCAGTTCGAGATGTCAAAGCCAGATCGTAACGCCCCGATGGCACGGTTCAGCTTTCGCACTGGCACAACTGATGATGGCTTCGCCGATCTAATCGCGGACGAGACCGATGTGGTGCTGGCCCTGCGCGCCGTGCGCGACGCCGAAAACGAAGCCGCGCGCGCGGCTAGACTGGGTGATCTGACCCAAACGCGCCGCTCTCGCATCGTTGCACTGGACGCGATGGTGCCGGTTGTTGCCGACGAAAACCCTTTCCGCCAGATCTCATTGGTTGACCTGGCCCGCATCCTGTCGGGCGAAGTACAGAACTGGCTCGATCTGGGCGGACCGGATGCGCCAATTGCGCTGCACGTGCCGGGTGCCGGTACGGGGTTGCGCCAGGTGATCGAAGACCAGCTTCTGAGCCCGGCAAAGCTGCAATTGACCGAAGCAACCATACCCCATGATCAAAATGCTGACCTGATCCGTGCCGTGGCCCGTGATCCGTTTGCCATCGGTATCACCAGCCAGGCCGGAACGGGCGAGACACGCGCGCTGCCCCTTGCAGGTGGGTGCGGTCATGCGCTGGCCGCCACCCGGCAATCGATCAAGACCGAGGACTATCCTCTGACCTCGCCCATGTTCCTGTACCTGCCCGCACGCCGCCTGCCCCGCATCGCGCGACAGTTTCTGGCCTTCTCGCAAAGCCCCGCCGCCCAGGACGTGATCCGGCAAGCGGGTTATGTGGATCAGGCACCCGAGATGCTTGGGGTTAGCGCACAGGGGGATCGCCTGGCCAATGCCATCGCCTCGGGCGGGGCCGAGGTTGGACTGGAAGAGTTACAACGCATGATCGCCGTTATGCGCCCATCCGACCGCCTGTCTCTGTCCTTCCGGTTCGAGCCTGGGTCTTCGCGCCCTGACGCGCAATCGCGGGCCAATATCCTGCAACTGGCCCAAGCGCTGGAGGCCGGAACATTTGAAGGCCGTCAGCTGACCTTTGTCGGGTTCAGCGATGGCAGCGGCGCCGCGTCGGCCAACGCCCGGATCGCGCAACTGCGCGCGCGCACCGTCCGCAACGCAGTGCTTGCCGCCGTTGAAACCGAAATCCCCGAAACGGTCGAACTGCTTGTCGATGGGTTCGGAGAAGCCATGCCCATGGCCTGCGACGACAGCGAATGGGGCCGCAAGGTCAACCGACGGGTCGAGATCTGGGTGCAATAATCCCGAGCTTCTTCTTGTCAAAAATACGGTGGGGGTGAATTGGCCCTTGGGCCAAGAGGGGGCAAAGCCCCCTAAAGATACCCCTGCGCCCGAAAGCTGAGTTCTGTCGATTTCCCAATGATCAGATGATCATGCAACGTCAGCCTCAGCGCCAGACAGGCATCCTGAATCCGGTTGGTCATGTCGATATCCGATTGCGACGGCGTCGGATCGCCAGAGGGATGATTATGCACCAGGATCAGGGCCGAGGCGTTCAGTTCAAGCGCGCGTTTCGCCACCTCGCGCGGGTAAACCGGCACGTGATCCACCGTGCCCTTGGCCTGTTCCTCATCCGCGATCAGAACGTTTTTGCGGTCCAGATAAAACACCCGGAACTGCTCGGTCTCGCGATGGGCCATTGTGGTGTGGCAATAATCCAGAAGCGCATCCCAGCCCGAGATCACATGCCGCTGCATCACGCGCGCGCGGGCCATGCGATGCGCGCAGGCCTCAAGGATTTTCAGATCGGTGATCACGGAATCCCCGACACCCTTGATCTGGCGTAGTCGCTCCTCGGGCGCGGTCAGCACGCGGTTGAAATCCCCAAACGCATCCAACAAAGCCCGCGCCAAAGGCTTCACATCCTGCCGAGGGATCGCGCGGAATAGCACCAATTCCAGCAACTCATAATCCGGGATCGCAGCCGAGCCACCCGCCATGAACCGTTCGCGCAGCCGCTTGCGGTGATCTTTGATGTAGGAGGGTAACCGACCACCGGGCAGCGGCTGCGCCGGCGCTTCGTCTGTGTCAAACAACATGGGGGCTTCGGCGAATGCATCCTGTGTCATGCCCCGACACTGGCCCAGAATCGGTTTCCGAAACGTTAACGCGTCTCACCCGCCATCCGCGCCGTGGCGCGTCGGATAACCATATGCAGAAGGATGGAAAACACGCCCAGTGTCAGCATGGCTGCAAACATCAGATCCGTCTTGGCCCGACCATTGGCCAGTAACATCAGATACCCCAACCCTTTCGAGGACCCGACCCATTCACCAATCACCGCACCAATCGGCGCATAAACAGCGGCCAGACGCAAACCCGAAGCCAGCGACGGCAAGGCCGCCGGAATACGGATATGCCATAGCACCGAGCGTTTGCTGGCCTGCATCGTGCGCGCCAGATCCAGATACCCCGGAGGCGTCCGCATCAGACCGTCAAAAAAGGACGAAGTGATCGGGAAATAGATGATCAAAACCGCCATGGCGACCTTGGACCACAGGCCATAGCCCAGCCACAGTGTCAGCAACGGCGCCAGTGCAAAAACGGGCAGCGCCTGAGTAAAGACCAACATCGGTTGCACCAGCACACGTGCGGCACGGGAAATTGCCAGTTGCAAGGCCGTGATCACACCCAAAAGCGTGCCACAGGCTAAACCGATGATCACTTCGATACCCGTGATCCAGGTATGTTCCGCAATCAGCCACCGGTTCTGCCACCAGGTTTCGGCAACCACGCGGGGCCCGGGCAGGATGAACTTTGGCAACCCGGTCACCCAGACAATGCCTTGCCACAAGGCAAGCGCAAAGACGGTCGCGGCAAGGGCAGACAGGTACTTCACGCCACCCCCTCCCGCAGCAGGCGCAAAAGAGCGCCTTGCGTCTCGAGCGTCTCAAGATCGTCCACATGGCGCGGCGCGGGCGCTTTAGGCGGCGCGCAAGGTGTCAGGCCATCCCGCGTCATTACGGTGATCGACTGACCCAAACGCGCAGCCTCGGCCGGGTCATGCGTGACCAGCAAAACCGTCCGGCCTTGCAACGCCTCGGCTGCCAGATCCTGCATATCCGCACGGGTCCGGGCATCCAGCGCTGAAAAAGGCTCATCCAGCAAAACAAAGGGGCGGTCTTCCATCAAAGTCCGGGCCAGCGCCACACGTTGCCGTTGCCCGCCGGACAGTTCCGCCGGTTTCTTGGCCATATGATCCTGCAACCGCATCCGCTCGATCAACCGATCGCGGCGATCCAGGTCGACCTTTTCGCCCCGCAGTCGCGCGCCCAAAGACACGTTCTGCGCCACTGTCGCCCAAGGCAGCAACAGGTCGTCCTGCGCCATATAGGCCACCCGATCGGCCACCGGTTTCCCATCACTTGCAGTGATCTGGCCTTGGAATGCTGCCCCGGTTTCAAGCCCGGCGATCAAGCGCAGAACAGTGGTTTTGCCAACACCCGATCCGCCCAGCAAACAGGTCCATGCCCCAGACGCAAGCGTCAGGGTCAGCGGCGCGAACAGCGTCGCGCCGTCAATGGTGGCTGTGCCGTTGATGGTCAGATCGGGCGCTTGTGTCACGGGTTCAGGCCCATCTGCCAGAAGTTCACCTCCAGTTCGGTCGCGGTGCGGAAGGTCTGGCACAAGCGGTCCCATCGGGGTGAGGCGTGGAAATCCGCGCCAAGACGCCGTGTTAGAGCCTGATCCAGCAACTCTCCAACCGCCTGACACGCGCCTTGATACTCGTTACCGGCATAGGCGTTGATCCAATCGGCATAAGTATCAGATGTGGCCTCGGCCTTCAGCCGCGCGCCGATCTCACCATAGCCCATCACGCAAGGTGCAAGCGCCGCCAGCAAGTCGAGCAGATCGCCGCTATATCCGGCCTCAAGCACAAAACGGGTATAGGCCAGATTCTCAGCGCGCTCAGCGGACGAGAACAGCTCCTTCTGCGATATACCCGCAGCCTCGCAAACACCAATATGTAGCTGCATCTCTTCGGTGATCAGAGCGTTCACTGTGCCCACAGCCGCCAACATCTCGGAATGCGTTTCCGACTTGACCACCGCCAGCGCCCAGGCGCGCGAGAAATGGATCAGGAACACATAATCCTGACGCAAATAGTGCAGGAACGCCGCGTGCGGCAGCGTTCCATCTTTCAGACCTTCGACAAAAGCGTGATGGGTATAGTCCCGCCACGGCCCCGGTACGGCGTCGCGCATCAAGGCAAAGGCCTTACCATATCCGCTCATTGCGCGGTCACGTCGATGGCGATTTCGCTGACCGGGTTCAGGCTGTCGATCATGCCGCTGTCTTTCAGAAACTGCTCGAACCGGGCATAGCGACCAGCGTCGAACCCTGCCGGACGCAAAGCAAACCGGGGCAGAGTATCCACCCAAGCGCGTGCGTTCAGTTCATCCTGCAATTCGGGCGAGGTTGCTGCAAAGATCTCCCAGCTTTTTTCGGGGTTGTTGACGATGTATTGCGTCGCTTTCTCGGTCGCGGCCAGGAAACGCGCGATCATGTCTGCATCCATCGTGTCGGGATTGGCCACATAGATCAGTTCGTCATAAGACGGGATGCCTTCTTCTTCGATATAGAAACACCGGCCCGCGACACCTTCGATATCCATCTGGTTCAGCTCAAAGTTCCGAAACGCACCGATTACTGCATCCACCTGATTGGCCATCAGGGACGGGGACAGCGAAAAGTTGACGTTGATCAACTCGATCTCATCCAACCCGATATCATGCTGGCTTAGCAAAGTGGTCAGGATCGCCTCTTCCACGCCTGCAACCGAAAACCCGATCTTTTTGCCGCGCAGATCCGCCAGCGATTTGATCGGCCCGTCTTCCAGAACCAGCAGACAGTTCAGCGGTGTCGCGACCAGAGTGCCCACGCGTTTCAGCGGCAGACCTTCATGGATCTGCAAGTGCAATTGCGGCTGATAGGATACCGCCAGATCGGCCTGCCCGGCGGCCACCAGACGCGGCGGAGCCGACGGGTCGGCGGGCGGCACAATCTCAACCTCAAGCCCTTCATCCGCGAAATAGCCGTTTTCCTGCGCCACGATGATGGGGCCATGGTCGGGGTTCACGAACCAGTCCAGCAAAACGGTCATCTTATCCTCGGCCCAGGCTGGCGCGGCGGTGAGCAGGGCAATCGCTGCAATCAGTTTCTTCATATCTTGCGGTTCCTTTTCATTCACGAGGTTGCGGCCGCAACGAGCACAATCTCGCCCGGCCAATCCGGTTGAATTTGTTCAGCAGCACGCCAGGCGCGCAGCCCGGTGGCGCAACAGAGTACCAGCCTTTTGTCCGTGTTAGGCTCTATTTCATGAAGGTTTTCGGGCAGTACGCGCATTGCGTCGGGATGCGCGGGTATCGGCGCTTCTTCGATGCTGCGGAGATCAACGATGTGATCCTGAGCGGTCAACTGCCCGGCTGAGAGAAAGCGGAAGCAGCTGTCTGGCTCAGGTGCGGTGTCAAATCTGAATGACGTGCTGCTCAGGGTCCGACCATCAAACTGAACCATCTGTCCCAGGGGCGATGGATCAATCTGCAGGATCAGGTTCAACGCCATCTGCGCCTGCATCGCACCAATACTAGCCACGACCGGCCCCAAAACGCCCGCTGTCGCGCAGCTGGCGCTGCTGTCCGGCGCGTCCGGGAATAGCGCACGGAGTGACGGCGCCCCGCCGCAAAACCCGCCCACATAACCGGAAAGCCCCAGAACCGATGCCGAGATCAGAGGTTTGTGCAACGCCAGACACGTATCCGAGAGGATATAGCTGGCGGCATAACTGTCTGCGCAATCCAGCACCACATCCGCCTGCGCCACCAACGCCTGCGCGTTTTCAGCGGTCAATACCTGCGCAAGATCTGCGACCTCAATGTCACCGTTCAAGGCACGACAACGCGCGGCAGCTGCTTCGGCTTTGGAACGCCCCTGATCGGCCTCAGAAAACAAGGTCTGGCGATGCAGGTTCGACAGATCAACTGTGTCACCATCGACAATGGTGATCCGCCCGACCCCGGCCCCCGCCAGCAAAGGCAAAGCCGGAGCGGCCAATCCCCCCGCCCCAACGACCAGAACATGGGCCGACGCAAGGCGGGCCTGCCCGTCTGGGCCAACCTCGGACAACAAGAGCTGGCGGGCATAGCGGCTCATCTGGTTGCCTCGATCCATTGACGCACCCGAGCCTCGGGGTCGGCGTTCAAGGTGATGTCCGTGACAACTGAGACGGTATCGGCCCCGGCCTGCAAAACACCCGCGGCACGCTCGACGCTCATCCCACCGATACCCACCAAAGGAATCTCACCCACTCGGGCCTTCCATTCGGTCACACGCGGCAGCCCCTGCTGATGCCATTTCATCTTTTTCAGGATGGTCGGGTAAACAGGCCCCAGCGCCACATAGTCGGGATCCATCGCCAGCACGCGCTCCAGCTCATCATCGTCATGCGTGGAAACACCCAGTTTTAGACCCGCTTTCCGGATGGCTTCCAGATCTGCATCATCCAGGTCTTCCTGCCCCAGATGGATCCAGTCACAGCCGAGGTCAATCGCCATCTGCCAATAGTCATTCACGACAAGGATAGCGCCGTGCTGACGGCAAAGATCACGCGAAAGGGCAATCTGTTCGCGCACCATATCATGCTGTTGATCCTTGACCCGAAGCTGCACCAGCTTGACGCCAAGCGGCAGCATCCGCCGTAGCCAGTCCGAGTGGTCGAAGATCGGATAGAAACGATCCAGCGTCATGACAGGAACGCCTTTCCGATAACAGGGGTCGAGGCTTCGGCCATATCGCGCACCTCGATCGGGTCGGCCTGATGGGCCAGTTGACCGGCCTGGATGGCCTGCATCATGGCTTTGGCCATCAAAACCGGATCGCCCGCGCGCGCTACGGCCGTGTTAAGCAATACGGCGTCATAGCCCAACTCCATAGCCTGCGCCGCGTGGCTGGGCAGGCCGATGCCCGCATCGATCACCAGCGGCACGTCGGGAAACTCGGCCCGCATCGCACGCAGGGCGTATGCGTTGTTTAGACCACGCCCGGACCCAATGGGCGCGCCCCAGGGCATCAACACTTCGCACCCAGCGGCCAATAGACGTTCGCCCACGATCAAATCATCGGTTGTATAGGGAAAGACCTGAAACCCTTCGCCTGTCAGGATGCGCGCGGCCTCAACCAGTTGGAACACATCCGGTTGAAGACTGTCAGTGTGCCCGATCAGCTCCAGCTTGATCCATTTGGTATCAAACACCTCGCGCGCCATCTGCGCGGTGGTCACCGCCTCTTTCACGGTATGACACCCGGCCGTGTTGGGCAGAATCAGGACCCCAAGCTCTTGAATCATCTTCCAAAACGTCTGCCCAGCCCCAGATTCGCGCCGCAATGAAACCGTCGCCACCCCAGCGCCGCTTTCGCGAAAAGCCTGTTCCAAAATCGCAGGGCTGGGATATTGCGCCGTGCCCAGCATCAATGGGTTCGGCAGTTCCGTGCCGTAAAACCTCTTCATCCTCAGCCCCCCTGCATCGGTGCAACAACTTCAACCCTGTCGCCATCAACAAGCTTGAGCGCGATGCGAAGGCTGGAGGGCACGAAGTCTTCATTCACCGCCGTGGCGACACGGCCCGAATATCCGCACTCGTCCAAAAGGTCCGACAGAGTTTCAGCCTGCACCTCGCGCGCTTCGCCGTTAAGCACGATCTTCATCGACCATCTCCGAATGTTTGTTCTCAAGCGCCAAGTCCGCCACACCCTGCGCCAGGGCAGGTGCCAGAAGGTATCCGTGTCGATATAGCCCGTTGGCATAGATCCGACCGCCCCGGCGGCGGATGCGCGGTAGGTTGTCAGGGAAGGCGGGACGCAGATCGACACCGATTTCCAGCACCTCCGCCTCACCAAAACCGGGATTCAACGCATATGCCGCGCTGAGCAATTCCAGCATCGACCGCGCGGTGATCCTGTCGCTATCCTCGGACTCGATCATCGTCGCGCCCAGCATATAAACCCCGTCCCCGCGCGGCACGATATAAAGCGGCATGCGCGGATGCAGCAGGCGGACAGGACGGGTGAGCGTAACCTCCGGGCAGCGGATCACCAGCATCTCGCCCTTTACGCCCCGCAGGTCTGTCAAACTCTCTCGTGCATGCAACCCGCGGCAATCGATAACATTGTCCAACGCCTCGGGCGCGGGAACCTTGTGAAATACGACCCCCTGTTTCTTCAGGGTGTGATAGAGGTCATTCAAGGCGCGGCGCGGATCAAGATGCGCCTCATCCACAAAGAACAGGCCTTTGCCAAAACCATGAAGATCAGGCTCTAATTGGGCGATATCGTCGGTTACAACCTCTTGGAACCCATGCGTGCGGCGCGCGAAACGGCGCAAGTCCGGCAGATCCCGAGCATTGGCTACGACCAGCGTGCCCAAGCGATCCACCTTGGTGCGTGCAGCCCACCACCCCAGCGCCTCTTGGCCCAAGCGCAAGACCGGCTCTTCCGCGTTTTCGAACTCACACCACGGCGCCAACATGCCCCCGGCCCACCAGGAACACCCATGCGGCCCCGGAGGGCCACCGGGGTCAAAAACCTGCACAGTCGCGCCGCGCGCTGCCAGCTCACTGGCCACCGCCAATCCGGCAACGCCTGCCCCTATGACCGACCAAACTGTCACGCAGACCAAACCTTGTGAAAGTGATGCACGGGTCCATGGCCCTGCCCAATCTTCAGATCATCCGCCGCCCGTATCGCCCCTTGTAGATATGCATGCGCCTCAGCAACTGCGACCTCAAGTGAAAGGCCTTTCGCCAGGCCCGCTGCAATCGCCGATGACAGCGTGCATCCGGTGCCATGAGTGTTCTTGGTTGCCTGACGCGGTGCTTTGAATGCACTCAGCGTGCCTGACCCGTCGATCAGCAGATCGTTGCACATGTCTCCTGACCCGTGACCGCCCTTCATGAGAACTGCCTTCGCACCAAGGGCACAGAGCGCGCGGCCCTGCGAAGTCATGTCTTCCAACGTTTGCGCCTCTGGCTGATCCAGCAAGCGTGCCGCTTCTGGCAAATTGGGGGTCAGAACAGTGGCGCGCGGTAGCAGGGCGTCACGCAGAGTCTGAACGGCCTCGCTCGCCAGAAGGGCATCCCCCGATTTGGCGACCATTACCGGATCCAGTACGATTGGCCCCTCAAAGCCCGAAATCGCCTTGGCCACTGTGTGAATGATACCAGGCGTCGCCAACATACCGATCTTGATCGCGCGCACGTCAAGATCATCCAGAACCGCAGCAATCTGGGCTGAGACTACATCGAGCGGGATGCCATGCACTGCGGTCACTGCTTTGGTGTTCTGCGCGGTCACTGCGGTGATCACGCTGGCTCCGTAAACACCCAACGCAGACATGGCTTTCAGATCCGCTTGAATGCCGGCACCACCGCCGCTGTCCGACCCTGCGATTGTCAGCGCAATAGGCGCCATCCGAATGCTCCATCAATTCTGGGGCAACGGGCTTGGAAAACGTCTGTAGTGTTAAGACCGTTCCCTCCGCCGGTATTGCCCGGATCAGGTTCGATGGGTTGATGCGCCAGCACCTCTCAGCCCCTTGACCAGGGCACCCCAACGGTTGGCGCGGAACATCTCAGGCAAGGCAAAAAGAATCAAGAGGTTTTTGCGAGGCTCTGCCTCGCGCTCAGGGATATTTTCAGCCAGATGAAGAACGGATCCAGTCTTCTTCTGTTTGCAAATACCTCGGGGAAGTCGCCCGAAGGGCGGCGGGGGCAGCGCCCCCACCTGAAGGCCGTTCAGCCTTTCATGCCATCCCAGAAGGATTTGACAGACGAGAAAAAGCTTTTGGATTCCGGGTGGTTGTCTTCACCCAGATCATCGAACTCTCGCAGCAGTTCTTTTTGACGGCTGGTCAGGTTCACCGGCGTTTCGACCGCCAACTCGATGAACATTTCACCCGTGCCGCCACCGCGCAGGGCGGGCATACCTTTGCCGCGCAGACGCATTTGGCGACCGGATTGGCTGCCGGCCGGGATCTGGATACGACCGCGCCCGCCATCAATTGTCGGCACTTCAATCGATCCGCCCAGCGCGGCTTTGGCCATGCTGACCGGCACCCGACAATAAAGGTTCACACTGTCACGTTCGAAGAGCTTATGTTCCGTCACTTCGAGGAAGATATAAAGATCGCCCGGAGGGCCACCGCGCATACCAGCCTCGCCCTCGCCAGCCAGACGAATGCGCGTTCCTGTTTCGACACCTGCCGGAATATTCACCGACAAAGCCCGGTCTTTTTCGACCCGACCCGCACCCTGGCAAGATTTGCAGGGGTTCTTGATGATCTGGCCCAGACCGGAACAGGTCGGACAGGTGCGTTCAACCGTGAAAAAGCCCTGTTGCGCACGGACTTTGCCCATGCCCGAACAGGTCGGGCAGGTGGTTGGCTCGGCACCGCCTTCAGCACCCGTGCCCTCACAGGCCGAACACGCAACAGCGGTCGGAACATTGATGGTTTTCTGCAGGCCAGCAAAAGCCTCTTCCAGCGTCACGCGCAGGTTATAGCGCAGGTCCGAGCCGCGCGCCGCGCGACGTCCACCGCCGCCGCCACGCTGTCCGCCCATGAAGTCGCCGAACAGGTCGTCAAACACATCGGAAAACGCGCTCGAGAAGTCACCCTGGCCGAAACCGCCACCCGGGCGACCGCTACCGCCCATACCGTTTTCAAACGCGGCGTGACCAAAGCGGTCATAAGCCGCCTTTTTCTCGGCATCACGCAGAACGTCATAGGCCTCATTGGCCTCTTTGAACTGCGCCTCGGCGTCGGGATTGTCTTTGTTGCGGTCGGGATGCAATTCCTTGGCCTTCTTGCGAAAGCCTTTCTTGATCTCATCCGCCGAAGCGCCCTTGGACACGCCGAGCACGTCGTAATAGTCGCGTTTTGACATCAGTATTTCCTTCTGCCTCAACGTAGATGGGCCGGCCCGATACCCGGACCGGCCCCGATTGGCCCGGTGACCCGTTAGTTACGCTTGTCGTCGTCCAGATCTTCGAACTCGGCATCGACGATATCGTCATCGCCCGGTGCCGCATCCGCTGCCGCAGGTTCGTCTTCGGCCTCTTCCGACTGCGCCTTATAGATCGCTTCACCCAGTTTCATCGCCGCTTCGGTCACGTTCTGGATGCCGGCTTTGATCTTATCGGCATTGTCTGTTTCCAGCTCATCCTTGAGCGCGGCAACAGCCAGTTCGATTGCTTCGACGGTCGACGGATCAACCTTGTCGCCATGATCCTCGATCGATTTCTCGGTCGCGTGGACAAGGCTTTCGGCCTGGTTCTTGGCTTCGACCAGCTCTTTGCGGGCCTTATCTGCCTCGGCATTTTCCTCGGCGTCCTTGACCATCTTTTCGATGTCGTCATCCGACAGACCACCAGAGGCCTGGATCGTGATCTTCTGCTCTTTGCCGGTGCCTTTGTCTTTGGCCGAAACCGAGACAATGCCGTTGGCGTCGATGTCAAAAGTCACCTCGATCTGAGGCATGCCGCGCGGTGCGGGCGGGATTTCTTCCAGGTTGAATTGACCCAGGATCTTGTTGTCCGCAGCCATTTCCCGCTCACCCTGGAACACGCGAATGGTTACGGCGTTCTGGTTGTCTTCGGCGGTCGAGAAGACCTGAGACTTTTTAGTCGGGATCGTGGTGTTGCGGTCGATCAAACGGGTGAACACGCCACCCAGTGTCTCGATGCCCAGAGACAGCGGGGTCACGTCCAGCAGAACCACGTCTTTGACGTCACCTTGCAGAACACCGGCCTGAATGGCGGCGCCCATGGCAACAACCTCATCCGGGTTCACACCCTTGTGCGGCTCTTTGCCGAAGAATTTGGTGACCTCTTCGATCACTTTCGGCATCCGGGTCATACCACCGACCAGAACAACCTCATCCACGTCGCCAGCCGACAGGCCCGCATCTTTCAGAGCAGCCTGGCAGGGTTTCATCGACTTCTTGATCAGATCCGAGACCAGCGATTCCAGTTTGGCACGGGTCAGTTTCATGACCATGTGCAGCGGCTGACCGTTCGAACCCATCGAGATGAACGGCTGGTTGATTTCGGTCTGCGAGGTCGAGCTGAGCTCGATCTTGGCTTTTTCAGCGGCTTCTTTCAGACGCTGCAGGGCCATCTTGTCCTGGCTCAGGTCAACGCCGTGTTCCTTTTTGAACTCATCCGCCAGATAGTTGACGATGCGCATGTCAAAGTCTTCACCGCCCAGGAAGGTGTCACCATTGGTCGACTTAACTTCGAACAGGCCGTCGTCGATTTCCAGGATGGTCACATCGAAAGTACCGCCACCAAGGTCATAGACAGCGATGGTTTGGGTTTCTTCCTTGTCCAGACCATAGGCCAGAGCAGCCGCTGTCGGTTCGTTGATGATCCGCAGCACTTCCAGACCGGCGATTTTACCGGCGTCTTTGGTGGCCTGACGCTGTGCGTCGTTGAAATAGGCCGGAACGGTGATGACCGCCTGCGTGACTTCCTCACCCAAATAGCTCTCGGCGGTTTCCTTCATCTTGCCCAGAGTGAAGGCCGAGATCTGGCTTGGGGAGTACTTTTCGCCGCGGGCTTCTACCCATGCGTCGCCATTGCCGCCATCAACGATGGAATACGGCACCATCTTCTTGTCTTTTTCGACTTCGGCATCATCCACACGACGACCGATCAGACGTTTAACACCAAAGATCGTGTTGTCGGGGTTGGTGACCGCCTGACGTTTTGCAGGCTGACCGACCAGTCGCTCATCTTCGGTGAAGGCGACAATCGAGGGCGTGGTCCGCGCCCCTTCGGCGTTTTCGATGACCTTCGGCTGCGAGCCGTCCATGATCGCAACGCAGGAGTTGGTGGTTCCGAGGTCAATCCCGATTACTTTTCCCATTCTTTCAATCCCTTTCTCTTCAAGGCGATGTCCCGAGGGCCGGACCCATTATGGCATCCTGTCCCCGATCTGAAGTGCGCGACAGCACTACACCATCGCGCGTCTCGGCGTATATAAGGGCGCAAACAGGGGGCTGCAAGCGTTGTAAATCGCTGGTTTTCAGGATTCTGAGCCCTTTTTTGTCAAGGTTTTGGTAAGGATCGGGAAAACCGAATATGACTCAGCTGCTGTTGCGGGGTTTTGACATCCGAAAGGGCTATCTGGATGCGCACGCTCAGACAGCGCTGGTCGAGAGGCTGCGCCCGATTCTTAAGGCCGCGCCTTTGTTCCATCCCACAACGCCTTCCGGCAAACACATGTCGGTTCGCATGACCTCGGCAGGCGCATTGGGATGGGTGTCTGACAAGAGCGGGTACAGATATCAGGATCATCACCCCAAGGGCATGACGTGGCCGTCTATTCCGGACGCTATCCTGAACATTTGGTACGATATCACCAAGGCCGAACGCGCACCGGATTGCTGCCTGATCAACTACTATGGTGAGAACACGCGCATGGGTATGCATCAGGACAAGGACGAGGCCGATTTTTCCTGGCCGGTCCTGTCGATCTCGCTGGGTGACGATGCACTATTTCGGATTGGCAACACGTCGCGCGGCGGAAAGACCGAGTCGATCTGGCTGAGTTCTGGTGATGTCGTTGTGATGGGAGGGCCTGCGCGGCTGACCTATCACGGGATTGACCGGATCCGTTTTGGCTCATCCCGGTTGCTGCCCAAGGGCGGGCGCATCAACCTGACGCTACGCGTGGCGACCTAACGCCTTGCGTCCCAGCTTTTGGATACATGCTGGCGGGTATAGAACTCGGCCAGAAGACCAATCATCAGCAACACAATTCCAACCCAAAGCGCATATTCCCAGCTGGAATTTCGCGGATAGTAGTTTCGGAACACAAAGCCCCGGCACTGGTCGATGGCATGAAACAGCGGGTTCCAAGTGAACAGGCTCAGCATGAAACCGCCCAGCGCGTTGCCAACAAACATCTTGCCCGAGAACAGCATGTTCATACGGCGATAAACTTGGGTGAGAATACTGACTGTCCTTGGAAACCAAGGTGAGAGCGCCAAGAACACCACACCAACCGCACATCCGGTGAACCACGCCAACATCAGCATTGCGAACGCGCCGCCTGGGTTCTGGATATCCACCGGCCCTATAAGAACGACGTAAACAAGCAAAATTACCAAAATTGACACAACCTGCGTGTAAAGCTGACCGAACGCAGCCGCCATAAGGACAACCGAAAAGTTCATTGGTGAATGCAGTGTCAGCGGATTGTTGGCCGTGCCAAGCCCGGCGACCGAGCCCACGGCCTTGATATGGGTCATGAACAAAAAGACGCCCGAGAGCAGAAAAAGAATGAAATCGCCGCGGATTTTTGCGATCCGCGTACCCAGCAGCGACATGATCAGATAAAAAACGGTGACGATCACCAATATCTGGACAATGTTCATCAACACAGCCAGCACGGCATTGGAATGCTGCGACCGTATGTTTCGTACGATCGCATGAAACACCAATTCCATCGTGGTGAAGGCGCCGCCCAGAAGCGATTGGTTTCGCTCAAACTTGAACACTGGTTTTGGTCATCCTGCTGTTTGGCCAACAATCTGGCACGAAATTCTTGCTGTTCCGTTTCCAGCGCATCATAAGTCCGTCAGGATTTTGGATCAACAAACCCCGTGAACGGAGCAATTTGTGACTTACGACGCGCTAATTCCTGTCATCAGACGTCTGGCTTTGGAAGCTGGCGACACAATTATGAAGATTTATGATGCGGATGATTTCGACGTCAAAGTCAAATCCGATGCCAGCCCCGTGACCGAGGCGGATGAGGCTGCCGATGCCCTGATCTCGGCCGGCTTACGCGCTGCCTTCCCTGATATTCTACTGGTCACCGAAGAACAGGCTGCCTCGCATTCCGAAAAGGGCGACACATTCCTGATCGTCGATCCCCTGGACGGCACCAAAGAGTTCATCAACCGACGCGGTGATTTTACCGTTAATATCGCGCTGGTCGAAAACGGTGTACCGACGCGCGGCGTGGTTTATGCGCCTGCGAAAGGTCGAATGTTCTATACGCAGCCCGATGGTCAGGCGGTCGAAGAGACCGGTTCTCTGGACAAAGATGCTCCTGGCCCAGTCACCGCGATATCAGTGTCTAAACCGGACAATTCTTCCCTGATGATCGTCGCATCCAAATCGCATCGTGATCAGGCGACCGAAGACTACATCAACAAATATCAGGTCAAAGACAGCAAAAGCGCGGGCTCGTCCCTGAAATTCTGTCTGGTGGCGACAGGTGAGGCTGATCTTTATCCCCGCGTCGGTCGCACGATGGAGTGGGACACGGCTGCCGGTCATGCCGTTTTGGCAGGCGCCGGGGGCCAAGTTGTGCGCTTTGACGACCATACGCCGCTGAAATATGGCAAGGACGGCTATGCAAACCCGTTCTTTATTGCCTACGCTCCGGGTGTTGACCTGAAAGAGGCTTGATGTCTGTCCTGATTGCCATCCCTGCCCGCTATGCCTCGACCCGGTATCCGGGCAAACCTTTGGTGCCACTGACCGGTGCAAGCGGCGTGTCGATGACGCTGATCGAACGCTCGTGGCGCGCCGCCTGTTCGGTATCGGGCGTGGACCGGGTGGTAGTGGCCACCGACGATGACCGCATTCGCGAGGTCTCGGAAGCATTCGGGGCCGAGGTTGTGATGACCTCTGACACCTGCGCCAACGGCACCGAACGCTGCGCCGAGACCCATGTGGCCTTGGGTGGCGGGTACGATATTGTCGTCAACCTGCAAGGCGACGCGCCGCTGACGCCCCATTGGTTCATCGAAGATCTGGTCAAAGGTTTGAATGCCGCGCCCGAGGCGGAAATCGCCACCCCGGTCCTGCGCTGTGACGGAGACGCGTTGAACGGGCTGTTGAATGACCGCAAGCACGGGCGCGTCGGCGGCACCACCGCAGTATTCGGCACCGATCACAGTGCGCTTTATTTCTCGAAAGAGGTGATCCCGTTCACCTCAGACACCTATGCGGGTACCGACGAAACACCCGTATTCCACCATGTTGGAGTCTATGCATACCGCCCCGATGCATTGGCCGCCTATCCCGGCTGGCCCACCGGCCCGTTGGAAACCCTGGAAGGGCTGGAACAGCTGCGATTCATGGAAAACGGGCGCAAGGTCTTGTGTGTCGAGGTTGAGGCCAAAGGCCGCCAGTTCTGGGAATTGAACAACCCGCAAGACGTGGCCAAGATCGAAGAGATGATGGCCACGATGGGGTTGGAATGACGCATATCCTTGTGACCGGTGGTGCAGGCTATATCGGCTCGCACGCATGCAAGGCGCTGGCGCAGGCGGGCTATGTGCCCGTCACCTATGACAACCTCAGCACCGGCTGGCAAGATGCGGTCAAATTCGGGCCCTTTGAACAGGGCGACCTGCGCGACAGGGCGCGGTTGGATGAGGTGTTTGCCAAATATCATCCCCAGGCCGTGATGCATTTCGCCGCCCTCAGCCAGGTGGGCGAAGCGATGTCCGAGCCCGGGCGCTACTGGGCCAACAACGTCATGGGCTCGTTGACCCTGATCGAAGCCGCTGTGGCCGCCGATTGCCTGAACTTCGTGTTTTCATCGACCTGCGCCACCTATGGCGATCAGGATAATGTGGTTCTGGACGAAAACAGCGCGCAATATCCGTTGAACGCCTATGGTGCCTCGAAGCGCGCGATTGAGGATATTTTGCGCGATTTCGGCGCCTCGCACGGGCTGAACCATGTGATCTTTCGCTATTTCAACGTGGCCGGCGCCGACCCCGACGGCGAGGTGGGCGAGTTTCACCGCCCCGAGACGCACCTGATCCCGCTGATGTTGGATGCGATTGATGGCAAACGCGACGCGTTGACCGTGTTTGGCACCGATTATGACACGCCGGATGGCACGTGCATCCGGGATTATGTGCATGTCTGCGATCTGGTGGACGCCCATGTGTTGGGGCTGGAATGGCTGAAATCCGGCAAGGGCTCTCGCGTGTTCAACCTTGGCACGGGTTCGGGGTTTTCGGTGATGGAGGTGATCGAGAAATCGCAGGCGGTGACCAACCGCGCCGTGCCCCATTCTATTGGAAACCGCCGCGCAGGCGATTGCACCCGGCTTGTATCCGGCTCTGACCGGGCAAGGGATGAGCTGGGATGGAACGCCAAAAGGTCAACGTTAGAGACGATGATCGCAGATGCCTGGCGCTGGCATCAAAACGGATCCTACGAAAAATGAGGGGCGGGTGACGGCGGCGAGCTGGATGCAGCTTTATCGGCTGCGCCTGCGGCGCAAACGCTTGCTCTGGCGGTCCTTTCGCAGTCGTCACGCGCTGACGAAACTGTCCAACCGCACCCGTCTGATCGCTCCGGATGCCATTTTGGCCTTTACCACCCTGCGCAACGAAATCACCCGTCTGCCCTGGTTTCTGCACCACTACCGACGCTTGGGGGTCGATCATTTCCTGATGGTCGACAACCAAAGCGACGATGGCACCGCAGAATTCCTGATAGAACAGCCTGACGTATCCTTATGGCAAACCTCGGCAAGCTATCGCGCGGCGCGGTTTGGTGTCGATTGGCTGACCTGGCTCCAGATGCGTTTTGCGCAGGACCATTGGGCCCTGACTGTGGATACGGACGAGTTGCTGACCTATGCCGGATCCGATAAGCATCCGCTGACCGATCTGACAAAGCTTTTGCAATCCCGGGGCCAGAACGCCTTTGGCGCATTGATGTTGGATCTTTACCCCAAAGGGCCGCTGGCGCAGCAGAGATATGTTCCCGGCACCGATCCGACAGAAGTTCTGAACTGGTTTGACGCAGGCCCGTACCGCGCGCAAAGGCAAGAACCATTGGGCAATCTGTGGGTTCAAGGCGGTGTGCGGGAACGGGCCTTCTTTACCGACAAGCCAGAACGATCGCCGACCCTGAACAAGATCCCTCTGATCCGGTGGCACCGTCATTATGCTTATGTAAATTCGACACATTCCGCCCTGCCGCGCGATTTGAACTTTGCCTATGATGGGCCTGCCGGCAAAGCTGCTTCTGGTGTGTTGCTGCACACCAAGTTTCTGCCCGAAGTCGTTGCAAAATCCAGCATCGAAAAGGCGCGACGGCAGCATTTCCACGACCCCGATCAATTTGCCCCCTACTATGACGGGATCAGCGACGCGCCCGATCTTTGGACCGGTCAGTCGACGCGGTTTGAAGGCGGCGCGCAGCTGCAAAACCTTGGCTTGATGTCCGAAATCGACTGGTCACTGCCCGCGGGGACGTAAACCGGTTTTAAACCCGTTGCCTCATAGGCTTGAAAAATGGCATAACACGGCAATTGCCCGGGTACTTTCAGGCCGTATCCAACATTGGGCATGCTCGCGTTTCAGAAAAGGTGGGGCAGTCGCGTGAGCCTTTTGGACTCCTATCGCATGAGATTGCGGCGCAAGCGCCGTTTGATCCGGTGTGTGCGCAAGCGGCGTGAACTCAAACCCCTCCGCAATGCGGCCAAGTCGATCCGCCCCGATGACATCCTCCTGGTCTGTGTGGTGCGGAACGAAAAAATCCGGCTGCCGTATTTTCTGGACTATTACCGGCGGTTGGGTGTCGATCACTTTCTGTTTGTCGACAATGACAGCACAGACGGAACCGCCGAGTTTCTGACCAGTCAATCTGACGTTTCAACCTGGAGCACAACCGCCAGCTATCGCAAATCCACCTATGGGATCGATTGGTCGAACTATCTGCTGCGGAAATATGCGCATGGCCATTGGGTTCTGACGGTCGACCCGGATGAGTTCTTTGTCTATCCCTTCTGCGACAGCCGCCCGATCCGCGCCCTGACAGATTGGCTGCAGGGCACTGGTGTGCGCAGTTTTGGGACGATGCTGATCGACATGTACCCAAAAGGCCGGATCGAGGATGTACCCTATCGCGAGGGGCAAGATCCGTTTGAGATCGCCCAGTGGTTCGATTCTGGCAACCACATGATCACGCGGAACCCCACTTACGGCAA
The DNA here is from genome assembly GCF_013031565.1 of Ruegeria sp. HKCCD7255. Classification (NCBI taxonomy): domain Bacteria; kingdom Pseudomonadati; phylum Pseudomonadota; class Alphaproteobacteria; order Rhodobacterales; family Roseobacteraceae; genus Ruegeria; species Ruegeria sp. HKCCD7255. The sequence goes on along the minus strand of NZ_WQAG01000001.1, from coordinate 420,437 downwards.
TCTCTGGATTCAGGGCGGGGCGCGGGCGCGTGTGTTTTTTCAGGACACCCCAAAGAAAGCGCCGGCGCTGAACAAGATCCCGCTGGTCAAATGGAACCGACGCTATGCCTATGTCAGTTCAACCCACTCGCTTTTGCCTCGCGGGTTGAACCAGGTCTACGAAGAGGCGGGTGGTGAAAAAACCTGTGGGGTTTTGTTGCACGCCAAGCTGATTGACACGTTGGGTGCCAAAGCAAAGGAAGAGGTTGCACGCGGCGAACATTATCGCGGGTCCGGTGAATATCAGGCCTATGCTGATCAGCTCGACGCGCAGCCGGTATTCTGGAATGACTGGTCCGAGAAATATCTGAACTGGCGTCAGCTTGAGATTTTGGGGCTGATGTCGAAAGGAAACTGGGCATGAGCAGCCTTGGCGTCGTCATGCTTGTGCATGCGGATCTGGATCGCGCAGAACAGATCGCGCGGCATTGGACCGCCTCGGGCTGCCCTGTGGTGATCCATGTGGACCGCAAAGTTCAAAACGATGTCTATTCAGCCTTTGCTACCGCCTGTGCCAACGATCCTCTGATCCGGTTTTCCAAGCGCCATGTCTGCGAATGGGGCGGCTGGGGCATCGTTGCGGCCTCGCAAAGTGCGGCGGCTCAATTGCTGGATGGTTTCCCGGATGTGCGGCATGTATTCCTGTCATCGGGCGCCTGCCTGCCCCTACGTCCGATCCCCGAGCTGATCGACTATCTGGCCGAACGCCCCCGCGTCGATTTCATCGAAAGTGCGACCACCGCTGACGTGACCTGGACAGTTGGCGGGCTGGATCTGGAACGGTTTACGCTGCGCTTCCCGTTTTCCTGGCGCAAGCAGCGCAAACTCTTCGATTTTTATGTCAGGGTACAACGCTCATTGGGTGTGCGGCGCAAGATCCCCGAAGGGTTGGTGCCGCATATGGGTAGCCAATGGTGGTGCCTGACCCGGCAAACCCTGTCTGCGATCCTGCAAGACCCAAAGCGCAAAAGCTATGACAACTATTTCCGCCGCGTTTGGATCCCGGATGAAAGCTATTTTCAGACCCTGACACGGCTCTATTCAACACATATCGAAAGCCGATCCCTGACGCTTTCGAAGTTTGACTATCAGGGGCGTCCGCATGTGTTTTATGACGATCACCTGCAATTGCTGCGACGATCTGATTGTTTTGTGGCCCGTAAGATCTGGCCTCGGGCCGAGCGACTGTATCAGGCCTTTCTGACCGATCAGGCCAGCGCCATCAAACCGGCCGAGCCCAACCCCGGCAAAATTGATCGGCTATTTGCCAAGGCGGTCGACAGGCGCACCAAAGGCCGCGAGGGGCTTTATATGCAGGGTCGTTTCCCGCGCCATCGAAAAGGCAGCGCGCTGACCGCATTTCCATATTCGGTCTTTCAGGGCTATGCAGAATTGTTTGAAGATTTCGAACCTTGGTTGGCAAATACCACAAGCGCCTGCGTCCACGGGCATCTGTTCGATCCAACCGGCGCCAAGTTTGCAAGTAACGAAGCAACGACAACAGGAGGGCTCAGCTCCTGTGCTAAGCTACGTGACTACAACCCCGAGGCGTTCTTATCGAACCTCATCTGGAACACGCGCGGCGAACGACAGTGTTTTCAGTTTGGCCCATTTGATACGCAAAATATCTGCAGTTTTCTGGCACGGGACAAAAACGCTCAGATATCGGTAATTTCCGGTGCATGGGCATTGCCACTTTTCCGATCAAACTTGAATTTTGCGGATATCCGCGCTCGATCTGCGCGATTACAGCAGATCGAAAGCAAACAGCTACAGGCTTTGGCAACAGCGCGCAGCGGTTCAAGGATCCGGATCTGGTCGCTGGCGGAGTTCGTTGAATCTCCGATGGAGTACTTGCAGGTCGTGGTAGAGGATATCGGAATAACCCAACCGAACCACCTTGCCGAAGCGCCAAAAATGGTCGACCTGACAGGGTTTGGTAAGTTCATGAAAAATTTGAAAAATCAGGGCATGCACCCGTATCTGGTTGGCGATTTCCCCGAAGACGACATCTTTGGATCCAGATCCAAAACCTACACAAAACCCTATCTTGTACAGTAGCCCGGTATGACGGACGCTTTCGACTATTTCATCGTATTGGCGGACATGCGCACCGGATCGAACCAGCTGGAATCCAACCTGAACGCGTTGGACGGTGTCACCTGTCATGGTGAGGCGTTCAACCCCTATTTCACTGGGCTGCCCAAACTGGATCAGCTTTTGGGCTTTACCCTTGAGGACCGCGATCGTGATCCGCTGGCTTTTCTGGAAACGATCAAATCGACCCCCGGAGCGCTCAACGGGTTTCGCTTTTTCAGCACACATGACACCCGCGTGCTGACACCGGCCCTGGATGATCCGCGCTGCGCAAAGATCGTTCTGACACGCAACCCGTTGGACAGTTACGTGTCGTGGAAAATCGCCTTAGCGACCAAACAGTGGAAGCTGGTGAACATCAAACAGCGTCGGGAGGCCCAGATTGAATTTAACGCCGATGAGTTCTTTGAGCAGATGGAGCAGCGGCAAAGCTTTCAACTAACCGTGCTGAACCATTTGCAACGAACCGGGCAAACGCCCTTTTACATCGGGTATGACGATCTCAACGATGTTGAGGTTCTTAACGGGCTGGCAAAGTGGCTCGGGGTATCCGCGCGGCTCGACGCTACGCAGCAGCATCTAAAACGGCAAAATCCGACATCTGCTTTGGACAAAGTGACCAACCCAGACGCCATGGAACAGGCCGTCGCCAAGCTGGATCGCTTAAACCTGTACCAGGTTCCAAATTTCGAACCGCGCCGTGGTCCATCCGTCCCTCGATACGTGGCAGCACCCAAGTCCGCGTTGATGTATTTACCCGTGCGCGGCGGGCCAGAGGCCGAGGTTGCGAATTGGCTGGCCAATTTGGACGGTACCGAAACAGGTGCGCTTCTGACAGATCGGGGTCAGAAACAGGTGCGGACTTGGATGAAAACCCATCCGGGCCATCGCAAGTTCACTGTACTGCGTCATCCGTTGGCCCGTGCCCATGCGGTGTTTTGCAACCAGATTGTGAATACCGGGCCGGACGCCTATGTCGCGATCCGCAATATGCTGCGCAATCGCTACAAGCTGCCTCTTCCCGGCACTGTTACTCCGGAAAACTACTCGGTTGAACAGCACCGCGAGGCGTTTTCGGCGTTCTTGCGCATCATGCGCAACGTGTTGGCAGGACAAACACCAATTCGGGTCGACGGGTTATGGTGCAGCCAGGCGCAGACGCTGCAGGGCATGGCCGCGTTTACGTTGCCTGACATGATCCTGCGCGAGGATAAGATGAAAACCGTCCTGCCCGACCTTGCCAGGCAATTGGGTCATGCTACACCACCTGAACCCGAACACGCGCCAGCCGACAGCCCGTTCGCATTGTCGCAGATATATGACGCGCAGCTAGAAACGCTGGCGGTCGAAGCCTACCAGCGCGACTATCAGATGTTTGGGTTTTCAGACTGGAAACCGCTTTAGGGGCGCAGCGTGATGATCGTTCCCTCGGTCACCATGGCATAGATCTCTTCGATCTCTTCATTGGTAACGGCGATGCATCCGGCGGTCCAATCCGGCGTCTTTTTCGCACGCCTAAGCTCGGACCGCAGGTTTGGCTGACCGTGGATGAAGATATCACCGCCGGGATCAACACCCGCGGCCTTGGCCTGTGCGATATCCTCGGAATTGGGGTACGAAATCCCCACCGAAAGATGATACCGGCTTCGCGGATTTCGGCGGTCGATCAAATAGGTACCTTCCGGTGTCCGACCGTCACCCTTTTTGGTTTTGGTACCACTGGGCGCGAATCCCAGGTCCACATCATATTCACGAAGAATCTGTTGGTTGTGCAACAGATACAGCTTGCGCGCACCCTTGTTCACCACAAGCGATGTCACTTCGGGCCCGTTATATGACAAAAATTTTGGGCTGGCAGAGGCACAGGCTGACAAACTCAGCGTTGCCATTGCACCCAATCCAAATGCTCGACGATCCATGATCACTGCCTACTACTCGATTTTTTTTCAGTATTATGCCAGAAAACGCCAAATTCGAAATCACTTTTTGATGTCCGCCTGGGTCTTCAGGCGCTGTTCGATATTTTCCAGCCGTTCCAATACTTCGTCGCGATACGCATCCGTCTTTACCTCATCCTCGGCATGGTGGGCGTCTTGCATCGAATTCACGATCAGACCCACCAGCAGGTTCACCACGGCAAAGGTTGTCACCATGATGAACGGCACAAAGAACAGCCATGCATAGGGGTAAACAGCCATAACCGGCCGCACGATTCCCATGGACCAGCTTTCCAGTGTCATGATCTGGAACAGCGTATAGGCCGAAAGCCCAAGATCTCCGAACCAATCGGGAAAGGTTTCCGAGAACAGCTTTGTTGAGATGACGGCACCGATATAGAACAAGATCGCCATCAACAAAAAGACGCTGGCCATCCCGGGTAACGCTGAGATGAACCCCTCGACCACGCGCCGCAATCGGGGTGCCACCGAGATGACGCGCAAAACCCGCAGGATTCGCAGCGCGCGCAGAACCGAAAGGCCACCCGCGCTTGGGACCAAGGCGATGCCGACGATTATGAAATCGAAAATGTTCCATCCGCTGGTAAAAAACCTGCGCCCGGTTGCAATCAGTTTCATGGCAATCTCGGCAACAAAGATCGCAAGGCAGATCTTGTCCAGTGTCACAATCAGGGGCCCTGCCAACTCCATCAGGGTCGGCGACGTTTCCATTCCAAGCAGAACTGCGTTGAAGATGATGACTGCGGTGATAAAGCGCCCAAAATTCGGGGATTCGATCAAGCTTAGCAGGCGTTCGGACGCCATTGAGGATCTCCAGTCAGGGTTTTGGGTTCAAGGTAAAGCGCGCGGCAAGTTCGGTATGTGACGACCATCGAAATTGGTCCACCACTTGCACCCATTCAAGGGTGTAACCGGCCTCAACCAATGTTTTCGCATCGCGAGCGAATGTCACAGGGTTGCAGGACACATAAGCGATAATTGGACGCGCGGCCTGTGCCAATTCGGCAATCTGCGCTTCGGCACCGGCGCGTGGCGGATCGAGGACCACCGCATCAAAAGGTTTCAACTCATCCGGCATCAGCGGTCGGCGGAACAGGTCACGCGCCTCGGTCGTTACGCGTTTCAAGCCCTGTGCTTTGCGCCATCCCTGGTCCAGCGCTTGCACCATCGCTGCTTCGCCCTCAACCGCGTGCACTTCGGCATGTTGGGCCAAGGGCAAAGAAAATGTTCCGCTTCCAGCAAACAGGTCGATTATGCGTTTGGCCCCGTCGGTTGCCTGCATAACCGCCTGTAACAGAGCCTGTTCTCCATCTTTTGTGGCTTGCAGAAACGCGCCCGGAGGCGGCACGACACTGGCCGCACCAAAGCGCTGAGACGGCGCGTGACGCATGGCAATCCCTTCGCCATCCCAGCTGAGCCGCGCCAATCCGTGCTTTTCAGTTGCTTGGGCCAGCGCCAGTTCCAATGGGCCATCCAAAGGTTTGCCACCTGTGACCGATATATCGAGACCACCCTCGGACAGTGTCATCGTCACCGCCAAAACACCTTTGCGGCTGCCACCAATCATCGCCAAAGCATCAGCTACCGGGATCGCAGCTGTTAGGTCTGGATCAAGCAACTGACAGTCGGTTATCTCGGTTATCGTGCCCGACGCACGCCCATAAAACCCGGCCAAGGCGCCCTTTTTTGTCCGCCGCACCGCAATCGTCGCACGGCGGCGCGACTTTGGGGGCGAGGTATGGATTGCGCGCATATTGGTCGAAATCCCCTGCGCGGCAAGCGCGTTGCGCACAATGTCGACCTTCCAATCCGCCACAAAATCATCCGAGGCGTGCTGCAACTGACAGCCGCCGCACGCTTTGTAGTGACGGCATGGCGCTTTCACACGGTCATCAGACGGGGTAAGAACCCGGATATCTTCCAGCGTGGTCCCGGACGGAACACCTGTGACCACCTCACCCGGAAGGGTGCGCGGGGCATAGATCGGCCCGCCGGCGATGCCGTCACCCTGACGACCAAGGCGGAGAATGGTGAATTCCTGCGTCATGGCTGGCCTGATAATCGGCTTGCCCGGGTAAAAAAACCCTTATTCTGCAGCTTCGGTCTGAATAAATCCACCAGATTGACGATGCCAGAACCGCGCATAGAGCCCGCCTTGTGCCAGCAACACATCATGCGGCCCGCTTTCCACGATCCTGCCCTGATCCAACACGATGATCCTGTCCATCTCGCTGAGCGTCGACAGACGGTGCGCAATCGCCAGAACGGTTTTACCTTCCATCACCCGCTGCAAGGCTGATTGGATCGAGGCCTCAACCTCGGAATCCAGCGCCGAAGTCGCCTCGTCCAGAACCAGAATGGGCGCGTCCTTCAGGATGGCACGCGCAAGCGCGATCCGCTGACGCTGACCTCCGCTCAACTTGACACCCCGCTCGCCCAGATGCGCGTCATAGCCGGTACGGCCCTGACCATCCTTGAGGCTTTCGATGAACTCATGCGCTTCGGCCTTTTGTGCAGCAGAGATTAGCTGTTCTTCTGATGCATTGGGATTGCCGTAGAGGATATTGTCACGTGCCGAACGATTGAACATCGCCGTTTCTTGGGTGACCATACCGATCTGGCTGCGCAGACTGTCTTGTGTGACATGACCGATATCCTGATCATCGATCAGAATCGCGCCTTTTTCCCTGTCATAGAGCCTCAGAAGCAGCGACACGAGCGTTGACTTTCCCGCCCCCGACGCACCAACAATACCCAGCTTTTCACCGGGTGCGACCTTCAGGTTCAAGGCGCTGACACCTCCGATATCGCGCCCATAGGCAAAGGTGACATCGTCGAAACTAATGCCGCCGGCAGGAACGCTCAGGTCTTGCGCACCGGGTTTATCCACGACTCGGTCGCGCTTTGTCAGGGTGATCATGCCGTTTTCGATTTCACCGACATTGGAATAGAGCCCCATCAGCACGAAACTGACCCAGCCCGTCATCTGCGCGATCCGGATAGACACAGCCCCGGCAGCCACGATGTCACCCGCCGTGGCATTGCCTGCTTGCCACAACCACAATGTTGCACCCAACAACAGCACCGGCAAAACACCGGCCAGAGCCATCAGAAAGAACCGGAAACTGGCCGACAGCTTACCGAAGGCCAGCATCTTCTCACGAAAATCGACCAGGGAATTCTGGGCGGCGCTTTCCTCGAACGACCCATGGGCAAACAGTTTGACGGTTTTGATATTGGTGATCGTATCCACCACCTGCCCCGATACCATCGCCCGGGCACCCGCGCGCGCAGCGGACCGTTGCCGGATCCTTGGCAGATACCAACGGATCAACAGCGCATAGACCACTAGCCAGGCCATGAAAGGCAGGACAACAAGAAGATGAATCGACCCTAACAAAAGCAAAGAACCCACAAGCGACGCCAAGGCAAACACAATCGCGCTGATAGTTTCCGACACGACCGACGCCAAGGCGTTTGAGGTCTGCATTTGCTTTTGCGCAATGCGTCCCGCGAAATCATCGTCGAAAAAGGTCACCGATTGGCCCAAGGTCCAGCGGTTCAAGCGGGCCAGAACCAATGTGGGGATATTGGGCATCAGCATGTAGCCATTGGTAAAAGCCGAAATACCAAACAGGATCGGGCGCAGCAGCATGAAAAACGCGGCCACCCCGACGATCATCCAGATATTGCTTGCGGTCAGAAAGCCCTCACGACCACCGGAAACGGCGAGATCGATCACAAGTCCCAGCATCCAGGCTGTGCCGGCCTCCAAAGCACCAGCCGCTGCCGAAAAGAACGCCGCGATAAAGATCATTGGCCAGGCACCGCTCAGGCACCAGCGGATAAACGCCCCCAGCGTTTGCGGCGGGGGCGTTTCTGTCTTTTTGAACGGGTCTATGAAATCCGAAAACCTCATTCAGCGGCCTCAGGGTTCATAAAGCCACCGGATTGCCGCGCCCAGAACTGCGCATAGAGCCCGCCATGCGCCAACAGGTCTGCATGGGCGCCCTCTTCCACAATCCGTCCGCCATCCATGACCAAAATCCGATCCATCTGCGCGATCGTGCTCAGCCGGTGGGCAATCGCGATCACTGTCTTGCCTTGCATCATGCCGTAGAGCGTCTCCTGAATCGAGGCTTCGACCTCGGAATCTAGGGCAGATGTCGCCTCGTCCAACAACAGGATCGGCGCGTCCTTCAGGATCACCCGCGCCAGCGTCACGCGCTGCCGCTGACCTCCGCTGAGTTTCACACCGCGTTCGCCCACATGCGCATCATAGCCGGTGCGTCCCTGCGGATCTTGCAGATCCAGAATGAACTCATGCGCTTCGGCCTGTTTCGCAGCCTGGATCATCTGGTCTTCGGTGGCCTCGGGTCGTCCATAAAGGATGTTGTCCCGCACCGAACGGTGCAGCAAGGCGCTGTCTTGCTGAACCATGCCGATCCGGCTGCGCAAACTGTCTTGCGTGACCGTTGCGATATCCTGGCCGTCTATCAGGATCGCCCCGCTCTCAACGTCGTAAAAGCGCAAAAGCAGCTTTACCAGGGTCGATTTCCCGGCCCCTGAACGCCCGATCAGTCCAATCTTTTCACCGGGCTGAATCGCAATATTCACATGATCCAGACCACCGGTCTTGCGCCCATAGTGATGCGAAAGGTCACGGATTTCGATCCGCCCTTCGGTCAGCTGCAAAGGTTTGGCCGCAGGGGAGTCCAGCAGTTTGATAGGCTGCGCAATCGTCTCCATCCCCTCGGCCACAACGCCAAGCTGTCGGAAGAAACTGGTCAGCGCCCACATGATCCAACCGGTCATCGCGTTCAGCCGCAAAGTCAGCGCCGTGGCCGCCGCAACAACGCCCACAGAAGCACTGCCCTGCATCCACAGCGCAATCGCCCAGCCGACAACACCCACGATCAGCACCCCGTTCAACGTGACCAAAGCCGCATCCATGATGGTGAAGATACGCATCTCAACCTGAAAGGTGCGCCGCGTTTCCTCGATGGCTTCGCGTGCATAATCCAGCTCTTGATCCGCATGGGCAAACATCTTGACCGAATGAATGTTGGTATAGCTGTCCACAACGCGCCCGGTCACAGCCGACCGCGCGTCCGAGGCTGCCTTTGACGCAGGCCCAACCCGCTGGACCGTCCACCGCACCAAAACGGCGTAAAGACCAAGCCAGATCACAAGGGGCAACAGCAGCCTTGGGTCCGCCGCCATCAACAGGATCGCCGCCCCCACCAGATAGGCCAGCGAGAATGAGATCGCGTCAAAGACCTGAAACACAGCCTCGCCCGCCGCGGGCGGTGTCTGCATGATCCGGTTGGCGATACGGCCCGCAAAATCGTTTTCGAACCAGCCAACAGACTGACGCAAAACATGTTTATGGGCGCGCCAACGGAAGATCGTGCCGATATTCGGCAGAATTGCATTGTTCAGCAGCAACACATCCACGATGTGCAACAAAGGCCGCAGCAACAGGACAAACACCGCCATCAACAGCAGTTCGGTCCCGTGGGCCTGCCAGACTTCGGCAGGTGGCCCCGACAGCAGGTCAACGACGCGACCCATGTAATAGATCAGGCCAACCTCGACCGCAGCCACAACAACCGAGATCAACCCCGCCCAGAAAAAGACGCGGAAGAAAGGCCGAGTGTAATCCACCATGAAAGGCCACAACCGCGTGGGCGGCGTATCCGTTTCTTCATAGGCGACAAAAGGGTCAACAAGGTTTTCGAAATAGCGAAACATGGAGAGTGCTCCAATTGAGCAAATAGACAGACATGCGAAAAAGATGGCGCAAGAACACCACCCTACGGGTCAAGTGTTCAGGGCCTTAGCCGAACGAGATCCCGTAATACATTCGCATTCCTCCCTCCAAGATTGAGACAGGCGCACACTAGACACAAAAGATCTGATTTGTCATCCCCTTTTGAGACTTTATCTAACTCGCCAGCAATTCCTGGCGTGAAAGCGTAAAGCCCGAAGCAATCCAGCGTGCCTCCAGCTCGGCCAATTTCTTGCCCAGCGCGGGTCCTGAAAAATCGGTAATCAAGTCTTTGGCTTTTATAGGAAAAATCGCTTTTGCACCTGCTTGCAGCTGGGCCTTGAACTGCTCGTCCCAGGGCTGCTCCAGAAAGGCGCATCGCAGCAGGGTTTCATGCAAGCCACCTTCTGCACCATAGCGAAACCCAAGCTCGGCAATTCCCGCCGTTCCAGTAGATTCCTCTCGCATCCGGGCTTGCCGTTGAAGCTGCGCCTTGCTTAACCGAAGGGTCTGGGCCACGTCCGTCGAAGCGATGGCCGCCAACCGACGGATCGGATCCGGTGTGGCCCCGGCATCTTGTTCGAGTTTGATCAGAATCGGTAAAGCTCGGTCTTCGGCACCGGGCAGCAGATGCGTCAAAACACCGGTCTGACGCATGGTCGCAACGGACGGCCCCGGATCGGGTGCGCCAAGCAGTTTCAGCAGCTCAGCACCGACCCGCTCACGGGACAACCCGGCAAGCCCATCCAAATTCGAGGAAATAGCCGCGAGCGCATCCGGGTCGAACCCGGCTTCGGCATCGCCATACCACGCGTGAAACCGGAAAAACCGCAACGACCGCAGATAATCCTCGCGGATACGCGCCTGCGCGTCGCCGATAAAGCGAACATGGCGGGCCTGAAGGTCGGGCAACCCGTTCAATGGATCAAGGATCGTACCGTCTGGCTGCGCATAAAGCGCGTTCATGGTGAAATCCCGTCGCGCCGCGTCTTCTTCCACCTTGTCTGAAAAGGCCACAACCGCGCGGCGGCCATCGGTTTCGACGTCACGGCGAAACGTGGTGATTTCGTGCGGAAGGCCGTGGCTGACCACCGTGATCGTCCCATGCTCGATCCCCGTTGGGATCGCCTTTAGCCCGGCCTGTTCGGCCAGGGTCATCACCCGTTCAGGGCGTGCGTCGGTGGATATGTCGATATCCGAGACTGGAACCCCCAGCAGTGCATTGCGCACGCAGCCGCCAACAAAAAGCGCCTGTGCCCCATCATCGGTGAGCGCGGCACAGACCTTTTGCGTGGCCTCAGCCGTGATCCAGTCTTCGGTGATCCGCTTCATTCATGTACCCGTGCTGCCAATCCACGCAAAATACGCGCTGTCGCGCCCCAAATATAATAGGGACCATAGGGGACGGCGAAATAATACCGTCTCTGCCCCCGCCAACGGCGCGACTCGATCACATAATTCGCCGGGTTCAGAATATGTGCAAGAGGCACTGAAAAGACTTCGTCCACTTCGCCGGGCTCTGGTACAGGTTTGAAGTCACTCTCCAGCACGGCCACAACGGGTGTCACGGTGAAGGAGGTCACTGTCTCATGTGTTGGCAAATGGCCCAGAACCTTTGGCAGGTCTAAGGGCAGTCCGATCTCTTCCCGCGCCTCGCGCAGGGCTGTAGCCGTAACATCGATGTCCCCTTCGTCCTTCTTGCCACCCGGAAACGCAATTTGCCCGGGATGGTGTTTCAAGGCCGAAGACCGTTTGGTCAGGATCAGTTGTGCCGCCCCGTTTGCGATGGAAACAGGCACTAACACGCCCGCAGGACGCATTTTGCGCCCGGCGGGCAGAACGACATCGGGGTTCAGATCAAAGTCACTGGACCCCGTGCCGGTTCGGCCCAGCGCTGCCTGCAAAAGGGCAATCGTGTCAGCCACGGTCCGAATCTTCAGCCTCAAACCCAACTGTACTGGGATCCAGCACGTAATGAGCGCCACAGAACTGACATTCTGCAGTGACCTTGCCATCTTCGGTGGTCATCTTCTCGATATCCCGCGCCGAGTAGATCGACAGGCTTTGGCGCACGCGGTCTTCGGAGCAGGTACAGCCGAATTGCACCTGCTGCGCATCATAGACGCGCGGCTGTTCCTCGTGGAACAAACGCACCAGCAAGTCTGTTGGCGCAACCGAAGGGCCGATTAGTTCCAGATCTTCGACCGTATCCAGCAGGATATTGACCCGGCCCCAATTCTCGCCCTCTTCTCCATCAACCAGATCCGCCGCGGTAAGGATATCACCACTACCTTCTGCCGACGCTGCAAAGGGTGAGGCTTTGGGCATATGCTGAAGCATAACACCCCCAGCCCGCCAATGTTCACCAACACCCGGTTCGGTAGATTTGCCAAAGCTCAACGAAAACCGCGTAGGCAATTGTTCGGACTGCGCGAAATACGCCTCGGCGCAGGCGCTGAGCGAACCGCCGGCCAGCGGAGTGATCCCCTGATAAGGCTGCGTGCCTTCGCCCTGATCGATCATGATCGCGAAATAGCCCTCGCCCACCTGATCAAATGGGGCGCTGTTGGTCAGGCGATCACGGTCGAAACTGGCATATGCGCGGATTCTCGCGGGCTCGCCTTCCTCCTGCGGCGCGTAATAGTCGGTCGCAATCATGCGCACAGCCCCTTTGGACTGTACTTGCAGCGACAGCTTCCAACGCAGCGAAACGGTCTGGCCGATCAATGCGGTCAGCAGGGCCATCTCGGCCACCAGCGCCTCGACCACATCGGGATAGTCGTGCTGTTTCAGGATACCGTCCAACACACCATCCAGCCGCGCTACGCGGCCGCGCATGTCGGAAAGATCAAGTTGAAAGGGCAGGACGGTGTCGTCCCACGCGATTTTTGTTCCAAGAGACATGGGGTTTCCTTACACGCCACAGGTTGGCATACCGCCACCATATAGGTCGAAGACAGTCGGTTGAAAGGGGCCATACATGATCAGACGGTTCGGTGAAAGCCCTGATCCCCAGCGGAAATACACGCGCCGCCCTGGTGTCTATGCTTTGCTACCGCGCGGCCGGTCGGTGTTGGTGACCTGGTATGACGATGGCGAAAGACCGGAATTACAATTGCCCGGAGGTGGGGTTGATCCAGGGGAATCACCGATCACGGCCCTGCATCGCGAGGTTTACGAAGAAACCGGCTGGCTGATCGCGGCCCCCCGGCGCGTTGGCGCTTTTCGCCGCTTTACCTATATGCCCGAATACGACCTTTGGGCCGAAAAGCTCTGTACGATTTACACCGCTCGTCCCATCAGGCCCAAAGGCCCACCAACCGAAGAGTTCCACGAAGCCCGCTGGATGGACATTCCCGATGCGCTGGAACAATTGGGTAACGCCGGTGACCGCTTCTTTGCAGCACAAATTCTGAGGGTCAGCTAAGGCCCCTCATATTCAAAGAATACAGCCGAGACATCGTCATCCATGCCATCACTTGGATGCATCTTTTGGGTCAGGCGCCAGAACATATCATCGAGGAACTCAGCGCCGCCGCGTCCTTGGGCACAATCCAGCGCAAGGGATTCCAACCCGTCTTCATCCAGCAAGCTTCCGTCGGTCAGACGACATTCGGTAAAACCATCCGAATAGAGCAGCAACCGATCTCCGGGACGCATGTAGGTTTCGATCTGCTCAAATTGCGCATTTGGCAACAAGCCGATCGGCAGGCCGCCTTCGCCCAAAAACTCGGCTCTGCCATCCTGTCGCAACATCAAAGGATGGGGGTGACCGGCCTGGACCATCTTCAAGTGACCATTGCGCAAATCGACAACGGCATAGACCATCGTAAAATACTCTTCGATGCCGGTATCTGCCAGCAGCCGGGCATTCAAATTCGCGGCAACCTCTTCGGGAGGTAGCAGAGCGTAGAACTTGTCGTAATGTTTGACCATCGCGATGTTCTGATCGAAATACTTGCTGGATAGGTAGCCCCCCAGCCGCGCTGTCATCATCGCGGATGTGATGCCATGGCCCGACACGTCGATGCTGTAAAAGCCGATGCGATTGGCGCTTGGGGAAAACATCCCCACCAAATCGCCTCCAATATGTCCGCAGGGTTTCAGCAGCAAGCTCAGTTGCGACTTTCCAAATCGCCGCGACAGCTCGGGCACCAGCGACTCCTGAATTTTGCGCGCCTGCATCAGATCCTTGTCAATCGCATCATGCGCGACCTTCAGCTCGTCCAAGGCAGCTTCGATCATAGCATTTTTTTGCGACAATTCACGCTGCATGCCCAGAATGCGCGCACCCGCCGAAATACGCGCCCGCAGCTCATCCGCCTCAAGCGGTTTGATCAGAAAATCGTCAGCCCCTGCATCCAATCCGCGCGCAACCTCCTGCTTTTCGCTTTTTGAGGTCAGCAATATGAAATAGCTGTATTGATGACTGTCCAGAGCGCGGAACTTCTCGCAAAACTCCAACCCGCTCATGCCAGGCATCACCCAATCGCTCAGAACCAGATCCGGCAGATCGCTTTGACACAGTGTCAAAGCGCTTTCACCGCTGTCCGCTTCCAGAACAACAAACCCCCACTTCTTGAGGGAGGCCGCCAGAATACGGCGCTGCAGACGGCTATCGTCCACAATCATGACCTTTTGAATCGCACCAAAGTCCGGCGAAACACCGGCTTCGGTTTGACTGGCTGGAAGCACCTGAGAATCCTTGATCAACACAAACGACGTCAAACTAGGCGAACGAGCCTTAATATCTTGTGAAACGCACAACTTAACGCGGTGTTTACCCACAAACGGTTATCACCCGCAGTAAGGCGGAGGTGCAGCATGATTCACTGGCCCAGGGTCAAACAATTGCGGGATGAGGTTGGCGCAGAAGAATTCGCCGAAGTTGTCGAGATTTTCTTGGACGAGGTGCAAGAAGCGATTGAACGGCTGAACAAGGATAAAAACCGTACCCAGATCGAGCAGAACCTGCATTTCCTGAAAGGCAGCGCACTCAGCCTTGGGTTCAATCAGTTCTCCAAACTGTGTCAGGATGGCGAGCGGCGTGCGGCAGCCGGGGAAGCCGGACAGATTGATCTGGCTGAGATCTTAAAGACCTATGATCAGTCCAAATCGATCTTCCAGTCCGGCGTGGCTGAGCACCTGCACTAGATCACGAATTGCGCCAGGGTCTCGTCATCGGTGATATCGGTATAGGTAAACCCGGCGTCGTCGAGATGGGCAAACAGCCGGGCAAAATTCTCGGGCCTTCTGGTTTCGATCCCGATCAGGACCGAGCCAAAGTTGCGGGCTGATTTCTTCATATATTCGAACCGGGCGATGTCGTCTTCGGGGCCCAGAATGTTCAAAAACTCTTTCAACGCGCCCGGACGCTGCGGCAGGCGCAGAATGAAATACTTCTTCACCCCCGAATACCGCTGTGCACGTTCCTTGACCTCGGGCAGACGTTCAAAATCGAAATTCCCGCCCGAGGTGACGCAGACTATGGTTTTGCCCCGGATAAAGCTTTGGATATCGCCCAGCGCTTCAATGGCCAAAGCTCCGGCTGGTTCCAGAACAATCCCCTCGACATTCAGCATTTCGATCATCGTGGCACAAATACGATCTTCGGACAGAACCAGCACATCCGACAGATGCCGCGATTTGAGCAGCTCAAACGGTTGCGCGCCGATCCGGCCAACCGCTGCACCATCGACGAAATTGTCAACATGATCCAGCGACACGGGATGCCCGGTGGCCAGAGCCGCGCGCAAGCAGGCTCCGCCGGCAGGTTCCACGAACAAGCAATGCGCGCGGTCTCCGAACCATGTGGCCACGCCCGCCGACATGCCGCCGCCGCCCACAGGCAGCAACAGATGGTCAGGCGCCTGGCCCAATTGCTCTTCAATCTCAACCGCCAAAGAGGCCTGACCTTCAATCACATCCGCATCGTCGAACGGCGACAGGAAATGCCCGCCCTGCTGGGTGCACCACGCTTGCGCCGCGGCCAGAGTGTCGTCGAAATAGTCACCGGTCAGGTGGATCTCGATATTGTCGCCGCCAAAGATGCGCGTTTTCTGGATTTTCTGCTGCGGTGTGGTCACAGGCATGAAAATCACGCCCCGCACATCCAGATGCTTGCACATGAAAGCCACACCCTGCGCGTGATTGCCTGCGCTGGCGCAAACGAACAGCTCTTGCCCCTGCTGCTTACGCATCGCATTGAACGCGCCCCGGATCTTGTAGGACCGCACCGGGCTGAGGTCTTCGCGTTTCAGCCAGATATCGGCACCAAATCGATCAGACAAATGCGCATTGCGCTGCAAGGGCGTTGCCGGGAACACAGAGCGCATCGCCTGTTCGGCGGCACGGGCACGGGTCATGAAATCAGTCATGCCGGTTTCCCTGCCCGATCACCGCTGAAAGGGCAAGGAATACATATGTGTACGCAGCTCAGGAGAGCTCGCGTTTTTCAATAAAGACGCCGTACATGGTGGTTAGGATGCTGACATTGATCAGGGGGACGATCAGCATCGAGGCGAACAGAACAATCAGGACACCGATCATCGGAACAAAAAGCAGCACTGACGCCGACAGCTGAAGCACCAATTGAAAAAGCACCGTCAAAATCAACAACAGCAGTATTGCGCCGTTAGCACCTGACGTCGCCTGCCAAGCCTCGGACAGTTTTATTGGTTTCCCGATGGCTGCAGCCGGCAGAATCGGAGAAACTCGATAGAACCCGATGGAAAGAAAAATGATCAGCGCGATCCAGAACAGTATGCCCAAGGCCACCGAGGCCTGCGCCATAAAGCTCATCACTATCCCTCCCGGGATAATAATGACCATAGCCAACAAGCCCAACATGAAAAGACGGCCAAAATAGGCAAGTACGCGGTCAAATCTGAAGGGTGGAACCAACCCGGTCGGATATTCCTCAAGAAGAACAAAACGGTGCCACGAGACGACTATCCAAAGCATGATACTGAAAACAACAGCTATCAGGCTCAGGAGAAATCCGGCGAAGGATCCAGCCGTCACCCCGGGAGGGAACCCATCGGTTTCACTGTCGAATTCCTCAAACGGGATGTCGAACAGGAAAAACAAACCGACTGCCAGCACACCACCAATCAGCGCGGGCAGAACAGAAATTTGCAGCGCCTGCTTTAGGTTCCTCAAAACCATCCGCACTGAATGTACGAAAATCTCCAATCCCAGCATCCTAAAATTCGCCCTCTCAACCAATCCTTGTTCGCTATCCCACCGTTTCACCCCAAATCCTTCCATACGTCAACGCACACAGCTTGCCCCTGCGTGCAAAACCCGTTAGGGGCCAGTCGATCTACGCATAAAGGGAAGTCAGATGTCCGCGCCCAAGAAAGTTGTTCTGGCCTATTCCGGTGGCCTTGATACCTCGATCATTCTGAAATGGTTGCAGACCGAGTATGGCTGTGAAGTTGTGACCTTCACCGCCGATCTGGGTCAGGGAGAAGAGCTTGAGCCCGCGCGCAAAAAGGCCGAGCTGCTGGGGATCAAGCCAGAAAACATCTATATTGAGGACATCCGCGAGGAATTCGTCCGTGATTTCGTGTTCCCGATGTTCCGCGCCAATGCGCAGTACGAGGGGCTGTACCTGTTGGGTACGTCCATCGCGCGTCCCCTGATCTCAAAACGACTGGTCGAGATTGCCGCCGAAACCGGCGCCGATGCGGTGGCCCATGGGGCGACCGGCAAGGGCAATGATCAGGTGCGGTTCGAACTGGCAGCCTATGCGCTGAACCCCGACATCAAGGTCATTGCGCCGTGGCGTGAGTGGGACCTGTCCAGCCGGACCAGGCTGCTGGAATTTGCCGAAGCCAACCAGATTCCGATTGCCAAGGACAAACGCGGTGAGGCCCCGTTCTCGGTCGATGCCAACCTGCTGCACACCTCGTCCGAGGGCAAGGTTCTGGAAGACCCCGCGGATATGGCGCCCGATTATGTTTATCAGCGTACCGTCCACCCCGAGGACTCCCCGAACGAGCCCGAGTTCATCGAGATCGGCTTTGAAAAAGGCGACGCGGTCAGCATCAATGGCGAGGCGATGAGCCCGGCGACGATCCTGACCAAGCTGAATAAATATGGCGGCAAACACGGCATTGGCCGTCTCGATCTGGTCGAAGGCCGGTTCGTGGGCATGAAATCGCGCGGTATTTACGAAACCCCGGGCGGCACCATCCTGCTGGAAGCGCACCGCGGCATTGAATCGATCACCATGGATCGCGGCGCGATGCACCTGAAAGACCAGCTGATGCCGCAATATGCCGAGCTGATCTATAACGGCTTCTGGTACTCGCCCGAGCGCGAGATGCTGCAGGCCGCCATCGACAAGAGCCAGGAACATGTCACCGGCACCGTTCGCGTGAAACTGTACAAAGGCCTCGCCTCAACCGTGGGCCGCTGGTCGGATCACTCGCTCTATTCCGAGGCGCATGTGACCTTTGAAGAAGACGCCGGGGCCTATGACCAGAAAGACGCGGCAGGCTTCATTCAGCTGAACGCGCTGCGCCTGAAACTGCTGGCGGCGCGCGACAAACGCCTGTCGAAATAAGCGCAACGTAAAGGTACCGGCATCTTTGCCTGTGCCTTTGCTGTCGTTCTGCTTTCGGGTCGTTCCGTTGAACCGCTGATAAACTCGTCTCACCACCCCGTGACAATCGATTTCAGGTGATTGCACGCGGCTCAATCTCGGGTCACCCTGATCTCAGAAGGAGACCTGACATGACCCGGATTGCTTACCTCGACTACGTCAAACCTGCCCTCTTGTTTACCCTGCTGACGCTGGCCGCGCTTCTGCGTGCGGCTCCTGCACCGGCGGCCGGAACCGAAACCCTAACGGTTGCTGGCGGATGTTTCTGGTGCGTTGAATCAGATTTTGAATCTGTCCCCGGTGTGATCGAAGCCGTTTCGGGGTTTACTGGCGGATCCGCAGCCAATCCGACATATGACCAGGTCAGCAAAGGCGGAACAGGTCATTACGAGGCGGTGCAGATCACCTTTGATCCGGCCCGTGTGTCACGTGAAACCCTGCTGAACATGTTCTTCCGCTCGGTCGACCCCACCGATGCAGGCGGTCAGTTCTGTGATCGTGGCGACAGCTATCGTACCGCAATATTCGTCTCTGATGCAGGCGAAAAAGCACTTGCGCAACAAGCCAAAGCCAATGCACAAGCTGCGCTTGGTCAGACGGTTGTTACACCGATCCTGAACGAAGGCACATTCTATCCTGCCGAGGCCTACCATCAGGACTATTACAAAGGCAAAAAGCTGGTGATCACCCGCTTTGGCCCCAAACGTCAGGCCAACGCCTACAAAGCCTATCGCAAAGCGTGCGGTCGTGACGCCCGTGTTCAACAATTGTGGGGCAGCGACGCACCTTTCGTCGGGTCTTAATCGAACCGCGCTTCCCGAACTTCTTTCAGGTCGGGAATGACATCAGCAGTCCCGTGCCGCGTGACCATCAGGGCCGCGGCACGATTTGCTTGTTGGATTGCCTGTTCCATGGGCATTCCGCGATCCATCCCCGCCAGCACATAGCCCGTAAACGTATCCCCGGCCCCTGTTGTATCGACGGCCTGAACCTTATGGGCCGCGAAATCGACCGGCTCATGGTCTTTCTGGACATACCTAGCGCCCTTAGAGCCCAAGGTCACAACCACATGTTCGACCGGCAGATCTGAAACGGTAAGTCCAGTTGCCGCTTGCAGCTGATCCGCCTCAACCTGATTCAGAATCAGAAAATCCAGCATCGGCAACACCGCTTGGACCGCATCTGCATCAAAGGGTGCGGCTGCGTAACATACAGTCAGACCCAGATCGCGGCCCATTTTCGCCGCCTCAAGCTGTGCATTGGTTTCATTCTGCATGACCAGAACGTCTCCGGCCTCGGCCACCGAAAGGGCCTGACCCAGCTGCGCGTTGGAAATGGCGTGGTTGGCCCCTTGAAACAGGATGATGTTGTTCTCCCCCGCCTTGTCCACGGCGATAATGGCATGACCGGTCGGCACCTCAACCTCGGCAATGAAAAGCGTATCAATTCCGTATTCAGTCAGCCTGTCCAAAGCCCAGCGCCCATCAGGCCCAACCGCCCCGATATGCGCCACCCGCGCTCCGGCCCGTGCGGCGGCCACCGACATATTGGCCCCTTTGCCGCCCAGAAACCGGCTTAGCCCATCGGCGGCAAGCGTTTCACCCGCACCGGGAAGATGCGGTACGTCATAGACCATGTCTGCGTTGATCGAGCCGAGGTTCCAGATCGCCATGTCTTACCCAATATCGCAGGAGGCCAGAATGGCCATGTTCAGGATGTCATTAGCGGTCGAGACGGTCGAACAGATCTGAATGGGCTTGTCGACACCCGACAGGATCGGGCCGATCACGGTTGCGCCACCCATTTCCTGCATCAGCTTTGTCGAAATGCTGGCCGAATGGCGCGCGGGCACGATCAAGATATTGGCTGGACCGTTCAGGCGCGAGAACGGATAGCTGGCCTGCTGTTCAACGTTTAGCGCCACATCCACGGTCATTTCGCCTTCATATTCGAAATCCACGCCCCGCTGGTCCAGAACTGTTGGCGCACGATGCATCTTTTCCGCACGCTCGGACACCGGATAGCCGAAGGTCGAGAAACTGACAAAGGCCACTCGCGGCTCAAGCCCCATATGGCGGGCGACGGCGGCAGAGCGTTCGGCGATATTGGCCAGATCATTCTCATCCGGCCATTCATGCACAAGCGTGTCACCGATCAGGACAATCCGACCCTTATGCAACAAGGCCGTTACCCCCGCAGCCCCATGCGCGGCGTCGGCGTCAAACACGTGATTGATGCGGTCCAAAACATGCGCCGACTTGCGAGTGGCCCCTGTTACCAGCCCATCACCATGGCCATGCGCCAGCATCAGGGATGAGAACACATGCCGGTCGCGGGCCGCCAGGCGGTGAATGTCTTTGTGGTCGAAACCTTTGCGTTGCAGTCGCTGGTACAGAAAGTCTTTGTAGGCATCGAGATGCAGGGTATTGGCCGCGTTCAACACCTCAAGCTCGCGCACAGCATCGCCCAGACCGGCCTCTTCCAGCTTCTCCTTCACGTCATCCTGTCGACCGACCACCAGAGCTTTGCCAAAACCCGAGCGCTGATACATCACAGCCGCACGCAATACGCGGGGATCGTCACCTTCGGCAAAGATCATCCGGCTTTGGGCCTGACGCGCCCGCGCGTTTAGACCGCGCAGGATGCTGGCGGTTGGATCCATCCGGGATTTCAAGCTCAGCTCATAGGCGTCCATATCGATAATCGGGCGTCGGGCTGCACCCGTGTCCATCCCGGCCTTGGCGACAGCGGGCGGGATCCGGTGGATCAAGCGCGGGTCGAACGGGGTGGGAATGATGTAATCGCGGCCAAAGGTCAGCGACTTGCCATAGGCCATGGCAACCTCATCCGGCACATCCTCGCGCGCCAGACGGGCCAGCGCATGCGCGCAGGCAATCTTCATCTCGTCATTGATGGCGCGGGCATGGATATCCAGCGCCCCACGGAACAGGTAGGGGAAACCCAGAACGTTGTTCACCTGGTTGGGATAGTCGCTGCGCCCGGTGGCGACGATTGCATCCACGCGCACCTCATGGGCCTCTTCCGGCGTAATCTCGGGATCCGGGTTGGCCATGGCGAAGATCACCGGATTGTCCGCCATCGAAGCAACCATGTCCTGCGTCACGGCCCCTTTGACCGAGACGCCCAGGAACACGTCGGCATCCTTCATCGCGTCTTCTAGCGTGCGCAGATCCGTGGAAATCGCATGGGCTGACTTCCACTGGTTCATACCCTCCGTCCGACCCTGATAGATCACACCCTTGGTGTCACAGACGATGCAATTCTCGTGCCGCGCACCCATCGCCTTGAGCAGTTCGATACAGGCAATCCCCGCAGCGCCAGCTCCGTTCAGGACGATTTTCACGTCCTCGATCTTCTTGCCCGAAATATGCAGCGCATTGATCAGGCCCGCGGCACAGATTACCGCTGTGCCGTGCTGATCATCATGGAAGACAGGGATATCCATCTCTTCCTTCAGGCGCTGTTCGATGATGAAACATTCGGGCGCCTTGATGTCTTCCAGGTTGATCCCGCCAAAGGTCGGCCCCATCAGACGCACCGCGCGGCAGAACTCATCCGGGTCTTCGGTGTCCAGCTCGATATCAATCGAATTCACGTCAGCAAACCGCTTGAACAGAACCGATTTCCCTTCCATCACCGGCTTCGAGCCCAGCGCACCAAGGTTGCCAAGACCCAAAACCGCCGTCCCATTCGAGATCACGGCGACCAGATTGCCCTTGTTGGTATAGTCATACGCCGTCTCGGGCGCTTCGGCGATGGCCTCACACGGAACCGCCACGCCGGGGCTGTATGCCAAAGACAGATCGCGCTGCGTGGTCATGGGAACGGTGGCCTGCACCTCCCATTTGCCGGGGGTCGGGTCCAGGTGAAAGGCCAGCGCCTCTTCTTTGGTGATCTTCGCTTTGGGCATCTTTTCAGGTCGTTTCCATGAGTTCAGGGCTTACGCGTCATAACGCAGGCAGGGCTGCGCCTCAACGACATTGCGTTTTCGCCTTTCGTCGCACGAGGGGGATTTGTAAGGTCACGCCCGGAACACGCCAGAAGGGGGCCGCCTTGTCCACAGTCACGCCGATGATGGCGCAATACCTTGAGATCAAAGAGGCCCATTCCGACGCTCTGCTGTTTTATCGCATGGGCGACTTCTATGAGATGTTCTTTGACGATGCGGTCAACGCAGCCGAGGCGCTGGACATCGCGCTGACCAAGCGCGGTAAACACAACGGCACCGACATTCCGATGTGCGGTGTGCCGGTGCATTCAGCCGAAGGCTATTTGCTGACACTCATTCGCAAAGGCTTTCGCGTGGCAGTCTGCGAACAGATGGAAAGTCCGGCTGAGGCAAAGAAAAGAGGCTCTAAATCAGTAGTAATGCGCGATGTTGTGCGATTGGTGACCCCCGGCACACTGACCGAAGACGCATTGCTTGAGGCGCGCCGACACAACTTTCTCGCCACCTATTCCGAGGTTCGGGATGAGGCCGCGCTGGCCTGGGCCGATATCTCGACCGGTGCGTTTCATGTCATGCCGCTGACCTCAGTGCGGCTCAGCCCCGAACTCGCCCGGCTGGCACCGTCCGAGTTGATCATTGCTGATGGATCCGAGCAGGCCTTGCAGGAACCCGCCCGCGACCTGGGCATCTCGCTGACCCCGATCGGCCGCGCCAGTTTCGACAGCACCGCCGCCGAAAAACGCATCTGTGCGCTGTTCAAAGTTGGAGCACTGGACGCGTTTGGAAGCTTTACCCGTGCCGAGGTCTCGGCCATGGGGGCCCTGATCGACTATCTTGAGATCACGCAAAAGGGCAAACTGCCCCTTCTGCAACCTCCGACAAAGGAATCTGCAGACCGCGTGGTTCAGATCGACACCGCAACCCGGCGCAACCTTGAACTCACCCGCTCCCTGTCTGGTGGTCGCGCCGGATCGCTGTTGTCCGTTGTTGACCGCACAGTGACACCCGGCGGTGCGCGACTGCTGGAACAACGGCTCTCAAGCCCCTCGCGCAGCCTTGATGTGATCCACGCCCGGCTGGATGCGGTGAGTTTTGCCGTCGAAGACAGCTTGATCACCTCAGATCTGCGCGAAGCCCTGCGCAAAACCCCGGATCTTGACCGCGCCCTGTCCCGCCTGTCGCTGGATCGCGGTGGGCCGCGCGATCTGGCGGCAATCCGCAATGGGTTGAATCAGGCCGCGACACTTGCCGATCTTTGCGCTTCCCAAGACCTGCCGGATTTGTTGAGATCAGCGGTGCAAAACCTTGTCGGGTTTAACGACCTTCTGCAGCTTTTAGATGACGCATTGGTTGCCGAACCCCCACTGCTGGCCCGAGATGGTGGGTTCATCGCTACTGGCTTTGATGAAGAACTGGACGAAGCCCGTACCCTGCGCGACGAAGGCCGCTCGGTCATCGCCGGATTCCAGCAGAAATATGCCGAACAGACCGGTATCGCCTCACTGAAGATCAAGCACAACAATGTGCTGGGTTATTTCATCGAAACCACAGCCACCCATGCCGAAAAGATGCTGAGCCCCCCGTTCAGCGAAACCTATATCCACCGCCAAACCACCGCCAATCAGGTGCGTTTTACCACGGTTGAACTGTCCGAGATCGAAACCCGCATCCTGAACGCTGGTAATCTGGCGCTGGAGATCGAAAAACGGCTCTATCAAAGGCTTTCTGATGAGATTTTGAGTCTCGCCGCCCGCCTCAACCAAGCCGCCCGAGGGTTAGCCGAGCTGGACCTGACCACAGCGCTTGCCGATCTGGCGCGTGGCGAAAACTGGTGCCGCCCACAGGTCGACGCATCGCGCGCCTTCGACATTCAGGGTGGTCGTCACCCGGTTGTCGAACACGCCCTGCGTCACCAAAGCGGCGACACGTTCATCGCGAATGACTGCGACCTCAGCGCGGAAGACGGCGCTGCGATCTGGCTTCTGACCGGCCCCAACATGGCTGGTAAATCCACGTTTCTGCGCCAGAACGCCCTGATTGCTCTAATGGCCCAGATGGGCAGCTATGTTCCCGCTGAACGCGCGCATATTGGTTTGGTTAGCCAGCTTTTCAGCCGTGTCGGCGCCTCCGACGATCTGGCCCGCGGTCGCTCGACCTTCATGGTCGAAATGGTCGAAACCGCAGCCATCCTGAACCAGGCAGATGCGCACGCCTTGGTCATCCTGGATGAAATCGGGCGCGGCACCGCCACCTATGATGGGCTGTCCATTGCTTGGGCTACGTTGGAACATCTGCACGCCGCGAATACATGCCGCGCCCTGTTTGCCACGCATTATCACGAACTCACCGCTCTCGCCGGTAATCTCGAAGGTGTCGACAACGCCACCGTCGCGGTCAAGGAATGGGAAGGTGAGGTCATCTTCCTGCACGAGGTCCACAAAGGCGCCGCCGACCGGTCTTATGGCGTTCAGGTCGCACAGCTGGCCGGCCTGCCCGCCTCTGTCGTCGACCGCGCCCGCGTTGTCCTTGAGCAACTGGAAAAAACCGAACGTGAAGGCGGCAAACAAAAAGCGTTGATCGATGACCTCCCGCTCTTTTCGGCCGCTCCGCCGCCGCCACCTGCGCCCAAAAAAACGTCACCGGTCACAGACATGCTCAACGACATCCTGCCGGATGAGCTCAGCCCCCGCGAAGCGCTTGACCTGATCTACAAACTGAAAGAGGCGGCCAAATCCTGACCGCCCCTTCTTCTGTTCAAAAATACCTCCGCCGGAGGCTTGGCCTCGCAGAGGTCAATCAGCTCGCAGGTGTTGAAGACACCCCAACCTGCGCCGGGCGCAGCAAACGGTCGTGCAGCATGAACCCTTCGGCAGATACTTGAATGATGTCGCCAGCCTTAGTCCCCGGCACCGGAGCCTCAAACATCGCCTCATGCACGTTGGGATCAAACCGGTCACCGACTTCCGG
Source organism: Ruegeria sp. HKCCD7255 (assembly GCF_013031565.1). Lineage (NCBI taxonomy): Bacteria > Pseudomonadati > Pseudomonadota > Alphaproteobacteria > Rhodobacterales > Roseobacteraceae > Ruegeria > Ruegeria sp. HKCCD7255. Next base: position 395,025 of record NZ_WQAG01000001.1, on the reverse strand, counting down.
CGTGATCACCTCGATCCCGTGTTTCTGGAACACATCCTTCAAGGCCCGCATGGTCAGTTCGACCCCTTCGATCAGACCCGCAGCGACTTCTTTCTGCTCATCTGTCGCGGCCTCCAGAGCGCGCTTCATATTGTCGTAAACCGGCAGCATATCGCGCGCCAGCTTTGACCCGCCATATTGTTCCGCATCGCGGCGCGCCTTGTCTCCGCGTTTGCGCGCGTTCTCCGCATCCGCCAAGGCACGCATGAACTTGTCTTTGTAGTCATCCCGCTCGGCGCGCAGCTCATCCAGCTCCAGCGCTTCATCGCTGATCTCGGCCATCTCATCCGCCAGCTCTTCCGCCTCGGCCGACATGATGTCATCCAGAAAATCTTCGTTCTTGGGTTCTGCCATCTCTTACCCTCTAGCTCCGGTCGGATATCAGCTTGCCGACCAGTTGCGCCGTATAATCCACGATTGGTACGATCCGCCCATAGTTCAGACGAGTGGGCCCGATGACCCCAACCGCACCAATTATCTTACGATCAGCGTTCATATATGGAGACACCACCAAAGAGGAACCCGAAAGTGAGAAAAGTTTGTTCTCAGAGCCGATAAAAATGCGCACACCTTCGCCATCCTCGGTCAATTCAAGGAATTCCGCGATGTCGCGCTTGCGTTCCAGATCATCAAACAGGGTGCGAATGCGGTCCAGTTCTTCGGCCTCACCCGATTCACCCAGAAGATTCGCCCGCCCGCGAACAATCAACCGGGCCGAGTCGGTGCCATCCCCTTCCCAGGCGGCCATGCCGCTCTCGACCATTTCCCGCGCCAAAACATCAATTTCCTGCTTGCGCGCGTCGATCTGGCTTTGCATTTGACGCCGCACATCGCCAAGTGTGCGCCCTTCGATCAACGCGTTCAGGAAATTCGCGGCTTCCCGCATCGAACTTGGCGTTTGCCCGGGCGGTGGTGTGAACAGGCGATTTTCAACGTGACCATCAGAAAAGACCAGAACCACCAAGGCGCGGTCATGACCCAATGAGACGAACTCGATATGTTTGATCTCGGCCTCATGCTTGGGCGTCAAAACCAGTGATGCGCCCTGTGTCACGTTTGACAAAGCCGCACCTACACGGTCCAGCATGCCACCAACGTCCCCAGCGTTAGAGCCTAATGTCTCATCAAGTTTCTGCCTGTCATCAGGCCCCAGATCACCCACCTCAAGCAGCCCGTCTACAAACATACGCAACCCCTGCTGGGTCGGAATGCGGCCTGCACTGACATGCGGGCTGTCGAGCAGGCCCAGAAATTCCAGATCCTGCATCACATTGCGCACGGTCGCCGCGCTGACTTTTTCCGACAAAGTGCGCGTCAACGTGCGGCTGCCCACCGGCTCACCACTGTCCAGATAGCTTTCGACTATCAACCGGAACACCTCACGGGACCGGTCGTTCATCTCATCCAGAATTTTGCTCGCGTCGCTCATCGGCAATCTCCTGCTGGGTGGTCATTAAATAGCAGGCCATGGAAAGGTCAATCGGGGTTGCATCGTAACGCTGCAGGGCGGTATCCCCAACCCAGCAAACAAAGGAATTCCCATGCGACCCTCAGGACGTGATCTAAACGAAATGCGCGCCGTTTCAATCGAAACGGGTTTTACCAAACATGCCGAAGGGTCTTGCCTGATCAAGATGGGCGACACCCATGTGCTGTGCACCGCCACGATCGAGGAACGCGTACCGCCCTTCATCAAGGGCTCGGGTCTGGGTTGGGTTACCGCTGAATACGGTATGCTGCCCCGCGCAACCAACACCCGGATGCGGCGCGAGGCGGCCAGCGGCAAGCAAGGCGGCCGTACCGTAGAAATCCAGCGCTTGATTGGCCGTGCGTTGCGCGCTGGTGTCGACCGCGTGGCCCTGGGCGAGCGTCAGATCACCGTGGACTGCGACGTAATCCAGGCCGATGGCGGCACCCGCTGCGCCTCGATTACCGGGGGATGGGTTGCACTGCGTCTGGCCGTGAACAAGCTGATGAAAACGGGCGACGTGATCTCGGACCCGCTGGTTGATCCGGTGGCCGCTGTGTCCTGTGGCATCTATGCGGGCCAGCCGGTACTGGATCTGGACTATCCCGAAGACAGCGAGGCTGGCGTGGACGGCAATTTCATCATGACCGGCTCCGGCAAGCTGATCGAAGTACAGATGAGCGCTGAAGGCTCTGTCTTTAGCCGCGCGCAGATGGATCAGCTGATGGATCTGGCGGAAAAAGGCGTCGGCGAGCTGGCCGCGGCCCAGAAAGCCGCGACCGCATGACCCGTAAGTTCGAGGGCGGCCGCCTGTTGGTTGCCACACACAACAAAGGCAAGCTTGAAGAGGTCGCGCACCTGCTGGAACCCTTCGGCGTGACCGTGGTTGGCGCGGCTGACATGAGCCTGCCCGAACCGGAAGAGACCGAGGATACCTTTGTCGGCAACGCCCGGATCAAGGCTCATGCCGCAGCGAAGGCCACCGGCCTGCCCGCGCTTTCGGACGATTCCGGGATCACCATCGACGCGTTGGACGGTGCGCCCGGCGTCTATACCGCTGATTGGGCCGAAACCGGTAACGGCCGCGACTTCATGATGGCCATGACTCGTGCCCACAACGAGCTGGAGGCAAAAAACGCCCCTCACCCACGCACCGCTCAGTTCCGCAGCACTTTGGTCCTGGCCTGGCCTGACGGGCATGACGAAGTGTTCGAAGGCGTTGCACCCGGCCATCTTGTCTGGCCCGTGCGCGGCGAAGGCGGGTTTGGCTATGATCCAATGTTTGTCCCCGAAGGCCACACAATTACCTTTGCGGAAATGGATCGCTGGGAAAAGAACAAGATCAGCCACCGGGGCCGCGCGGTGGAGATGTTCGTGAAAGGCTGCTTTGGCGGATGATTGGCGCAACGGGGGCTTTGGCCTGTATGTGCATTGGCCTTTTTGCGAGGCCAAATGCCCCTATTGCGATTTCAACAGCCATGTTTCAAGAAATATTAATCAAAAACAATGGCTTGACTGCTACCTAAGTGAATTGCGCCGCTCTGCCGGTGAAACACCCGACAGGGTTTTGAACACGATCTTTTTCGGTGGCGGCACACCATCGCTGATGGCCCCCGAGACCGTCGCTGCCGTCATTGATACGGCGCGTGCGCTGTGGCGCCCCGCCAACAACATGGAAATCACGCTGGAAGCGAATCCCGGCTCGGTTGAGGCAGGCAGGTTCGCCGCCTATCGCGATGCAGGTGTGAACCGCATCTCCATGGGCGTTCAGGCGCTGAACGACGACGACCTGCGCCGGTTGGGCCGCATTCATACGGTCAGCGAGGCGCGTGCCGCGTTCGACATAGCCCGATCTTGTTTTGACCGTGTCAGTTTCGACCTGATCTATGCGCGCCAACACCAAACTCTTGACGCCTGGCGCGCGGAATTGACCGAAGCGCTGTCGATGGCCGTCGATCACCTGTCGCTCTATCAGTTAACGATCGAACAAGGCACTGCCTTTGGAGATCGCTATGCGTTGGGCAAACTGCACGGATTGCCCGAAGATGACAGCGCCGCCGATATGTATCTGGCCACGCAAGAGATCTGCGAAACTCACGGGCTGCCCGCCTATGAGGTGTCCAACCACGCAAGGCCCGGTGCCGAGTCGCAGCACAATCTGATCTATTGGCGCTATGGCGACTATGTCGGCATCGGTCCCGGTGCGCATGGGCGGATCACCTTAAATGGTCAGAAATTCGCAACCGAAACGCATCTTGCCCCTCAACGCTGGTTGGGTGCCGCAGCCAATGGCAATGGCGAGACAGTTCGCACCGAGGTGACACGTCAAGAACAGGCTCAAGAATACCTTATGATGGGTCTACGCATTGTAGAAGGACTAGATATAGAGAGATACTGCGCACTGTCCGGATGTTCTCTGCCCCAAGACAAGCTGGACCACCTTACCCAGATCGGCATGGTTCAGTGTCAAGATGGGCGCTTGATGGCCACGCCGGATGGGCGAGCGGTATTGAACGCGGTAATCCGAGAGCTGCTGGGTTAACAGATGCAGTATCTTTGGGCCGCACTCGGACTTCTCTGCGTTGCACTGGCGATGATCGGGGTTGTTCTACCGCTGCTGCCAACCGTACCGTTTCTGCTATTGGCCGCGTTCTTTTTTGCCCGATCTTCGACGCGGCTACACAATTGGCTCATCACCCACAAAACTTTTGGCCCGATGATAGCGGACTGGCAGCAATCCGGCGCCATTCGCCCAGCCGCAAAAAAGGCGGCGACCCTGTCTGTTGCCGCCGTTTTCGGTTTTTCGGTTTTGCTATCTGTACCGACACTTGTCCTGGTCATTCAGGCGATTACGTTAGCCGGAGTTATGATCTTTATCTGGACCAGGCCTAGCGGCTAAGCTTGGCGCACAGATCATCCAACTGATCCAGGTTTTCATAGGTCAGAACCACCTGCCCGCTTTCTCCACCAGCCTTATGGTTGATCGAAACCTTCATTGCCAATATGGCCGAAAGATCTTTCTCAAGCGCGCGCGTATCCGCATCTTTTCCTGCATTCAGGTTTCGTGTGCGAGGGGTTACCTTCGGATCATTCGGTTGGTTCTGCTTTTTCACCAGATTTTCAGTCGCCCGAACAGATAATCCGTCTTTAACGATCTGTTTGGCAAGTTCGGACGCGTTTTCAGCCGTAACAAGCGCTCTTGCATGACCGGCAGACAGCTTCCCTTCGACCACCAGTGCCTGCACATCCATAGGCAAAGACAGCAAACGCATCAGGTTTGCAATGTGGCTGCGGCTTTTGCCCAAAGCTTCGGACAGCTTCTCTTGCGTATGGCCAAACTTGTCCATCAACTGCCGATAACCCGCGGCCTCTTCCACCGCATTCAGATCGGCGCGCTGGATATTTTCGATAATGGCGACTTCCAGCACCTCAGTATCGTCGAACTCGCGCACGATGACTGGAATTTCATGCAGCTGAGACATTTGTGCCGCGCGCCAGCGGCGCTCACCCGCTACGATTTCATACTCGCTGTCGTTAATCGCACGCACGATCAAAGGTTGGATGATGCCCTTTTCTTTGATCGAAGCCGCCAGATCATCCAATTGATCTTGTGAGAACGTCCGGCGCGGCTGATTGGGATTCGCTTTCAGCTTTTCGATAGGTACATTCAGATCAGGACGGCGCGGCGTGGCAGATACGCGCCCTTCTCCTTCGGGCGTGACGTCCGCCATCAGAGCGGACAATCCGCGACCCAATCCCCGGGGCTTGCTTTTCTTGGCGCTCATTTTGCCCTCCTGTCGACCGGTCAGGCCGCTGACTTGTTATTCTTGTGCATGACCTCCCGGGCCAAGTGCCGATAGGCCATCGCGCCCAGAGAACCCGAATCGTACTGCAAAACCGGCATCGCATAAGACGGTGCCTCACTGACCCGAACATTTCGGGGTATTTTGGTTTTAAATACCATCTCACCCAGATTGTCACGCGCGTCTTTTTCCACCTGGCGGGACAAGTTGTTGCGGTTGTCATACATGGTCAACACAACACCTTCGATTCTGAGGTCTGGATTCGCGGTCTGCCGAACCTCTCGTATTGTCAGCATCAACTGTGATAATCCTTCCAGCGCAAAGAACTCGCTTTGCAGCGGAACCAGAACAGAATGCGCAGCCACCATGGCGTTAACAGTCAACAAATTCAGCGAAGGCGGGCAGTCGATCAGGATAAAATCCAAGGAAAACGCGTCCACCGCAGTTTGCCTCAGTGCGTCATGTAAAAGATAGCTACGCTTCTCGTTCGAGATCAGTTCAATATCTGCTGAACTAAGATCCACCGTGGCCGGAACAACCAGAAGGTTGTCAATTTCCGTGTCCTGTACAACCGCTTCGAGTGGCGCATCGTCCAAAAGCAGATCATAGGTCGTCCAGTCCCGATCTTCTACGCCCAGCCCGGTGGACGCGTTGCCCTGGGGGTCAAGATCCACCACAAGAACTCGACAGCCAGCCTCGGCCAAACCGGCGGCCAAGTTGATTGCTGTTGTTGTCTTTCCCACCCCGCCTTTTTGATTTGCGACCGCGATGATCCGAGGTCCGTTCGGACGAGACAAATCAACCACGTGAGACTCCTGTGATTTTAAGGATAACGGCCTGGGGCTCAGTTATACTTTTAATCGGGTCAGCAGTGAATTTCCATTCTTCCTGAGCTTTTGACAGCTCTTTTTTCCAGCTCGCGCCTTTCGGCAACAATGCGGTGCCCGATGCATGCAAGTGCCGGTTACAAAAGGACAGAAGAGTGGTCAGATCAGCCAAGGCCCGCGCCGACAGAATATCGGCGCTTAGCGGCTCAACTACTTCTATGCGCTTCGACATCACGCGACAATTTACACCAATCTCGCGAATGACTGCGCGAAGGAAAGCGCTTTTTCGTTGATCGCTCTCGACCATGGTGAATTCGGTGTCGGGTGCGGTTTCCTTTGCCAGGATTGCACACACAATCCCCGGAAAACCACCCCCACTTCCCAAATCTACCCAAGTTTTACCTTGCGGTGCACAGCGGAATACTTGCACGGAATCCAGGATATGCCGGTCCCAAATCTGCGCAAGGCTTGCGCGAGACACCAGATTTATTCTCGGGTTCCATTGCTCCACGAGATTTACGTAGGTTTTCAGGTGGTCGAGTGTTTCACGTGAAACATTCAGAGCATCAACTGTCTCCGAAGAAAGCTGGATCATGCTTTTCGAGCTCTCAGATCCCGACGCAGCTTCGCCAGAACCAATGTGATCGCAGCCGGGGTGACGCCTTCGACCCGACCAGCCTGCGCGATATTTGCTGGTTTTGCATTCGAAAGCTTCTGCTTCATCTCCGACGATAGGCCGTCCAGAGCGAAATAATCGAAGTTACGAGGGATAACATGGGTTTCATCTCGCTTCATAGCTTCGACATCTCTTTGCTGTCGTGCAATGTAATTCGCATAGAGCGCATCGCGTTCGATCTGTCTCCGCGTTTCGGCATCAGTGCCTGCAAGCTCGGGAACAAGTGGCAGAACATCTTCAAAATTCACCTTCGGAAAAGCAAGGATAGCCATCCCGTCCCGTCGGTTTCCATCTTGATTGACGTCAATACCTGCGCTGCGAACCTCCTTTGGCGTGAATGTCCGCTCAGTCAAGGCCGTCTTTGCCTGAACCAGCTTTTCCATTTTTCGCTCGAACAACGCCCGACGCGCTTGCCCGACACATCCGATGTCACACCCAAGCGGTGTCAACCGTTGGTCGGCGTTGTCCGCACGTAAAGAAAGACGAAACTCCGCACGCGAGGTGAACATCCGATAGGGTTCCGCAACGCCTCGCGTTGTGAGATCATCAATCATAACGCCGATATAGCTGTCGGATCGAGTGAAATGGATCGGATCCTTGCCTTGAACGGCCAACGCAGCATTCAATCCGGCAACCAACCCTTGCGCTGCTGCTTCCTCATATCCTGTAGTTCCGTTGATCTGACCCGCTAGATATAGGCCGGGCACCTCAGGCAAAGCCAATTCAGCTGTCAGCACCCGAGGGTCAACATAGTCATATTCGATCGCATAGCCTGGCTGCAGGATTTCCGCACTCTCCAGGCCTACGATTGACCGAACATATGCGTGTTGCACGTCCTCCGGCAGCGACGTTGAAATACCATTCGGGTAAATCGTATGATCTCCGATGCCTTCCGGCTCTAAAAAGATCTGGTGCGATTCCTTGTCCGCAAATCGAACGATCTTGTCTTCGATAGACGGGCAATACCGTGGACCCACCCCGTCGATATGACCCCCATACATTGCAGAACGTGAGAGGTTATCTTCGATAATCTGATGCGTTCGCGCGTTGGTATGTGTGATTCCACATGCGATTTGCGGTGCCACGACAGATTTTGACATAAATGAAAACAGAATAGGGTCCTCGTCCCCATCCTGACGCTCAAGCACATCCCAATTGATTGTCCGACCATCCAGCCGCGGTGGCGTACCCGTTTTCAAACGCGCCATGTGAAGGTCAAACCCGTCCAACCGTTCCGCCAATTTGACAGAGGGACGATCCCCCATACGGCCACCAGGCTTGGAAACGTCGCCGATATGGATCACGCCGCGAAGAAACGTTCCAGAGGTCAAAATTACAGCTTTTGCTGGGATCTCTGATCCGTCACTCAGAACAACACCAGAAACGCGATCCCCTGCCATGATCAGATCTACAACTTCGCCTTCAATGACAGTCAGGTTTTGCTGACGACGCGTTTCGTCTTGCATTGCCGCACGATACAAAGCTCGGTCTGCCTGCGCGCGCGGTCCCTGAACCGCCGGCCCTTTTCGCCGGTTTAGCAGCCGGAACTGAATCCCAGCCCGGTCAGCGACGCGGCCCATAACCCCATCCATCGCGTCGATTTCACGGACAAGGTGGCCCTTGCCCAATCCTCCGATCGCCGGATTACATGACATAACACCGATGTCTTTCTCGGACAGAGTCACCAATGCAGTTCGCGCATTCATCCGAGCAGCCGCATGGGCAGCTTCACTTCCAGCGTGACCGGCTCCGATCACAACGATATCAAACTGTGAATGTTTCACGTGAAACACTCCTTACTTTCCAAGACAGAAGCTGGAAAAGATCTCATCCAGCAGTGTTTCGACATCTATGCGTCCGACCAGGTTTTCCAAGGCACGTATCGCGGTGCGCAATTCTTCAGCTGCAATATCATACATGTCGGGACCTGATTCCAGTACCCGCTCTGCCTGCGTCAACGCATTGGATGCCTGGATCATCGCGACGCGATGTCTTTCACGGGTCGCAATACCATGACTAGTGGTTCGCTCCGCAAGCCTATACGATATATCGGAAACCAGCTGATCGATCCCCTGCCCTGTTTTCCCTGATACACCAGCAGCCCTTTCAGGACCGAGGTCTGCTTTCGGACGGACAATCACATCTTCAGGTTGAACGGGTATTCCCAGTGCTTCAACATCATCAGCCAGAAAAACGCGCAGATCAGCGGAATTTGCCCGCCGTCGCGCAAGGTCTATTCCCAGACCTTCGACATGATCATCTGTTTCCCGCAAACCTGCAGTATCGAGCAAAGTGACAGGCAAACCTGCCAGATCCATGCGAACTTCGATGACATCCCGAGTCGTTCCGGCATATTCCGATGTTATCGCAGCCTCGCGACCTGCCAATGCGTTCAGCAAGGTCGACTTTCCCGCGTTTGGCAGGCCAACAATCGCCACCTCGAACCCGGTTCGCACACGTTCCGCGATTTGGACGCCTTTGGCTTCTTTGTCCAGGTCCTGCACTACACCCTGGATCAGATCCCGCACCTCAGGTGAAACGTCGGTCGGCACCTCTTCGTCAGCAAAGTCAATCACGGCTTCCAGTAAAGACGCAGCCCGGATCAGATCCCGTCGCCAACGCTCGACCAGATCGCCAAGCGCACCGGCCAATATGGTCTGGGCCTGCTTGCGTTGTGCTTCGGTATCGGCATCGATCAGATCGGCCAGGCCTTCTACTTGGGTCAGATCCATGCGCCCGTTTTCCAACGCGCGGCGCGTGAATTCCCCGGGATCTGCCATGCGCAGATCATCCATGTCAGACAGACAGCGCAGAACCGCGTTCACCGTTGCTGTACTGCCATGGATTTGAAGCTCGGCCACATCTTCGCCGGTGAAACTGGACGGAGCCTGAAAGGTCAACACAAGTCCATCGTCCAAACGCGTTCCATCTGGCGCGCGCAAGGTCCGCACGCGCATTCCGCGTTGAGGCAGATCACCACCAACCAGCGTTTTCGCAGCAGAATGGGCCAAAGGGCCAGAGAGGCGGATGACCGCCACCCCAGCTTTGCCTTGCGCGCTGGCCAAGGCGAATATCGTATCCATTCGAAGGCCTCGCGAGGGTTAAGACCTGTGTCAGGTATTCATCGAGTCGAAGAATTCCGAGTTTGTCTTGGTCTGTTTCAACTTCGACAACAGGAACTCGATTGCGTCGGTTGTCCCCATCGGGTTGAGGATACGGCGCAGAACAAAGGTCTTGGCCAGATCACCCTTGTCGACCAACAGATCCTCTTTCCGGGTACCGGATTTGAGGATGTCGATGGCCGGGAACACACGCTTGTCGGCAATCTTACGATCCAGCACGATCTCCGAGTTACCAGTGCCTTTGAATTCTTCGAAGATCACTTCGTCCATCCGGCTGCCGGTATCGATCAGCGCAGTGGCGATGATGGTCAGCGATCCGCCCTCTTCGATATTCCGCGCAGCACCAAAGAACCGCTTGGGCCGTTGCAACGCGTTGGCGTCCACACCACCGGTCAGAACTTTACCTGACGACGGCACAACTGTGTTAAATGCCCTACCAAGTCTTGTGATCGAATCGAGAAGGATAACAACATCTCGTTTATGTTCGACCAAACGTTTGGCTTTTTCGATCACCATTTCCGATACGGCAACGTGGCGCGTCGCCGGTTCGTCGAAGGTCGAGGACACAACCTCACCCTTCACCGAGCGCTGCATATCGGTCACCTCTTCTGGGCGTTCGTCGATCAGCAGGACGATCAGGTAACACTCCGGGTGGTTCTGTTCGATCGAATGCGCGATGTTCTGCAGGATTACCGTTTTACCTGTCCGCGGAGGCGCCACGATCAGTGACCGCTGACCCTTCCCGATCGGGGCAACCAGGTCGATCACACGGGCGGATTTGTCCTTGATGGTGGGATCTTCGATCTCCATCTTCAGACGCTCCTCGGGGTACAAGGGCGTCAGGTTATCGAACAGGATCTTGTGCTTGGCTTTTTCCGGGTCTTCAAAGTTGATCTTTGTCACCTTGGTCAGCGCAAAATAGCGTTCGTTCTCATCCGGCGCCTTAATCTCACCTTCGACCGTGTCACCGGTGCGCAGCGAATGTTGGCGGATCATGTCGGGTGAGACATAGATATCGTCGGGACCGGGCAGATAATTCGCCTCGGGCGAGCGCAAAAAGCCGAACCCGTCTTGCAGAACCTCCAAAACGCCATCGCCACCAACGGTCCACCCCTCATCCGCGCGTTCGCGCAGGATCTGGAACATCATCTCGCCTTTCCGCATGGTCGAGGCGTTTTCGATCTCCAGCTCTTCGGCCATGGCCAGAAGGTCTTTGGGACTTTTGGCCTTGAGGTCGGCCAGATTCAGGGCGTCAGTTGTCATAATATATACCTTCACCGCGAACTGCGCGGTACAAAGTGGAATTTCAGTACGGAAGATACGCCGCCCGGACGGGCGAGTTGGCAATTACATAAGCGCGTCGAAGAGCAGAGTCAATTCGCCCCTCAGAACTTCAGAACGACCGCCAGAACGATCAAAACCATCAAAACGGTCGGGATCTCGTTCATCATGCGATACTGCCGCCCAGTGAGCGTATTTCGCCCCGCAACAAAGTCCCTGCGTCTAGCCATCAGCCAATGATGAAACCAGGTCATTGCGATCACCGCCACACCCTTGACCCAGGGCCAGGCAAAATCCCAGCCGACAATGCCCGGTGTGAACACCATGATCAGGCCACATATCCAGGCCACGATACTTGCCGGTCGCATGATCACACGCAGCAGCTTTTCTTCCATCTCAAAGAAAATCGGTTCTGCCCCGTCAACCGATTGTGCCTTTTCTACGTGATAGACAAACAGTCTGGGTAGATAGAACAATCCAGCCATCCAAGAGATCACGGCCATGATGTGCAGAGACTTCACCCAAGGGTATATGGTAAAAAGAAGGTCAGACATGATGCCCCTCGGTTCGTGATCAAATCCTCCCTAATAAAAAAATAAGAAAAGAAAAAGGATGATGGTTTTGTAGGGAGATGAATTTCCGTGGATTACTTTTTTACTCAGGGTTTTTCCCCAAGTGGATAGATATTTTCGCGGGTCGTGTGATTCTGTGAAAATAAGAAAATATATTTTTAAAACATGGTGTTAAGTCTTAATAGAACGACGCTCCTTGGGGATAAGTCTTCGGATAAGGCAAGCAAAACAGGTTATCCTGCTGCGCAAACTTATCCTTGTCCCGAAGGTACAGAATTTGAACGACTCGCAGATGTTTTTTGCCAAACTGCAAGACTTGCGTGTCAACCGGAAAACCATACAAAGCGTCCTTGAACACTTATCGACTTGTAAACGGGGTTTTCCACATGTCTGTCCCCATTGTCTTGGCTTCGGGCTCAACGATCCGGGCGCAAATGCTGCGCAACGCTGGTGTTGATTTCACGGTGCAGGTCGCCCGTGTCGATGAAGAGACGGCCAAGCAGGCTTTGCTGGCCGAAGGCGCGCCACCGCGTGACATCGCCGATACGCTGGCCGAGATGAAAGCCAGAAAGGTAAGTGAAAAAGCACCCGGTGCCATGGTTCTTGGGTGCGATCAGGTTTTGGATTTCGAAGGCGCTCTTCTTTCGAAGCCCGAAACATCGGATGATGCGTTAGCACAGCTTAAAATGATGCGGGGCAAGCGGCACATGCTGTTATCCGCTGCGGTGATCTATCAGAATGGCGAACCCATCTGGCGGCATGTGGGTCAAGTTCGGCTGCGGATGCGTGCCAGCTCGGATGCGTATCTGAGGAATTATGTCGCGCGGAACTGGGACAGTATTCGCGATGCCGTTGGTGCTTATAAGCTGGAAGAAGAAGGCGTTCGCCTTTTTGCTGCCATCGAAGGCGATTACTTTAATGTTCTGGGGCTGCCCTTGCTGGAACTGCTGAACTATCTGGCTGTGAAAGGTGTAATTGATCAATGACAGACCATCGAATTCCATTGGCCGGGGTCATCGGGCACCCTGTTGCGCATTCCCGCTCGCCCGCGCTACATGGTCATTGGCTGCACAGGTTCGATCTGTCTGGGTATTACATCCCGATGGATGTCGCGCCCGCGGATCTGGAACAGGTGCTGCGCACGTTGCCTAAGGCCGGGTTTGTTGGGGCTAACGTGACCGTGCCGCATAAAGAGGCTGCGATGCGTCTGGCCGATCACGTGTCAGATCGCGCTTCGGTGATTGGAGCCACAAATACGCTGGTCTTTCGCGAGGATGGGTCAATCCATGCGGATAACACCGACGGCTATGGGTTCATGGCAAACCTGCGTGAGGGCGCGCCGGATTGGAACGCAAAGGATGGCCCGGTGGTTGTCTTTGGTGCAGGCGGCGCGTCGCGTGCCGTGCTGCATGCGTTGTCTGAGGCCGGAGTGCCCGAGATTCTGTTGACCAACCGAACCCGTGCCCGGGCAGATCATCTGAAAGAAGAATTTGGTCAGCGCATTCGTGTGGTGGATTGGGTACAGGCAGACACGGTATTGGAAAACGCAACGCTGGTGGTCAATACAACTTCGTTGGGGATGCAAGGCCAGCCCGAGCTGCGCGTTTCCCTGGAGGGCTTGCAGCCCGGAACTGTCGTGACGGATTTGGTCTATGCGCCCTTGCAGACGGAGCTTTTGAAAGCCGCAGACGCCGCTGGCTGCACAACCGTGGATGGCTTGGGTATGTTGTTACATCAGGCCGTTCCGGGATTTGAGCGCTGGTTCGGCGTCCGGCCACTGGTGGACGACGAATTGCGAGCTGCGGTTTTGGCATGAGTTTTGCCCTTGGTCTTACTGGCTCGATCGGCATGGGCAAAAGCACGACCGCCCAGATCTTTGTCGAGGAAGGCTGTGCGCTATGGGATGCAGATGCGGCCGTACATAGGCTCTATTCAAAGGGCGGCGCGGCAGTTGAGCCGATGCGCAACGCCTTCCCAACCGCTGTCAAAGACGGCATTGTGGACCGGGAAGTGCTGAAGCAAATCATCGCCGAGGATCCCAGCGCGCTGAAACAGATTGAGGCCATCGTGCACCCCTTGGTCGCCTCTGATCGGGCTGCGTTTCGCAAGGCCGCGACAGCCGATATCCTGGTGTTCGACATTCCCCTTCTGTTTGAAACAGGTGGTGACGCTTTGATGGATGCGGTGGTCTGTGTCTCGGTCTCACCCGAAGAACAGAAGCGCCGGGTTCTGACGCGGGGCACGATGACCGAAGCGCAGTTTGAACAGATCAGGGCCAAGCAGATGCCCAATGACGAAAAAGCCGCGCGGTCAGATTTCGTGATCGTGACAGATACGCTGGACCATGCCCGCGCACAGGTGCAGGATGTGGTCAGGCAGATACGGGCGGGGCTGAACAATGCGTGAGATTGTACTGGATACCGAGACCACCGGGTTTGATCCCGAAAGCGGGGACCGGATTGTTGAGATCGGCGCGGTTGAGCTGTGGAACCATGTGGCCACCGGTGAAACCTATCACGTCTATATCAATCCCGAACGCGGTATGCCGGACGAGGCTTTTGGCATTCACGGTATAGGCCCTGACCTGCTGGAAACTCCACGCCCACCAGAGAAAGGTGAGGTGACGCTGAAGGATAAACCGGTCTTTGCCAAAGTTGGGCAAGCCTTTCGCGATTTTGTTGGGGATGCACGGCTGGTGATCCACAACGCGTCCTTCGACATGAAGTTTCTGAACGCCGAGCTGAAATGGATGGGTCTGCCCCCGATTCCGATGGATCAGGCGCTGGATACGCTGGCCATTGCGCGCAAGCGCTTCCCCGGCTCACCCGCGTCGCTGGACGCGCTGTGTCGCCGGTTCAATATCGACAATTCCAACCGCGTGCTGCACGGCGCGTTGCTCGATTCCGAGATTCTGGCCGAGGTTTATCTGGAATTAATCGGGGGCCGGCAGCCGGATTTCGGGTTGTCCACTGCCGCATCTGCTGCGGGTGCCGGCGAAGACGCCTGGCGCCCTGCTCCGCGCGCAACGGTTCTGCCGTCTCGGATCACCGAGGAAGAACAAGCCGCACATCAGAAATTTGTGGAAGATTTGGGCGAAAACGCCCTGTGGGCCCGCGCCTGAGCCTGGTCAGACGCGGGTTAAAGGATCAGGCGTCGGCTGTTTGGCCTTGTGCGGCCTGACGGCGCATCAACTCGTTGCGGTAGAGCGCAACAAAATCGATATTGTCCAAGTTCACCGGCGGGAAGCCACCGTCGCGTGTCACGTCGCTCACAATGCGGCGCAGGAACGGGAACAGCATACGCGGGCATTCGATCATCAGGAACGGGTGCAGTTGATCGTCTTGCACACCTTCCACGTGGAACAGGCCGCAATAATCCAGCTCCAGAACAAACAGAACATCGTCCAGACCTTTGGCTTTTGAGGTCAGGTTCAGCTTGATCGAAACTTCGAACTGATGGTCCTGAGGGCGTTTTTTGGCGTCCAGGTTCACCTGAACCGACATTTCGGGCTGAACTTCGCCCGACACACCTTTTTGCGCCATCACGTTTTCGAACGACATGTCGCGGACAAATTGGCCCAGAACACGCATCTGGACCTGAGGTGCGGCTTGCTGGGCCGCAGTGTTTTCTTTTGCGCCTTCTTCGGCCATGGAACTACTCCAAATTTGAAATTCGCCACTGCTTAGCAAGTTGGGCGCAGCACCTCAATGCTGGTGCGGGCCTTCAACCCATTTCGAAGGTTTTGCCGGTTTCTTTCTGGGCTGAACTTCGGAAAACTCACCGTCAATGACGTCGCCCTGATCAAAAGGATCACGACGTTGGTGGAACCCAGCACCGGTTCCCATCTGGAATTGTGTGATCGTGACCTTTGATTTCAGATATTTAAACACGGCCACACGAATCCCCGGGACCAGCAGGGCAAACCCAACAGCATCGGTGAAAAACCCGGGCGTCAACAGCAAGACACCCGACAGCAAGATCATGGCCCCATGGGCCAGCGGTTCGGTCGGGTCATCCAATTCGGCAAAGGATCGCTGAAGGTTGGCGATGGCCGTTCGGCCTTGTGTACGTACAAGAATCGTTCCCAAAACCGCTGTTAGAACAACGATGGCCAGTGTCGGCCACAGCCCAATCAGACCGCCGACCTGAATGAACAGGGCGATCTCGATGATCGGAACCAACAAAAATGCCAAGAACAGATACATATACGTTATCCTTTAGATCAGGCCGGGCAGTGGACTTGCCAGCATCTGTCACCTACATAGTGGCAAGAGGCTGCGTATACAAAGTCGCTGTCTGAAAAGAGGATGAAATGAACGAACCGATGATCCAGTTGCTGGTCCTGGCCGGAATTGCCGTTTTCCTGATCCTGCGCCTCAAAAGCGTATTGGGGACGCGAGAAGGTTTTGAGAAACCACCCGTTCAACAGCAGCCTGATGCAAATACTGCGCGCCGTGACTTTGAAGTGATCGAAGGCGGCCCGGATCATGACATTACGGATCACGTTGATGAGGACAGCGAACAGGCGCAGACCTTTGCCGCGATGAAGCGGATCGAGCCTTCGTTTTCTGTCAGCGAATTCGTTCAGGGCGCACGCGGCGCCTATGAGATGATCGTGATGGGGTTCGAAAAGGGCAATCTGGACGAAATCCAGCCTTTCCTGTCGGAAGAGGTGTTCGACACCTTCGTATCGGTTGTGGCGTCGCGCGAAGATCAGGGTCTGACTATCGAGGCTGAATTTATTGGGGTGCGCGAAACCTCGGTTGCTGATGTGACCTTCGACAAGGAAACCAATCAGGCCGAGATCACCATGCGCTTTGTGGGTGAGCTGACCTCGGTTGTGCGCGATCGCGGTGGTGACATCATCGAAGGCAACCCCAACACCGTGAAACGCCAAAAGGACAGCTGGACCTTTGCCCGCGTAATGGGCTCGGACGATCCAAACTGGCTGCTTGTTGCCACGGACGCATGATTGCCTGGCTCCGGTCGCTTGTTTTGGTGGCTGCGATGACAGCCGCCAGCGCTGCCGGAGCAGAGGCGACGCGATCCATCCTGTCTTTTGACCAGCTAGAGGGCTGGGCCGAGGATGATCACGGCGCGGCCCTGTCGGTATTTCTGAACACATGCCGTGATCTGGATGACCCGGATTGGCAGGCGCTGTGCGGCGCGGCCCAAACCTATGGGCCCGAGGCGGCGCGGTCTTTCTTTGAGCTGTTTTTCCGCCCAGTTCTGGTCG
Organism: Ruegeria sp. HKCCD7255; assembly: GCF_013031565.1. Classification (NCBI taxonomy): domain Bacteria; kingdom Pseudomonadati; phylum Pseudomonadota; class Alphaproteobacteria; order Rhodobacterales; family Roseobacteraceae; genus Ruegeria; species Ruegeria sp. HKCCD7255. The sequence continues at coordinate 378,001 of NZ_WQAG01000001.1, read as the reverse complement.
AAGACGGAAACGACGCGTTGTTCACCGGGTATTTCGAGCCCGAGCTGGACGGATCGAAAGTCCCGACTGCCACCTATCGCTATCCTTTATATAAAATGCCGCCCGAGGCGCGCGGCGTCGATAAATGGCTGAGCCGCCGCCAATTGCTGACCACTGATGTGATGCGTGGCCGTGGATTGGAAATTGCCTGGGTCGATGACCCGGTCGAGCTGTTCTTTTTGCAAATCCAGGGCTCGGGCCGGATCAAACTGCCAGATGGTGGCGCCTTGCGCGTGGGCTATGGCGGCGCGAATGGCCACCCCTACCGCTCGATCGGGGCCGAGTTGATCCGCCGCGGCGCGCTGGGCGCGCATGAGGTCAGCGCACAGATGATCCGGGCCTGGGTGCGCAAGAACCCCGAAGCCGGGGCCGAATTGCTGTTTCACAACCCGTCTTACGTGTTCTTTCGCGAGGTGAACCGGGTAGCACCCGAGCTAGGGCCTTTGGGCGCCATGAACCGATCTGTGACAACGATGCGCAGTATCGCTGCTGATCCGGCCTATACGCCCTTGGGTGCGCCGGTCTGGGTCGAAAAGGACGGTAAAGATCCGATCCGGCGATTGATGATCGCGCAGGATACCGGGTCTGCCATCAAAGGGGCGCAACGTGCCGATATCTTTTTTGGTACCGGCGACGAAGCAGGTAAAGCCGCCGGGCGTTTGAAAGACCCCGGGCGCATGGTGGTTCTGCTGCCGATCCAGCGGGCCTATGCCCTGTTACCGGATGAATTCTGATGACCCGGCGCAAGCTCACCGAAGACGAGATCGAGCTGTGGCGCAAGGTCGCCAAACAGGCCGACCGCCTGCATCCCGAACTGCCGCAATCGGTACATCCCACCCCTTTACCCAAGCCGAAACCGACCAAAGCCCCCAAAAGCCGGATCGAGGCTTTTGAGCTTGGCCAAAAGGCACCCGCCAAACCCACCAAGCCTGTGTTGAAACCATCGATTACCGAAACCCTGCGCAATGGTCCGGTGCTCATGGACACAAAGGCGTTTGGTCGCATGAAGCGTGGTAAGCTGAAGCCCGAAGGCAAGCTCGACCTGCATGGGTTGCGCATGGACACGGCCCATCCGGTGCTGGTTCGGTTCGTCCTTTCCGCGCAAGCACAAGGCAAACGGCTGGTTCTGGTGGTCACCGGGAAGGGCAAAGATCGGGACGAGCCGGGCCCGATTCCAACCCCGCGCGGCGTGTTGCGCAATCAGGTTCCGCAATGGCTGTCGCTGCCGCCACTGGCGCAGGCAGTGCTTCAAGTGACACCGGCTCATATCAGCCACGGCGGTGACGGGGCTTATTATGTGTATCTGCGCCGTAGCCGCTAAAGCGCGGGCGCTGCTTTTCGCACACCGACCCAGACAGACAGGCAGGACAGCACGAAATAGCCGCCGATCCAGATGAACTGCGTTTCAAGTGGGATACCGATGTCGATCAGAACTCCGGTCAGGCCCGGCCCGATGGCCGAGCCCAGAACCATCAGCGCTGTCGCCAAAGCTTTGATCGCGCCGATGTGTTTGGTGCCGTAGAACTCGGCCCAGAACGCTGCGGGCAACGTGCTGTTGGCCCCAACGGTGAGCGACAGAATGACAAGGCCCACCAAGGCCCCAGTGATGGATCCGACGCTGCCCAAAAGAACAAAGCCCAGCGCCATGGGCAGCTGAAACCCGGGCATCATCCGCGCCGTGCCCCATCTGTCCAACGCCCAGCCCGACGCAAACATGGCCAGCATCGAAACGCCGGTATAGGCCGGAAACAGGGATACCAGTTGAAGATGGGTCCAGCCTTTGACTTCCGCCAAATGCACCTGGTGGAAGAAAAACGCTGTGACAAAGGCCGACGGGCCCAGCAAAGCAGGTGCCATCAGCCAGAACAACGGATGCGTCAAAGCTTGTTTGCGCGTCCAATGGCGGCCTTCCATCCCGGTCGAGGAATACGCCTCAGCCAGGCTCTGTGGCGTTCTTTCGTGTTGCAACAGGGTGTAGAGCAACGGGATGCCCAAAACGGTTGTGCCAGCCGCGATGACCCAAAGCACACGCCAGTCCAGCACCGTCATGGCGGCGACGAAACTGACCGGCAGGATGATCTCTCCGGCGGCAAAGCCAAGCGTGGCGATCGACAAGGCCCGGCCGCGCGTTGCGGTGAACCACCGCGCCATTGCGACCATGGCGATATGGGTGCTCATCCCCTGCCCGAACAGACGTAATAGAAAGATCACCAAAGGCAGAAGCAACACCCGTTGGTTCAGCGCCATCGCCAACGCAGCCAGCACCAGACCAATCAGAACCCATGGCCCCAGAACGCGGACGCGAAAGATATCGGTCAAAGCCCCTGCCCAGATCATCACCAGCGCCGAGGCCATCGTGCCCAGCGAATAGATGCCGCCCCAGGCCCCGTGGCTTAAGCCAAAGGTTGCGCGTATTTCACCTGCGAAAATCGAGATGAAAAAGGTCTGCCCAAAACACGATAGAAATGTCAGCAGGACTCCGGCGCCCAGCCAAGTGCGGTTTTGGACAAGGTATTGACGGAAGTCGAACGCACTCAAGGAGAGGTGACCTGGGTTGCGCCGGATTCGGTAAGCACGATTTCCGTTGCGCCCGAGGGATTTGTCAGACTTGGTGGCGCGAGCACGTCAATCGCAGGCCGGTCAGGCCCGAAAGTCGAGCTGACGCGTCGCGCCGAGCTGAGCAGTGTCAGCAAAGCCGGAGACGTGGCCGCAACAAAATGGGACGATTCCGCATCGTTGCTGAAGGCCGTCGTATCGATGATCTTGATCGGGAACTCGGTCAGCGTTTCCGCATCGGTGATATTCCCCAGCCGCTGGCCGTCAGACGTGCCGCGTAGACGCGCCGACAGGCCCAGAACCTTGTCTTTCTTAGAGACCATGACAACAAACGGGTCCGGCAGCGATTTGATGCTTTGCATCTGCGACCGGAACAGATCGACGTCCAGATCGGGGGAAATCAAAACGACACCTTCTATGTTGCGTTTCGACCAGCCCGGTTCGCGCAGCTCTGCCTGGCGCATCATCTCCATCGTCAGAGCTCCACCCATGGAATGCGCCATGACGATAACACGTTTCACACCCATGGCCTTGAGGCTGCGAATGGTGTTTTCCAACCCATCGCGCGCAAACAACATGCTGTCCAGATCATAGGCGTAACCGGTGCCTCGGGCCTGACTGGGCCAGGAGTAGATAAATGTGGTTCCGGGCACGCCTACATCATGGGTCAGCTGAGCGGCGCGAAACGCGGTCTCTGTTTGTGTTGCGTTATAGCCGTGAACAAACAGCACCACATCATCGACACCTTTCAAACGAGAGCGAAGGCCCTGAGGCCCCGAGAACTCGGTCACATCGGCGAGAACAAACTCTTTCTTCGGGTTAGGGTCGGCATACGAGAAGTCCAGCGTTCCAGCCGTATGGTTTGGCGGTATCGAAATCGTCATCTCGAGATAGCGAAGCGCCTCGGCGCGCCGGAACCCGTAAGAGCCATCCGGTTCGCGCGCACGCGTTGTTGAGGCAAACACCGTGGCCGGAGTGCCGAACCTGAGAGCTTCGGGTAAAGTCTCAGTAACCGAACGGTCAACGCAGGCGGTCAGCGTTGCACAGGTCAATAGTGCGAGCAAAGAACGGAACACGGGTCACCCCAAAAGCAAACTTGCGCTCACGCTATCGGATTCAGATGCGACGTCCAGTCAATGTCGACCGTTGGCCGGCAAAAACCAGCTTGATAATATTACAGAACGTAACGGCTGAGATCGGTTGATTTGGTCAATTCGCCCAGATTGTCGTCAACAAACTGTGCGTTCACAGTAACCTCTGCCCCGGCCTGATCAGGGGCTGTGAAGGACAGTTCTTCAAAAACACGCTCCATTACCGTGTAAAGCCGCCGCGCGCCGATGTTCTCAACGCTCTGATTCACATCCGCAGCGATGCGCGCCAATGCGGCGATGCCGTCATCGGTAAAGCTGACGGTGACTTGTTCGGTTCCCATCAGAGCGGTGTATTGGCGGGTCAGAGCGTTATCGGTCTCGGTCAGGATCCGCACGAAATCCTCTTCGGTCAGCGCCCGCAATTCCACGCGGATCGGCAAACGGCCTTGCAGTTCCGGCAACAGATCCGACGGTTTTGCAATGTGGAACGCGCCCGAGGCAATAAACAGGATATGGTCGGTCTTGACCGGGCCATGTTTCGTCGAAACCGTGGTGCCTTCGATCAAGGGCAGCAGATCCCGCTGCACGCCTTCGCGGCTGACATCGCCACCCCGCGCATCTGAACGGGCGCAGACTTTGTCGATCTCATCCAGGAAGACAATGCCGTTCTGCTCGACCGATTCCAGAGCCACGCGATTAACCGTTTCGTCATCCAGCAGCTTGTCGGCCTCTTCTCCGATCAGCGCGTCATAGCTTTCGGCGACGGTCATGCGTTTCTTTACGGTGCGACCCGCAAAGGCTTTGCCAAAAATGTCGCCCAGATTCATCATGCCCATCTGCCCCCCGGGCTGGCCTGGAATATCGAACATAGGCATTGGGCTTGAGGTATCTGAAAGCTCCAGCTCGATCTCGGTATCGTCCAGCTCTCCGGCTTTTAGCTTTTTGCGGAACATCTCGCGCGTGCCTTCGCGAGCATCTTCACCGGCAATGGCAGCGATCACCCGATCTTCGGCAGCCTGATGCGCCCGTGTTTTGACGTCCTCGCGCATGTATTCCCGGGTTTGTAGAATCGCCGCGTCGGCAAGATCGCGGACAATCTGTTCCACATCACGTCCGACATAGCCGACTTCGGTGAACTTGGTCGCTTCGACCTTGATGAATGGTGCACGCGCCAATTTGGCCAGACGGCGGCTGATCTCGGTCTTGCCAACGCCGGTGGGGCCGATCATCAGGATGTTCTTGGGATAGACCTCGTCGCGGATGTCATCAGCCAGCTGCTTGCGCCGCCAACGGTTGCGCAGCGCCACGGCCACGGCGCGCTTGGCGTCTTTCTGTCCGATGATAAAGCGGTCCAGTTCCGAGACGATCTCGCGCGGGGTCAGGTCGGTCATACTAATCTATCCGTTTGTTTCGCAGCGGAACCTAATCATCGCCCCGGAAAACACAAGCCGGTCACTGAATGAGAGCAGGTTTTCACCAAAGCTGCAGAGCTTCGAGCGACCAAACTTTGTTGACCGAAACCGCATTCGCAAAAACAACAGCAGGCTCGGTCGCCTGAATTTGAGCAACGGGTCGATCCGATAGAGCCACCGACACAGTGTTAGCCACCTTTGTGTTCGTCTGTTAGACTTTGCACAAGGTATTGGAACCGGGGGCGAATTTATGACGAAAATTGCCAAGATCACATTGTTGTTCGTGGTTTTTGTCGATCTGATTGGGCAAGGGCTGGTCTTTCCGATCATCAACTCGCTGATCATGGAAACCAAATCAGGGTTCTTGCCTGAAAACACTCCTCAGGGCCAACGCCATTTCTATTACGGCCTGGTGATCGGCTGCTTTTTCCTGTCGTGGTTTCTGGGCGTTGTCTATGTCTCGAAAGTCTCGGATTCCATCGGACGCAAAAACGCATTGTTGGTCTGTCTGGGCGGTGCCCTTGCCGGATACGCCATCACCATTCTCGCGCTGTTCATGAACAGCCTGCTGCTGCTGATCATCGGGCGGTCGATCACCGGCTTTACCGCAGGAAACCAACCCATCGCACAGGCCGCAATGATCGACGGCAGCACGGACGCAGCCGACCGGGATCGCAACATGGGCTATATCGTGACCGGTGTCAGCTTTGGCCTGGTCGGCGGCCCGATCATCGGAGCGGTTTTGTCCGATGCCGCCCTGTTCGGCAGTTTTGCGACCTTGAAAACCCCGTTCTATGGCGCCTTTGTGCTGGTATTGATCGCAATCTTCCTGGTGATGACATTCTTCAAGGACACGCGGACCCAGCGCGAACCTTTTGTCTTCCGTCCGCGCGATATCACCGACAGCCTAATCGCCGTGCGCGGCCATCCCATGGTTCTGAAAATCCTGCCGGTTTATTCGTTCTTCATGATCGCCAATGTCACCTTCTATGTCTTTGTCGACAACTTCCTGACCAGCGCTTTTGGATATGGCGTGATCGGAGGCAGCATGGCGATGGTGGTGATCGGGTTTGCGCTGGCGTTCTCGAGCACGTTCCTCGTCAAACCCGCGCAAGAGCGGTTCAGCAAACACGCGATCATTCATACCGCACTGATCGTGATGATCGTCTGCGGTCTGGCCTTTGCATTCAGCCCCAGTGGCTTGATCAGCTATGTGCCGGTCTTTTTCTTCTATTTCCTGTTCGGTGTCGCCTATCCAACGATGCTGGGCCTGTTCTCCTCGAGCGTCAGCGAGGCAGATCAGGGCTGGGTCATGGGCGTGACCACTGCCGTCTTCTGTCTGGCAGGTGGCGTCATGTCATTGATCGGTGGCGGGTTGATGAGCATCGATATCCGCGTGCCCTATTACATCGTGGTGCTCGCCGCGATCTTTGGCCTGATCGGGATGCACCGCCGCTGGAAAGGGAAAGAGATCAAGGCGCTGTTAGCCTGATATCGTCTCAACCGTCAGATTGCCGTTGGTGTAAACGCAGATATCTGCGGCAATTGCCATGGCCTCACGTGCCACCTGTTCGGCTGACTTGTCGCTATCCATCATCGCGCGGGCCGCAGCGAGGGCAAAGTTACCACCCGAACCGATGGCCGCTACATTGTGCTCTGGCTCAAGAACATCCCCTGCCCCGGTAATCACCAGCAGGTCAGAGCCGTCCGTGACGATCAGCATCGCCTCAAGCTTTTGCAGGTACTTGTCGGTGCGCCAGTCCTTGGCCAGCTCGACCGAGGCGCGGGCCAGTTGGCCGGGTGTCGCCTCAAGCTTGGCCTCCAGACGTTCCAGCAGGGTGAACGCATCAGCTGTCGACCCGGCAAACCCGGCAACCACTTCAAACCCGCCCGGCGACAGGCGGCGGACCTTGCGCGCCGTGCCCTTGATCACGGTCTGACCCAGGCTGACCTGCCCGTCACCGGCGATGACCACTTGGCCGTCTTTTTTGACACCGATGATCGTGGTGCCGTGCCAACCGGGAAAGTCGTTCTCTGCCATAAAAGCCTCCGTACTGTCTGCGCCCCTATATGGGCCGGGTAAGTGTTTGGTGCAACTGTTCTTAAACCGCCCAAAAGATATGCACGCAGTGCAATACGGGCCTGTTGGAGTAGCAATTGTAAGACTCGGCACGGGGTCCTACATGAGGCTCACAACCGACACAGGGTCGGCTGTTTCAACAGAATAGGAACGCGCAAATGGCCACTATCGCAAAAACCCATGCGCCGCTCGGAGCAGTCAACAACCTGCACGGAGCTGGCTTTTTCACCCAAGTTCTGACCAACATCCTGCGTTGGAATGATGAACGCAACACACGCAAAGCGCTGTCGGCTTTGACCGACGCTCAGCTGGACGACATCGGCTTGTCCCGTGAGGACGTCGCCAAGTTCTGAGCTTTTTCAGACAGACGATAGAGATCAGCCGCTCCTATGGGCGGCTTTTTTCTTTTTCAGCTTTGTTTGTATTTCCCGACCAGGCTGGGCACAAACGCCTCGATCGCGGCCGTGGCAATCACATGTTTGGCTCCTGTAGCCTCATCCGCGACATCCAAGCCACCTAACACGGCGGTCACTTCGGCCCTGCCCCGCGGCAAATCGGCGGCCACTTGCGCACAATCGACCAGGTCCGGGTTTTGAACACCGATGGTCACGCAAACGCGCATCTCGGAATGGTCGATGCCCAGTTTCGAAAACAATGTGATCGAGGAATGGTGCAAAGCATCCTGAACCGCGCGCCGCGCCGCTTTGGTATAGTCTTGCCCATACAGTTCATTGCCTGTGCCCATTTCCAGAATGATGCGCTGTTCACTCATGCCGCAGGCTCCATGTCGAAGGAAACGACCAGGGCTGCATTTGCGATGACCGTATGTCCATCGCGCCCGGGTTTTTCGATGTCCAGACCGCCTTTGGTGACGGTGATATTGGGCTGGCCATAGGGGAAGATGGCGGTCAACGCACCTGTGTCCACCTGATCGGGCTGCTGCACGCCAATTTCGGCGTCGATGATCATCGCCTCTTTGGGAAAACCAAACAGTTCAGCCATATTGACCGAGTTGTGCCACAGCGCGTCTTTGATCGCCCGCACTGCTGCTTCGGTATAGTCCATGCGCCGCAACGACGTGCCCATCCCAAATTCCACAAGAACCCGCGTTTTTGCCATTGGTTGCTTTATCTCCGCACTAAAAAAGGCGCCCCGATATGAGGCGCCTTTTGGATCAACTGTTACCGCCAGTTCAGATGGATTCTTCGATCCAGCTTTGCAGCGCAGCTTTCGGAGCAGCGCCCGCGCGGTTCGATACGACCTGACCGTCTTTGAAAATGAACAGCGCCGGAATGCCGCGTACACCCATTGCAGCGGCAGAGTTTGGGTTGCTGTCCACGTCGACCTTGGCGATTTTCACCTTGTCGCCATACTCGGCTGCCAGCTCTTCCAGAGCGGGGCCGATTTGTTTACAGGGTCCGCACCATTCGGCCCAGAAATCGACGACCACAGGTACGGTCGCGTTTTTAACCTCGGCGTCGAAGGTGTCATCGGTTACGGCTACGGTCGACATCTCATGTCTCCTGAATGGGATTGGGTTGGGGACAGAACGTAGGTGCGCGGTTTTCCAAGGTCAAGGCATCACCGACCTGGCCAGCGCATCGCTCACAGTCTCGTGTGGCAACCACATAAGCTGTGCGGTTCGAGTCCATAGGATTGCAGTTCGGATTGTGTGATCGGGATAGATCTGCGACAGCGTCGCGGCATAGGCCCCCATTTGCCGCAAAAGACCTTCAGGGCAGGATTCATGGCGATCCGGGACTGTGGCGTTTGATTTGAAGTCGATCACCTGAACCTCTGACCCGGTCACGATCAGGCGGTCGATGATCCCGTGGATGCGGCGACCGTTGATTTCAGCCGTCACCGGGACTTCGGCCAATGCATTCCCGGCAAAGACAGGTTTCAGATCAGGCGCGGTCAACACGTTTGAAACCTCGGACAACAGCTCTTGCCGCTCGGTCTGCGGAAGGTCCGGCAAAAGCTGCGCGCAGATCTGAGGCCAATCGGCCTGCTCTGCTGTGGGCAAGTGCTCAAGCAACAGATGCACCCTCGTTCCGCGCAGTTTGGCCGCTTCTTCATCTTGGCCAGCATCTCCGGGCAAAGCTTTTGCACCACCCAGGTCCGAGGGGCTGAGTGTTTCTAGCGGTGCGATGGCTTTGACCGCAGGGCGCAGGAATAGATCGGGCAACGTTTCGGGTGTTTCCGTAGTCGTTTCCACGGTCTTCAGCGGGGGACCATCCCAATCTCCATGCGACAAGCGCTGGATGTCCAATCCGGGAACTTGCGTTGCGCCGGCGCGCGCCATTGCTGCCTCTACTTGTTGATACCAGCTTGTGCCATCTTTCCCGACATCGCCTGCTGCGGCCACAATTAGCCACTTTTTGGCCCGTGTTAGAGCCACATAGAGCAATCGCAGGCGTTCGTTTTCCTCGCGCGCCCGTGCCTCAGCCCGTGCCGCAGCGATCCGCGTCGGTGATTGGTCTGCAGGAACTTTCCAAAACGGCACATCGCCCGATACCATGATCTCGGCATCGCGCGGCGCTTGTCGTTTTCCGGTATCCGGCAGGATCACAATCGGGGCCTCAAGACCCTTAGAGCCATGAACGGTCATCACCCGGATCATGTTCCCGACACCGCTCATCTGGCGTTTGATTTCAAGATCATCGGTCTGCATCCAGACCAGAAAACCGGTCAGGCTGGGAATATCCGTGCGTTCATAGGCCAAAGCCTGCGACAGCAGCGCGTTGATCCCGTCTTCGGCCTCGGCCCCCAACCGCCCCAACAATTTGCGCCGCCCGTCATGGCGGGTGAGGATGCGTTCAATCAGGTCATAGGGGCGCAAAAAGTCGATTTGACCGCGCAGATCGTTCAAAATAGCCATGGTTTCGGGGTATTCATCCCCCCGCCGGCGCAGCGCGGCCCAAAGGAAGGTTTCCTCTCGTCGATGGGCCAGATCGAACAATTGCTGCTCGGACCAGCCAAACAACGGGGATTTCAGCACTGTCGCCAGTGACAGGCTGTCCTCGGGCGTGGCCAGAAAATTCAGCAGCGCGGCCAAATCCTTGACTGCCAGTTCTGCACCCACTTTCAGGCGGTCGGCCCCGGCAATCGGCAAACCGATGGTTTTGCAGGCCCGAATGATCTCGGCAAACAGGTCCGACCGGCGCTGCACAAGGATCAAGAAATCCCCCGGCTGCACCGCGCGCCGTACGAATGTGCCGGGGGCGTCGCCATCATCGGGGATCGTTTCTTTCTGGTCGATCATCGTTTTGATCGAGCACGCGACCTTTTCCGCCAAAAGAACCGTATGGTGGCGCGCACTTGGACGGTCGACGGGGTCGGTCCAGTCGCTATCCTCTTGGTCTTCGACCTTTTCGATAACGGGCCACAGGTCAACACGACCCGGCAAATCTGCCTTGAACGCCCGATGCAACGCATCCTTGTGAAACCCCGCCTCGGTCTGATTTTCAAACAGGATATCGACCAAAGACAGGATCGCGCTGGAGGAGCGGAAGGAGTATTCCAGCGTCGAATCCCAAAGTTTAGAGCCGGATTCAGCCAGTTTTCGCCCGAATTCCTGCTGCATCCGGTCAAAGGCCTGCGGATCGGCACCTTGGAAGGAATAGATCGATTGCTTTTTGTCCCCAACCACAAAAATCGTGCGCTCAACGCCAGACCTGGCCCCTTCCCCGCTGGTGAATTCCTGCGCCAGTTTCTCGATCACGTCCCATTGGTCGGGGCTGGTGTCTTGCGCCTCGTCTACCAGAATATGGTCGATGCCACCGTCCAGACGGTACAGAATCCATTCCGCAACCGCGGGATCGTTCAGCACCTGTCGCGCGCGCAGGATCAGATCGTCGAAGTCCAGCCAACCGCGCAGTTGCTTGCGCCGCTCGTATTCCGGCAGGAACGCCGCTGCAAAGCGGTGCAGAACATAGGTCTTGCGCGCAGCGTTCAGTACCAGCCGCTGTTCCCGCGCCGCTTCGACGCGCCGCATCAGGTTTTCCAGTTGTGGCATCTGACCCGAAAGCACACCTTCGCGCAGCGCTTTTGTGGGAAAACTGCCGATTTTTGCCGAAAACGGCTCTTTTGCCGCCTTACCGGTCAGAAACACGCTTTCCAGCAGGGGTAATTGATCCAGCCGTGCCTGCGTGAACCTTTTCAGCTTGTCTGCGGCCTTGGCGTTGTTGCCACCGCTGTCCAGCAGCGGTGGGATAAGCGACTGGATCAACTCCACTTCGCCGCCCAGAAAGACCTGATCCAGCAACGCCTGATCGTCGAACCCGTTGGGCAGATCGAACAGCGCCAGAATGGCGGGCCAATCCAGTTCATGGGAGAACAGGTTGCGTTTCTGGGTCATCGCAGCGGTCAACCCGTCAAACCCGGTATCGGTGACAAACCGTGCGACATCTTCGATCAGGGCTGCGTGGAGGCCTTCGGCAAAATCCTCGATGATCTCTTCGCGCAACAACGCGGCCGCGCGGTCCTCCATCTCGGAAAACTGCGGGCTGACACCGGCCTCAAGCGGGAAACGCCGCAGCAGCGCGGCGCAGAAAGAGTGGATGGTTTGGATTTTCAGCCCACCCGGCGTCTCAATCGCGCGCGCAAACAGGGTTCTTGCCTGTGCAAGTCGCTGGGGATCGATCGCACCGGTTACACCCAGTTCGGTCAGTTGCGACGACAGCGCCCCGTCGTCCAGCATCGCCCATTCGCCCAACCGCTTGAACAGACGGTTCTGCATCTCGCTGGCGGCGGCTTTGGTGTAGGTCAGGCACAGAATGTGCTGCGGCTGCACCCCGTCCAACAACAGGCGCGCCACGCGGTCGGTCAGCACGCGGGTCTTGCCCGAGCCCGCATTGGCCGCCAACCAGGTCGAGGCGTCGGGCCGCGCCGCCTGAACCTGCCGTTCGGTGGCGTCGTTGCGGGCGCTCATGTCAGATCCTCGGGATAGGTGTCCGAGGTTCGATCCCATTCACCGAACCGCGCAAGATGGTCATAGTCGCCAAAATCGCTGTCCTTATGCAGCATGCGGCGGGATGAAAAGCCTTGATCAGGCTCTAAATAGGCGGAAATCAGTTGTTTTAGCTCAGCCAAAACCTTATCGGCAGGTTCTTTGTCCAAAGGTGCCGGAACCTCTTTGTAGGTTCCGCCCATGCCGATAAAGACGGCTTGAGCCACGGCTATTGGATCGAACCCATCCAAACCGCCTTGCTCGGCCACGGCGGCCTCAATCAACAGCTGTTTGTCAAATTTCGACTGTTGGCTTTCAGTCGGTGGTGCGCCGGTTTTGTAATCGATGATCCGCATCGCGCCACGGCTGTTGATGTCGATCCGGTCGGCGCGCCCAACCAGCGTGAAGCCCAAAGGATTGAGCTTCAGATTCATCCGTGCCTCAAACGCGACCGGGCCGCCATCGCCCCGCCGGGCGGTTTCGGCGCGCAGGAAATCCTCGGCTATCCGTTCAAGACGGGCCAGCCACAATTTCCGCGCCGTGGGCCAGGCGACATGCGTATCCAACAGGTCTGAGGCACGTTTCAAGAAGTTCTCACGGCTCAGTAGCGCCGCATCAAAAACACTGTCCTTGATGAAATGTTCCAGGATTTCGTGAATGACGATGCCGCGCAGCAGGGCATCGGGTGCCTGCACCAAAGGATCCAAAGGCCGTAGCCGTAGGACATGTTTGGCGTAGATCGCGTAAGGGTCGCGGATCAGGCGTTTGATTTCGGTCACGCTCAGCTGTCTGGGGCGGGCTGCGACCGGGGGGCGGGGTGAGGGACGCGGTACGGGGTCGATCTCTGGCGCTTCTTCCAAGATTTCGGACCACCGCAGCCATGTTCGCCCGCGCGCACGCATGTCTTCCAGCGCCTTGTCACCGTTTTGCGCGGGCAGCCCGCTGAGCAGGTTTGTCAGGCGGTTCAACCAGCGCGAGGGAACAGTTTCGGCGTCGTCTGACCGCGCGGCGCGCGTAAGCCAAACCTCGGGCGCGCCGATGGCTTGCTGGAAATCATGGGCCGAGAGGCCAATCCGGCGTTCGGGCAGCAACAGCCCGGCCTTATCGCGCATCTGCCGGTTCAACCATGGGTCGGGCGCAGGGGCTTCTGGCCAGCTGCCCTCGTTCAGCCCGCCCAGAATCAGCAGTTCTGCGCCGTGGACACGCGCTTCGAGCGTGCCCCAGATCATGATATGTGGATGCGGGGCGTCGCGGTCGCGAACTTCTTCTGCCGCCAGCAAAGCACCCAGAAGGTCGGCAAAGTCATGGGCAGTCATCGCGCCACCATGCTGCGCCTCATCTGACAAGCTGGTCAGAACCTTAAGCGCCTTTTGACCCGCGTTCTTGTCCCACAATGTACCAGTTTCCGCTGAAGGCCCGGCCGAGATCGCCTCGGCCAAAATGCGCAGGCGCGTGACCCATTCTGCCAGCAGGAGCGTGCCCGAGATATGCTGGTCGCAAAACTGATCCGCCACCCATTGCACCCAGTCGCCCGCCTGTTCCTGCCGCGCGGCAAAGGTCAGCAGGCTTTCGCGATCTGGGAAGGGCGGACCGTTGCGGCGCAGGTCCAGTTCGAGGTCGCGGGTGTGCAACAGATGTGCCCCGCGCGCGTCACCGTCATGACAGAGCGGGTGTTTGAGCAAGGTCAACAGCGCCTCGGCATCCAGACGGCGGGCAAACAAGCCCGCCACATGGCGCAGAAACCGACCCGGGGGCGATAGCTGCAAAGGCAGGCCCGCGCTGTCATCGGGCAGGATATCCCACCGGTCCAACGCGGCGCTGACCTGACGGGTCAACATTCGGTCTGGCGTGATCAGCGCAGCGGTTTGACCATCTTCGGCGGCTTGACGCAGGCGCAGGGCAATGGCCTGGGCCTCGGCGCGCGGCGATTGTGCCTCGACCAGGGTCATGGCGGATGTTGCGGTGTCCAGATCTTGCAGCTTTGGCCCTTCGGACATCCAGGCATCGGTGATCGGGGCGGGGCGAAGCGCCAATGAAACCAAACGGTTGCGCGCAACAGATGGGGGCGCATCCTCGGTCCAGCGCGCGATCTGATCTGAGGTCAGATCCAGCGCCTGCATGATCTTGCGGAACCGGTATTGCGGATGATCTTCGCCGGTCAGCGACTCATCCAATTGATCCCAGACCGATGCGGGCTGCTCGAAATCGAAGCCCGGCAGGATCAAAGCCCCTTGCGGCAGTTGCGCCACGGCCTGCATCAACATCAAGGTTGTGCCCCGAGACCCGGTTGACCCGGCCAGGATCACCGGGTGCTGTGGCGGAACCTCTTGCCACCGTTCAATCAAGCTCTCGACAACCCGACGTTGCCGCGCTTGCGCATCCAAAGCGCTGTCATCGGTGGTCAAGAAATGATCCGCGATCCCGATAAAGGCCTGCGCGCGTGCCCAATGGCCCGACATGTCACTGACGTCCAACTGCCGGATGGCATCCGCCGATACGCCTTCGCCCTGCATCTCATCAATCAGCGCGGCGAGGCTGTCGGACAGATCAAAGAGCGAGGATCGCGCGGCCAGATCGGGTTGCTGGTCAAGCAGTTTCGAGATCAGTTGGGTCAGCTCCAACCGGCGGCGTAGCGCTGGAATGGCCGGGGGCAATTGCGCAAGATCGACGTTTTTCCCCAGATCGGTGACCAGCGACAGGCGCGGCAGCAGCGCCGGTGGCCCCTGATCAAACAGCTCGCGCACGCGTCGCGCCATACGTCTTGTGTTTACGATCACCTGCGCCCAGGCCAAATCTTCTGGCGGCAGCTTGGCCGTGCGTGCACGCAGCCCTTCGACCAATGCGCGCGGGAAATCGACGCCCGGAGGCACCGCAAACACGCGCGCTTTGTCGGATGGGCTAAACATCTGCGATCAGGCTTTCGGCCAGAGCGATCCCTTCGGGGCGACCCACATCGCACCACCGACCGGGATATTTGACTGCGCGCAACCGGTCGCGCTGGTGCATCCTGTCCCATAGGCGGTTCAGCGAGAATGCGGGCTCGTCAAACTCCTCAAGCCCATCGGTCTTTAGGATTTGAGCACCGCCATAGACAACACCCGGCCCACGGGTAATCCGACCGTCGGGATCCAGGGTGAAATCGCCGGTGCCGCCATGGCCAAGGGTTTGTGCGATGGGGATGCACATCAACAGCGCGTCCATCTGATCAGGGTCCCACGCATCCCTCAGCAGGTGTAGCGGGTTTGGTCCGGCCCAGATCGCATCGGTGTTGAGCGTGTATACAGGATCGCAACCCAGAAAGGGCAGGGCGGCCCGCAGTCCACCACCGGTTTCCAGGATCATGGGTTCTTCCCGCGACAGCAAAACCCCCTTTGGTTCCAGATGGGCGGCAAGCTGATCCGCTTGGTAATGCAGGTTCGCGACTGTGCGGATCGGCTGAACCCCATCGACCAAGTTCAGGGCGTGATCAATGAGCGGACGCCCTGCAACCGGGATCAGCGGTTTGGGCCGATCCGCGGTCAAAGCACCCATTCGTGTGCCGAATCCAGCGGCAAAGAGCATGATGGCTTCCGGATCGGCGCTCATAGTGGTTTCAGTTTGGCCAGGTTTTGCGCAGTGGGGTGCGGCAGGGCCTCGCGCAGGATGTCGGCGACTGGGATCAGTGTGGGATGTTCCAGATTGCGCATCAAATGCGACCAGGTAATCGGGATCAGATCCACATAATGCGGCTTTCCATATTCGGTCGCCAGACGGGCAAAAACGCCCAAAATCCGCAGGTTGCGCTGTACGCCCAGAACCGCATAGGCGGTGCGGAAATCATGGCCGTCCATGCCTGATGCCGAGATATAGCGGTCGATCATGCGCATCTCGATCGCGGTCGAGACGGTTCGGCGGACATCCTGCAACAGAGACATCAGATCATAGGCCGGATGGCCCAGCATCGCGTTCTGGAAATCCAGTAACCCCACCCGCGCCACGCCGTCGCGCTCGGGCAGCCAGATGAGGTTCTCGGCATGGTAGTCGCGCTGTACCACGACCCGTTTTCCGCCGGTTTCGCGGTGCAAGATGTCGGCAAAGCGATGTTCAAACCGTGCCTTGGCGTCAGCTTCAAAACCGCCCGAAATGCCTTGCGCATATTTGGTAAAGCTCAACGCCGCTAATTCTGTCATTAAGGCAGGGTCGTAGCTGTCCAGGGACATGACCGGCTGTTTGTGCAGATGCACCAACACATCTGTTGCGGCCTCATAAAGGGGCGCTTCCAATGCCAGGTCTTTCTCAAGCACGCGGGCAAACAGATCATCGCCCAGGTCTTCAAGCAGAAGGAACCCGTATTGGCTGTCTTCCGCATAGATTTCCGGCGCGCTGAGTCCCACCGATCGGAGGTATTCATCCACCTTCACAAATGGGATCACATCCTCGCCCTTTTCGGGTGGCGCGTCCATAAGTACGGCTGTTTTGCCAGTGTTAGGGTCTGTCAGGCGCTCATAACGGCGGTTCGAGGCGTCTCCGGCAAGGGGTTCGCGCTTTGCATTGGCCCATGGGGTTTGTGCAATCAGCGCTTCTGCCAGAATGGTTCGGTTGGTCATGGGATGAACTCGAGTTTGCTGGCCCATTTCGGGTCGGTCCATTTTAGGTTCAGATGCCGGATATCTTCGGCCTTTGTATCTGACCGAAAGCTGAGCGTCAGCGCCGAATTCGGGGTTGAATCACCTAGTTTCTCGGGCCATTCGATCAGGCAGATTGATGTTTCAAACGCGTTGATCAGGCCAAGCTCTTCAATTTCTTCGGGTGAACTGAGGCGATAGAGGTCCGAGTGCCAAACCTCACCCAAAGGCGTGTCATAGACCTGCACCAGCGTAAAGGTTGGGGATGGCACATCTTCGGGGGAAACCATCAACGATTGGATCAACGCGCGGGCAAAATGGGTTTTGCCGCTGCCAATGGGGCCTTCCAGCAGCAGGGTGTCACCGGGTTTCAGAAACTGACCGATCTGAAGCGCCAGATCGCTCGTGTCTTCGGGTGATTTCAGCAGGATGGTCTTGGGCGCGGTCATGGCGCCACAATGAACCCGTGCCAGACCGGCTGCAACCCGGTTCAGGCGCTGATTTTTTCAAGATCGCCCTGTCGGATCCGCGCATTGGTGCGCGCAAAACAAATGATCGTGGCCCCGTTCTGCATCGGACTGATGGTGCAGTTGACCTCTTCGCCTGTCCGCATTTGGAAATTGGCATTCCACTCGGCCCGGTTTTCGCGCGTTTCTATGAATTCGCGGATCTCGCCCAAGATGGGGGTTGCGGCACATTTTTCTTGCCAACTGCGCGTGACATCCAGGATTGTCGTCACCTCGAACCCCGTTTCGTCCAATTCGCCCCAAAGCTGGTGATAGGCATAGTTGGTGAAGGCCAGCGTTCCATCATCAGCAAATACCGCGACCCCATCGGCAAGCTTGTCCAGAATGGATTGCATCAGGTCCATTTCGGACCGGAACCTCCGGGTCAGAGTAATCTCGGCGGTGATGTCTTCGAACAGAAAAGCCACCGCCCCATCAGGGTGGGGCCGACCGCTGACCGAGTAGACCGAGCCCGAGGGCAGTGTCCAGGTTTCCTGATAATTGCCGTCCTGCGCGGCCTCAAGCAGGTCATTCATCTGCCGCCGCCAACTGCGATAATTCTTTGGCTCTGGCATCATGTGCTGATCGCGCAGACGGTCGAAAAAGCTGGATAAGCTGGGGCGGCAGCTCAGGAAATCCGGGGGCAGGGTGGTCAGATCGATCAGGGCCGGATTGAACAGAGCCAACTGTCGGTTGCGATCAAAGATCGCCAACCCGATGGACAGCTGGGCAAATGTTTTGGTCATTGTCTGAACGAATTTCCGCTGCGTCGTCTCGGCCTCGACAATGGCGTTTATGTCGACCGCATAAAACAGATGACCCTGTTCATGCGCCACGCTGGTCAGATCGAGCCAAAGCTTTGCGTTATGATCGGGAGTTTCAACGCTAACCCGCGTTTTTCGCCCTGGCT
Source organism: Ruegeria sp. HKCCD7255 (assembly GCF_013031565.1). Taxonomy (NCBI): domain Bacteria; kingdom Pseudomonadati; phylum Pseudomonadota; class Alphaproteobacteria; order Rhodobacterales; family Roseobacteraceae; genus Ruegeria; species Ruegeria sp. HKCCD7255. Next base: position 359,852 of record NZ_WQAG01000001.1, on the reverse strand, counting down.
TGAGGTCGACCCCTTCTTGGGCAAACAGCGGTTTGGTCAGATCGGTGTCTTGCCCGTTGATCTTTCGCGCAAGGCGAACATAGGCGGCATTGCACCAACTGACCTGTTCCTGGTGGTCCAGCAGCCAGACCGGATAGGGCGCCATATCCATAGCCAACCGGATCGGGTCATTCACATCGCGGCGCATAGGCCCCGGTGCACCGGGAAGATCGCGCAGCCGCACACGAATAACCCCATCAATCCATTCGCAAAAAACCTCGCGGTCGATGGTGCAGTCAATGGCGGACACGACCAGGTTTCCGCGGCTGCGCACGATTTCAGGAACTTCGGGGAAAGCTGGAAAATCACGCCGCAGCAAGCGTCGAAGATCGTCCCAATTACTGACAGTTTCATACCCGGCAAGCGCAATATCAGAGTGGCCGATCAATCGGCTGCCTTCAAACAGAAACACGGGGTCGAACAGGGAATCCGAGGAAACCAGGCCAAAATCGTTGAACTTTGCCGGGCGACGGGGCCCGAGCCACTGCAACGCAAAACAGACGGCAAGGACACTGATAGCAGCCAGAAGGATCCAGTTGGCCATAACATTTCCATCTCAAATTCTTGCCGGCACTGTGCGCGCGAAATGGTTAACGACAGCTTAATTCAGATCTGGAACCGTTGGTTCTCACCGGAGGGAATCGGCGAGTCTCCCTGCTGTGCATCGATCAGCCGACGCGGCCATACGACTTTGACAATCGCACCCCTCCGGTCCTTCTTGTCAGTCAAATTCTGATAGGGATCCGCACCATTTGCGAATTTCAACTCGGCGCCGCTGCGCTCAAGCAAGGTCTTGGCGATAAACAGCCCCAGCCCCATGCCCTCGTATTCCGGTCGCTCCTTGCGGTCCGAGTCCGAGCGGCGCCTGCGCACAAAAGGATCGCCAATTCGGCCCATCATATGCGACGGATATCCCCGCCCGTCATCCATGATGTTCACCGAGATCCAGTTCGGGGTCCATTCCGCCTCAACCCACACGGTTGTGCTGGCAAAATCCACGGCGTTCTGGATCAGGTTGCGCAGCCCATGGATGATCTCGGGCTTTCGCAGGATCGACGGTTGCTGCACATCTCCGTTCTGGCCGGGCCCTTCGTCAAACTCGATCTGTTTACCACGATTCAGATGCGGTTCGGCGGCCTCGTGAATCACGGTCGACAGCGGTGCCTGCCTCAGGTGCAGATCGTCCTTACCGGCGCGCCCCATATCGCGCAGAATGTCACGGCACCGATCGGCTTGTTCACGGATCAGGGCGGCGTCTTCCTTTAAGTCGGGTTTGTCATCCAATTCTTCGATCAATTCGGAACTGGCCAGTTTGATCGTTGCCAATGGTGTTCCCAGCTCATGGGCAGCTGCTGCAACCACACCGCCCAGATCGGTCAGCTTCTGTTCGCGGGCAAGGGCCATATGGGTGGCGGACAGCGCCTCGGACATGGATTGAACCTCGGTGCTGACGCGGTGCGAATAAGCACCCAGAAACACAATCGCTATGACAATTGCAGACCAGTTTCCAAACAACAGGATCTCTGGCATCTCAAGCACCAACCCTAGCTCGGTCCGCAAAGGCAGGTGAAACTGTGCCAGTAACGTGCTGAGCACCACCGCCACCGCGCCCACAATCAGGGTCGAGCGTGTGCTCATGACGCTGGCCGAGATGGTCACCGGACCAACAAGCAACAGAGCAAACGGGTTGTTCAAACCGCCGGTCAGATACAACAAAAAGGACAGCTGCAGCAGATCGAACAAGACCATCAGGAAGTTTTCGAACTCTGAAAGCCGCTTGTTCTCGGGAAACAGCATGATCGCGGTCAGATTGCCCAGCACCGACACGCCGACCGCAAAGTAGCACAGGCCCAGCTCCAGCTTTACGTGATAGGTTTGCTGCGCCACGGTGATGGCAGTGATCTGGCCAATGATCGCGACCCAGCGCAGCAAAATCAGCGTGCGCAGCCGGATCCAGCTGCTGCGTTCCTGTCCGCGCCAGAGGCTGGTATTGGAATTTGCCATGCGTCGATTATGTCCTGTTGCAGCGGCTGGGTAACTTGATAGGTGTCTCAGCCGAAACGATCAACAACCCCTTGACCCTGGTACCGCTCATGATCCGCCTCTACGCCATTCTCGCAACCGTTGTTCTGGCCATTGGCATCGGCGCAATGTGGCTGCTGACCAGTGGCACAGGGTCCGACGACAAATTCGCGCAATGCCGCACCAGCCAGATCGCCGGGGGTACCGCAGCCATTGGTGGCCCGTTCGAGCTGTTGAATGCCAAGGGCGAGACTGTCACCGACACCGATGTGATCACCGAGCCAACCCTTGTCTATTTCGGTTACACTTTCTGCCCCGATGTCTGCCCCTTCGACATGTCGCGCAACGTGGATGCGGCCACTCTGCTGAATGAGCGCGGCCAGTCGGTGACGCCTTTGTTCATCTCAATTGATCCTGACCGGGACACGCCCGAAGTGGTGGGCGACTATGCGTTCAATCTGGGTGGCAAGACTGTGGCGTTGACAGGGACACCAGAACAGGTTGATGCAGCCAGCAAGGCCTATAAGACTTACTACAAAGCGCATGACAAAAGCGATGAGTACTATCTGGTCGATCATTCAACCTTCACCTACCTGGTGACGCCACAAGAAGGCTTTGTCGAATTCTTTGACCGCAACGCCTCGGCCGAGCAGATGGCGGATCAGGTCGCATGTTTCATCGACAAGCTGTAACGCGGTTTGACCTTTGTCATGGCGCTGCTATTACTTTTAGCTAAGCCAAAGGCGTGAAATAGCGGAAAGAATACACATGGCGGACAGCGCGCAACTTGAAATCGGCCCCGACAAATCCCTGCTTTTGGTTGATGATGATGAGCCGTTTCTGCGGCGTCTGGCCAAGGCGATGGAAAAACGCGGGTTCGAGGTAGAAACCGCATCCTCGGTCGCGGCAGGCCGTGCGATTTCCACAGCCCGCCCACCGGCCTATGCGGTTGTGGATTTGAGGCTTGAGGATGGCAACGGGCTGGATGTGGTCGAAGTGCTGCGCGAAAAACGCCCTGACAGCCGGGTTGTCGTTCTGACCGGTTATGGCGCGATTGCCACCGCCGTGGCTGCCGTCAAGATCGGTGCGACCGACTACCTGTCAAAACCCGCCGACGCCACCGACATCACCAACGCGCTTCTGGCCAAGGGCGACGAACTGCCGCCACCCCCCGAAAACCCCATGAGCGCCGACCGCGTGCGCTGGGAACACATTCAGCGCGTATATGAGCTGTGCGATCGCAACGTATCCGAGACGGCACGTCGCCTGAATATGCACCGTCGGACGTTACAGAGAATTCTGGCGAAGCGCAGCCCGCGGTGATGGTTGGCGAACTGGGTTTAATCTGAAGCAGAGGATACTCTCTGGGTCTGCTATGCGGACATTGCAGCCATCCGCATTCATAATTCAAAGGACCGCAGTCAGCCCAAAGCGAACGTTAAACTGGTGTCTATTTGCCGGTAGTTTTAAGATAAAGTAGGCATCTGCATTCTGCCTAAGTTTTTTCGCAAGTACCGATCCAACAGAGCGTCGACCAACCCTTCTTGAAGTTGGTAACCAGTTGCTTCGTCCGCACGCAAAATGTCTTCAAGAATGACAAGTTGTTCCAGGCCCGTCGTCATGGACAATCGCTTCGCCAGGTCGTCAATTTCCTTCGGCTCCATCAATGGGTGAACTGGCGCAAGTGCTTCTGAAAAAGCCGCCACTCTTCTGGCGCCACGCATTTTGACAGTTCCATCCTCAAGAGATGCTTTGAGTGATTCAGCTAAAAACTGCCGGAAGTGCGCCTCATGAACCCGAGAAAAATCCAGATAGTAACGCGCAACGACATGTACACGGCTCCTGACGTTATTCAGCCCCTCGAGAAGTTCTGACGTTGGAGTAACTTCAAGATCGAGCGTCGCGTCCAAAGCCAAGACACTTGGGTCAGAAAGGTAACGATAGACCGTCGCACGGCTGGTTCTGGCACGTTCAGCGACTTTTGCCAGCGTGACTTCCTTGCCTTCTGACATCAGGTCACGTGCAGCCGAAAGAAGTGCTTCTCGCGTTCGGTTGACTTGATTTGTAGGAGGCGCCAATCTCGATCCCTTTGTGATACACTTGTCTCATAAGTAGATATGTGTACCATAACTACAGTGTGTTTCAAGTGTAGGGAGTCGCAGCAATGACTGAACCTCGCTCGCGAATTTTTCATCTTCTTGGGAACCTTTTGACGTTCCACGCCTTTCCCAGAGAGACAGGACATCGTTGCACAATTGTTGAGATAAAGACGGCACCGGGTGCCAGTGCACCGCCCAATCATCATGCTGGCGAAGATGAGAGCTTCTATTTGCTCGATGGTGAATTCGAGTTCTTTTTGAATGGCGAGACAGTCAACGTCAAATGTGGTGACTTCGTTAAGAATCCGGACGGCGCAGTTCACGCCTTTACTTGTACCGGGGAACGGCCTGGCCGGTTACTTTGCATAACCGCCCCTGGCGCGATGCACGACACGTTCTTCACCGAGGCTGGTGAGGCAATGCCTGACGGTACGACTGATATTCCTGCGCCAGATGGACCACCAGACATTCCGACGATCATGGCGGTGGCAGGTCGAGTAGGAATGACAATCCTGGCGCCTGCGGACGTTCCCAGCTAACGAACGCACGTGCATAACTCCGGGTTGCGAAACGGAGGATTTGGTATAAAGCTTCTGCCGTACACCCTACCTTGCAATACTGGCTCAACCCGACGCCGACATTCACGACGAGACCTTGCGATACAGGATATCGGACATTCGCGGAGCTTTCCCAAAATGTCTTCTATGTGAACCAGAGTAATCGTTTAAGCGTAGGCGGGATAGCGGCTTAGATGGTCTGCTCTCAGTGCTTGGTTGAGTTCGTTTTGGCTAGAGAACGCTCAACTCAGCATTCTTTCCGAAACATCCTCAAGAAGGGTATGAAGATCGAATTCTTCGCCTTTCTCCGCAAGCCCTTTGTCATGCAGAATGAAAGACAGCCCGTGCACGAAACTCCACAACAAAAAACCACGGCGGCGAACTTCGTCTGTGATTCCCGGTTCACCGAGACACTTTGCTACTTCAGTTAAAAGAATCCCGAAACTTTGCTGACCGCCTTCGTCCAGCCCGGGGTCCGCAATGCGGTCTGTGAAGCCGCCAAATTTCAGTCTGAAGATCCCGGGCTCATTTAACGCGAAGGCAATATACTCCATTCCTATGGCAGTAATGCGTTCGGGAGATCCTTCAGGAACACCTTCCAGCGCAGCCAGCATTTTGTCTCGGTGCCGATCCATTCCTTCAAGGACAGTGGCGACCAGCATTTCTGTCTTGTCTTTGAAGTGCTTGTAAGGTGCCGCGGTTGATACGCCCGCGCGTCTGCACGCCTCGGATACAGAAAAACTGTCCGGACCTTTTTCTTCAACCAACTGTCGGGTTGCTTCGATCAGTGCAGCGCGAAGATCGCCGTGATGATAGGCTTTCTTGCTGACGGAAAGACGAGCCGCTGGTCTGCTTGTCGGATGATTTTTTTCGGTGCTGCTCATGATCCAACATGTGCCAGACCTCGTATCTCTTGTCAAAGTGAGAACTTCTAACATATGTTAGTGGCACTAACTTGATGAGGTCCCCAAATGCCGAATCCTGCAAATTCATCTACTGAAGCGACCAAACCGAGCCTACTTGCACGTGTGTTGCGCGGCACTGTGCGCCTGGGAGTGACCTTCAGTTTTATAGCTGTTGCAGCGGCTGCCGTTTACTTTGGCACATCCGAGCTCACCCGTAGAGCGGACGCTGTACCCGCACCGGATGCCGCCGCTGTGACACCCGTGTCCGTGACACAGATCACGTCCGAGAGCGCTTACACAGTCGACCGTGTATTCATCGGGCAGGTCGAACCTCAGCGTTCGGCAGATATCTCTTTCGAACTGAACGGGACGCTGGATCAAATTCTGGTGGATGAAGGTGATGAGGTTGCCAAGGGTCAACTTCTTGCGACACTGGACATCGCACTGCTGGAGGTCGAACGCGACCGTCTGACAGCATCACGTGACGCCATTGCAGCCCAACTTTCATTTGCAAAGAAAACAGTCGAGCGAAACGCGAAACTCATTGTGGAAGGCTTTACCAGTCAAGCCCGTTTAGACGAAGCCGTTTCTCAGCAGGATGAATTGCTATCCAGGATTGGCGAGTTAGATGCTGCCTTGCGTGATGTGACCGTTCGAATCGAGAAATCCAGTATCGAGGCTCCGTTTGCCGGTCAAATAACCGCGCGACACGTGGATGGCGGTGAAACTTTGCGCTCGGGTGAGTTGGTTCTGGGTATGATCGAGGTCGTGTCGCCGCAGGTTCGGATAGGTATCCCTCTCGATGTTGATCCGGCGCTGCTGACAGACGTTGAAATCGAAATTGCAGGTCATGGCTATCAGGCTGAGCTTGAAACTTTAAGGCCCGATATTGACCCGGTGACCCGAACCCGCACCGCGCTGTTCGGTTTGAAGAACGCGCCGAACGTTGCTTTCGGACAAACCGCACGTGTGCATGTACTCGATCCCGTCCAAAGTACGGGAACCTGGGTGCCTACAACATCTCTAAAGGAAGGAACTCGCGGGCAATGGACATTGCTCGTTGCCGACGCGCAAAAGGCTGTACGCCTGGCGACTGTAGAAGTGCTACATGCCGAAGATGACCGCGTCTTTGTGCGTGGCGCGTTTCCGGAAGGCACCGTCTTGATTGATCAGGGGCCGCAGCGAGTCAGCGTTGGTCAGCGCGTTGTCTTCAACAGTAGCGAGTAACGGAGCGATTTGATGGAAACTCTTACCTTTCGCCATCCCCGACTGGTCGCCCTGATTATTTTAGTGCTCGTATCTGCAGGTCTGTCTTCGTTCCTATCGCTTGGGCGGCAGGAAGATCCTACGATCACCAACCTCTTCGCAACTGTAACGACACAGTTCCCGGGTGCAGATCCAGAACGGGTTGAAGCGCTGGTGACTGCAGAAATCGAAGAAGAACTGCGGAAAATCGCCGAGGTGGATGAGATCAGTTCTGTATCCCGCTCGGGCGTGTCGGTTGTTTCGGTAGAGTTGCTTGAAACGCTCGATGAAGCCACCATTGAGCAGGTTTGGGCCGAGGCTCGGGACGCCGTTGAAGATGCGAGCCAGATTTTTCCCACAGGAGTATTGCCACCGGAATTCGATGCCGAGGGCATTTCTGCCTATTCTGCGGTCATTGCAGTTGCAGCCGAGGATCCGGGCTTTCCGTTAACTTTGCTGTCACGTCATGCCGAAGCACTGGGCGACAGATTGCGTGCGATACCTAACACGCGAGCAGTGGACTATTTCGGTCAGCCGGAAGAAGAGGTGCTCGTAAGTGTGGATCTGGACAAGGCCGCTGCGCTTGGGCTTGGCGCTGCCGAGATTTCCCAGCGGATCGCCGAAGCAGACGGAAAGGTTCAGTCTGGGCGGTTGCAATCTGATGTCGACCTGACCATCGGCGTCAGCGGAGAAATTGAGAGTTTGGATCGCATTCGGAGCATCGTCCTGCGTGAAAACGCAGCCGGTACCGTGGTGAAGCTCGGAGATATTTCCAGCGTAGACCGTGGCGCACGCGAACCGCAGTCCTCAATCGCGTTTGCCAACGGAAAGCCCTCCGTTTTGGTCGGGATTCTGGCGCAGGACGGCGTACAGATCGACCGTTGGACAGGCTTCCTTCGGGATGAGCTTGATGCCGGCGCCGCGTCGGTACCTTTGGGCATGCAGGAAATACTGCTGTTTGATCAAAGCCAGTACACGACGGATCGTTTGTCAGAGGTTGGGGTCAACATGGCCATTGGCGTGGCTCTGGTCGTGGCAGTTTTGTTTGTTACGTTAGGGGTTCGGGCAGCCGCGATTGTGGCTTTGGTTTTGCCGGTTGTCTCATTGGCGACCCTGGCGACGATGAACATGATTGGATTGCCAATCCATCAGATGTCTGTGACCGGACTGATTGTTGCCCTCGGACTGCTCGTTGACGCAGCCATCGTGATGACCGATGAAATCCGACGTCGTCTGCAGGATGGCATGGAGCGACTTGCAGCCGTGCGAGATGCTGTTCGCAGGTTGGCCGCGCCACTGCTGGCATCAACCGTGACAACGGCGCTTGCCTTCACGCCGATGATCTTGCTGCCGGGACCTGCAGGCGATTTTGTCGGCGCCATCGCTATAGCCGTGGTTCTTATGCTTGTCTGGTCCCTGGTTGTGGCTTTGACTGTGACTCCGGCGATTGCGGGCTGGCTACTGTCCGATCGCCCAGACGCAGGAATGCTGAGCCGCGGTATCAGCATCCCGCCACTTGCCCGTATGTTCGAGGCCTCAATTAGATTGTCAGTCGCCAATCCGGTGCGATCTATCGCGTTGGCATTGATCTTGCCGGTGCTTGGCTTTGCGGCCTTTCCAACGCTGACCGCGCAATTCTTCCCGGGCGTCGACCGCAACCAATTCTATATCGAAGTCGACATGCCGGGTGGAACGTCAATTGCCACCACCGAAGCAACCGCCCGCCAGATCGATGAAATGCTACTGGCTGACGACGGAGTCAAAAGTGTCTACTGGACCGTCGGAGAGTCCGGCCCGGCATTCTACTACAACATCGTTGGAAACCGTTCACGCGAGCCTGGGTTTGCACAAGCTATGATCACGACCGACACGGCCGACGACGCCGCCCGCCTTGTTGGAACGTTGCAGAGTCGTCTGGATACCGACTTTCCTGACGCGCAGATCATCGTTCGCAGTCTTGTTCAGGGCCCTCCGGTCGCCGCACCGGTTGAAGTCAAAATTCAGGGGCAGGACGTCACGGTTTCACGTGATCTGGGCGACGAGGTGCGTTCAGTCATGGCCAATCTCGATCTGGTAACCCAGGCGCGCGCCAGCGTGAACGGCGGCAACCCTCAAATCCGGTTCGAGATTGATGAGGTCAAAGCGCGTCTGCTGGGACTGGACGTAGCCGATATAGCTGGTCAGCTGGACACAGCGCTTGTTGGCATCACCGGTGGATCACTGATCGAAGGGACTGAACAGTTACCGGTGCGTGTTCGTCTCGGCGACGAGGTGCGATCAGACCTAAGCGCCATTGTCAGTATGCCGATCCTGCTGCCCAATGCCGCCGCCATATCCGCGATCGGAGTTTTCCCCGCGGTACCTTTGTCGGAACTAGCCAGACCGGTGATCGAACCTGCGGAAAGCGTTATAACCCGAACGGATGGCGTGCGTGAAAACACCATACAGGCGTTTATCGTCCCCGGTGTTTTACCCGAAGAGGCTTTGCAGGACATACTCGAAGCGCTTGATGCATCTGGGTTTGTGTTGCCGCAAGGCTATTCGATGTCCTTAGGCGGCGACAGTGATGCCCGATCCAACACTGTGGGCAATCTGCTTGCCTCTGTCGGTTTGATTGTCACACTCTCCATCGCGACCATCGTTCTGACGTTCAATTCGTTCCGGCTGACCCTCGTGACCTTGGTCGTGTGCGTATTGTCTGCAGGCCTTTCCATGCTGTCGCTGGCCGTTATGCAATTCCCTTTCGGAATTACGGCGATCATCGGAGTCATCGGCTCGATCGGTGTTTCGATCAACGCGGCGATCATAATTCTAACCGGTTTGCAACAAAACGTTGACGCAAGCCAAGGCGACCGAACGGCCATAGCACGCGTTGTGACTGGTTCAAGTCGGCACATCATCTCAACAACGGTCACAACCTTTGGCGGGTTCCTACCCTTAATCATAGGCGGTGGAGCATTTTGGCCACCATTTGCCGTTGCAATTGCCGGGGGTGTACTGTTGTCGACTGTCGTATCGTTTTATTTCACCCCGCCAATGTTTGCGTTGGTGTATCGTGGTAAGCTCGACAAACCGCTCGAGGCAAACAACCAACCTTCCCAGCCTCAAGAAGCAATTGTCGCGCTTGTGGCAGAATGAGGATTGAGATTACTTCGCCTTACGAGTTGGCATGTTTCAAAGCCGTCTTTGTTCGAAGCAAAGCCCATTTCTGGTAGGGGCCGCACGCTGAATTTTGCAAAGTCTGGTTTCTGCGCGTTTTCGGCATTCGTGCATCGTGCAGCATCGGTAACCAAGGGCTCAAAGCGGACGATTGACGTCGTCTCACATGCGCAGAACGGGTCAGCCGGGCGGTTCGTCCGGTACGCGGACAAAGCCGCCACAATTAATTAGCCGAAAACGGGTAATGCGCGATTATCGAGCTTATGTGTCGGAATCACACCAAACCTTAACGAAATGGAACCAGCGTCCAGATAAAGTTTGATGGCTTAAGGCGGTCTTTCTAGCGTCGGAGGATGAGAATTTTTGTTCTCATTTACTTGAGGTTGTTCTTGACCACCATTCGAATTGCCCGAGAGGGATGTATGCGGAGGATCGTCTTAACCGTTAGTATGCTTGTTCTGTTGGCTGCCTGCGCTGTCTCAAGACCCTTAGAAGCGTCTCGTGAGCAATTTGCAGCCTCTTCTGCCTATGTTCCCGAGGGACCACCCAAGTTGACGCTATTCACAGTGATCAGCAACAATAGTGAAAGCGGCGGTCACACGGCACTCATGGTGAGCGGATCGCAGCAGGTCATCTTTGACCCCGCAGGCTCGTTCAAGCATTTTGATATAGTAGAGCGCGGTGACGTGCTCTACGGCATGACCCCCGCTTGGGTGGCTGCATATAAAAGCGCCCATGCGCGCAGCACTCATCATATCGTAAGCCAGGAGATTGTTGTTTCCCCCGCTCAGGCAGAACTCGCGCTGGAGTTGGTAACCAACAACGGCTCTGTATTAGGGGCGTTCTGCGCGCGATCGACATCTTCAATACTACGGCAGATTCCTGGTTTTACGGATGTGGAAGTGACGTTTTTTCCTGTCAATCTGATGAAACAGATTGGCCGGAGGCCTGACGTTACAACGGATCGCTACTACGAAAACGATATTGGCGATGTATCCGATGGTATCGTTAGCCCGCAGGTGATACTGGTGCAGGCTACACAACGAGGCGAATGATCGTTTCTGATTTCATTGAAAGAGCGAGCAGATTTGTCGCCGACGCAGAACTCGTTTTGTATCGTAGATTGAACACATCACGGACCTACCAGATGGAATGGTCAAGAAACGTTTTTCGGAGCTCAGAGCCGTTATTCGTGGAAATCAGGTCATCTAGAGAGAACTTATCAATACGTGATGCCGTGCCACATAAGCTTTCCTCACCTCGACCGGTGGCCGTAGCGTAATCCTCAACCCCTCCATCACCGCTTTGTCTGGGCGGCCGAAAAACTTGGTCGCCTCGGCCTCGGAGAACCCGGCGATCTGGGTGGCTTCCATCCAGGCGCTGATCTTGTCAGCTTTCTTGATCTGACGTTTCACTGACTTTGGTACCTCGGCGGGCAGGCCAAAACGGATGTGGATGGCGGCGGCCAGGCGGTCGTCCAGCGCGCCATAGTCGGGGCCGACGGCGGATTTGACCGGTGAGATCATATCGCCGATCACATATTCGGGGGCGTCGTGTAACAAGGCCGCCAGCCGCCATTTAATCGGCGCGTTTGGTGCGATACGGCCAAACAGTTCTTCAACCAATAAGGAGTGTTCGGCCACGGAATAGGCAAAATCTCCGCCCGTTTGCCCGTTCCAACGGGCCACAAAGGCCAGGCCATGCGCGATATCTTCGATCTCGATATCCACCGGGGTTGGGTCCAGCAGATCCAGCCGGCGGCCCGATAACATTCGTTGCCACGCCCTGGGTTGTGTTGCCATTATACCATGCCCTTCAAGTGCCCCCGCGCGGATCGCGGAATTTTGTGCTAAGATTTACCTATTCGGATCACCCGCTGCCAACGATTTCTTGAGCTTTCGTGCTTTGAATCGATCCAAGGTGGTCCCGACATAGACATCAAGGGGGGCGCCAAGCCCTTCGTGGTGTGCCCCTCTCGAACCATAAACGCGTATCGAAAGGAGCATGTTATGTTTAAGCGTTTGTTTGGAATTGCCCTGGCCTTTGGAATGGCTGCCACAGCCCCGCCTGCCTTTGCACAGCAGAATTGCGCACAGCGAGATCAGGTGATCGCCAAGTTGCAGGACAGTTACTCGGAACAGCTGGCCTTTGGCGGATTGCAGAAATCGCGCGGGGCGCAATCGGTGATGGAGGTTTGGACCTCTGAGGAAACGGGAAGTTATACCGTTTTGGTGACCCACGCGAATGGGATCAGCTGCATTGTTTCGGTTGGCACCGATTTTTTCGAAGCCATACCCAAAATCAAGGTAGAAGGCACACCAAGCTGATATTGGCAACATAAGTTCCCGTTTCCGGCCATCTGCGTTGCCACGTCCCAAAAGGGATGCTAGGGGCAAACCGGATTAACCTTTACCGGAATGGAGTACCTGATGGCCGGGGACTATATCGTCAAAGACATTTCACTGGCCGAGTTCGGCCGTAAAGAACTTGATATCGCTGAAACCGAAATGCCGGGCCTGATGGCGTTGCGCGCAGAGTACGGTGAAAGCAAGCCTTTGTCAGGCGCGCGGATCGTTGGATCCCTGCACATGACCATCCAGACCGCTGTTCTGATTGAAACATTGGTCGCGCTGGGCGCGGATGTGCGCTGGGCGTCCTGTAACATCTTCTCAACCCAGGATCACGCAGCGGCTGCGATTGCAGCCGCAGGTATCCCGGTCTTTGCCATCAAGGGTCAGACGCTGGAAGAGCACTGGGATTATCTGGACAAATCCTTCCTGTTCGACGACGGCCCTAACATGATCCTGGACGATGGCGGCGACGCCACGCTCTATATCTTGCTGGGCGCACGGGGCGAGGCGGGTGAGGACATCATCCCGGTTCCGGGCTCAGAAGAGGAAGAGGTGATCAAGAAGCAGATCGCCAAGCGTATGGCCGCCAGCCCGGGTTGGTTCACCAAAATGCGCGACCAAATCCAGGGCGTGTCCGAAGAAACTACCACCGGCGTGAACCGCCTGTATCAGCTGGTGAAAGACGGCCATCTGCCGTTCCCGGCGATCAACGTGAATGACTCGGTGACCAAGTCGAAGTTCGACAACAAATACGGCTGTAAGGAATCGCTGGTCGACGGTATCCGCCGCGCCACCGACACGATGATGGCCGGTAAAGTTGCTGTGGTCTGCGGCTATGGAGACGTAGGCAAAGGCTCTGCCGCGTCGCTGCGCGGTGCCGGTGCCCGTGTGAAAGTGACCGAAGTGGACCCGATCTGCGCGCTGCAAGCTGCGATGGACGGGTTCGAGGTCACGCTGCTGGAAGATGAGGTTGACAGCGCCGATATCTTTATCACCACCACAGGCAACAAGGACGTGATCCGCATCGAGCATATGCGCGCGATGAAGGACATGGCCATCGTCGGCAACATTGGTCATTTCGACAACGAAATTCAGGTGGCTAGCCTGAAGAACCACAAATGGACCAACATCAAGGAACAGGTGGACATGATCGAGATGCCTTCGGGCAACCGTATCATCCTGCTGTCCGAAGGTCGCCTGCTGAACCTGGGCAACGCCACAGGTCACCCGTCTTTTGTGATGTCGGCCTCGTTTACCAACCAGGTTCTGGCGCAGATCGAACTGTTCACGAAAGGCGATCAGTACGAAAACAAGGTCTATATCCTGCCCAAACATCTGGATGAAAAGGTTGCCCGCCTGCATCTGGACCGCATTGGTGTGAAACTGACCCAGATGGACAGCGATCAGGCGGCTTACATCGGTGTGAAGCCGGAAGGTCCGTACAAGCCGGAACACTACCGCTATTAAGCCTGTTCCAGCATGAATGAACGCCCAAGACGCCGCCGAATTCTGATTTTGGCGGCGTCTTTTGTTTTCCGACTGGCGGTTGTTGCCATCCTGTTGGGCGGCGGTGGATGGTGGTTGTTGGCGCATCCGGAAACGCCGGTGCCAGCCCATTGGAATCCGCTGCGCCCTTTGTCGGTGACCGCGCCCGTCACGCCGATCACAAAGTACCAGTTGAACCGCGCGCTGGCGGATGAGGCGCAATGCCGAGCCTCGCTGTTGGACGCAGGCGTTGTGTTTGACGCGATGGAAGACCTGGTTGTTGATGAAAACTGCGGCATCTCAGGTCGAGGGGTGCTGTCAAATCTGATGACCTCACGCATTGCTCCGGTAGAAACCAGCTGTACCACCACCCTGCGCCTTACCATGTGGGAGCACCATGTGGTGCAACCTGCGGCGCGCGAGATTTTGGACACTGAAATCACGCGGCTGAGACATTTGGGCAGCTATAATTGTCGTCGCATGCGTACCGCCCAGGGTGAAAACAGCGGATGGAGCAGCCATGCCCGAGCTGATGCGATCGATATCATTGGTGTGGACACCGCCGATGGGCGCAGCCTGACGCTGTTGCAAGACTGGCCCGGCGACACACCGGAATCCGCATTTCTAAGGCGCATTTGGAAAGGGGGCTGCAGCTGGTTTCGCGTTGTTCTTGGCCCTGATTTCAACCGGTTGCATGCTGATCACTTCCACCTGCAGGGTCCGGGTTGGGGATATTGCAGATAGCCTATCCAGCAGGATTTTGCTTGAGTCTGTCCAAGGGGGAGGATTCGCGGATTTTTTTCCTTTTGGGAATTTCACGATCACGGATAGGCTTCGCGCCATCGGCGAAGACATCCGCCTAATTGGGATTAAGGAGACTGGGACATGGGCAAGCGCGACGAACTGATCGCAAAATACGCAGAAGATCTGAAAGACAAATGTGGGATGGACCCCGATATGGACCTGCTGACCAAGGTTACAATCGGTTGCGGTCCGGCGATCTATGACGCGGATGCGGCCACAGTTGCCGCCAGCCAGGACTCCGAGTTGGAAACGGTCAAGAACAACTTTCTGATCAAGAAACTTGGATTGGCAGATGGCCCCGAGTTGATGGAAGGCATCAACAAGGCAATGGAAACCTACGGCATGTCCGAGCGCAATAAATACCGCGCCGTTGTCTACTACATGCTAACCAAGCATTTCGGCAAAGAATCCGTCTACAGCTGATTTTCTGCTCGGTACTGGACGCCCGTCGTAATTCGGCGGGCGCTTTGCATTTGATTTGTAATTTAAAGACTTAGCCTTTGAAATTCTGCGCTCAAATGGGCTAGGTTCAGTTCGTGACCAGTACGGTCAGAACCAGATATTTCCATACGCGTGTGGTGAGTAGGGAGCACGCGGGGGTAGGGAAGGTTCTGATCTGTCAAGGCCTTCCCTTTCATTTACCGAAACTCGTTCACCAGCCGGGTGACGAATTGTTCGATGCTGCGGGACGGGTTGCGTGTGCGTCCTCCGCCCTGACCTTCCAGATAGACTTCGATATGCCCCGGCTGCGTCTTTGACGCTGCATTGGTGAAGTCGCGCGCGATCCCCCCCAACGCTTCTGCAGCAAGCCCGGCCCGTTCGGCGTCAGCTTGATGATAGAACCGCACCTGTGTCTGTTTCACGGAATATCCGACCAGTGCGGACGCGACGATTTCGGCTTGTCCACCTTTGAGCGCGTCCAACGCGTCTGCGCTTATGTCCGATGACACTCCAGCAGGTACAAACACGGAAACCGCGACGTCAATGACGGGCTTTGGTGGCTCGGGAACAGACAAATCCGGACCTTGCTGGGGATCCTCGGTTGACGAATAGGCCGGTTCATCAATGGACATGACCAAGGCCTCTATCGCGGCTTGCATTTCGGGTTCCGGAATAACCGGTGTTGCAAGTTGCGGGATGTCTTTAGGTGGCTGGTCCAGTTCCAAGTTTGGGGCCGGCAAAGTCGCGTCAGACTTTTCGACAGAAAGCGCGATCTCTGGAGTATCATCACCCAGCGGATCGGCACCTGTAACGGAAGGATTCTTCGGTTCCAAAACCGAAGTCTGAATTGCGGAAACGTGGGCGATTGCAATCGGTGATTCCACTACCGATTCTCGGGAATCGACCGCGCTAAGCTCCTGGGATTCGGCCCATCCCGCGATGAGTTTCGTTGCGGACCATTGCAGGAACGCACCGCACAAAACCGCACCCAAGACGATCAATGACATACGGTTGATCGCCCAAGTTTTCGCTTTTGTAGCGACCTGATCAGCATGGGCATATTTGTAGACAACACGTTCAAGCCGCGAGCTTCCGCGAGCGGGCGCAGACTGCTCTTCAAGCGGCTCGCTCAGGAATTCAGTTTTATTTTCAGAGGTTTGCGATACATCTGCCTGTGCCAAGGCTTCGGCGCGTTGTTGGCGCGCGATCTCTAACCGCGCCTCCCAGCTTTTGGAGGTCAGTTCGGCAACAATCTCTTCCGTTGCTTCAACGCTGTCTTGATCGTCAGACACAGGTTTACGCTTTCGAAATGACCAACACGCACTCGAACACCACAGAAAGATTCGCGGTCACGCAAACAAAAGCCCACAAACCCCCACCAGGCGTAGCTGATGGAAACATAGCATTTTTAAGAGCTTTTGAGAAGAAATGCCCGGGTCGGGCAGGCTTAAGTCAGTCTGATTTGGTGTCACCCAGCGCGCAAACCACCTGCCATTCCTGATCAGTCACCGGTTGCACAGACAGCCGAGAGTTCTTGACCAGCACCATCTCGGCCAGGCGTTCATCTGCCTTGATCTGATCCAGGGTCACTGGCTTCTCAAAGGCGCGCACGGCCTTGATATCGACGCATTCCCAGCGGTCATCATCTGTGGTGCTGTCGGGATGCGCCTCGGCACAGACCTCAACGATGCCAACCACCGCTTTTTCCGTCTGAGAGTGATAAAAGAACCCGCGATCACCGACCGCCATCTGCCGCATGAAGTTGCGGGCCTGATAGTTGCGCACACCGTCCCATTCTTCGCCGGTCTCATCCTTGGCAACCTGCTGATCCCAGCTCCAGGTTGATGGCTCGGATTTGAACAACCAATAGGCCATCAGCCAACGACCTTCTTCCAGGGGATCAACTCGACCGATTGGAACAATCCGGCTTTGGCATAGGGGTCATTGTCGGCCCAAGTCTGCGCGGCGGCCAGATCAGTGACGTCGAGAATGATCAAAGAGCCGATCATGGCGTCGCCGTCCAGCAACGGCCCGGCCTGCGAGACAACACCCGTTTCCTCGATATAGGCCAGGTGCGCCGCACGATTGTCCAGCCGGGTTTGCAGCGCGCCATCTTTGTCGCGCGCGATCAGGGCGATCAGCATGTTATTCCTCCTTCAGGGGTCGATTGAGCAGCCATTGGATGGCTTCAGCGACACTGTATGCGCCACTGCTGAGTTCCGCCACCGTTGTCGTGATCGGCATGTCCAGACCTTCGGCTTTGGCGATCTCGGCCACGGCCTTGGCGGTGGCCACACCTTCGACTGTTGTGTTGATGTCAAACGCTTCGCCACGACCCAGCGCCAGACCAAAGCGGTAGTTCCGCGACAGCTCGGAAGAGCAGGTCAGAACCATGTCTCCCAACCCCGACAGACCCATCAGGGTCTCGGCCCGCGCACCGCGTAAAAGCGCAAAGCGCTGCATCTCGGCAAAACCACGGGTCATCAGGGCCGCGCGTGCGCTTTCACCCATTCCGTCGCCGATACAAGCGCCGCACCCGATGGCCATAACGTTCTTGAGCGCTCCGCCCAGTTCGGCACCTACAGTGTCTGTTGTGCGATAAAGGCGCAGGTTAGCGGTGGTCAGTTCGGATTGCAGCGCTGTGCACAGAGCGTTATCGGCGCAGGCGAGTGTCAGCGCAGTGGGCAATCCGCGGGCAATGTCATCGGCAAAGCTGGGGCCGGTCAAAAGCGCAGGACGCGCCGTCGGGATTACGTCGGAAATCACCGCTATCGGTCCAAGCCCGGTCGATAGTTCTATCCCCTTACAGCAGGCGACTAGAGTTTTTTCGGCCAAAACCTGGGCATGATCCTGCAAAGCGGCGCGTAACTTCTGCATGGGGACCGAGACAAGCAGCGTATCGCTTTCAGCCGCAAAGGCGATGTCAGATGTCACGGTGATCCCGTCCGGCAATGTGACATCCGGAAGCCGCGCAGCGTTCTTGCGCCCGTCCTGCATCAACAGGGCGTGTTCGGGGTCGCGCGCCCACAAGGTCACCGGCCCATTCCGGGCCAGTGAAATCGCCAGAGCTGTACCAAACGCACCTGCGCCCAGAACCGACACGCTCATGCTTTGGCCCCCTTTTTGCCGCTGCCAAGCATCGCCGGGCTGGTCTGATCCAAAGGCCAACGCGGCCGCGCGGTCAGATCCAGACCGTCGCGTGCGCCATTGCGAAACCGTTCAAGCCCCGCATAGGCGATCATGGCAGCGTTATCAGTACACAGCGCCAGTGGAGGTGCCGTAAATCGAGTGCCTTTTTCACTGCAAACAGTCTCTAACGCCTCGCGAATGGCCGAATTGGCCGCCACACCGCCCGCGACCGCAATCACTGGTTCAGCTGGGTCATACTTCAGATACAGATCAATCGCGCGCCTCGTTTTCTCGGCCAGAGTGTCCACGACCGCTTGCTGAAACCCGGCACAAAGATCGGCGCGGTCCTGACGGGTCAGGCCGCCCTTTTCCGCAACGATCTGATCACGCATCCGCAACAACGCCGTCTTCAGGCCCGAGAAAGACAGATCACAACCGGGCCTGTCCAGCAGCGGACGGGGAAAGCGAAACCTCTTGGGATCGCCTGACCGTGCCTCGGCCTCGACCGAAGGCCCGCCGGGTTGTGACAGGCCCAACAGGCGCGCGGTTTTGTCAAAGGCCTCTCCGGGCGCGTCGTCGATGGTGCCGCCCAGTCGGGTAAAATCCTCGGGTCCATGCGCAACCAGATATTGGCAGTGCCCGCCCGAGACCAGTAACGTCAGGTAAGGAAACGCGATCCCGTCGGTCAGACGCGGTGTCAGGGCGTGGCCTGCCAAATGGTTCACTCCGACCAAGGGCAGGCCGGTGGCTGCGCTGATCCCCTTGGCGCACATAACGCCCGACATCACGCCGCCAATCAGGCCGGGACCTGCGGTGACGGCAATGGCGTCCATATCCTGCAAGGACAGGCCCGCGGTCTCCAAGGCCTGTATCACGCAAGTGTCCAGCTTTTCGGCATGGGCCCGGGCCGCAATTTCGGGGACAACACCGCCAAAGGCGCTGTGTAGTTCGGTCTGCCCATAGACTATCGAAGACAGGATCTGCACCGGTTCACCATCAGATTGGCGCACCACGGCGGCAGCGGTGTCATCGCAGCTGCTCTCCAATCCCAAAACGGTAAGTGTTTGCACCATCGGTCCAATCCGTTGCATCATGATTGCACAGCGGGGTATCACCCTGCGTGGACGCAAACAATCCTCAAGGCCAAGGCGCCAGACGTTGTATTTGTTGATGACCCGCCCTCGCGCCGCCTCAACCAGGTTTATCGCGCAGCTTTCGACACGCACCCGGTCCCGCGTTACGGTCATTCATTCGCCTTTGTTGGAAATCCGACCCTTGAATGTTTCGGTGGATATTTCTGGCACGCAAGGGCTGATCTTTTCCTCGGCCAATGCGGTCAACGCAGCGGTGTCCCTTGGTATTCCGCGTCAGTTTCCGGCCTATTGCGTCGGGCCTTCAACCACGGCGACGGCCCAAGGTGCAGGCTGGAACGCAGTAATGGCCGGGTCTACAGCCGAGGAACTGGTGGCAAGCTTGCTGCAAGACCGCCCCGACAGCCCGCTTTTGCATCTGCGGGGCGAGCATACGCGTGGAAACATCGCCGAGCGTTTGACCGAGCTAGGTCTAACCACGCGCGAGGTACCAATTTATCAACAGCGCCTGCTGCCTCTAACGGTTGAGGCCATTGCGGCGTCACGGGGTCAGATGCCGATCATCGCCCCGATATTCTCACCCCGCACGGCGCGACAATTTGCCGATGTCTGGACGGGGACGGCCCCGCTATGGCTGGCAGCCATCAGCGAAGCGGCCGCCGAGCCGCTTTATTCATTGGACTATGCACGTTTGAAAATCGCAAAACAGCCGACGCCCAAGAAAATGCAGAAAGCCGTTAAAAAGCTTGTGAAACATGCGATGCGGGTTGAGGGTGCGCCGGGGGCAGTCTAACTTGTTTCTGTCTGTAGTTCTGGTGTTTTGGGAATCGATAAGGGGAATTTGACGGTGGCCAGGAAAAAGAAATCCGATCAGGACCCTGTAGAAGACCCCAAGGTTGAGATCGAGTCCTCCGAGGCTGATGCAGAGTCGACATCGGACGCTGAAAGCCTTGACGCAGACCAGCCAATAGAAGAAGCGACTCCCGAAGCCGAAGCCGAAGCCGAAGCCGAAGCCGAAGCCGAAGCCGAAGCCGAAGCCGAAACGGCGGCTGAAGTGACCGAAGCAGCTCCGGTCGAAGAAAAGATCGTCGAACGCACGGTTGAAAAGCGGGGTGGGTTTGTTCCGGCGCTCCTTGGTGGTGCGGTGGCTGCAGCGGTTGGGCTTTGGGCCGGCAGCAGCGGGTTGATCTCATCAAACGGAGCGGACAACTCTGAAGCATTGACGGCGTTGGAAGCCAAGCTGACGGATCAAGCGACGCAGATCGAGAATTTGACCAAAGCCCTGGCTGACGGACCGGATACATCCGCTTTGACCGGCCAGATTACAGCGTTGAGCGACAAGCTTGCACCGATTGAAACCGATGTGGGTTCGGTAAAGTCCAGCCTCGAAGCGCTGAGTGGTCAGATCGACCCGCTTGCCGACCGCCTGGCCGAACTGGAAAAGCGCCCGATCACGGAAGGGGCCTCTGCCGAAGCTGTGGCGGCTTATGAAGCAGAGCTGAAGAAGCTTCAGGATTCGCTGGCTACCCAACGCGCTGAGGTTGAGAAAATGGTCTCGGACGCGCAAGCGCTTGAGGCAAAGGCTGCTGCCGAAGCGCGCGCGGCCACAAACACGGCCATTCTGACCCGACTGCAGGGGCGGTTGGACTCAGGCCAAAGCTACGAAGATCTTGTGACTGAGTTGCAGGCCGGTGGTCTGACTGTTCCGGATGCACTGACCACATCTGCCCAAAGCGGCTTAGTCACGTTGGCCGCGTTGCGGACATCGTTCGAACCCGCTGCACGTACTGCTCTGGCGAATGCGCGCGACGCGGACAAGGGCACCGGGCTCGTCGCGTTTCTGCAGCGCCAGACGGGGGCTCGATCTGTCACACCGCAGGACGGTGATGACCCGGATGCGATCCTGTCTCGTGCTCAGGCCGCTTTGGCGGGCGGCGATATCGAAACCGCTCTGACCGAGCTCAAGGCCTTGCCCGAGGCGGCAAAGGCTGCGCTTGCAGATTGGGAGCAGAGCGCCCAGACACGGGTGTCGGCGCTGGATGCCGCGCAGGCGCTTGGCGCCAGCGTAAACTCGAATTGAAGGACCTGCCATGCTGTGGTCATTGTTGAAGATCCTTGTTTTTGTTGCGATTATCGGCCTCCTGGCTGTTGGCGCTGGGTTCCTTATGGAAACCAGCGGTGGCGTTCAGATCACCGTTGCGGGTACTGAATATACGCTCAGCCCGTTGCAATCGGTCATTGCGCTGGGCGTGTTGGTGGTTCTGGTCTGGCTGTTCTTCAAACTGCTCAGCCTGTTGATCGCCACATTGAAATTCCTCAACGGTGATGAAACCGCTTTGTCGCGCTATTTCGATCGCAACCGCGAGCAAAAGGGCTATCAGGCGCTGGCCGATGGGCTGATGGCATTAGCCTCGGGCGAAGGGCGTGCGGCCATGGCCAAAGCGAACCGCGCCGAAAAACTGCTGAACAAACCGGAACTGACCAACCTTCTGGTGGCACAAGCAGCGGAAATGACCGGTGACACTAAAAAGGCGTCTGACACCTATAAGAAACTGGTGACCAATAACGCGACGCGTTTTGTTGGTGTGCGCGGCATCATGAAACAGAAGCTGGCCGAAGGCGACGACGATACCGCCCGCAAACTGGCCGAGAAGGCTTTGGCCTTGAAACCGCGCCACGAGGAAACGCAGGACGTTCTGTTGAACCTGCAGACCAAGGCGCAGGATTGGGCGGGTGCGCGCTCGACCCTAACCGCAAAGCTGAAAGCAGGCTATTTGCCGCGCGATGTGTTCAAGCGGCGCGATGCGGTTCTGGCCTTGTCCGAGGCCAAAGACCTGTTGGACGAAGATGCTACCATCGAGCAGCAGGAACGCGCGATTGAGGCCAATCGCCTGTCGCCGGATCTGGTGCCAGCGGCTGCGATGGCTGCGCGCGCGCATATCAAAAAGGGCAAGGCCCGCGCGGCGACCAAGATTCTGAAAAAAGCCTGGGAGGTTCAGCCGCATCCAGAGCTGGCCCATGCCTTTGCCGAGATCGAACCCGACGAAACTCCGCGTCAGAGGATAAAGCGCTTCACCGCTTTGACACGCTTGCATCCAGAGAACATGGAAACCCGACTAATCCTGGCCGAGCTGAACATCGTCGCCGAAGACTTCCCCGAGGCGCGTCGCGCGCTGGGAGATGTGGTGGAAAACAAGGGAGATGCCCGCGCGTTCACCCTGATGGCCGCTATTGAGCGGGGTGAGGGCGCATCGGATGCCGTTGTGCAGGGCTGGCTGGCCCGCGCCCTGAACGCGCCGCGCGGTCCGCAATGGGTTTGCGACAATTGCCATGACATTCAGGCCGAATGGGCACCCGTTTGCCCGAATTGCGGCAGTTTCGATACGCTCAGCTGGCAAACACCGCAAACCCCCGAGATCGCCAGCGCGACCGGTGTTCACATGCTGCCGCTGATCGTTGGCGCGCTGGAGGACAAGACCGAAGCCGAGGAAACGGAAGAGGTTGACGACGCGATCGAGGTTGAGGCTGACCCGGTGGAAGAAACGGTTGAAGGTGCCATCGAAGACAGCACTGAGCCTGCGGTCGAAAAACAGACTTGAACAGACTCGTTTTCGGGCCTGATCACTCGTTCCGCGCACCTGTGTAAGTCCATCTGTAGCTTGGTGGGGTCGGTCCTTTGTTCCGGCCCCCTTGCTGCGATTGCTCCCAGGCATGGGCCAGAATCCCGACCGAGCGTGACAGGCAGAAAAGACCCCGGGCAAGCGGCGGGGCAAAGCCAAGTTCAGCATAGATGACAGCCGTGGCGCCGTCGATGTTCATGGGCACGGGTTTGCCCTTTCGACGCATCAGCTCGGCCTCGATATCCGTCGCGATCTTCATGAACCGACCATCGCAGGCCCCGTCGTCCACGGCGTCTTGGACCAGTGCCATCAACCGAGGCGCGCGCGGGTCGGTCGGGGTGTGAAACCGATGCCCGAAACCTGGTAGGATTTTCCCTTGGGTCGAGATCCATTCGTCCAGCGCGTTGCCCAAATCACCAGACCGCGTCTCGACGAAGTGATAGAGCGTGACGGCCTGCTCTCCGGCGCCACCGTGAACATCGCCAAGCATATTCACCGCGCTGGCCATCGCATTGTTCAACGGCAGGCCGCAAGTGACAGCCATACGCGCAGTGGCAATGGACGGCGCTTGCGGCCCGTGATCCACAGCCGCAACCAAAGCCGCCTCGAACAGATGGGCCTGTGCTTGTGTCGGTTTGTCACCGCGCACCAAGAACCAGATCATTTGGGCAAAGCTGATATGGCCGATCAGATCCTGAATCGGCTTTCCGCGCAGTGCGATGCGTCCGGGTTCCATGTCGATGATGGAGGTTTGCCACCAGTCCGAGACGTCGCTCATAGGATCCCCTTTTGTTTCAAATCGTCGATTTCGGCCTGTGTTAGGCCCAATTCAGACCAGATCGTCGTATTGTCGGCACCCAGATCCGGCGGTGCAGTTTCAGGCATGTTGCGCTGCCCGTCCATAACCACCGGACTGCCGGCAAGACGCATCTTTTCACCGTGAACCGAGACTGTGCCGATCATCCCTCGCCCGGCAAGTTGATCGTCATCCAGCGCATCAGGCACCGACAGGACCTGGCCCGCGGGTACGCCCAGCGCGTTCAGCTCAGCCACCCAAGCTTCAGATGGCCGGGTACGCAGCATAGCCTCCAACACGTCACGCAGTGCAACCCGGTTCGCCTTGCGGTCTTCACGGGTTGCGAAATCGGGATGGGTCAGCAGATCATCGCGACCCAGATGTGTCGCCAGTGCTTGCCATTGTTCATCGCGATTAGCAGCAATGTTGATCGGCTTGTCAGCGGTCGCAAACGTGCCGGAGGGGGCCGATGTTGTGTTTTCATTGCCATGCGCAGCCGGGCGCACACCTCCGACAAGATAGTTCGACACGACCCATCCCATCGTCGAGATCACTGCCTCGGACATGGCCACGTCCAGAAAAGTTCCGCGCGGATTGGCATTCAGGGCAGAGCTGATCGCAAAAGCAGCGGTCAGCCCACCCACCGTATCGGCCAGAGGATAGCCCACACGGTAGGGCGCAGTATCCGGCGCGCCAGTGATCGACATGACACCGCTGATCCCCTGAACGATCTGATCATAGGCCGGATCATCTCGGCGCGGACCGTCCTGACCAAAGCCGCTGATGGCGCAATAGATCAGGCTGGGATTTTCTCTGCGCAGGACGTCATAGCCCAATTCCAGCCGGTCCATAACGCCGGGCCTGAAGTTCTCGACCAGCACATCGGCTGTTTGAACTAGCCGCTTGAGCAGCGCTTTGCCTTTCTGGGCCTTTAGATCCAGGGTGACGGATTTCTTGTTGGCGTTCTGGGCCAGAAAGCTGATGCCCATACCGGATTTGTTGCGCGCTGGATCGGCCCCCAATACACGCGCCAAGTCTCCTGCTCCGGGCCGTTCTACCTTGATGACCTCGGCCCCCATCAAGGCCAGTTGGTAACAACAATAGGGGCCTGCCAGCACATTGGTCAGGTCAAGAACCCGAACACCAGTTAGCGGATCAGTCGCCATCAGCCACACCAGCGGCGCGCGCACGAGCTCTTCGTGCGCGGTAGCTGGGCAGAAGCACCAAGAGTACAGCAACCACAAGCAGGCCCAATGTCATGGGGCGTTCCCAGATAAACGCGATGCCATCATACAACTGCATGGATCTTGCAAAATTGTCCTCCATCATCCCACCAAGGATGAAGCCGATAAGCAATGGTGCCAGCGGGTAATCGGCAAACTTCAATGCGGTGGCGCAGATCCCGAAACCGACAAGGATCAACAGCTCGGTCGCATTGTTCTGACCGATATAGGCACCCATCAGCGTGAAAAACAAAATGAACGGGATCAGATAGTTACGCGGAATCGCAAGAACCTTGGCGATATAAGGGATTAGCGGAAGATTCAGGATCAGCAAAACCAGGTTGCCAATGAACATCGACATGATGACCGCCCAGAAAATCTGCGGTTCGTCGATCATCAGGCGTGGGCCCGGTGTGACGTTCAGGGCAATCAATGCTCCCAAAAGAATGGCGGTTGTTCCCGAGCCCGGAATTCCCAAAGTCAGCAAAGGAACAAATGAGCCCGTGCAAGCGGCGTTGTTGGCTGTTTCGGGAGCTGCCAGACCTTTGATCGAGCCCTTGCCGAATTCTTCTTGCTCTTCCTTCGGTGCAATGTTGCGTTCGACAGCATAGCCAAGGAAGCTGGCGATTGTTGCGCCCGCTCCGGGTAGAACCCCGATAAAGAAACCCTGCACCGACTGGCGTCCGACAACAGGCGCAATGGCTTTTGCCTCGTCCTTGGTGATCCTAAGATCTTTGATCTCTCCCTCATCCCCTTTCAGATCTTTGGGTTTGAGGACAAGAAACAGCGCCTCTGGCAAGGCGAACATGGCCATCGCCAGGGTGATGAATCCAAAGCCTGACTGCAAGTCCATGATACCCATCGTAAAGCGGGGCAGATTGAACAAGGCGCCTTCGCCAACGGTGGCCATGATCAGACCCAGAATCGTCATGATTATTGCTTTGGCCACTTGGCCCGACCCAGCAAAAGCGGCAATCGCAGATAATCCGACAACCATCAGCGCGAAATATTCGGCCGAGTGAAACAACAGGGCGACCGAAGACAAGGCAGGTGCGAAGACCATCAAGAGAACAGCCCCCAACGTCCCGCCTGCGAAACTAGCGATCGCAGCGACGGTCAGGGCTTTGCCCGCCTTACCCTGACGGGCCATGGGATATCCGTCAAAACTGGAAGCGACGGTACCGGCAACCCCCGGTGCGTTCAGCAGGATGGACGACGTGGACCCGCCAAAGATGGCGCCGTAGTACACCCCTGCCAGCAAGATCAGAGCCGCCGAAGGGTCGCCCATCGAAATCGCCACAGGGATCATGATCGCGATGATCGACATCGGGCCCAGACCGGGCAGCATTCCGATGAACGTGCCGATGAGACACCCGGCAATAACCATAAGCAGGTTCTGAATGGAAAAAGCCGTCTGCAGGCCGATCAGAAGTCCTTCAAGCATGTCAACCTCCGAAAATGCCCGGCAAGGGGCGCATATAGATGCCAAGAACCTCTTGGACCAAATACCAGACAGCACCGGTTGCAATCAGCGCGACAGGCAACATGACATGCCACTTTCGCTCACCCAGAATGAACGAACCGAGTATCAGAAAGGCTGATGTCGAGATCAGGAAGCCGACCGGACGCAAGCAAAGCGCGTAAACGACCATAAGAACAAGCAGCGTGACAGCCTGACCCAGGTGGTAGTCACCCAACCGGCGATAGTCGATTTCGGCCGCTTTCAACTCGCTTTTTTCAAAGCCCAGAAGGATGATCGTTGATGCAATGATACCGAGAACCGACAGCACTTTGGGGAAGGTGCTGGGCCAAATCGGATTTCGCTGCATGAAGGGAGGCAGAGCACCGTCCATGGTAAACCAAGCCGCGTACCCATATGTCAAACATATGCCCAGTAGAATGAGCGCGATCCAGCGATCCAGCGCCATGGTGTCCCCTCCCCGAAATTCTTGCGGCAGAGCGGAGATCCGCTCTGCCTGTTTGTTGTCTTAGAGGAAGCCCAGCTTCTTCATCAGGTCGCTGATTTGCTTTTCCTGATCCTCAAGAAACGCCTCGAAGTCAGCGCCAGAGTTGTGGATGTTTACCCAGCCATTGCGCGAACGTACTTCTTCCCATTCGGGCGTATCGTACATCTTGGTAATGGCCTCTTGGTAGGCAACCAGTTTTTCTTCGGGCAGGCCCGGAGCAGCAAAGAAGCCACGCCAGTTGACGAAGGTGGTATCGATACCCTGTTCCTTCATGGTCTGTGCATCTGGTGCCGCATCGACACGCTCGTCCGATGTTACGCCGATGATTTTGACTTCACCTTGGTTGGCCAGATCCACGGCTTCGGAGAAACCGGTCGACAGAGCGGCGATTTCACCCGATAGCAGGGCGGCCATTGCCTTACCGCCTGCGTCGTAAGGGATGTATTTGACACCCAACGCATCTTTTCCAGCCGCTTCCATCACCATGGCAGCAACCAAGTGGTCCATACCGCCGGGCACAGAACCGCCACCGATGGCTGTTGCGCCGGGATCGGCATCATAGGCTGCCAGCAAATCCGCCATCGAGTTGATCGGGCTGTCTTTTCCGACAACGATGGCAGCGTAATCACCGATCGTGCCCGACACCAGCGTCAGGTCCCGGAAGTTGTGAGGGAAAACACCGGTCAGTGAGCGGATCACAATTGGTGTTGAATTCACCATCAAGGTACCGTGGTTGCTTTCTGCGTTTTCAATCAAAAAGCCGATAGCTTTACCGCCGCCGCCACCCGACATGTTTTCATAAGATGCGGTGCCAACAAGGCCTGCATTGGTCAACGCCTCACCGGTACCGCGTGCGGTGCCGTCCCAGCCGCCACCGGCGCCACCTGGGATGAGAAAGTGGATGCTATCCACGACCTCGTGCCCATCCGCCAGAGCGGGGCCACTTAGGCCGAATGCGGCCACAGCTGCGATTAGGGCCCGACGGCCCAGTTTCAATGTTGTCATGATGTCCTCCCATTTGACAATCGGCCGTTTGACGGCTCAGACTGTTGCGATCCTAAACATATGAACCTGACATCAACCTGTCACGGTCGCGAAGATTTCCTGAGGCTTATGAAATTTCTTCTTGTAGAAGATAACCTGGACCTGGCGAACGCCATCACGTCACGCATGCGATTGGATGGTCATGTCGTTGATCATGCAGCGAAATTAGACGATGCCACGGCTTATGCAGAAGTCGAGGAATATGATCTGATCCTGCTGGACATCATGCTGCCTGATGGTGACGGAAGAGAGTTCCTGGCACGCCACCGCGCCAGTGATCTAGACACACCGGTCATCGTTTTGACCGCGCGAAGTCAGGTTTCAGATCGAATCGGGTCGCTCGATATGGGGGCAGATGACTACGTCACAAAACCCTTCGATCATGCCGAGCTTGAGGCGCGCTGTCGTGCGGTGTTGCGGCGGAAATCGGGTAATGCGAAATCCAGGATCGAAGTTGGAGGGATCGTTTTCGACCCGGTTGCCGGTCACTTTTCGGTCGGCGGTCGCGACATCTCGCTACGAAACCGCGAGTTAAGGCTGATGGAGCTGTTCATAAATGCTCCGGGTCAGGTTTTTTCCAAGCAGAAACTGGCCGATAGGCTATTCACCTATGATGACAATGTTTCTGACAACGCGATCGAAGTTTACGTCGGGCGGTTGCGAAAACACCTCGAAGCTTCGGACTTGAAGATAACCACCCTGCGCGGGTTGGGCTACAGGTTGGATCATGACGGATAGCCCCACTGTCTCTGGGTCGCTAAGAAACCGCCTTGTTTTGACACTGATCGGTGGTGCGGCGATATTGGCCATCCTGCTATTTCTTGCAGTGCGCAGCTATGCAGCGCGCGTAGCCCAGCAAGGTCAGGATAATATTCTGAGCGCCTCTGTAGCTTCGATCCTCGATGCGGCTGCGATCCGGGATGGGCAACTTGAAATCGACATCCCGTATGCGGCGTTTTCAATGCTGACAACACCGTCGGACGATCGCGTGTTCTATGCCATCTATCAGGATGGCGCGTTCATTTCCGGATATGATGAGTTGCAAGTTGACGAACCAGTCGCACAGGCAAATTGGACGTTCCAATCGACGGAAATGCAGGGTGAAAGCATTCGCCAGGTGAATGCGGGGCGAACTTTGGTCGGGCTTGGAAAACAGACTCAGATCGAAGTGGCGCTTGGCCAAACCCAGGACGCGTTGTCCCAAACCATGGATCAGATTTCACGCAATGCCGCGTTTCTGGGAATTGGGTTCTTTCTGTTGGCTGCCTGCCTGTCCTTTTGGGTCGCGTCAACGACCATTGGTCAGCTGAATAAATTGACGACCTCGGTCACCCGCCGTGGGCCGCAGGACCTCAGCCCGTTTCGCAAGCCTGTCCCGCGTGAAATGGCACCGTTGGTGACCTCGTTGAATTCTTTGATGGGGCGGTTGGATCAGTCGCTTGGTCAGTCTGAAGACTTCATCGCCGAAGCAGCCCATCGCGTGCGTACGCCATTGGCGACTGTCAGGTCTTATGCCGAAGCGACGCTTCATCGTGTCGAACGCAAAGAGAATCGCGAAGCTTTGCGGGCCATGGTGCGCGCAATTGACGAAAGCTCTCGTGCGGCTGGGCAATTGCTGGACCACGCCATGATTACGTTTCGTGCCGATCATCTGGAGCGTGAAGACATCGACCTTGTTGTATTGACCAAAGATCTTGTCCAGCGGCTGACACCCATAGCGGAGATGAGAGAGCTCACGTTATCTCTGACCGGAGCGCGGGCGGTACCCTATTCCGGTGATCCGATCCTGTTGCAAAACGCGGTGCGGAATATGATCGATAATGCGTTGAAATACGCCCCTGTGGACAGCACGGTCGTCATAGACGTCAGGGCAGACCCAAATGTTCAGATTAAGGTCAGCGATGCTGGCCCTGGGTTTCCGTCAGAAGAAATCGACATGCTGACAAGACGATTTGAACGCGGGCAGAATGCGACCGGAACAATTGGTTCTGGATTGGGTTTGACCATCGCGCAAGACGTGGCCACCGCACATGGCGGCACATTGGAGTTGTCAAACAAGCCAGAGGGCGGCGCATGCGTTATCTTATCGCTGTAATCCTGCTTCTCTTGCCCCTTTGTGCGTCAGCCGATGATTGGGAAGAGCGTTTTGTGTTCAATGAGGGTGCCGAGGGGCCGCAATTGCGCGTTATTTCCAGCACCGACACCTTGCTTTTTGCTCCTTTTATCGAAGGATTTGTCGCAGAAAACCCCCTGATCAGTGTCGAATACCTGGTGACCGGCTCGGCGGATATCGACCGGCGGGTGCGGGCAAATCCCAGTGCATTCGATGTGATTATCTCAAGCGCAATGGACTTGCAGCTAAAGCTTGCAAATGACGGTTTTGCGCTTCGGCTGGAAGATGTGGAGGTTCCACCATGGACACAATGGCACCATAGCCTTTTCGCCTTTACCTCTGAACCCGCTACGATTGTTATCAATCGTTCTGCTTTCGAAGGACGCGCGTTACCTGAAACCCGTCAGGACTTGATCGAAGCGATGCGCGAACGGCCTGACATGTTTCGCGGCAAAATCGGAACATATGATGTTCGAGAATCGGGTTTGGGTTATCTATTTGCTACACAGGATTCTCGTGTCTCGGAAACCTACTGGCGCTTGATGGAGATCATGGGGGGGCTACGAGTTAAGCTTTATTGCTGCTCGGGAGACATGATTTCTGATCTTGTCGATGGCAAGATTCACGTCGCGTATAATGTGCTTGGCAGCTATGCGAGCGCGCAGGCCGAAGGGCAGGATGCCCTGGAAGTCATTCTGCCGTCAGATTTTCAAACAACCATGATGCGGACGGTGATGGTTTCCAACGAGACCCAATCAGTTCAGGCCGCTCAGCAGTTCTTGCGGTATCTTGTTTCGGACAGACCAAATGATTCCACCACTCAATCGCCCCTTCCTTTGCTGGTTGCGGAGGACACTGTGAGCGAACAGGAAACCATTGGTCTGAACCCTGCCCTGTTGACGTTTCTGGATAGCCTGAAGAGGAAAAAGTTCATCTCAGCCTGGGAAAACGCCGTCATTCAATAGTTGCGTGCCTTTGTCTTTGGCTCTCAGATTGTCGCGCTCGTTTCCGTTTGCTAACGTCACGCTTGCGTCAGGGAGGAAGCGCAAACGCGATGCTGGATTATTCGCATAACGGCTGGCTTGTGGCGGCCTCGTTGGCGGTGGCGCTGATGGCAGGATTTACCGGCCTCTACCTGACCCATGGCGCCTCCAAGTTAGAGCCGCAACGGCGCAAGCTTGTGGTCGCATTGGCAGCGGTCATTCTGGGTGGTGGCATCTGGTCGATGCATTTTGTGGCCATGCTGGGCCTGCAATTGCCGATCCTGTTCTACTATGACGCGCTGATCACGCTGATATCGGCCTTGGTTGCGATCCTGATGGTTGGGTTGGCATTGCTCGTTCTGCATTTCCGGCCGCGCACGTCGCAGACGATTATTGGATCGGGGATCATTGTCGGGTTGGGCATTGTGGTGATGCACTATATCGGCATGGCCGGAATGCAGCTCTGCCGCCCTGTCTACAACCTGCTTGATGTAGCTTTGTCGACACTGGCCTCGGTGATCCTGTCTGTGGCGGCGATCTGGGTGGCTTATGGCAATCGAACTCAGCGCAATATCTTGCTGGGGACGATCTGTTTCGGGTTGGCCGTGTTCTCGATGCATTTCGTGGCAACGGGACTGACCGATTTTGTCGCCACCGGCAGCGCGGGTGGGGCGGGTCCAGCGCTGGACAATCAGATTCTGGCAATGGGTGTTACGGTTTCGGTTTTTTTGATCTGCGGTGCCTTTCTGTTGACCGGTATTTCGTTCATCGAACCCAAAGAGCAGCCTAGCCTAGAATCCGTGCCGAAGCCGGCGACCTTGCGCGCGGGTGTACCGTTTGAGCGGGAAGGACAGACCTTTTTCACCGAACCTGCCAGTATTGCCGCCATCCGGGCCGAGGGGCATTACACCGTTCTCTACATGGGATCTGAGAAATTATTCTGTCCCTGGTCGATCACCGAGGCGGCGACCCGTTTGAAACCGGACGGGTTCCTGCGCGCGCATCGCAGTTATCTGGTCAATCCCAAACACGTCTCTAGCTTTGAGCGGCATAAGGACAATGGCACCTGCTATTTCGACGGGGTTGATGCGTTGGCCAAGGTGCCGGTCAGCCGATCACGCCTGACGGATATTCGCGAAGCGCTGGGCCTCTGATCGCAGCTCGTGCAGCTTATTCGCATTTCGTGAAACAAGCTGCGCGCCCGGTTTCTGCCTGCTGGATCGCCTACGCGCGTCATCCTTTCCTTGTTCCAGGTCCCCCAAGGCATACCGCTCGGACCCAGGGAGGAAAACATGATACCAGCCGGTTTTGAGTATCACCGGCCAGGCGACATCGCCTCGGCCATCGGCATTCTACAGGAACACGGAGATGAGGCGCGCGTGCTTGCGGGTGGGCACAGCCTGATCCCGATGATGAAGCTGCGCATGGCTGAGATGGGCCATCTGGTCGATTTGCAAGCCATTGAAGAACTGAAGGGCATCGAGGTCGGAGCCGACACGGTGTCATTGGGTGCGATGGTTACGCAGCATGAGTTGATCACCCATGACGGGCTGGCCTCGGCGATCCCGCTGATCCGCGAGGCCGCGTTGCAGATCGCCGATCCGCAGGTCCGCTATGTCGGCACTGTAGGGGGCAATGTGGCCAATGGTGATCCGGGCAACGACATGCCGGGGCTTATGCAATGCCTGAACGCCACGTTTGATCTGTCCGGCCCCGATGGCAATCGCAGCGTCGCGGCGCGCGACTTCTATGAGGCTGCATATTTCACCGCGCGTGAGGATGAAGAGATCCTAACCCGCATTCATATCCCCGTGCCTGGTGCAGCTGTCGGGCAGGCCTATGAAAAGCAAAAGCGCAAGATCGGAGATTATGCCACTGCCGCGGCTGCGGTGATGGTCGGCAATGGCACGGCCTCGGTCGCGATGACCAATCTGGCCGATACGCCGGTCTGGTCCGAGGGTGCCAGCGCGGCGCTCGCAAGTGGCGATGTCGAGGGCTGCGTTGCCGCAATGCTCGACGCGATTGACCCGGTGGCCGACAATCGTGGCCCCGTCGAATTCAAGAAA
The DNA here is from genome assembly GCF_013031565.1 of Ruegeria sp. HKCCD7255. Lineage (NCBI taxonomy): Bacteria > Pseudomonadati > Pseudomonadota > Alphaproteobacteria > Rhodobacterales > Roseobacteraceae > Ruegeria > Ruegeria sp. HKCCD7255. The sequence continues at coordinate 326,713 of NZ_WQAG01000001.1, read as the reverse complement.
CACGTGGCCGCCGTGATGTTGCGCCGCGCCATCGACCGCGCACAAAGCCGCGCGGGTTGAGGGGAGGAACAACAAATGTCGAAAATGCACGTCAAACTCACCGTGAACGGCAAGCAGGTCGAAGGTCTGGCCGAGCCGCGCACGCTGTTGATCCATTTCCTGCGGGAAGATCTGAAAATCACCGGGCCTCATATCGGCTGCGAAACCAGCCATTGCGGGGCTTGCACCGTGGATATCGACGGCAAGTCGGTCAAATCCTGCACCACTTTTGTGGCACAGGTGAACGGAGCCGATGTCACCACCGTCGAAGGCCTGACCAACGAGGACGGGAGCCTGGGTGTCATTCAGGAGATGTTCCGCGAACATCACGGGTTGCAATGTGGCTTTTGCACGCCGGGCATGATCACCCGCGCGCATCGCCTGCTGCAGGAAAACCCGAACCCGACCGAAGAAGACATCCGTTTTGGCATGGCAGGGAACCTTTGCCGCTGTACCGGCTATCAGAACATCGTCAAGGCGATCTCGGCCTCGGCGGATATGTTGAATGCTCAGAAGGAGGCCGCGGAATGAACGACCAGACCATGACCCCCGAAGAACGCGCCGCCAACCTCAAAGGCATGGGCAGCTCGCGCAAACGCGTTGAAGATGTGCGGTTTACCCAGGGCAAGGGCAATTATGTCGATGACATCAAGTTGGACGGGATGCTGTTTGGCGACTTTGTCCGCTCTCCCTATGCCCATGCCCGCGTGGTGAGCGTAAACAAGGAGGCGGCGCTGGCGCTGCCCGGTGTGATTGCAGTACTGACCGCCGAAGACCTATCGCCGCTGGGCCTGCACTGGATGCCGACGCTGGCTGGTGACAAACAGATGGTGCTGGCCGATGGAAAAGTGCTGTTTCAGGGTCAGGAGGTCGCCTATGTCGTGGCCGAAGACCGTTATATCGCTGCGGATGCGGTGGAACTCGTCGAAGTCGAGTACGAGGAACTGCCGGTTCTGACCGACCCTTTCGAGGCACTGAAATCCGATGTGGTCCTGCGCGAAGACCTGGAAGGCCAGACCGAAGGCGCGCATGGCCCCCGTAAGCATCACAACCACATTTTCACATGGGAACAGGGCGACAAGGACGCGACCGAAGCAGTTCTGGCCGAGGCCGACGTGGTCGCCGAAGAGATGGTCTATTACCACCGGACCCATCCCTGCCCGCTGGAAACCTGCGGCTGTGTGGCCAGCATGGACAAGGTGACGGGTAAATTGACGCTGTACGGCACGTTTCAGGCGCCGCACGCGATCCGCACCGTTGTCTCGCTGATCTCGGGCGTGGCTGAACACAATATCCGTGTGATTAGCCCCGATATTGGCGGCGGATTCGGCAATAAGGTCGGGGCCTATGCGGGTTATGTCTGCTCGGTTGTGGCTTCGATCGTCACCGGCAAGCCTGTAAAGTGGGTCGAGGACCGGATGGAAAACCTGATGTCTACCGCCTTTGCCCGCGACTACTGGATGCAGGGCAAGATTGCGGCCACGAAGGATGGCAAGATCACCGGTTTGTGGTGCCATACCACGGCGGATCATGGCGGCTTTGACGCCTGTGCCGACCCGACCAAATTCCCGGCGGGGTTCATGAATATCTGCACCGGGTCCTACGACATCCCGACCGCTTATCTGGCCGTTGACGGTGTCTATACCAACAAGGCACCGGGCGGGGTAGCCTATCGCTGTTCCTTCCGGGTGACCGAGGCAGCCTATTTCATCGAACGCATGATCGAGGTGCTGGCCATCAAGTTGAACATGGACGCGGCAGAGCTGCGCCGGATCAACTTCATCAAGGCCGATCAGTTCCCGTACCAATCTGCGCTGGGCTGGGAATATGACTCGGGCGATTACCACACGGCCTGGGACAAAGCGCTGAAAGCTGTGGACTATGACGGTCTGCGCGCAGAACAGGCGCAGCGGATCGAGGAGTTCAAAGCCGGTAAGAGCCGTAAGCTGCTGGGGATTGGCCTGACGCATTTCACCGAAATCGTCGGGGCCGGGCCAGTTAAGAACTGCGATATCCTTGGGCTGGGCATGTTCGACAGCTGCGAAATCCGTATCCACCCAACCGGCTCTGCAATCGCGCGGTTGGGGACGATCAGCCAAGGTCAGGGCCATGCCACGACCTTCGCCCAGATCATCGCCAGCGAGATTGGCCTGCCCGCTGATGACATCACGCTGGAAGAGGGCGACACGGATACCGCGCCATACGGTCTTGGGACCTATGGGTCCCGGTCCACACCAGTGGCGGGGGCGGCAACGGCGATGGCCGCGCGCAAGATCCGCGCCAAGGCGCAGATGATCGCGGCCTATCTGCTTGAGGTTCATGACGACGATGTCGAATGGGATGTGGATCGTTTTGCCGTCAAAGGCGCGCCCGAGCGGTTCAAGACCATGAAAGAGATCGCCTTTGCAGCCTATAACCAGGCCATCCCGGGGCTGGAACCAGGGTTGGAGGCTGTCAGCTATTACGACCCGCCGAATATGACTTATCCGTTCGGGGCCTATATCTGTGTCATGGAGATTGACGTGGATACCGGCGAGTGGGAAGTGCGGCAGTTCTATGCACTGGATGATTGCGGCACGCGGATCAATCCGATGATCATCGAAGGGCAGGTGCATGGCGGTGTGACCGAAGCGTTGGCTATCGCGATGGGGCAAGAGATTGCCTATGACGAGATGGGCAATGTCAAAACCGGCACGTTGATGGACTTTTTCCTCCCAACAGCCTGGGAGACACCAAACTACACCACCGATCACACGGTAACGCCGTCGCCGCATCACCCGATTGGAGCCAAGGGCGTGGGAGAGAGCCCGAATGTGGGCGGTGTGCCCGCGTTCTCGAATGCTGTGCATGACGCGTTCCGGCCGTTTGGGTTGGTGCAAAGCCATATGCCGCATGATCATTGGCGGGTCTGGAAGATCGCCAACGGGTTGGGGCTGCATGGGTGATTGGGTTCGGACCGGCTGGCGCCGGTCCGACCGGACGGAGGGGGTTCTACCCCCTCCGAACCTCCCCCGGGATATTTTTGGCCAGATGAAGATGGGATCCTGGTTGTGACTTTGATGGAAGTGCAAAACGGATTGGCCGAGCAGGGCTATGTCGCTGACGACCGCCTGGCGATGGCGCTGCATCTGGCGCGGGCCTTGGGGCGGCCTTTGTTGCTTGAGGGGCCTGCCGGCGTCGGCAAGACCGAGGTGGCCAAGGCGATGGCGGCGTGGTCTGAAACACAGCTGATCCGGTTGCAATGCTACGAAGGGCTGGATGCCAGCCACGCCATCTATGAGTGGAATTATCAGCGGCAGTTGCTGGCGATCCGAGCGCGCGAGGCGGATGGTGGTGTTGGGGAAGCGCAGTTGTTTTCTGATGAATACCTGCTGAAACGCCCTTTGTTAGAGGCTATATCACAAGACACATCTCCGGTTTTGCTGATTGATGAGATTGATCGGGCGGATGAGGAGTTTGAAGCTTATCTGCTGGAAATCCTCTCTGAGTATCAGATCACGATCCCTGAGCTGGGGACGATCAAGGCGCGATCGCGGCCGGTGGTGATCCTGACCGCAAACGGCACGCGGGATCTGTCGGACGCATTGCGGCGTAGGTGTTTGTACAGCTTTCTGGATTACCCATCGCGCGAGACTGAATTGGCGATCCTGCGGGCGCGGATGCCCGAGGTCGAGGGGCTGTTGGCACGGCAGATCGTCGGCGTTGTGCAGGCCCTGCGCAGTGAGGATTTGGAGAAAACGCCGGGCATTGCCGAGATGCTGGATTGGGCGGCGGCTCTATCCGGGTTGGGCGTCAACGATATGACGCAATCGCGCGAGGCAGTGCAGGCTACTCTGGTCTGTCTGCTCAAGACGGCGGCGGACTATGACGCCGCCCCGCCCGAGGTGATGGACCGGCTGATCGGGAAGGTGGCGTGATGCAAGTGACGCGCTTTCCGGCTCGCGCGGCGGGTCTGGCCGACCGGATGGCGGGGTTTATCGCCCATCTGCGGATGAACGGGATGCGTGTGGGCCCGGCGGAAACCGGGGATGCGCTGGCGGCGCTTGCCGCGACCGAGGCAACCGATGCGGTGCAGGCGCGGCAAGCCTTGTGCGTTTTGTTGGCCGGGGGTGCCGAGGACTGGCGGCGGTTTGATGAACTGTTCGATGCCTATTGGTTCAATGCGGGCAAGCAACGGCAGGGCACGGCTCAGTCGTCTCATGTGCGGGTGCAATCCGCAAAGCCGATGATTTGGCAAGGATTGAACCAAGACACGGACAATTCCCAGACGGGCTCTGATCAGGCGGCCACCATTCCCGATCCGGGTGATGGAGAAGGTGAAGGAACGGATGGGCGGTTGATGGCGACCCAAACAGCCAACCTGTCGCGCCGGGATCTGCGCGAGTTGATGGATGAACAGTCTCTGAAACAGGCGGAACAGGCGGCTATGGCGCTTGCGCGGGCGATGCGCGACCGCCGTTCGCGTCGGCGCAAACAGGCGCTGCGGGGTCCCGCTCTGGATATGCGGCGGATACAGCGGGCCAGTCTGGCGCGTGGAGGAGAGCCGTTGGACCTTTATCGCCGTGCGCGGCCGCCCCGTCCCATGCGGATTGTGGCGCTGAGCGATGTCAGCGGGTCGATGACCGTTTATGCGCGGGTGTTTCTTGCTTTCCTCAAGGGGTTGATCGGTAGTGGAGCCGAGGCGGATGCCTATCTTTTCCACACACGGTTGATGCGGGTTACGGATGCTTTGCGCGACCATGACACGCTGCGCGCCGCCGGGCGGTTGTCGCTGATGGCCGAGGGGTTTGGTGGTGGCACCGATATCTCGGGCAGTCTGGACAGTTTTCTAAACGGCTATGGCGCGCGCGCTCTGAACGGGCGCACCATCGTTCTGATCCTGTCGGATGGCTATTGCAGTTCAGACCCCGAAGCGCTGGGCGCGGTTCTGGCGCGCCTTCAGCGCAAAGCGCGACGAGTCGTCTGGCTCAACCCGCTGAAAGGATGGCAGAACTACGAACCCATAGCTGCGGCCATGCAGGCAGCGCTGCCTCATCTGGATGCCCATCTACCGGCAAATACTCTGGACGCATTGGCCGCGCTTGAGCCTGAATTTCGGAAACTGTGAAGGAACTAGCCTATGCCCGGTTTTGACATTTTCGATACCATCGACACGCTGCGGGAAAAGGGTCAGGCTTTCTGCGTGGCTACGGTGTTGCGGACGGCCGATGCGACTTCGGCCAAAGCGGGGGCCAAAGCTGCGATCACGCGGGATGGCCAGATACTGGGGCATCTGGGTGGCGCTTGCGTGCAACGGGCGGTGCGGGTTTCGGCCCAACAGGCGCTGGCAGAAGGCGCACCCCGGATGATCCGGGTGAAACCGTCAAGCAAGGTGGTGACCATGGCAGACCCGGATGATGTGCATATGTTCAACAGTGGCTGTCCGTCTGGCGGTACGGTCGATCTGCTGGTCGAGCCTTATCAGCACGCGCATCGGCTGGTCTTGTTTGGGGACACGCCGATCGCCAAGGCGCTGGCGGCTCATGCGGCGCTTGCCGGATTCAGGGTCTGTGTCGCGCAAGGCACCGAATGGTCCTCGGATTACCTCGCGTTTGACGCAGAGGACATGGCCTCCCTGGGAATCGAAGCGCGCGACTTCGTGGTCGTCGCGTCACAAGGCCATGCAGACGCTGCGGCATTGCAAACCGCCTTGGAATCTTCGGCGCGTCGGGTTTCGATGGTGGCAAGCCACCGCAAGGCAAAGGTTCTGGGCGATAGGTTGATCGCAAAGGGTATGGCCGCACAGCGGGTTTCGCAACTGAAGGCGCCTGCCGGGTTGGACATTCGCGCGGTCGATCCACACGAAATCGCCTTGTCGATCCTCGCCGAGATCATCCGTTGGCGGAACACGGATAGCGAAAGTGAGGTGTCAGATGATGAAAAACTTGCTTGAATGGGTGCGCAAACTGTGGCCAGAACGCCCGGAACAATCTGCAGAAGACGCCACGCAAGAGGCACTTCGTGTCTATCCAAGATGCTGTTGAACAAAGGAAAGTCGAATGGAACTGAGTGACGAAATTCGGATCACCGCCCCGCGTGACGTTGTCTATGAAGCGCTGAACAACCCAGAGATATTGCGCGAGTGTATCCCAGGTTGTGAGGAACTCACACAATCCGAGCCCAATCATCTGGAAGCCAAGGTTGTTCTGAAAATCGGCCCAGTCAAAGCGAAATTCGCCGGTGAGGTCACGCTGGACACAACCAACGCGCCGGACGGGTTTTCTTTGATGGGCGAGGGCAAAGGTGGTGCGGCTGGGTTCGCCAAAGGCGGTGCAGACGTTACCCTGACCGAAGATGGTGACGAAACCATCCTCGCCTACACCGCGAAGGTCGATGTCGGCGGAAAGATCGCTCAACTCGGCAGCCGCTTGATTGCGGGAACGGCCAAAAAGCTGTCGGGCAAGTTCTTTACAAAGTTTGGTGAGATCGTGTCGGAACAGGCTGTTGGCTGACGGGGAATAGGGGTCGGTGCAGAATACCCTGCTGCGCTGTCACACGATGGCGCAGTATTCGAAATCAAAAAACGTAAGTTCTTGGGTTCGGGGATTAGGTGTCTAAGAGAGACACCTAATTCCTGTTTCACCAGGTGTCATGGTTTTGTTTAGCGTAGCATCTTCAGTGACTTAACTATTCTACTGCATTCCACTCTTCCCCAGAATCTACTATTTATCGAGGGTGGATTGAGAGGTGGGTTAATGCCTCGTCCTTTGAGCAGGCACAGCGCATAATATCAAAGGAAGCAAGTTACACCTCTTAAGGGATTTTGCGTTGGATGCATTCGAAAGCCGAAAGGCCGAACTCAAACGCGAGGGCGATGCTGGGCGCTGGTAAACGTCAGGTACATCACGTTCAGAAAGGCAAAGACTCCCGAAGGGCGCAAACTTCAATCTCAGGGCGATTAGGCCTCACCGATCTGAGCGCATTCGCCTGATGGTACTGTCCCTATAACGGCAACGAATGCGAACGCCATAAGCTCTGCCCAATTCAGCAAAAACCCGCGTTACGATGCGTTCTCAAGAGTGAAACGACGAAGCAAACATCGCTCGTAACGGGTAGAGGTTCCTGAGGATTTATCGATTCAATTGGTTTCTGTTATGAATGTGAAATAGCACACAGCGGAAGTTTGAAAGCCGCGTATTATGTGTGCCCAACATCGAGAAGGAAATCGAATACTGGCTTGAAGAGTTTGTGGGGGGTCACCAAGTTGCTCAGGTTTTTTCTATTTTTCTGTGTCGTTTTCCTCGGCTTTGCAGCGCCGTCACTTGCCTCGCGAGTGGCGCTTGTTGTTGGCAATAGTGACTATGAAAACACCGAACGCTTAACAAATCCTGTAAACGATGCCTTCGAAATCTCCAAAGTTTTGAAACAACTTGGATTCGAAGTCATCGAAGTCAAAAATGCGTCTCAAAGAGACTTTGGCGAAGCCCTTTTGCGTTTTGAACAAAGGCTTGATGGCGCAACTCATGCGCTTTTTTTCTATGCCGGACATGGAATGCAATTGCGGGGGGAAAACTACCTGCTTTCAGTTGACGCAAAAGTTCAGAACCAACATCTTATCGACTCCGAAGCTGTACGGCTGTCCAAGGTATTGTACCTGATGGAAAGCCGAGCCGCGACCTCAATTGCTTTTATCGATGCCTGCCGAGACAACCCGCTTGCAAACGCATTGAGGGATCGGGTGCCGGACCAGGCGCGCTCACTTGGGCTGGGTCGAGGGCTTGCTGTGGTGGGAGGTGCATATAGTGACAGCCTCGTCGCTTTTGCCACGACCCCCGGAAAAATAGCTTATGATGGAACTGGACCGAATTCTCCGTTTACCAAAGCGCTTCTCAGTCACATCAAAACTCCAGGTATTGAAGTTTCTACAATGCTCAAGCGCGTGTCTGCAGATGTTCTGGAAGAAACTGATGGCAGACAGCGCCCCGAGGTTGTTAGCCAGATGTCGCGCGAATTCTATTTCAGGATCTCGGTTGGGACGGTTGAAACTCCAAAAGAAAAATTGAGCGACGAAAACCTGGCCACACAACAATTGAACCTGGCGGTTGGCATCCCCGACCAAAAAGCGCGTCTCCAAGCCATGCAAAAGATCGTGGATACGTTTCCGGAAACGTCAGCGGCCAACATTGCCAGGCAATTGTCGGAACAGGTGACGGCGAGCGCTGCCAACAAGCCTCGACAGAATTCAGACCCCGCGCCCCAAAGCACTCAAGAACAAGGCGAAACAGATCTAGCTGTTCTCCAACCATCCAGAGAGGTCCCTGAAACGAATACGGCCCCTGATCCATTGGTTGTCGCAGAAAACGCATTGGGAATCGGACGCGCGGAATACCGCAGCATCCAAAGAGCACTCGACAGTTCAGGATTTTCCCCAGGCGCTGCGGATGGATTGTTCGGACCTCGCTCGAGAACAGCTCTCCGTCGTTTCGAGGCCGCAAACGGTTTGTCTCAGACTGGATATCTCAATGAAAATACATATGAGATGCTGCTCGCCCGAGTGCCAAAAATAGACAACCGAAGCGTTGAGCCCAATTCATCTGCGACGACTACAAATCTCGCCGCTTTGGATGGGAGCTATGAGGTTGTTGTTCGCCGCCGTTGGGACGATGAATATGCCAAATACCACTACGATCCGTATTACAAACCCGGACGTCAGGAAGTGCTTTCGGTGTACCGTTTCAGTCGAAACGGAAGCGACGAATTATCTTTGACCTACCATCGCGACTTTACCGGCAATTCAGCTGGGTTGCCCAAAGCCAAAGCAACCCTGGACGAGAATGGTAACTTCAAGTTTCGAGCATCTCTAAGTTCTCATTTTGGCAATGCCACAATTCGACAAGTTACTTTTTCAAGAAAACTGGTGTCGCTTCAAAAAGGACAGTCCGCGAGGTTCGAGCCTGGTCGGTTTGATCAGCAATTTATCAAGAACGTAGAGCTCAAGCGCTTGAAATAGGCAGGAGGTCTTCGGAATGAACTTGACCACTAAACCAGCTCGGCTTTCGCGGAAACCTGCGTGCCGTACGAAGTAAGTATCCTGATTAACAAGTAAAAATAGGAATAGGTAAAATGTCAGACAAAAAGAAAACTCTCACGCGTTACAAGCAAGTTCTGGGCAAACTCAAGAAGCTTCGTGCGGAGATGAACAGTGACTTTGAAAGACTTCGCAAAGAAAACGCGCGCGACTTGCAAAAGTGCAAGAAAGCTACGGATCAGAAGGATTTGATTGCGATGCTGGCCACCATGGCTGTGGGCCTTAGCAATCTGGCTGTTGCCGCACAAAAATCTACTAAAGTAACCGGCGCCGAACTCGCAAAGCTGAACAAAGAAACGCTAAAGGGTTTTGTCGGTAGTAAAGCGGACCAATACGCCCAATTGGTCGGTGGCGCAGTGTCCGACGACGTAAAGGCGGACGGGAACCTTGTCCTCTTCGCGAAAGCCACACTGAAGGCATGGTCTGATATGAACAAACCTTCGTTTTGGGCGGCGGCTTATGTCGACATCGTGGAAAACAGAAAATTCAAATGGGATCCGGTTTCTTGGGCGGCCTACGCCAAGAAGATCCAAAAGGAGAGCGACTCCCGTATCACAAGAATACAACTGAAAACTCAGAAAGACCTCGATTCTAGGATCAGGAAGTACGAAAAACTAGTTAAGCAGCTCGAGAGAGCCGCGTAAAAAAAACAGATACCGAACTCGTCAGAGGCGGTATCACTACCGTCTGCAAATGGCCCGAAAACTGACTTGGTCAAAGTGGGCTCAGCACCGAACAACGCTGTGTCGTGGACTGGAAGCCACTTTGGAATGGCGAACGGCGCGACTGCTCGCCAAGATGGCTTGGATACCGCATCATGTAGCCTGAGGCGACAGCTCAAACTGGCAATCGGATTCGCTGGTTCAGTTTAAAGCCGCATCGACGTCTGCTGACTATTTCTCGTTATCTCTTACCCGCAACAATCCGGTCCAGGATGAGTGCGCAGAACAGGATCGCAAGACCGGCAAGTATCCCCTGCCCCGCCGCTGCATATTGCAGAGCTTCCAGCACGTCCTCACCCAATCCTTTTGCGCCGATCAGCGAGGCGACAACCACCATGGCCAGCGACATCAGTATGGTTTGGTTTACACCGGCCATGATTGTTTTATGCGCCAAGGGCAAGTCAACACGCCAGAGCAAATAGCGCGGTGTTGCGCCAAAGGCCAAGGCGGCTTCGCGCACGGTTTCAGGGACCTGCTGCAAGCCAAGCACTGTGAAACGGATCACTGGTGGGCTACCAAATATCATGGTCGCGACCACGCCAGCAGGCTTGCCAGAGCCGATAAAGGCCACAACCGGAATCAGGTAGACGAAGGAAGGCATTGACTGCATGAAATCCAAAATCGGCCTCACGATGGCAAACGCACGCGGACGACGCGCGCAGTAGATACCTAGAGGGATACCCAAGGTAATCGAAATCAGCGCGGCGGCGCCAAGCAGCGCGATGGTCGTCATCGCTTTTTCCCAGAAATCCAGAAGCCCGAGATAAGCCAGCGCTGCGCCGGTAAAAATCGCCACGCGGGCGCCAGCCGAAAGGTAGGCCAGCATGATAATCACCATAGCCACTACCGGCCAGGGGGTATCAACCAGCACAACTTCGATCCAGTCCAGCAGAGTACGCATCCCTAAGGTCAGCCCGTCAAAGAAGCCTCGCCCGGCGGTTTTGGTCCATTCAAACACGGCCTGCACACCGTCTCCGACATTCAAACGCCAGTCGCGGTTGGTGGGGAAGGTTTTGAGCACAGCCAAAGCATCAGGCTGCGCGAATTTGATCATCGACAAGATCACCACCACGAAGGTCAGCGCTGTAGCCACGGCTAGTCGGGTGACCGACCACCCGTGCGCCACGCTCGGGTCAGAGCGCCACCGCGCAAATTGCCCTTCAAGCGTCCAATTGGCCAGAGAAGCGGCAAGAAACTTGACGGCCAACAACAAAACAATGCCGACGGTCAGATAGGTTAAGCCAGTTGAGTCTGCTGTGCGTGCAGCCTCTTGTGCGCCGGCCAAGGCCCCTTCCAAGGATTCAGCTGCACGTTTCAGCGAATCCAGCGACGCAGCTCCAGATTGCTCTGCTGCGGTGATCTGTTGGCGTCGAAGCTCCAACGTTTGCTCGATTTGTTCCGCGCGCTCGCGAAACTCGCGCCCGAGATCTCCGAACAAGCCCAGCCCGATCTGGATATAGGCTAGTGTTTCCAGCACCAGAAATCCCAAGAACCATGACCATAGCCCCCGTGCGCCGAACCAGATCGGTCCGAGGATCGCCGCTGCCTTGTTCAGCGTAAAGCGATAGCCTGGCGCCTGCATCATGTAGGAGAAGGTCTTTTGGTAATATGACTGTTCCTGCCCCACGAAATCTCCGATCAGCCCATTTAGGCGGTCGGCGGTTTCCGGCTGGATCTGTTGGACATCAACATGTTTCATAACGGTCCCCTTATGCCTGGCTGTCCTGGATCGCACGGATTAGGCCCGCACGGTTGATCACGCCTACGGTCTTGCCGTCCTGTGTCACCGCCACTACGCCGTGACCATCCACGCAGAGGTTCATTAGATCAGACAAATCCATATCCGGATGGGCTTCTTTTGCGTCCTGAGGCACCTCTCCGTGATGTGCTTCGAACTCGTCGACGGGTTTCATAACGGCATGGGCGAAGATCATATTGAGCTTGGAAATCCCGGCTACGAAGTCGGCAACATAGTCATCGGCAGGATTGAGGATGATCTCTTCGGGTGTTCCGATTTGAACAATACGCCCATCCTTCATTATCGCGATCCGGTGGCCAATACGGATCGCTTCATCCAGGTCATGAGTGATGAACATCGTGGTCTTGTTCAACTTGTGGCTCAGATCCATGAACTGATCCTGCAACTGTTTGCGGATCAGAGGGTCAAGAGCCGAAAACGGTTCGTCCATCAGCAAAATCTCTGGATCGGCGGCGATCGCGCGAGCGAGGCCGACGCGCTGCTGCATCCCGCCCGACAGCTCATGTGCGTATTTGTCTTCCCAGCCGTTCAGCTCAACCAGTTCCAGCACGCGATCCGCCTCTTCCCAACGGCGGGCCTTGCCGGTGCCGCGGATTTCTAGCGGCATCGCTACGTTGTCGCGCACTGTCCGGTGCGGCATCAGGCCAAAGTTCTGAAACACCATGGCGACGCGACGGTTGCGCAGATCTCGCAGGCCTTCATCATTCAGGCCCATCACATCCTCACCATCCAGATAGATATGGCCGTCTGTAGGCTCCAGCAGTCGGTTTACATGGCGCACAAGGGTTGATTTTCCCGACCCCGACAGGCCCATGACGCAGAACAGCTCACCTCGTTCGATCTCGAAACTGGCATCAGCCACACCTACAACACAGTTGAAGCGCTCCAAGACCTCGGCCTTACTCAGCCCCTCACTATGGATGGCGTTCAAAGCTTCTTGCGAGCGCTCGCCGAACACTTTCCACACGCCTTTTGCGTCGATTGCAATTTGCGCTGTCATTTTGGCCCCATCGGAATTGAGTTGGATCGCGCCCCCGGCACCCAGGGGCGCGCAGGTTTTAGTTGGTGGTCAGACCCAACCAGCTGTCGACGGTATCGCCATTGGCGGCGATCCATTCAGCGACGACCTCATCCGTGTCGCGGCCTTTGACCACGACCTCATAAGTCAAGCCGCTGAGTTCACCCGCATCCATGTCGATATTGGCCAGGAAAGACGCTGCTGCCGGGTTGCGCTGATCCAGGGATTTGGAATGTGCAACGGTCACGGTCTTGACCGGCTCACCTGTGCTGACATGAGACTTGTTGTACCAATCCGCATCCTGATCGGGCTGCACCATCTTGTAAGTGGCCGCATCATGCTCGGGTTCTTCCAGAATAGTCACGTCATACAAGGCGTGTACGTAGTGTGGCGCATAACAATAGAAGGCCGCACCTTTCTTCTGGTCGATCTGATCTTTCAGACGCGAATAGAACACGGTTTCGTCCTCGGTGGTCGGTGTTAGAAAGGTCTCAATACCGTAGTCCCGCACACGCACCTTGAAGGTGTTGGTCGAAGCCCAGCCCGAGGCACCAACCCAGACTTCGCCCATGCCGTCACCATCCGAGTCGAATAGCTCTTGTGCGACCGGTGTCGCCAGATCGTAGATCGAGCGGATGTTGTGATCTTCGACCATGTAGTTCGGCACGCAGATCCCGGCACGGCCTTCGTAGCTGCCAGCAGACAGACCCACGGTACCTTTTTGGTCGACATATTCATCGGTAAAGGACGACTGGTTCGGCAACCAGACATCCGGATGCACGTCGATGTCACCACGCCCGCCATCCATGGCAGCAAAGATCACTGCGTTCGCGCCGGGAGCATAGCCGACTTCACCACCAAGACGAGTTTCGATGACCTGCCCGATCACGCGGCTCATGATCTTGGCGCCGGGCCAGCTGGGTTCGCCCACCATGACCTTGTCCTGTGCCATTGCCGTTGTCGCGCCCATGGCCAGAGCCAAGATTGCTGTAAGCTTTAGTGTTTTCATATCGTTTCTCCCGTTGCGTAGAGTTATTTGCGCCATCAGGCGCGCGCCCGCTTGCGTTGCGGGTCGATGAATGGAATGTCCGTGACGGTGGCCCGCAGGCGTTTCATTCGCCCGTCGAGTTGACCGACCTCCAGTTGAGTGCTGTTCTCCGCGTGTTCGACCGAAAGCCGCGCCATGGCGATTGCGTGTTCCAGCATCGGAGAGCGCGTAGCCGAAGTGACCAGGCCCACTTGCCGTTCACCTGCATAGACAGGGGCCCCATGGGCGGGCACGTCGTCACATCCAATCAGCAGTCCTTTGAGCACCCGGCGCGCATCGCGCGCATTGCGTTCCAGTGCCTCTTTCCCGGTGAATTCGGACTTGGTCAGATCGACCGCAAAACCCAAACCGGCCTCAAACGCATCGACGCCCGGCGCGAATTCCGCGTTGGCTGCGGCCAGCCCTGCTTCGATCCGAATGATGTCGAGGGCGGCCGAACCCATTGGGGTGATCCCGAACTCCTCCCCGGCAGCCACAACTGCGTCCCAGATGGCAACGGCATCGGATTTGGAACAGAAAATTTCGTACCCCAATTCACCGGTATACCCCGAGCGCGACAGCATAAAAGGCGCGCCCTCACGGTCGTTCAAACGAGCGACGGTGACACCGAACCATTTCAGATGATCCAAACTGGGGACATGTGGCTGAGTAAAGGCAACCTTGCGCAGAAGGTCGCGCGACTTCGGTCCTTGAATCGAGAGGTTCGGCATCGCCCCACGCAGCGCATGCACCCTCACTTGCAGATCGCGCGCATCGGCCAGTTTTTGCAAAGCCCGGCCACTTTCCTCGGACCCGCAGCACCAGCGGAAAATCTCGGGTGCAAGGCGGAACAGTGTACCATCATCGATGACCGAACCGCTTTCGTCGCACATCAGCGTGTACGACCCGCGCCAAACCGGCAGTTTTGCTACGTTGCGCGTTGTCGCCAACTGCATCAAAGCCTCGGCATCGGGGCCGACAACGTCAAATTTGCGTAAGCCACTCATGTCCTGAATAGTTACCGCCTGACGGCAAGCCCAATATTCACCCAATGTGCCATAGGCCGGATAGCTGACCGGTGCCCACAGATCGCGCGCCGGGGCAAAATGCTGGGTGAGAGGTGACAAACGGTCGTGAAAGGCAGACTCCTGACTGATCGACATGGGCGCGTCTTCCTTTTCGCGATAGGCAACCGCTCTGCGGATGGGCGTTTCGGGTCGGTAGATGCGCACATGCACATCGGTCGGATTCCAGCCGTTAATGGGATCGATATCGTCAGGACAGGCGGTCGAAACGCAAACCAGGTCCTCCAGAGCGCGCAAAGCGACGTAGTCTCCGGCGCGCGAATGGGATTCTTCGGTCAAAATGTGATGGGTCTTGGGATCGATCCAAGTGCTCCAGAAGAAATTGATTGCGGGCCACGCGGCTCGGCGCGCCACACCGTAAGGGGCCAGAGCGTTCGACATGTTATCGGAGCAATTCAGATGCCCGGGAAACCCGCGTTCTTCATAACCGCGCGCGGTGCAGGCCAAACCAAATGTGTCATGCCGCCCACATGTGTCTTGCACCACGTTCAGCAACGGGCGCATCTCGCGATCAAAGAACTTGTCTAATAAGCCGGGGATGGGATAAGAGCGCCGAACCATCGACCGGGTCGCGGTCGAGTCGATCATCCACTCTTGTCCCTGATCTAACCCCATGGCTCGCAGAGCCATAAAGTCGGAACATTGCTGACCCTCAACATCGATGATTTGAACAAATTCGCCGGCCTTCAACTCATAGGCCTGCGCGCTGCCGCGCTGTACCGTAAATTCGTCGCGCGTATCACCGAGCAAGGGTGGCAGATGCGGCTCTTTGGTCGTCGCCGACTTGTGCAGGACCGTGATGTTCCCAGTCGCTCTGCCGTCAATAAACCCGTCAACCCCGGTGGGACGGATCACCCAGACCGTAACCGCGTCGCCAGTTCGGAGAATCAACGGCTCGGTCCCACGGTCCAGCCTGTGACAAGGAACCTGCCGATCTCCACCCTGCGCCTCAATCCAAGCCAGAAGCCGTGTACCGTCAAAATCGCCCCATTTGACCACCCCGGTTTTCGACAAATTCAACGCAGTCAATCCCGGTCGCCCATCTTGGGTAAAGGCCACAACTTCCAGTGCCTGCTCCGGGCCAAACCCTTCTATCGACAGCAAATCTCCTGACTGCAAAACCAGTCGGACAGTCTCTCGCGGGGCAAGGATGTAGGTGCGGGTGTCAGACGCTTTTTGGAATCCGGGGAAATGGCGGCCAGGGCCATCAAACCCCGAGTTTGTGAACGTATGTAAGACAGATGACCCCAGCATATCCGTATCGGATTCCCAAAATGTAACTAGTTACAGAGGTTGCTGAAACTAGTTACATATGTCAACTCTTTCCTCAGAAGCCCGCCAAACGGACATGAATCCTCTCGATGAAAAAAAACCCAGAGCCCAAAAAACGCGCAAATCTCAGAGATGTGGCTAAAGCTGCTGGCGTATCTGTCGCCACAGTCTCGCGGGTTTTGAACGAACCGGCTGTCGTAAAGAAAGACACTTTGGAAAAAGTTCAGACCGCCATTGCGGATCTGAAATTTGTACCAAGTGCCGCCGCTCGTGCGATCAATTCAGGCCGTACCCGGTTTGTCGGAGCATTGGTTCCCACTCTGGACAATGCAATCTTTGCCCGGTTTCTCGCCGCGTTAGAGCGCAAACTGTCAGACCACCAATTATCTCTGATCGTGGCGACCACCGAAGCAGATCTGGACATCGAAGCCGAAAAAGCCAAAAGCCTAGTGGATATCGGCGCAGAAGGCTTGATCGTCACAGGAGTCACGCACAGCCCTGCATTTCACGATCTGATCGAACGCACCATGATGCCAACGATCATTACGTCATTCTTTGATCCTGAAAACCCGCTGCCGACGATCGGATACGACAACGCGGCGGCGGCACAACTTGCATTACAGCATCTTAACGATCTGGGTCATCGTAACATAGCGGTCGTACATGGCCCCGTTCATAACAATGACCGCACGCGTGCCCGTCTTGCCGGTCTCAAAGACTTTCCGTTCACCGGAGAGCTTACAACCTTCGAAACCGAGATCAGTCACCAAGGCGGTGCTGACGTAGCACATCAGCTGAGCAATCTTGACACGAAGCCGGACGCTATTTTGTGCCTGTCCGACGTTGTTGCGCTGGGTATTTTGCTTGGCTTTCAAGCCCAAGAAATCGCTGTACCGGATCAGATTTCCATGGTGGGTGTTGACGATCTTCCGACGTCGTCTGTGTCAGTTCCACCCCTTACCAGCGTACATTTACCGGTTTCTCAAATGGGAGAACGCGTCGCAGACGCGCTGGCACATTGGATCACGGAACAACAGCCGCCAGAACCAGAAAGACTCGATGCATATATTGTCGTCAGGAATTCCACAAAAAATGCTGACAAAAGATCAACTTAAGCGAGATCACCTCATGATCCCAGGCGGAAACGCGCTGTCTCGGCAATCGCGATGAACACCACGCAACGGTTGCATTGCAAGGTTTGCGGTTACCGGAAAACCAATTGCTCGTGCCAATAGCTGCTTAGAAAACCAGATCGGCAAAGCTCTATACTTCGCGATGTACGGCGGTAAGCAGCATTCTCACCAATGCGGACTGCGATCGGACACCAATTTTGTCATATATTCTTTGCAGGTGCGTTTTCGCGGTATTTGGACTTATTCCCAGAATTTCCGCAGCCGTTGAGATATCAGCACCTGCTATAAGCTTTAGGGCCAGTTTTTCCTGTGTATCCGATAAGCCATAGGCTTCAGCAGCGGCCGCAACTTGGCTATTCAGCCGCTCTTCATCGTCAAATGCAATGAAAAATCTGCCATCACGCAGCAGAGCCCAGCAGACATGTGCAACACCGGCATCGTCTTGTCCGAGTGGAACAATGCGGCTTACAGCTTCCTCGCGCAAACCGGGTGTGAGATGACTTCTGATCTCATAAAGCCAATTCAGCGCCCCCAGAAGTAGCATTCGCGCCTCGTCGTCGATTGCACAGAGTTTCCGCCCTTTCTTCATGAGCATCGGATGGAGCGGCAGTCGCTTTTTTGCACTTTCGTTCATCCAGATCATGTCGCCAGACCTATCGACCTCAATCAGAGGCGCATTTTCATAATTCGCTCTTATTTGGGTGCTTACCAAGCAACTGATTTTCCAAACCCCATCGACCTTTTGCAGAATCTTGAGCTCATGATATCGGCGCAAGGTTCCATCAGCGATGCTGGACATATCGCTGTTCTGGTCATAGCTGACCCAGGCCATCTCTCGGCTGATCACCATATTCAGGTTTTCGCGTTCGAACGCTTTCGGGGGACTCCATTTAACAGGTTCCAAAAAAATGCGTCTCATTTGCTCTTTGATCTCGTCCCCTTTCACCAAAGTTACGCCTGTAGCGACATGGGTTTGGACGCGACGTGTCTGTGGACCATCAAGCCAATAGGATTGCCAGGCGTCATAGTCACGTTGGAGATAAGCTTCGGTCTCGGCTTCTATGACAGCGAGGACGGCGTCACGATCTTCATTCGTTCCTTGCGTCATGATCTGGTGGTAAACTTTGCTCGTTGTGGATGTTGGGCAATGCTGATGGAGCGGTGGCGTTTAAATACCCATTTAATCATCAATCGTGCTTTCTCTTGCAGCCTACTGATAAATTCCAATCTGGCCATATGGGTATAGTAAGCGTCTTCATCCCCAGAGTCATAACTCGTCTGATGTTTTTGACTGAGCGCGACTATTCCAATTGATTGCAAATCCATGCTGGGCTCCGAACTCTCTTTAGTGGCTGAGCAGAAGTGTATGGGGGTTGAGCGCAATCACCTGTCATACACGCGGATGACAGGTGTAGATTTTGCAAGAAAATAAGAACAAAGCCGCCTCAGCCGCTCGCTGAGGATCAGGGCCTTTGTTGTTGCGCAATTGTCGAGCGCCGGATTACCGGCGCTCTCTGAAAGTAATAATCCCGGCGACTGCCGTCGAACCTGCCGCACTTCAGACAGCAGCGTTTGTAGCGCCTCCCCGAGCAGCAAGGGCAAGGATCGTTACGTCCGAGTTTCTCTTGGAGTTCTACATCGCCCGCGCACCGTTTGAACGCCAGTTTTGACGCGTGTCTCCGATGGGAAGGACTTGCGACGCTTAGAAATGACCTCGAAAGGAGGCGCGGTCATCGGGTTTGATGCGATTGGCCATGATACCCGCTATCATTTGATTTTGCCGTGAAGGCCACTTACAGCCTCAATCCTGAACCTCAAAGAGTTTTTCGCTACGATCGACCGTTTTGGACGGGTCGCTTTTTCGAGAAGTCTGGTTTCACCCTCATCAGACCGGCCCTTCGCGCAGCCCCAGCCAGGGCCCGCGCGGATCGCGATCTGTGAGTTCAATGGCAAAAGGTGCAATGCGTTGCGCTAATGGCCCTCGGGGAGCGCAGCATAGGTTCAAAGCCATCCCTCATGACGCTGTACCGACAGCCCGCAACCGCCGTTCACCAGCCACCCGGATGCTGCAAAAGCGGCCCACAAAACGGACAATCCTTCGGCGCGTAGATTTGATAGAGTGATAAAAAGACACTCAAGGACCAAGCCAACTCACGCATGCCTTTGGATCAAGTAGGCGGGATCTGTTCGCATCCCGCCAACTCTGTTCCAACGTTTGGGTTTTGGCGCTATGCCGGTTCTCCAGCGGGTGCCACGAACGTCATGCCCACCTCGCTTGCGATGGACAGAACCGAGGTCAGGTCCGGCTCGCCAGGTTCGGGCAACTCGGTCTGGCCTTCCGGCAGCGGCTGACCCACACCGGTGAAGAACCGGTCGTGCATGTGACCCGGCGCGTTGATTATCAACAGGCGGGCCGGTTTGTCGCCGACGCCCTGGAATGCGTGCACAGCTCCATCGGGGATTGCGATGTGGTCGCCTGGGCCCGCGAGGATGTCCTTGCCATCGACTGAGAAGCCAATCTGACCGTCAAGGACGAAGAAAGACTCGGTCTCACCGGCGTGGTGGTTCGGCGGCGCCCCTGCACCGACCGGAACAAGGCATTCAACGAGGCAAAACTTGTCCATCGTTTCCGACGGGAACGCATGAAATTTCATAAGTATGTTCAGAACGTTGTAAGTGCGCGGACGATCCAGCATTTAGTGCTCCTCCTGCGGCAGATCGTTAGAACTGATCAAAGGGTAGGCGCAGCTTATCAATCTGTGAAATCGATTAATTATATGATATAAATTCACATGGCCAATTTATCTAGTTTTGACCTGAACCTTCTGCGCGTTCTAAATGCGCTGCTAATCGAGATGTCGACCGTCAAGGCAGGTGAGCGTTTGGGCCTCTCACAACCGGCGGTATCCGGCGCGCTGAAACGGCTGCGGCTGTCTCTTGGCGATGAGCTGTTTTTTCGGAACGGGCAGAAACTTGAACCAACCGCGCACGCCCTATCGTTAAGAGAGCCTCTGCAAGAGATCCTGAGCCGCGTTGAAACACTCATATCCGCGAAAGACGCCTTTGATCCTGCAACTGCGGCGCACAGGTTCCGGATATCAGGAAGCGATTTCTTCGCAGAGATGCTCATGCCGGCGCTCGCCGAATATTTGACGGTGCATGCACCTAGGATCAGCGTTCATCTTGTCGATCTTGTGCCAGATAATCGTGTCAACGCCTTTGCAGACATTGAGGTGGATTTCGCGTTGCTCCCCGAAACGCCGTTGCCTGACTGGGCGGAAGCGCAAGAGATGTTCGCTTCTTCGTTCTCCGTCATTGCGCGTAAGGATCACCCAAAGGCAGTTGAAAGAGGGCTTGTACATGGCGATACCCTGCCGCTCGATCTTTTTTGCGAGCTAGGGCACGTTCTGTTTTCGACAACGGGCACTCCGGATGGTCTTGGGGATGAGGCGCTTGCGCGCGTCGGACGTCGGCGCAATGTGGTGATGACACTTCCCGTATTTTCTGGTGTTTACCGCGCGGTCGCCGGGTCCGACCTCATCGCCTTGCTTCCATCGGCTTTGGCGCATCGCGTTGCCGAATCCGCCGGTCTGAACGTGTTTGCCCCGCCGATCTCGGTAGACCCCGCCCGTTTGAGCCTGGTCTGGCACCGGCGGGTTTCAGACAGCGCGCCACACCAATGGTTGAGAGAACGGATCGCTGAGATTTTGCACCCCCTCAATGCATGAAGAGCGCGCACAACGGCCCACTCCGGACATTGACGGCCACTCGAGGTGCTTTGACGCAGAGTTCTTCAAAACCATCGTTCGTCCCATTGCATCTTCTTTCTGCTCGCACAGGCGCAACGGGCTGTTAAAGGACTGCGGACGCATATCTTTTTCGCTGCGCATCCCTAACAAGTGCAGCTAGCCGATAGAACCCATGAGCCATTTTTGTGTAAGGCGTCAGCAGGAAAAAGGTCAGAACCGATCCGAGGTGAAGGGCCAATAGCGCAGGCATCAGCGGCGTTGCTCCGAGGGCATAAAGAACCAGCCCGCTGAACCCAACAAACCCGAGCAACAGGATAAAGCCGATATCCCCACCCCATGCCGACGGATCGCCGAGGTCTCGGTCTGACTTTAGCTTGAGCAGCGCCATCGCACCGCACCCTACCGTCAGCAAAATACCTCCAGAGATTCCGAATAGTTTCGGCAGCGACCAGAACCCATACGGCGCGTGCAATCCGAAGACATAGTGCAGGACGGTCGCCACCGAGGTCGACGCAAAGCACAACAGGAACCCATACATGATGGCGTGGTGGATGTGGCGTCGGCCCTGACTGAACCGGTCTTCGTCCTCAAAGTTGCAGCCTTCGCCATGGCCTGCGGCCAAATCCTGAATCTTGCCCGCGCGTTTGAGCGCAGCCGTCAGATCAGACATCTGGATGGGCTTGCCCTCCACCTCGGCCCAGTAGCGCCGAAGGCTGATGGCAATGCTGAACAGAGGCAGCAAGAACGCGGGTGCGAAGATCGCAACCATCGCGTTGTGCGACAGGACGGCGTAGAACCCCTCGCCTCCACTGGAACCGATGGCTCGGATGGCCCAGAACAATAGGGCAAATCCGATCACAAGTGCCAACGCGATCGCGCCGCCATGGGTGTGGAACCGGCGCGCTATCGGCTGCGGCCACGCAAAGCTTTCCCAGCTATCGCGCCGCACTTCGGCCAGCGCCTTGGGCAGATTCAGATCGAACTCATGTGGGGCGGTGTACTGACAGGCGTAATAACATCCCCTGCAGTTGTGGCATAGGTTGGCCAATTGCGTGATGTCTCCGTCCGAGAACGCCCGTTTCGAATGAAGCGACGGAAAGACCGAACAATATCCCTCGCAATAACGGCAGGCGTTGCAGATCTCGGCCTGACGGCGGGCTTCCTGAATTAGATCAGTTTGCATAAGCGGCGGCCTCGCGTCCTGCGATGCGTCCAAACACGGTTCCGATGGTCATTCCGAAACCGGCCAGATAACCCTGCCCAAGGATCGAACCGGCCATGGTCTCGCCTGCGGCCCACAGGTTTTTGATCTTTCCATTTTGGGTCGAGCACTGGGCCTGCGCGTCGACCTTCAACCCAAGATAGGTAAAGGTCACACCGGTGCGCAGTGAATAGCCATAGAACGGTGGTTCGGTAATTGGGCGCGCCCAGTTGGTCTTGGGAGGTGTCAGGCCCGAGGTCGCGACCCCGTCCAGCTCGGTCGGATGAAACCCGCTGGTGTCACCGCAAGCGGCGTTGAATTCGCTGATCGTCGCTTTCAATTTGTTTGCAGGCAGGTCCATCAACCCGGCCAATTCCTCCAACGTGTCCGCCTTTAGCGGGGGGAATACGGACGGCATGAACAGATTCAGCGACTTGGCGTCGATGATCACATAACCTACCTGATCCGGCTGCGCCGCGACCAGTCGCCCCCAGATCGCGTAGCGTTTAGGCCAGACATCCTCGCCTTCGTCATAGAACCGCTGGGCATCCTTGTTCACGACGATGGAAAACGGCACGCAGTCCAGACGGGTGACGATGCCGCCGTCGTATTTAGGCGCACGCCCGTCAATAGCAACAGCGTGGCATTGGGTCGGGTCACCGACGCTATCGGCGCCTTGGCCCAACAGATCGGCCAGCACGACGCCCCTGTTGTAAGGTGTGCCGCGTATCAGGAAGTTTTTGGCTGGTTCACCCCAGGCCCGCGTGAGCCAATCCGTATCCGCCTGAAACCCGCCGGAGGCAACGATCACCGCCTTGGGTCTAATGCGATGGGACTGACCTTCGTAGGTGTAATCGACCCAATCGATCCGATCACCATTCAGCTCCAAATGTGTGACCGCGGCTTCATACAGCACATCAGCGCCCAGCCCAGCCGCCGTCCGATAATACGCGTTTACCAGAGACTTACCGCCCCCCATAAAGAACGCATTGGTCCGCGCCAATGACAAAGTTCCCGACAAAGACGGCTGAAACCGAACCCCACGCTCTTCCATCCAGGGCAAGCATTCCTCCGAGGTGCGGATTGCAAGGCGGGCAAGATACTCGTCGGTTTTACCACCAGTGACTTTCAGCAGATCCGAGAGATATTCGTCTTCGCCATACTCCTCGATCAGAGGACCCAGGGGAGATTTGTGCATGCAGCGAAAATTACGCGTGTGGCGCGAGTTTCCACCGCGATAAGGTTTTGGCGCCGTTTCAAGTATCAGAACGCGGGCGCCTGACTCGGCAGCGGTCATCGCGGCGCAAAGGGCCGCGTTCCCGCCCCCAATCACAGCGATATCGTAAGCTTCCTTTGGGGTGGCCATATCCTGTTTACCTACTGGCTTTCTTCGATTGAACGGTCGCGGTCCTGCAATGCGCGGATTCGCATCCGCTGCGCAGCCTGAATATGCGCCCGCATCTCTGTTTCGGCCGCTGCGCCGTCGCGGGTCTTCAAAGCGGCCATGATGCGCCGATGTTCCGCCACCGCTGCCTGAGCCCGGTCGCCATCCAGCAACTGAGACGGTCCGAGGATCAACAGCGCCTTTTGCAAGGACAGCATGGATTTCGCGAGAAACCTGTTCTTAGCCGCGTCCAGAAGCGTTGCGTGAAAGACCCTGTTGATTTGCGCCGCATCCGCACCCGTACCTGCCTCTGCCAGCCGGTCATTCAGAACCTCGAGCTCATCCAGCTCGACATCCGACGCCGCGCGGGCTGCCAGACGGGCCGCCGTCCCTTCAAGCACAGCGCGCATCTCATAAAGTTCCATAACCTCGGCGTAATCCAGACTTCGCACAGTCGCGCCTTGCCGCGGGACATGCGTGACCAACCCGTCGGCCTCCAATTGCCGGATCGCTTCGCGCACCGGGGTACGGCTGACGCCCAACCGTTCCGAAAGCTCAATTTCACGCAGCCGGTCGCCGGGCAGAAGAGTGCCTTCGCGAATCTCGTCCAGCAGGCGCTGATACGCAGAATTGCCTTGTGGGCCGGGGTGTTGCAGGTCGTTCTGAAAGGTCATCGTGCTCGCGTCTCTTTCATTGCGTCCATTTGTATACATTTGGATACATTTCGAGTCAACCGCATCGGAACCACCCCTTGCCCACTAAGTTGATCGCATCGCCACTTTGGAAAAAGCGGGTTGCAGCCTTCAGCCTTGCGGTGCTGGGCACTGGAGTCTTTTGGGTACTGAACCTGCCGTTGCATTTCTTGTTCGGCACGATGGGCGTCTGCCTTTTTGCGGCCTTCGCGCCCGGCGGGCGGAGAGATGACGGTTCTGGCTATCGTCTCGAGCGCAGATTTGAGCTTTGCAATCACCCATCATCTGACAAGGATCGTGTTGGTGATCATCGGTGAGCCCGTGCCAAATTTCTATCCTGCGATGGTCCAAGCCTCGGGGTTGATCATGTGGATCGGAGCACCTTTGGTAAAGGCGTTCACCTGATCGAAAATATCCGCGAATTGAAGGTCGAACTCATCCTCGGTGACGAAGCCGATATGCGGTGTCGCGATCAGATTGGGATGCGACAACAAAGGATCGGTCGAATCGGTCAAAGGCTCGGTATCGAAAACATCAATCGCCGCTTTGCCCGGGCGACCGTCGTTCAGCGCCGCCAGCAAAGCACCCGGCACGATCAGCCCGGCCCGCGAGGTGTTCACAAACAACGCCCCCGGCTGCATCTGTGCGAAATCCGATGCGGTAATAATCCCGCGCGTGTTCGGTTTCAGGCGCACATGGACTGAAACGACATCGCTTTCACCAAAGAACGCTTCTCGGCTGTGCGCGACCTGCACTCCATCCGCCTGCGCACGTGCCCGGCCTTCCTCAGACGACCACCAAACAACATTCATCCCGAACGCCTCGGCATAGCCCGCAACCGCGCGAGCAATCCGGCCATAGCCATAGAGCCCCAGTTGACGGCCCCGTAGCGTCTTGCCCACGCCTGCTTGCCAGTGCCCCGCTTTGACCGAGGCCATTTGTGCGGGCAAGTCGCGCATCCCAACCATGACCAACGCACAAGTCAGTTCTGCTGCGGCATACGACGGCGTCCCGCCATGCATATTCGAACACAGCAGCACTCCGTTGTCCGAGCATGCTTGCACATCAACATGCGGGTATACGCTACGTTGACTGATCAATTTCAGGTTTGGGAGTTTTTCAATCAAGTCACGGGTGATGTTGGTGCGTTCGCGAAACAGCACAAGCGCCTCAGCTCTCTGCAAGCGCGCGGCCAATTGGTCGGTATCCTTGACATGATCTGTCCAGACCTTCACGTCATGGCCGGATAGCTTTCCAAAACAGGGCAAGCCCTGCAGTGTATCAAACCAGTCATCAAGAATGTGGACCTTCATCGGCTTTCTATTCCCTGCTCGGTGGTCAGTTTTCTTGGGGTCGGGACAAAATGACGTGTGTCGAGAGCGGCAAGCGCATTTCGGACCCGTTCGCTTTGATCCAGCAGATGGTTGAACTGCTCATCGCAGCCAGCAATCGGTGTCGGGTAGTCCGCGATGTCGCGCCGCAGGGCCGACTGCGCCAACCTAAGTTCCTGACGCGCGATATCTAGGCATTCGGAATAGTTATTCATCGTGGCATCTCCATAATGTATACCACAGTATACAATATGATCATCACCACTTCAACTGCCGCTCCACACAGATTCCGGTACATAAACATGTCCATCGGCCAACTTGCGCGCGGTTCGCACCAAACCTGCTGCATTGACGGTGAACCCGTCATCGCAGGAGAAATCCACCAGCACGTCGATTTTGCCCGAGGCGTGTTCCAACACGACCTCAGCCGGGCTTGTCGTGGGTCGATCCAGCAATCCATCTGCAACTGTGCCGGGTGTCAAAGCGCAAGATGCCATGCATTGCGCGCCAGTGACCGCCATGGTCGGGTGGGTTTTCCACGGCATGAAATACCGCACTGCAAGCGTTCCACCCTCTCTGGCCGGCGCGACGAGGCCGAATTTGGGGGTGACCGATTTGGACACATCCCCCATACCTATCCGCTGCCCTGCTTCGATCCGAACGGTCTCCATCTGGTCAAAGAACACGCGGTTTGCGTCCAACTCCTCGGCGCCTTCATAGCCCGTCAACCCGAAGTCGGCGGCGCGGGCAATAGCCATCGGCATGGCGACATCCATGCAGGTGAGTTCGATGCCCTGAACTGTATCGCGCAGGTTACCCGTGGGTAGGAACGCTCCAGTAGCCGAGCCCACCACACCCATAAAACTCAGCTGTACCGGAGCAGAATGGCCGGGCACGCCCGCGATCTCTGCATCGCCCTCGTAGGTCAATTCGCCCCCGGGCGTATTCACTTTGGCGACAACACGAGCTCCGGTGTTAACAGCCCGGATGCGAATTTCGGTTTCATCGCCCTGCGGCTGGAACAAACCCATTTCGATTGCAGCAGGAGCAACACCAGACAGGATGTTGCCGCAAGTGGGTTTGAAATCGACCAGCTTGTCCTCGACCGAGACCTGCGCGAAGAAATAGTCGATATCGGCCCAATCATCCTCACTGACTGACAGCATCGCGACCTTGGTCGTCACCGCGGCGCCTCCACCGATGCCATCGATATTTAGCGACTGCCCGGAACCAAGGGCGGCGATCAGCACCTCGGCCAGCGTCTCCAAATCCTCGGGTAAATCCGAGCGGCGGAAGTACGGGCCCTTCGAGGTGCCGCCGCGCATGAAAATGTAAGGAATTGCGGTTTGGGTCATTTTGAACTCCTCACTTCAACGGCCAGGGCAGGCTGACCATGTCCTGCAATAGACCCGGTGGGAAATCGCGGTTGAGAGCACCCGCCATCAGGCACATGAAGCCGATGCCGCAGGCCGTCAGGATCAGCGTCATCTGCCAGCTTGCCCCGGCACGGATGCGGAAAAACGCGATCAGGAAACCCAGCAGCGCAAGGATGAAACCCACCACCCAGGTTGCCGCAATCAGGCTGGCGAACCACGCCAGTGTGGACCAAAGTCCGTGAGGTGCAGTTGCGTCCTCACCAGCGATTTCCTTGTCGGCAAAGATCGCGTCGCCCTCGGGCCGCCGCATCATCTGGATTAGCAGGATCACACAGCAAAACAGCGAGACGCTGCCGATCACCAGCGGGATGATCTTGTCGGTCATATTGTAGTCGGGGATCATGTTGGCGTTGACCAAAGCAACAATCAGATAGGCCATGATCACCAGCAGGAAGATCAGAGGCGCGCGCTTTGTACCCGCCTGAACGTCACCTTCAGCCATGATCATCTTGGCCTGTCGGATGCCCAGAATAACCGAGACGACTGTGACCACGATCAGGACAATGACGATGGGGCTGAAGACGTATTCCATGCCTTCACCAAAGCTCTTGCGGAACCGGAACGAGGCGATCTGGAACGCTTGGTTTGTGAATTTCTCGACCGGGTTCGACAATACGAAGCCAATCAGAAAGGCCGGGCGCGACCAGTCGAAACGGCGCAGGAAGATGCCGATCAGGCCAATCACGAACAGGGCCAGCAGGTCTTCGAAGTTCTGGCCGGACTGGAAGGCGGCGAAGCTGATCAGCATGAATAGGAACGGGGCCAGATAGGTAAAGCGGATCGTGGTCAGCTTGGCGATGCCGCCCGAGGCTGCGATGCACAGGATGGTGCCTACGACATTGGCAAGCGCGAGCAGCCAGACGATCGAATAGGTGATGTCGAGATTGTCCTTAAGCATGCTCGGACCGACCTCGATATCACCCGACCCTAGCAGCGCCACCGCGCCGATGAAGATCGCCATCGAGCCCGAGCCGGGAATACCAAACAGCAGGGTCGGAACTAGTCCACCACCTTCTTTGGCGTTGTTTGAGCTTTCCGGGCCGATGACCCCGCGCACTTCACCTTTTCCGAAATTGCTTTTGTCTTTTGTTGATTGAACCGAATGACCGTAAGCGATCCAGTCGACCACTGACCCCCCGAGGCCCGGAATGACACCGACAACCACGCCGATGATAGAACAACGCACCGAAAGCCAGATGTTGGCGAACCAGTCTTTGACCCCGTCCAGCCAACCGGCCCCCAGAGATGCCCCTTTTGCGATCGAACGATCTTGCCGCAGCAGTGAGACAATCTCGGGAACGGCGAAGATACCCAGTCCGACGATGACCAGTTTCAAACCATCTGTCAGATACGGAATGTCATACGTCGCCATGCGCAGCGAGCCGCCAGCGTCGGCCTCGCCAATCGTCCCGACCATCAGGCCCAAACCGGCAGCTGCGACGCCCTTCAGCGGGATGCGTCCCGCCAGAATGGCGACCATAGACAAACCGAGGATTGTGATCATCAGCATCTCGGGCAAGCCGAAGGCCAAAACGATAGGCCGCGCGATCAGGATGAACATGGTAAGGAAGGTTGCGCCGACCAGCCCACCGAACAGGGACGAGGAGAAGGCTGCCGACAGGGCCCGCGCAGCCTCACCCTTTTTCGCCATGGGGAAGCCGTCCAGCACGGTTGCCTGCGACGCAGAACTACCGGGAATGCCCATCAGAACTGATGCGAAAGTGTCAGAGGTCGGAACCACCGCAACCATCCCGATCATCAGGGCCAGACCCAGGATCGGATCCATACCGAACATGAAAGGGAGCAACAGCGACAGGCCGGCAATGCCTCCGAGACCCGGGAAAACGCCCACTGCCAGCCCCATAACGACGCCAAGAACGAGATAGCCCAGAACGATAGGTTGAAGGATCAAACCCCACGCATCACCAAGCGCAGGTAGAGCTGTGGCGAAAACCTCCATAGCGGCCGCCTTTCATAAATTGTCTTGGAAGTAGAAAAGTGCGCGCCCTTCATTGGGCGCGCGACTAGGTGTCGGCTTAGTTTAGCTCGACACCGTAGGCCTCTTTCAGCCAATTCAGGACATATTGCTTGGCATCATCGTCCACGTTGGTCGCTGTTTGCAGTGCAGCTTTCGAGCCGTCGCCGACGAATACCGGATACTTGCCTACGCGTTTGGACGAAATGTCCGCAAAGTCTCCACGCTCAGTTACGGTTTGGAACGCTGCGGTGTATGCGTCGACCACCTCTTGTGGTGTGTCTCCGGGCAGGAATGCCAGTTTCTGAACCGGGAAACCCGCCACGAAGAAGGCTTTCCATGCATCCCAAGCTTCACCGCTTGTTTCGCATCCATCGGTGGCCTCGCAGACCTCTTTAAAGGTCGGAATGTCCGGAAAGGTCGGGTCACGAACGATATTGCCATCAGCATCCAATGCGCCCCAAGTCATCATGGGAACGGCCTGACCGGCTTCGACCAGCGGGACCGAACCACCCAGATAGCCCGAGGACGTCTGGTAATCGATATTGGCTTCGCCACGTTCAAACATCAGCCGACCATCCCCGCGGCCTTTGATCCCAAATACCGGTTCCACATTCATACCCAACATCTGCCAGGCCAGCAGAGGTACAAGGTCCAAACGGGTTGCACCTTGCGAGCCGTAGATGAAATTGGTGTCCTTCAACGCATTTGCAGAGCCGTCGAACTTGGCTCCGTCCTCGGCGTTCAGATACGCAACACCACCCGTTCCGGATGCCATGACCGGAATCCAATCGTTGTATTCATAGCGTACGCGGGGATCGCTCAGCAGATACGGGAACTGAGTAGACCCGGACGTGCCAAACAACAGGGTACCGTCATCATGGCTTTGTTCCTGAAACCAGTTCGCGCCTTTGGTTGATCCAGCGCCCGGCATGAACTTGACTACCACAGTCGGCTGACCGGGCAATGCCTCGGATAGCAGTGGCGCGAAGAAATTGGCCCATTTAGCCGACCCGCCCGTTTCCGAGAACGGAATGACCCATTCGATGGTCTTGCCCGAGAAATCGACCTCGGCAGCGGCAGGTGCAGCGAGTCCGGCAGCGGCGATCAGCCCCACGACGGCGCGACGAGTGAAGTTGGAAATGGCCATTGGTTCCTCCCTGTTGACCAGACAACCACGTCAGCGCCCTCCGCGCCACCGTGATTGCAATTAGAACTGCGGGGTTGATTCCCCCTCCCATCTGGCAATCATGGAGCGCCAACCTTGCGCGAAACTTGCAGGAGCCCGAATGCGGATCGTCATCGTCGAGGATAATGAGACCCTTGCGAACGCCATTGCCTATCGCCTACGCGACCGGGGGCATGCCGCTGACGTGCTGACAGATGGTGGCGCGGCCGATTTGTATTTGGAGCAAGAAGGCGCAGACCTGATCGTTCTGGACATCAACCTGCCGGGTCGTTCAGGGCTTGAGATCCTGCGGTCTTTGCGCAACCGGGGTGACAGCGCACCCGTCATCTTGCTGACCGCACGCACCGAGACGAGCGACCGCGTTTCGGGTCTTGATATGGGTGCCGACGATTACTTGGTGAAACCCTTCGAGATGGATGAACTTGAGGCCCGTATCCGCGCGCTATCCCGCCGCAAACAACTGAACTACGGCACGCGAGAAACCATCGGAGACCTCGAGTTCGACCGCACCGCCCGGCAGGTTAGCGCGAAGGGTCAAGTGCTCGATGTGCCGCGACGGGAGATGGCTGTGCTTGAATGTCTGTTGGAACGACGCGGCAGGATCGTCCCCAAAGGTCAGTTGACCGACTATGTCTACGGCGTCGGAGCCGATGTCGACGATTCAGCTGTCGAACCACATGTCTCGAGACTGCGGAAGCGCCTTCAGAATTTTGGCCTCCGGATCAAGACGGCCCGTGGCCTCGGATATCTGCTTGAGGTGGAAAAGTGATCCGGCACGGTTCGCTCAGGCTTCGGCTCTTCATTCTAATCCTGACGCCACTGGTGTTACTCGCAATCCTGCTTGGATACTGGCGCTACACGGTCGCTCAACAAACGGCACAGGAGCTTTTTGACGACAGCCTGTTGTCTGCAGGCCTGGCCATTTCGCGCGATGTAGCGGTGTCAGAGGGCGATGCTCTTTCGCCGACTACACGCAGCCTGATCCGCGATGCATCGGGCGGAGAGATTTTTTATCACGTGACCGGACCCGGTGGAATTTACGTCACTGGGTATGCATATCCTCCGGCCGCTGCAAACCCGACTGAGCAAGACGCGTACCAGCCGCAGTTTTTCGAAGCAGTTTATCGGGATGAGTCGGTGCGTGTCCTGAAAATGACCGAGCGGGTCACACTCGATAACCTCGTGGGCGATGCGACGGTAACAGCTTGGCAGCGCGTTGCAGACCGCAACGCTTTTGCCAACGAACTGTCGATCCGCGCCGCGATCCTGATGGGCATCCTGCTGGCCACACTTTCTGTAGTCGTGTGGTTCGGGGTCGCACGTGGTCTGCGGCCCTTGCTGGATTTGCAGGATGCGATCGACCTACGCTCTCCCGACGACCTCAGCGAGATCAAACGCCCGGTTCCAGTCGAGGTTTTTGGCATTGTTCAGACCTTGAACCGGCTGTTTGGACAGGTCGAGCAAAGCATCAACGCCCATCAAGTGTTTATCTCAGAAGCCGCGCATCAACTGCGAAATCCGGCGGCAGCGGTTCAATCCATGGCCGAGGCGTTGCGAGACGCAAAAACGGATGAAGACAAGGACAAACGGATTATCGAGCTTGTGGCGGCAGCGAAAAACTCCGCCACGGTAGCCGAGCAGCTTTTGTCTTTGGAGCGGTTACGGCAGCCCACGCATCAGGATCAGATGGACAAGATTGATTTCCGTGCGGTTGTGGAAGAGGCCTGCGCTGACATGGGCGTTCATATCCTCGCAAAAGGGATCGAATTTGAAGTCACAATGCCAGAACCAACAGTCTGGGTGTCCGGAGATCGGGTTTTTTTGGCAGAGGCTATTAAAAACCTTCTGGACAACGCAGTTAAGCACGGCGGCGCCGAACTCAGCCGAATTTCTGTAGTGCTGCGCTACGACGAAGGGTGGGTCAAACTAACTGTATCCGATGACGGAACCGGCCTTTCACCCGACCAAAGCGAAGCCGTGTTCGGTCGATTTTCGCAGCTGGAGTATTCCGAAGGTAGCGGTTTAGGGTTGTCGATTGTCTTAGCTGTAGCGAAGCGCCACGGGGGAATGGTCTCAATCAACCTAGTCGAAAACGGCGCTAGTGTTACGCTTGAGCTTCCCATTGCGCCATAGTTCGTTTCTAAGGTGCTGCCAGACGAATTCGAACATGTCTCTGGTGGGCAAGTGATACTGCCCTTTATCCCGCGCCAAGTTCAAGCCACTCGGCAAGAGCGGCGCTGCTTTTCTGCCTGAAGATGTCGCTGCTGGTGAGCGAACCTTCCTGATTGCAGTGATTGTAGACCGAGGAATGGACGGTGGCGAATTTCTGTAAACTTCGCATGGGCCTGAGGCGACCCGCATAGCCGACATTCGCCGCGACCGAAATGTTTTAGGGATTGCGAAGGGTAGGAACAAACGACAACGTCGCCGCTCGCTACGACGCTGGCTTCTTCGAAAATTTACAAAACACGAGTGTCTAGAGATGAACGGAATAGATCGACCACTTCTCTGAAAACCCCTTGAGCCTATGTTCTCCCTCATCCCTTAGAGTATGGCCTGAACCGGCAACAAGGTCCCGCACGGTTCGGGAGACAAGCAATTGATCCGCTCCTGCCAGTGCTGAAACGCGGGCGGCCAGATGGACAGCCACACCTGCTATTTCGTCGCCACGCAGTTCACACTCTCCTGTATGCAAGCCACAGCGGACAGAAAGCCCCAAACCACGAGCTATGGTAACGATTTTCTTTCCGCATGATATACCCCTTCCAGGACCGTCAAAGGTTGCCAGCAGTCCGTCGCCGGTTCCCTTTACTAGCCGACCATTATGCTCAGTGATGGCCCGAGTACACAATTGGTCATGTTGGTTGAGCAGGTCTTTCCACGCGGCATCACCCAATCGATGGGCTAGATCCGTAGAACCAACAATATCGGTAAACAAAATCGTCGCCAAAACGCGTTCACTCGGAGGGCTGGGTTTCTCACCGGTGACAAAAGCCTGAATTTCGTCAAGGATCGCGTCAGAGTCTCCAACCCACGGAAAATGATCGTCACCGGGCAGCTCCCTGAACTGGGCGCCTGAAATCCGATCTGCAATCCAACGCCCTTCTTCTACATTCGCATCTCGATCACCACTGCGGTGCAACACGAGAGTTGGCACGTGGATGGCGGGGAGCACATTGGTCAAGTCTATCTCGGTATTCATCTTGAGCAGCGTTACAGCCGCACCGGGACTGGCGCTTCGCCTTAGGTAGGCGCACGTTCGTCGCATAAAAGCCTCATCATTGGCCTTGCTGGGCGCATAATGCTCCAGGTCCATCAGGTTACCCCACTCTCGTTCGACGAACTCGTAGTCTTTTTGACGTTCTTCCGGAGTGGGTGCCCAGGGATAGTCCGGGCTCCAGATGCGCTTGCCGAATGCGCCAAACATAATCAGCCCGGCCGTGCGTTCAGGGTGTGATGCGGCCAAGAAAGCCGCCAGGTTGCCACCTTCTGAAAACCCGATCAGCGCGGCGCGCGAAGAATTAGCTGCATCCATAACCGCAAGCAGATCGTCAGCGCGTTCTTCAAGCGTAGGCAGTTGATCGTTCGAAACCCGGTCTGACAGACCAGTTCCCCGCTTGTCAAAAATGATCAATCTCGCAAAAGACGCAATTCGGGACAGGAAACGGTTAAGCGTCGGCTCTTCCCAGCAAAGCTCTACATGAGAAACCCAACCGGGCACATAGACTACATCTAAATCGCCGTTACCGACCACCTGGTAAGCTATGTAAGTGTCCCCGCTTTTGGCGTACTTGGTTTCTACTGGGTTCATCTCAGACTAGCGCCCTGCAGTTCGAAAAGGTTGATCCAACATATATACAGACATTGCGTCCGAGAAATTGAGTTTCTTGCCAGCAAATTTGGAGGAACAATCTGGTTTGCCAAAACTTCCGCATTGGGCTCTATACCGTCGATCGCCGGTCTACGTTTTCGTGATGCGGCGCTCTGCCCTGCCAAATCTCTCACAGCCCTTTGCAGTTCTTGATCGGAAAAAGGGAAAGCCGCGTTCGCAACCCTTGTTGCCAGCATTCGCTGCGGGTGCAAAGCTTTGATGCGGTTCTTCAAGTTACCTAGGGCGGTCTGGCTCGTTGGGGTTGCGCGTAATCAAGTTTTCAATCTCGTTCATCGCTTCAACCGGCAAGGCACCAAAAGTCAGTGCGCCTGAAATGCCCTCAATTTGTTCTTCCGTCCGCGCGCCTGGAATCGGTATGTATGTCTCTGATTGGCCCCATATCCACCCGAGAGCGCCCTGCACGAGCGTCCGACCATCTGTTGTCAGTAGATCCCGAACCGCTTCGAGTTTTCGCATGAAATCAGGGTTTACCCTTCCATCGGTATAGTACTCCATCCAGTTTTCGCCGGATGCGCGCACGTCATTTCGCGACATAACGCTCTTTCGATCATACTTGCCGGTGAGCAACCCCATCGCAAGAGGCGAGCGGATAAGGGACAAAAGCCCCTCCTTTTTGACAACCTGTTGCATGCGAGGTGCGTCGAAAAAGACGTTCATCACGTATTCGACCGCCCTGAAATTCTCCCTGGATGAGACGGCCAGTGCGCTTTGGGAATAATCTGTACTCCAACCGTAGGCACGTAGTTTCCCGACTTCTTTCAATTGCTCCAGCCTGTCAAACACAGCTTCGGCCTGGGCAACTGGCATATCGTTTATATGCAACAGCAAAAGATCGATCCGATCACGTTCTAGCCTCGACAGACACCCATCGACGGCAGGGCCAACCTGATCCGCAGTGAAAGGGTCAAACGATATCTGCTTGCTTGCCTCATCGATCCCAACCCCGATCTTTGTTACAATCAGGGCGTCGGGCCGATGCTTTAGCGCCTTGCCCAACAAACGTTCCGAATGTCCGGCACCATAGGCAGCGGCGGTGTCAAACAATGTGATCCCACCATCCAATGCGGCGTGGATCGTGCGAATTGAAGTTCCGTCATCTGATCGTGTGTATCCAAGCGACTGTTCGCCCCAATACATCTTGCCGCCGATCGGCCAGCATCCCATGCCAAGGGGTGAGATTTCGGTTTCGAGAAAGTTCATCTTTGGACCTCGTGACTGATCCTTCAGAAAAAACGCCATCAACGTCTTTTCATCAACAACACAGAATGTAATCTTTATTTCATGGATGAAAGAAACTTTGACTGGGATAACCTGCGTCTTTTCCTTGCGGTTGCCAGAACAGGCGGGCTTGGGCCAGCGGCCGAACTGACCGGCAAGAGCGCACCCACCTTAGGCCGGCGCATGATCGAACTTGAGCGTAACCTGGGAACTGAGCTGTTTCACCGCAAACCGCGAGGGTATGACCTGACCGAAGATGGGTTAGCGTTGTTGAAAAAGGTCGAAAGCATCGAAGCACGTGTCATACCCGTCACCGAAAGCAGCCTCGCCAGCGCGCCGCCTTTGGTCAAAATCTCGGCCGGGACCTGGGTGACAAGGGTTTTGATCGGCGCGGTCGGAAGGCTTACCGGGTCGATGCCGGTTCGGTTGCGGTTCATCTCGTCGGAAGAGGTGTTGAAGATCGGACACCGGGAGGCCGCGATCGGCATTCGAAACCACCGGCCAGAGGAGATCGGCCTGGCGGGTCGCAAGATCGGGCGGGTTCGGTTTGCAGTCTATGCCACGGATGAAAGCGTTTCGACCTGGGCACGGGTCATGTCCAACACACCTTCGGCCAGATGGTTGAAGGCGCATTCGCAAAAAGACGACGCCATCGAAGTGACCGCACCGCACAACGCGCTCGAGCTTGCAAATGCAGGACTGGCCAAGGCGGTTCTGCCCACCTTTATCGGAAACACGCAGCCGCGCCTTAAACCAGTGTCACCTTTAATTGATGATCTGGAACATGATCAGTGGCTGGTCACGCATCATGAAGACCGGTTTCTTGCAGAGGTGCGGCATGTCATTGACCGCACCTACGCAGTGATGTCGGAAGCCTGTGAAACCGGGTAAAACGAGGCCGCAGCTACCTATTCACCCAACCGTTCCATTAACCGTGCGTAGGCTGTTTGGCCGCGTCGGAATGTCGGCAGACGGAAGAACTCGTCCGGGGCGTGTTGGTTTTCATCCTCATGTCCGAAAGCAAACATGACGGCATGCAAACCCAGCTCGTCCAACAGGGTCGACATCACAGGGATCGAACCACCGACACGGGTTTTGTACGCGGGTTTGCCGTATACCTCTTCGAGAACCTGTCCCGCGATCGCGGTTGCGTTGTGACCTACCGGCACAAGAAACGGGTCCGCGCGCCCGGGGTTGCGCGATACCTGAGCGGTCACGCCAGGCGGGCAGTGAGCTTCGACATGGGCAGCGATCAGGTCAAATATCTTTTCGGGATTCTGATTGGCGACCAGTCGACAAGTTATCTTGGCCGAAGCCAAAGCTGGCAAGACTGTCTTTGTACCTTCGCCCTGCCAACCGCTGGTCAAACCATTGACTTCAAGCGTTGGACGCGCCCAGAGATTTTCGCGCGTCGTGTATCCTGGCTCACCCAGCGTCGCCGGAGCGCCTGTCTGGGCCAGATAGGCTGCTTCGTCCCATGGCACCCGTGCAATTGCCACGCGGTCTTCATCCGTCAACTCAACAACATCATCGTAGAAACCATCGACAGTGATCCGACCGTCAGGGGATTTCATGCTGGCCAGCAATTGGGCCAGCGCCATTGCCGGATTTGCAACCCCACCGCCATGCATCCCTGAATGCAAATCCGACTTTGCGCCCTGAACCGAAATCTCAAGCGAGGTGAGCCCTTTAAGACCCAGAACCAGTTGCGGTGTCTCGGTATCCCACTGGCTACCATCGGCGGAAAAGATCATATCAGCCTGAAGCCGATCGAGATTGGCCTCGATAAAGGGTGGCAGGTCGGGAGAGCCGATCTCTTCCTGGCCTTCAAAGAAAAACCGCACATTGACTGGCAATCTTCCGGTCTCAGCCAACAAAGCCTCGACCGCAAGGATCGGAATAAACATCGCACCTTTGTCGTCAGTCGCCCCACGCCCGTAGATCCGATCCCTGCGGATCGTCGGCTCGAACGGAGGCGAGGACCAGAGCTCGAACGGTTCAGCTGGTTGCACGTCAAAATGACCATAGATCAGGATTGTGGGCACATCGGACCCGGCATGCAGCCAATCGGCACAGACCACCGGATGGCCTGCCGTCTCCATCATCTGGACGTTTTCCATTCCCGCCGCGACCAAACGATCAACGACCCACTGCCCGGCCTTCCGAACATCGCCCGCGTTCTCGGGTTTGGCTGAAACCGATGGAATACGAATGAATTCGCACAATTCTTCGATAAAGCGTGACTGGTGTGTGTCGAGATATTCGGACCAGCTCATTCCATACCCTCTCAGATGTCGGCGCTTAACTTACGAATCTAGGCGTTGTCCGCAAGCCTGAGGTCAAAAACCTAATACTCGTTACAAACCAACATAGTCGAGCGATACGAGACCGGCCCGAAACAGTCATTGAACACTAAATCCAGATGTCGCAGCCGCTCGCGCATAGAAGTCGTTTGTCAGCGGCAACCGTGGAACTCAATTTGACAGGGCATCACTTAGGACGAGGAGATCCACCGATCTCAATCGAAACAACCAGAATCCGACAAACTTGCAGAAAACATCAGACATTCTACAGGTCTTCTGCAAGTTTCAAATCCCGACTTTTGGCAAGAGTTGTTTCATTGAAAGCAAAATCAATGGAGACAGATAATGAATACAGCCACCTCACTTGCCGCCGCACCAGATCTGGCCGCGGTGAAGTCAAAACAACACGCTACATGGTCTTCAGGTGACTACGCCGCCGTAGGCACGACCTTGCAAATCGTTGGTGAAACCCTTGCAGAGGCGATGGATTTGAGACCCGACGCCCGCGTTCTGGATGTTGCCGCCGGAAACGGCAACGCCACCCTGGCTGCAGCGCGGAGACACTGCAACGTCGTTTCCACAGACTATGTTACCAGTCTGTTGCGCGCGGGTGCCGCCCGCGCCAAAGCCGAGCAGTTAACCGTTGCATTTCAAGAAGCCGACGCAGAAGACCTGCCCTTTGAACCGGCGACTTTTGATCACGTCACATCTACGTTTGGCGTCATGTTTACGGCCAATCAACGGGCGGCGGCCGATGAAATGCTGCGCGTCTGTCGCAGCGGAGGCACCATCGGTCTTGCCAATTGGACACCAGAAAGCTTCATTGGCGAAGTTTTTCGAACCATAGGGCGGCATGTGCCACCGGTTTCGGGCGTTCGTTCTCCGTTGGAGTGGGGTACCGAGGCGCGTTTGCAAGAGCTCTTTGGGGCAAAAGCTCGAAAGATCGAAATCACAAAACGCCAATTCACCTTCCGTGAACGTTCGCCTCAACATTGGGTGGAAAGGTGGCGCGAGATTTACGGGCCAATGCACAAAGCCTTCGACGCCGTCGGCGAGCGCACACCGCAACTCGCAGCAGACCTGATCGCCGTTGCACGAAATCACTCGACCGATACTCAGGCCATGATTGTTCCAGCAGAATACGCCGAGATCATCATTCACAGAGCATGAAAAGCCATCAGCCCGGCGGCAATTCGCCGGGCAAGCCATTCCCAGGAGATATTCCATGCTAGGGCAGACCGAATACCAAAGATCACTCCCGCTTTTTGACAAATATGGCGGCATGCGGGCTTTGCATTCGGTGATCATCAATTTCTATGATCGCGTGCTGGACAGCGATATTGTGGGTCCTTTCTTCGACAACGTTGATATAGCCAAATTGATTGATCACCAGATGAAATTCTTCGCGTCGATATTGGGGGGACCCGCAAAGCACACAGATCAACGACTGGTGAGTGCACATCGTCACATGGCCCTAACAAACGCGCAATTCGATGAAGTTATCGCGCTTTTGAGTGAGACGCTTACCGAAGCGGGCTTTGCTCCAGACAATCTTTCCAAAACGCTATGCGCCGTTGAAGCGCGCCGTTCGCTGATAGTTAGGTAGTTCCATGCAAATCCAAGAAATTAGTGCAAGCCTGCTTGGCTCCATCAATGTTGGAATCTGCATCGTCGACGCTGACACCGGCGTCATCGTTTCGCTGAACCAAACGTTTGAGACATGGTTCAGCGACGCGGCACAGGGTCAAGTTTTGAATCTGGGTACATCGTTCACATTGAAAGACCTGCCAGACAGGGAACCGGTGGAGCTTCGCACAAAGGTCAAACATCGAACTCTGGTCGTTGAACTCAGTGCCCATGAAGCAGAATACGAGGGCAACACGCTGATTGTCATCGAAGGTCAAAACATTTCGCGCCTGCGCGAGACCGAAGCCATGATCGACAGCTATGCGTCCATGGTTGATAAGCGCACTCGCGAGTTGGAGCGAGAAAACCGGCGGGTTGAAAAACTGATTTTGAACATGATGCCAAAATCGGTCTTTGAGGAATTCATGACATTTGGATGTGTGACGCCGCGGTTGTTCGAGCCTGTGACCGTCATCATGCTGGATTTTGTCGGGTTTACCAAGATGGCCGCAGCTGGCGATCCGAACGTAACGGTTTCCGAACTGAACTCAATTTTCACAGCATTCGATCAGATTGGTGAGCATCACGGCTGCGAGAGGATCAAAACCATCGGAGACTGCTATATGGCGGTGACCGGGCTACCGCATTCCACGCCAGATCACGCGCTTTCAGCCGCGCGCGTTGCAGCCAAAATGATGCGTTTTCTGGAGAGACGCAATCAAACGCACCCGCACACATGGCGCGCTCGTATCGGCATCGCCAGCGGCTCCGTCGTCGGCTCAGTGGTCGGTGTTCAGAAATACGTCTATGATGTCTTTGGCCCTGCGGTGAATATGGCCGCGCGTTTGCAGGCTCAGTCCAAGCCAATGGAGATCACGGTATGCGACACGATGCGCGACGAACTGATCGACGATTTCAAGCTCTGTGAGGCCGAGACAGTCTCCTTGCGTGGATTTGGCGATACGCGAATTGCGCGCATGAAACACTACCAACCAAACAGAAAGGTCGCTTGAGCCGTAGGCGCGGGATCTGAGTTTCAAAAACCTGCCTTGCGAAACGAGTTGAGCATGCGATCTCGGTATGCCTGATCTTTCACGACACTTGCTTCTACAAGTTTCTCGGCAGTGGCATCCGGCCTCACGCTACGAACTTTTGCGGCCATGGTAAGCATCCTGTCGGTCAGGTTAAGTTCGGCGGCACAGGCTAAGATCAATCGCGGCGCCCATGTCGAGCCGGGCGCTTCAATGTAACCTTGTTCCAGCAGAGATAAGGCATCTTCATATTCGCCCAATCCGTATCGGGCGGCGCCAATGCCAAAGTAATAGCTAAACCTCATCGGATCATGCGGGCTAAGACGCAAAGCTCTTTCATAGTTTGCGACTGCTTCGTTCATGTTCCCAGCAAAGGTTTCCACGGCTCCCAACATCGCCCAGGCCCAAGCCAGACTTGGGTCCAGCGCAAGGGCCGACTCAAGGTGATGGCGCGCTGCAGTATGTTGCCCTGCAGCCACCTCGGCCGTGGCTACGAAAGTCAGAACCAGTGCATCGCGTGGCGCAAGGTCAAGTGCGCTTTTGCCATGTTCCATCGCCTCTGCAAGTGCAGCCGGTCCGTCAGGGGCCCAGTCGGACATCGCCTGTTGTCCCAGGCACCACGCAAGCATGGCATGTGACAAGGCGTGTTCGGGATCTGATACCAATGCACGTCGCAAATGGACCACGGCCTGCCGATTGTCATCCGCGTCCATCCGCATGCAAAGCGGTGTCGCTCGCAGGAGTTCATGATAGGCATCCGTCAAGTCAGCCTCGGCTAAGGCGCGTTGCACTTCAACCATCATGATATTCGGGACGAGGCGGCCCAGAATGGCCGCAACCACCAGGTCTTGCGCCTCAAAAGGGTTTTCAAGCTGCCCTTCAAAACGATCGGCCCAAACCTCTGCCTGCCGTCCGGCATGCAACAAAGAAGCATTTAGGCGAAACGCATTCCCCGCAAATCTCAGCTTGAGGCCAAGCACGTACCGAACGCCCAATTCTGCCGCCGCTTGCTTTGCGTCACTCTGGCCAGAGTAACGCGCGACATAAATCGTTCCCACCCGGCCAATGGCTGCGCTTATATCGTCCTCCAACCCTTCGCCAAAAGCCCGTTGAGCATCTGTTGGATGCACCATTGTGGTTGCCATGATGGCAATGGAGGGCTGCGATAAAACCGCTGCAGAGCTGGTCTTGTCATGCCTTTCCTCGACCGTGCCAACAAATTGGAACCCGTGCCCGTGCACAGTTCGGACCAAGGCCTGCCGCGCGCCGTCATCTCCAATCGCCGCTCTGACCGCTTTGACGCGGCTGCTGAGAGCTGCATCTGAAACGATCCTGCCTTTCCAGATTACCGAAAAAATCTCATCCTTCGACACAACACGATCACGGTTTTCAATGAGATGTCGAAGCAGCGCAAACACTTGCGGCTCGGTAGCAATTGGAACGTCTTCCCGCGTCAATTGCAGGCGACTTGCGTCCAGAACGTACTGATCAAATACATATTTCACCGGGTAATTCTGCGCGAATTCAGTTTTTTCGTAAAGCGTGAACGCAAATCGCGGCACCCATATGGCGCTGATTTCGCACCCAAGCAATGCGCCTTGGCAGCGGATGGTCCGCATGATCGTCAAGTCTTCAGAAAATAACCAGAAAACCTCCATGAAAGGATCAAGCATCGCATCATCCGGCTCGGGCAAACAGGGATCATCTGAAACAAAATGAATTGGAGCGTGACTTATGAACCGCCCTGGCCTGATCTTATATGGCGCTGTTGCCTATGTTCTTTTCAATGTGGCCTTTCTGTACATGATCGGCTTTCTCCTGCAACTGCCTGTTCCGAAGGCGATCAACGATGGGACCACATCCGCTTGGCCCGTCGCCGTCGTCATCAATTTCGGGTTGATCTTCCTCTTCGGCTTTTTTCACAGCCTCATGGCGCGACAGGCGTTCAAATCCTGGTGGACGCGGATCATTCCTGCCGATGCAGAACGCAGCACCTATGTGTTGCAATCGGCCCTGTTTCTGATCCTGACCATGTGGCAGTGGCGCCCGCTGCCCGAAACGATCTGGATCGTTGATGGCGCTTTGGCTTGGCTGACCTATGGCATCTGTGCACTTGGTGTCTTTCTGGTTTTGCTTTCGACCTTTTTGATCGATCATTTCGAGTTGTTTGGCTTGCGGCAGATTTGGACCGCGAACAGATCGCAACCTATGCCCAAACCACATTTCAGAACGCCCGGGCTTTATCGTTTCGTGCGTCACCCGATGCAGTTTGGTGTCATTCTAGTCTTGTTCGGCACTCCACACATGACCGTTGGTCACGCGCTCTTTGCCGGGCTGATGTCGGTTTACGTGATGATCGGCCTATGGTTCGAAGAAAGGTCTCTGGAACGCGAGTTTGGCGATACGTATCGCGCGTACCAGGCGATGGTTCCCATGCTGATCCCGCGCCTGAAGCCCTTGCGTTCGAGTGATCTGGAAACGCAACACGGCTGAGCCTTCCCGGACTCCTGATCGTTCTGTCGGAACACCGGGAGTCCTTTCATTGGCAACTCACCACTATGCAAGCCAATTGCGCTACTTGCCCGTCGTCAAAGACACGTTGCATCTAGATTTGGCAATCAAGGGTACATAGTTGTTTCGCGACAAGATAGATGAGTACCTTCGTTCTGAAGCATTTAAAGGGCTCAGAGAAGGTGCTGTCAGACAATTTCGAACGAGTCTCAGCCAGGCCGGTAGCGCTGCCCTTTATGCCGCACCGAGTTCGCGCCACTCGGCGAGAGCGGCGCTGCGGGTCAGCTTGATGATGTCTCGTTTGGCCAGCGATCTTTCCCGGTTGAAGTGGTTGTAGACGGAGGAATGGACGGATGCGAATTTCTGTAGACTTCGCAAGCGCCTGAAACGCTACATCGCGCGTTCGCGTCGCCGGAACGGGAGGTGCGGGTTTTCAACGCGGTTATTGAGCCACCTGCCCGTCTGCTGTTTTTCGGGAGTTCTAAGCTCTCAAAGAACCGCCCGACACGATGCGAAGCGATCTGAGACGACGGTTTTCGCTTTACCGTGCCGTTTTGTCAATTTCTTAAGAAATTTCAGTGCTACAGCTTTGTTTCGGCGTTTGGCAACAACGGCTTCCACCACCTCGCTTTTATGATCTCCGGCATGACAAAGATAGTGCCGCTTACCGTTCACCTTCACAATGACTTCGTCAAAATGCCACTTCCATTTTGAGAGTGCAGGCAATTGCTCGACACCCTTTTTTTTGATCTCCGAGGCAAACATCGGGTCGAAACGGTTCCACAAATATCGGACGGAATGTGGCTCACCTCAATCCACCGTTCGTGCAATAAGCCTTCCACATTTCGAAGCGAAAGCGGAAAACGGATATACAGCATCATGGCGAGACGGATGATCTCGGGACTGGTTTTGAAATACTCGAAGGCGGCAGGTTTGGTCATTCCCAGTCGCTACGCAACACCCCTGC
Organism: Ruegeria sp. HKCCD7255; assembly: GCF_013031565.1. Lineage (NCBI taxonomy): Bacteria > Pseudomonadati > Pseudomonadota > Alphaproteobacteria > Rhodobacterales > Roseobacteraceae > Ruegeria > Ruegeria sp. HKCCD7255. The sequence goes on along the minus strand of NZ_WQAG01000001.1, from coordinate 283,086 downwards.
CCTGCTCAAATAAAGTTAGTCTGACAAGTCCCATTCCTGCATTGCTTCGGCAGCGAAGCCCGGTCTTATGTCTGACCGAATGTATGCCGGAAAACTGGGCCTCAGGAGCAGCGGATAGATCGCTTCTAGGACATCTTATGCTTCAATCTTTGTCAGGACGGTTACCGCCAACGCCTGCCGCCTGAACTCTTCAGAACCGTCAGCATCTTATAGCTCCGCCCCCCTACTGAGCTTAGCAAGCTTTCGACGGATGTTGCAGACACTGGGGCGGCATCCGCTGCGCTCGGTTTACCGCTTGCACCTAACCAGTCGTTTCGCGCACCAACAGACGCGGAGTCAGCGTTTCGATTACCGCGTCTTGCGCGCTTATTCCCGACAGGATCTCGCTTGCACATTTGCCTGTCAGTGTTCCGATCTCTTGCGCGCCCACATCCAGCGTTGTGATACTTGGTTGGCTGATGCGCGAAATCTCGAAATTGCCAAACCCGGTCACCGCGATATCCCCCGGGATTGTCAGGCCGAGGCATTCGAGCGCCATCATGGCGCCAAAGGCAACCGGGTCCGAAACACAGACAAGCGCATCAAGCCCTCGAATTCGGTCGATTTCGCGCATGACCAGTTCCAAGCCAGAAGACATGGTCGCAGGCGCGGGTCCGATCTGGAGGTCGAGCACTTCGGCCAAACCACGCTCACGGGCAGCTTTGATCGTGCCCAGACGGCGCTCGTGGCCCCGTGCGTCGGTGTCCGCTGACGCGCCAACAAAACCCAATCGCTGACGCCCGCTCTGCGCCAGATGGTCAACAATCAACCCCATCGCGTCCGAGTTGGAAAACCCGATCACATGTCCAATCGGCGCCTCGGGGATGTCCCAGATTTCAAAGACCGGGATCGAGGCTGATTCCAAAAGCCTTCGCGTGGTATCGGTATGGGTGCCACCGGTCAGGATCATCGCATCAGGCCGACGCGCCAGCAGTTGACGCACCATCTGTTCTTCCCGGGCCACATCGTAATTGGTGATACCCAGCAGAAGTTGCAGATCCGTTTCGGCCAGAGAGTCCGTAAGCGCCTTGTGGGTCGTCGCGAAATTCGCGTTGTTGATCGACGGCAGTGTCAGCGCCAGAAACCCGCTGCGCTGCGCCCGAAACGCCTGCGCCGTAGTATCATAGACATAACCAAGCTTGTCGGCCACATCCTGAACCATTTGGCGGGTCTTGGCATTGACCGAGCCATCGGATTTGAGCGCACGCGAGACCGTCATCGGAGAAACGCCCGCCTCTTTTGCGATATCCCGCATTGTAACGCGCACGCTCAATGAAACCTCACTCGTTATAAGCGTTCAGTTCGGTGACATGATGGTGGATTTTCCCCATAAAGAATTCGGACACGATGTCACCGGTAACATCCTTTGACTGATAACGGGCTGGAGATTCAAGGGCTTCTTCCATCGTTTTCTGATCAGGATAGGATATTGCAAGGATCAAAGGAAACTCGGGCGCGCCCGCGTCGCGATCTTCGCCGAACATCACGCGCACGCCCAGATTGCCAGTGAACTGTGTCCAAAGCGGAACAAGCCGGTCCTGCACCGCTTGCCGAAAGGCTGCGGTCTGGCCGTCCTTCACGGCCCCCTCAAAAAGAGCAAAGCGCGTGATCATTCCGATATCTCCTGTTTTGCACCGCTGAAAAATTCCATCACCGCGGCCTGATCCTCTCCTCCCAGACCGGCAGCGGTCAGCATCCGGTGGATTTCGGTGCAGAGCGCCGTCATTGGCATCGATGTACCCGTATGCCGCACAAGATCGTTAACCATGTTCAGGTCTTTGACCATGTTGTCGATCCGCCCCGTGCGACGGTAATCTTTGGTGGCAAAGCGTGGCATATACTCCTGCAACAGAGCACTGTCCGCACGCCCGCCCTTGAGGGCCACGGGGATCTTGGTTGCGTCAACGCCCGCGTCCAGTGCAAGCTGCGTCGCCTCGGCAACGGCAAGAAATCCCAGCCCACAAAGCACCTGGTTGATCATCTTGGTGGTCTGCCCCGCCCCAGGACCGCCCATATGGGTCATATTGGCGGCAACATCCGACAGGATTGCCATCGCGCGGTCCACATGATCGGACGCACCGCCCAGCATCAAGGTCAGCTCTCCGATCAATGCCTTTGGGGCGCCGCCGGACAGAGGGCTGTCCACCCATCCCAACCCTTGTTCATCGGCCATATTGGCAAATTTGCGCGTCGCTTCTGGGTCGATGGACGACATGTCTATGATCAAAGCGCCGGTATCCGCGCCTTCCGCGATCCCGTCTTTGCCAAAGGCCGCCAGACCCACGATCTTTGAGGCATTCAGGCTGGTGATCGTGGCAGCCGCACCGCTGGCGGCCTCGGCAGCGCTTGCCGCAGCCGTTGCGCCTTTCTCGACCAATGCGGCGACCTTATCCGGGTCGAGGTCAAAAACCGCAAGCTGATTGCCCGTCTCCAAAAGCCGAGTGCCGATGGCCCCCCCCATGGCTCCGGCACCAACCAGGGCCAGTTTCCGTGTCATATCAATGTCTCCCTAATGTAGGATTCTGATTGCCCCACCACCGCTGGGAACGGGCGGGCAATACTAATCCGCGTACCAAGCTCACCTGCGGCCAGCCCTTCCAGAGCGTCAAACTGGCTTTGTAGCAAAGACGGCGGCATGAAATGCCCCGCCCGCGCACTGACCCGCGCCAGCATCACCCGTTCGGCCGCATCCAGGTGCAGAAACCGGACCGGTTCGGCCACGCTTGCGCGGATAATGTCGCGATAGGATCGTTTGAGCGCAGAGCACCCGACAACAACCGGGCCCGGTGTCTGTGCAAGCACATCCCCGACCTGTTCCAGCCAGGGCGCGCGATCGGCATCGTCCAACGCCTGGCCACTTGCCATTTTGTCGATATTGGCCTGTGGATGCAGGTCGTCACCGTCGACAAACGTCATATCACAGGTGATCGACAACGCACGGCCAATGGATGATTTTCCGCATCCAGAGACCCCCATCAGAACATAACAACGCATCACAGCGACGCCGTAATGCCGCCATCCACAAACAGCGTATGGCCATTGACAAAGCTCGACGCCTCCGACGCCAGAAAGACCGCCGCGCCCACAAGTTCCTCGACCTTGCCCCACCGTCCGGCAGGTGTGCGGTTTTCCAACCAGGCGCTGAACTCGGGGTCGCTTACCAATGCCGCGTTGAGCGGGGTGTCAAAATAGCCCGGCGCAATGGCGTTGCATTGCAACCCGTGTTTTGCCCAGTCGGTGGCCATCCCCTTGGTCAGGTTCGCAACCGCGCCTTTGGTGGCTGTATAGGGTGCGATGCCCGGGCGGGCCAAGGCCGTCTGGACGCTGGCGATATTGATGATCTTGCCCGCGTTGCGCCCAATCATATGCCGCGCACAGGCCTGCCCAACGTGAAACACGCTGGCCACATTGGTCTGCAACAACCGGTCAAACGCGTCCGCCGGAAAGTCCTCCAGCGGGGTGCGGTGCTGCATACCGGCATTGTTGATGAGGATGTCGATGGCGCCCTGATCGGACTCGAACCCGTCAATGGCCGCGCGCACCGCATCATGATCGGTGGCGTCAAAGGCAAGCGTGGCAGCCCCTTCGATCTGCTCAGCCGCAGCGCTCAGCTTGGACAGATCACGCCCGTTCAGGACGATCTGCGCGCCCGCGCGCGCCAATCCCTGCGCCAGGGCAAAGCCGATCCCCTGCGACGATCCGGTGATCAGCGCGCGCTTTCCCGCGAGTGAAAATAAGTTTGTATCAGGCACCCTGACCTCTCCTTCCTTGCGCATGTGGAATGCGCCTTGTCAGATCATGTTGTTACCGATACCATGATACCGGTACCATAGTTTGTCAATACAGGATTCTCAAATGGCCAAACCCGTAATTCTGCAAGTCGGACCCTACCCGGATTGGGATCAAAACCCAATCGATACTGTCTTTGACGCAAAACGCCTGTTCGAAGCGCCAGACAAGGCCGCGTTCCTGGCCCAGCATGGCCCGAATGTGCGCGCCATCGCGACCCGGGGCGAGTTGGGCGCGGATGCCGACATGATTGCGGCCTGCCCGCAGCTTGAGCTGATCAGCGTCTATGGCGTGGGCTATGATGCCGTTGATCTGGACGCGGCCAAAGCCCGGAATATCCGCGTGACAAATACGCCGGATGTGTTGACTCAGGATGTGGCCGATCTGGGCGTGGCGATGATGCTGTGCCAGTCACGCGGGATGATCGGGGCCGAGGCCTGGGTGCGCGACGGGGATTGGGCCAAACAAGGGCTCTACCCGCTCAAACGTCGGGTCTTCGGGCGCAAAGCCGGTATCCTTGGGCTGGGGCGAATCGGGTTCGAAGTGGGCAAACGGCTGGCTGGTTTCGACATGGACATCGCTTACAGCGACATCGCGGCCAAGGACTATGCCCCCGATTGGACATTTGTGCCCGACCCGGTTGAACTGGCGCGGCACAGCGACTTCCTCTTTGTCACCCTGGCCGCCTCTGCCCAAACACGCCATATCGTCGGCGCAGATGTGATCGACGCCGTGGGGCCCGACGGCATGATCATCAATATCAGCCGCGCCTCGAATATTGATGAGGATGCTCTGATCACCGCTCTGTCAGAGGGCCGTCTCGGCTCTGCCGCTTTGGACGTGTTCGAAAGCGAGCCCGCGCTTGATCCCCGTTTTCTTGATCTGCCCAATGTGTTGTTGCAACCCCACCACGCCAGCGGCACTATCGAGACACGCAAGGCCATGGGGCAACTCTTGCGCGACAACCTGACGGCTCATTTCGCGGGCCAACCCCTTCCCACCCCGGTTATCTGAGGTCGAAAAATGCCTGACATGATGAAAGCCATCGTTGCCCATGGGGCCAAAGATCTGCGCATCGAAACGCGCGAAATCCCAAAGCCCGGCCCGGGCGAGGTTCTGATCCGAATGGCGCGCGGCGGCATTTGCGGGTCGGACCTGCACTATTACAATCACGGAGGTTTTGGCACGGTCCGCCTGAAAGAGCCGATGATCCTGGGCCATGAGGTTTCGGGCACGGTGCAGGCTTTGGGCCCCGATGTTACAGGGCTCGCCGCTGGAGATCTGGTCGCCGTATCGCCGTCGCGCCCATGCTATAACTGCACATATTGCCTGGACGGGGCTCATAACCACTGCTTGAACATGCGATTTTACGGCTCGGCCATGCCCTTCCCGCATATTCAGGGCGCATTTTGCGAATATATCGTTGCCGATGCCCGTCAATGCGCCGTCGCCACCGGCCTGACAGCGGGTGAAGCGGCGATGGCTGAACCGCTTTCCGTGGTGCTGCACGCGGCCAGACGCGCTGGTGACCTTATGGGCAAAAAGGTTCTGATCACAGGATGCGGGCCAATCGGCCAGCTTGCGGTTCTTGTGGCCCGCGCCGGCGGGGCCGCTCGGATCGTGGCCACCGACATGACCGGATTCACGCTGGACATGGCCAAGGCGGTGGGCGCCGACATCGTGCACAACATCGCAACCGACCCAAACGCGCTCGAGGCCTATGCCGCTGACAAAGGCTATTTTGACCTGCTGTTTGAATGCTCAGGCGTCGCCGCAGCGCTTGCTGGCGCGGTTCCGGTCATGCGACCGGGCGGGGTAATCATGCAGCTTGGGCTGGGTGGCGATATGTCTTTGCCTGTGCAGGCCATGACCGCCAAAGAGCTTGAGTTGCGCGGATCCTTCCGGTTTCACGCCGAGTTTTTCACCGCCGTTCAGATGATGAAAAACAAACGGCTGGATGTGACCCCGCTGATCACTCAGACCCTGCCCTTGGACGAGGCCATCGCCGCGTTCGATCTCGCCTCGGACCGAACAAAAGCCATCAAGGCGCAAATCGCCTTCGTTTCCTGATTGACCTGCCCCAGTTCAGATATCCGCACCCACAGCGCGCAGCGCGGCACAGGCAACATCGTTGTCCTGATCCGGGCTGCCCGACCCAACACCGATGCCACCTACCAAGACGCCGCCCATGCGGATCGGAAGCCCTCCGCCTAGACCGGTCACAGCGCCCTGAGTCGCCGCCGCGATATGTGGCCGGACCGCTTCGGGGATCGCATCCGAAGGCAATCCGATGGACGCCGCCGTCCGGGCCTTGGCGCGCGCGCTCAGGCGGCTGAGATATTTGGCATCGGTCATGCGAATCTCACCCAGCGTCTCACCGCTGGCATCGACGACGATTATACATTGCGGTTGCCCGATCTCCTCGGCCCGTGCGATAGCCGCGCCCAGCATTTTCATCACCGCGAAATGGCTTAGTTTCAGAGTTTCAACCGTCAGAGCATCCATACCGCTTTTCCTTTTCTATCGACAATGGTACCGGTATCACATCTCACGCAACCAAGGAAAGAACACAGATGACAGCGCATGCCGATTTCGGACTGATTGGGTTAGGAACAATGGGGGCGATGCTGTCGCTTAACATGGCCGATAACGGGTTCCGCGTCGCGGTCCACAATCGCACCACCTCGCGCATCGCAACCTTCATGGACGAGGCCGGAGAACTGGCCAGCAGGTTTGTGCCCTGTGACACACTTGAGGCTTTTGTCGCCGCCCTCAAACCGCCGCGCAACATCATCCTGATGGTGCCGGCTGGCGCGCCCGTGGATGACCCGATTGAAGCGCTGCGGCCCCTGCTGGACTCGAATGACCTTATCATTGACGCGGGCAACGCAAATTTCCACGACACCGTGCGCCGTGCCAACAAGGCGGAACAAGACGGGCTGCCGTTCCTCGGCATCGGTGTATCCGGTGGGGCTGAGGGCGCGCGTTTTGGCCCGGCAATCATGGGCGGTGGCCTCAAGGCGGCCTGGGACCGGGTCGCGCCCATGCTGTCGGCCATTGCAGCGCAATATGAGGGACAGCCCTGTGCCACCTGGATGGGCCAGGACGGCGCAGGACATTTCGTGAAGACCGTCCATAACGGGATCGAGTATGCCGATATGCAGCTGATCGCCGAAACCTATGGGATCATGCGCGATGGGCTAGACCTGTCCTCCAGCGCCTGTGCCGAGATTTTCACCGCATGGAACGAAGGTGCGCTGCAAAGCTATCTGATCGAAATCTCTGGCAAGGTTGCAAACTCTGTCGATCCCGCCACCGGGCAACCGATGCTGGATGTGATCCTAGACAGCGCAGGGCAAAAAGGCACCGGTCGCTGGACCGCGATCGAGGCCCAGATGTTGGGTGCTCCGGTCACGGTGATCGAAGCTGCGGTTGCCGCCCGTAATCTGTCGGCAGGGAAATCCCTGCGCCAAGAAGGAGAACGCCTGTTTACCCCCGCCGAGCGCAGCTTGCCGACAGACACCACGCTGAATACGGATGATCTGCGTGATGCGCTGATTGCAGGGAAGATTCTATGCTATGCGCAAGGCTTTGATCTGCTTGAAAAGGCAAGCGATGACCGTAGTTGGAACCTGCCAATGCCCGACATCGCCAAAACCTGGCGCGAAGGCTGCATAATTCGGTCATCCATGCTGAACGACATGGCAACCGCACTTGAAGCAAAGCCCGCCAACCTGATCTTTGCGCCCTATTTTGCCGATCTTGTCAGTCGCACCCTGCCCGCGCTGCGCAAGGTGGTGGTGACCGCCGCCGGGGCGGCCATTCCGGTGCCTGCAATGGCGGCTGCGCTCACCTATTTCGACACGATCACCCAGTCACGCGGCACGGCCAACATGATCCAGGGTCAGCGCGACTTTTTCGGCGCACACGGGTTTCAGCGAACCGATCAAGAGGGAACGGATTTCCATGGGCCTTGGTTGAATCAACACCTGAAATGAGGTGCTTGGCGCCTCATCAAACTGGCGAAACACCATTCACGTTCAGGTAAACCGAATAAAGCGATGTGGTTCCGCCAATGAACAGCCGGTTCAGCTTTGCGCCACCAAAACAGACATTCCCGACCATTTCGGGGATCTTGACCTTGCCGATCAGCTGACCATCGGGGCTTAGGCAGTGCACCCCGTCAGCGGCCGAACTCCAAATCCGGCCGTCAGTGTCCACACGGAACCCATCGAACAGGCCTTCGGTGCATTCGGCAAATACCTCACCGCCTGACAGCGTGCCATCCGCGGTCACCGAGTGGCGACGAATGTGCCTAGGGCCACCTTCTTCATGGGTCACACCTGTGTCTGCAATATAGAGGCTGCTTTCGTCCGGCGAAAAAGCAAGCCCATTAGGTTTGAGATAGTCGTCAGCAACACGCGCGATATCCCCTTCGGGCGAGACGCGATAAACATGGCACCCGTCCTGTTCAGGCTCTGCGCGGTCGCCCTCGTAATCCATCAGGATCCCGTAAGAGGGATCGGTGAACCAGACCGAGCCATCGGATTTCACCACAACATCATTGGGTGAGTTCAGACGCCGCCCCTCAAACCGGTCGGCAATCACGGTGATCGACCCGTCATGTTCGGTGCGCGTGACGCGGCGGGTCAGATGCTCGCAGGTGACAAGGCGCCCCTGCCTGTCGACGGTCTGGCCGTTCGAATTGTTTGAAGGTTGCCGGAACACCGAAACCGACCCATCCGTTTCATCCCAACGCAAAATGCGATTGTTGGGAATATCGGACCACAAAAGATAACGACCCGCCGCATGCCATACCGGCCCTTCTGACCAGCGCGCACCGGTCCATAGGCGCTCGACCCGGACGTGACCGACAAAGCAGGCCTCAAACGCCGGATCGATCACTTCGAACCCGGTTCCTTCGATAACACCAAACATTCAGTCTTCCTTCTCGTCCATTAAGGTGTTGCCGTAGCTAGGCTCGCCCCAACTGATTGATTTAGATGATTTCCCGGGCTGTTCGGGCCAGGCTTCCAAATGGCCTGATTTGTCTTCTTGGCCCAGCGGCAAGGTTGCGACAGGATACCGGCGATGATCGACCCGGCACGAAGACACTGACCAGGATCTGCGGCAGACAATCTTCGTTCTGTCATCGTGGCTTCTTCATTGCTTCCAGTCCGGTTGCGAGCGGACAATTTACTGCACCCATCCCGCTCAGGTCACGCCATCAGACTTAACCTGAAGGGAGGGGTGCTCCTGTTACACGAACTCAGCGTTCCAACGCTCCAATTCCTGAAAAGCGGAACGCTTCTTGTTGCAGCGCGTCAAGTTCCTCTGCCGACATCTGGTCATGAGCGACCGTAATCCGCCCGAGGAAGACAAGCGGCAACTCGCTTGCGCGATCCTCAAGATCAGCTTTGATCGCCTCGGCTGTCGCAGCGCCGACATCATCGCCCATGCGCATCGGTGTGGCGTCTAGCTCTCCGCGTCGGATCGCATCCAGCTCAAGCCCCGTTCCACCCCAACCGGTCGAGAAGATGTCTTTCTCTTTCCCTTGCGAGAGTTGCGCCTCTACGCTGCCCATTGCCATCGCTGTGTTGGCGTTGTGGATGATAGTGGCCTCGGGATAGGCCTGCATGATAAGTGATGTGCCTTCGAATCCGCCTTCACGCTGATACTCGCCATAATGCTCGTAAACGGTGGTCCAACCGGCTTTGTCTTCCACGCAGGCTTTGAAGTCACCCGAGCGTTGATTGTCAGTAATGCCCGGAATGCCACGGTTCATGGCCATGGTTACACCTTCTCCCAAGCGGTCAATCATGTAATCGCACATGGTCAGTGCGCCCGCAGCCGACGAGAAGTCGAACCACACATCGGGCTGGTTCGCCAGATCCTTCAGCGGTGTGTGGAATGCCCAGACAAAGGTGCTGAAACCATCATTGCCAGCCAACTTGTCGATATTGTCCGCCTGAATTTCAAGCTCGGAGGGCCCGAAGATCACATAGTCATACAGGTCCGCATCCTGTTCGACCTGGTTTGCGTAGGTCGATTGCAGCGAGTGTTCGATCTGGCGCGACGCGAATTCGGTGGTCTCATAGGCGATGCCCAACTGATCCAGACGTTTGGTCAGCGCCAGATAGTTGCGCGCCCAAAAGTCCGACGTATCCGCCGAGGGATAGATCAGCGCGATTTGAATTGGGTTTTCCAGCGTACCGCTGAACGGCACCGCCTCGGAACCGACAACCGCTTGCAAGGCTTCCAGCTTGCCGTCCGCATTCACCTCATCCGGCACCCAATAGTTGCGCTCGGCGATATCTGGCAGCTCTTTCAGCGGCAGCTTACCATGGCCGTCCGCGATTGCCGCGGCAGACCATGCTACGCTTGTCATCAAGGATACAGTGGTTAAAAGTCTCATGATGGTTCCTCCCTTTGCATGAGAGCGGAGCCTAAGCCGGGCTCGGGGCTGCACCCCCGACCCGGCAACCCCGCATGATGCCGGTTAGCCGCTTGGTGCAGCCGATCCGGAAAACAGCGCCCCAATCGCCAACAGAGCGATCAGAATACTGATAAGAGCTGCAGAAAAACGCAGCATTTTCTGACCTTCAGGGGTTTGAAGACCGGCCAGCCAGCCCCCTGCCCCATCCCGATCTTTCTTCTGCATCCAGGCATACAGCGCCACTGAGCTGACGATCACAACGCCCGAGGCCACAGATTGCCAAAAGAACTCGATCCGCAGTGTGACCAATGCGTTGATCATCATGCTGAGCAGTAGAACACCCGCAAATGAGCCAAGCATTGAGGCACGACCCCCGAACAGTGATGTGCCACCGACAACCACAGCCGCAATCACATGCAGGTTGAAATAGGGCGCAGATGTCGCCTGAATGGCGTTCAGCTTGCCTGTCAACATGACACCCGCCAATGCAGCACAAGCCCCGCACAGAACATAGGCGTAAACCTTGTGCCGGTTGACCGAAATGCCCGTCAGTTCCGCCGCTTCGGGGTTCGACCCGATTGCGATGGTGTAACGCCCGAAATAGGTTCGTTTGAGCAAAATATAGCCGCCGATCATGGTCGCAATTCCCAGAACAACCGGGATCGGGATAAAACCGGGGATCTGGCCACGCCCGATCTCGGTCAGGAAATCGGGGAACCGGGCAAGCACCAGCCCCTTGGCAATCACCAGAGCAAATCCGCGATAGACCAGATCCATCGCCAGTGTCCCGATCAAGTCGGGCACATTGAAACGGGTGATGATCAAGCCGTTGATCAAGCCCATGATCGCACCCAAAGCAATCGCAATCGGAACCGCGATATAGACGCTGAACCCGTATTGCTTGATCAGAAAGGCCATAAGGATGCTGGACAAGGCAGCGATCGAGCCGATGGACAGATCAATGCCGCGCTGCGTGATGACAAAGGTCATCGCCATTGCCATGGGCATATATAGGGCTGCATCGAGCAGTATGAGGTTCAGGTTCGTTGCCCGGAAATACCGCGCAGGTTCGGCAATACCCATGAACATAAGGATTGCCAAAATCATCACCATCGGGCCGATGATGGCAATATAGGGCTCTAGCCGCTCGGTGAACGGTCGAGAGTCTGACATATGTGTATCTGTCTGAGCCATCAGGCTGCCTCCTCAGCGCCGACGATCATGCCCAGCACTTCCTGTGTGTTGCTTTCACTGGTTTTTACGACGCCAACCCGCCGCCCGCGCCGCTGAACATGGACTCGATCGGAAACCTGAAACACGTCATCCAGCGAGTGGCTAATAAGGATAACGGCGATGCCTTGGGCTTTGACCGTTTCGATCAGTTTCAAAGTTCGGGCCGTTTCCTGCGGGCCCAGAGCCGCAGTCGGCTCATCCATCACAAGCACACGCAGGTCTTCATGATAGACCGCGCGCGCAATCGCCACCGCCTGACGCTGACCACCCGAAAGGCTTTCGGTGGGCGCATCCATGGATTTGAGCCGCACGCCCAACCGCTCCATTAACACCCTCTCGGTTTCCGAGCGCATGCGCTTGTTGTCCAGAAACGTGATCCCTGCGACTTTGCGGGTCAGCTCATTGCCCAGGAACATGTTTGCAGCAGGATCAAGGTGATCGGCCAATGCCAACGTTTGATAGACCGCATCGATCCCCATCGCAGTGGCCTCGGCATGGCTGGAAAACCGTACCGGCTTATCATCAAGAAAGATATCTCCCTCGGTGGGTTGATAAACACCGGTCAGAACCTTGATTAGCGTTGATTTGCCGGCACCGTTGTCCCCGACGATGGCAAGCACTTCCCCGGCATAGGCGTCCAGATCAACATTGCTCAGCGCTGTCACGCCGCCAAATCGCTTGGTTATTCCGCGCATCTTTATAAGTGGCTCAGCCATAAGAAAGATACCCCTTCTGAAGGCGGTCGCCATCTGTCGGCTACCACCGGTTTCACTTGGCCAGAAGCCGCGTTCGCGCTGGCTGACCGTGTTTCTTTGTGTATTGGTTCAAACCGGCCCCGATCCGTGGACCGAGACCGGGGGGGAGAAGCTATTTGCCCCAGATTGCCTTGTAGGCTTCGCGATAGGGCGTATCGGGATCAAACGCATTGCCCTCGATCTTGTCCAATCCGGCCTTGGTCACCAGCGCAGGCGAGGTGACATAACCTGAACACGCCTCGCCCTGGATCGCGCGGTTCAGCTCATCCACCAGTTGCCACCCCTGCAGGTTCAGCGGCTCGGCCACAGTGATCGTCTGGTAATTGTCCGACCGGATCCGCTGGAACGAGGCCTCAGATCCGTCCCCCGCAGACCCCGCTTGCGGCCCGCTCGCGCTGTCGATCCCCGCCGATGCCAGCGCCGGGCCCATGAAGTCAAAATAGAGATCGTTGATCGCCAGCGCATGGGTCCAGCTGTCGCCGTATTTCTGCAACAGCGATGTGGTCAGCGGCCCCATCCGAGATGAAGTATCAGCAATGGGCGTGTCCACATATTCCAGCACCTTGCCACCGCCAGCTTCGATCACCTCTTGCAACCGGTCCGCCTTGTCGATGGCAATCTGATAGGTCGAGTCGGTAAAGATCACCACACCGATATCGGTCCCGCCATCCTCAAGCGCCCATTCGGCGGCCACTTCGGACACCGTCATCGCGTCGGTCGACACGTTGGCAAAGATCCCGCCGGGCGCGTCGCAGCCGATCACGGGTCCAGAATGCCAGGCGACCATCGGAATGTTGGCACCGGTCACACCTTCCAGCGCGGCCTGCTGCTCGACAGCGTCAAAACCGTTGATGATGATCCCGTCGGGTTGCAGTGCCAACGCCTGACCGATTGCCGCCGTCCGCCCCTGGATAGAGCCCGCTCCATCCAGAACACGAACCTCCCAGCCAATGGCGGCTGCGGCTTCTTCAACACCGCTGGTGACCCCAAGGATACCACCGTTTTTCAGATCACCCGCAAGCACCACGATCGATTTGCCATCAGCCGCCGCAGGGCCGGTTGTCGGACCATCCCAGGGAACTTCGGCAAGGCTGGTCCCCGCCAACATCGTGCTGGCCAACAGACCCGCCATGAATGTTCTTTTTTGCATCAGATTTCCTCCCTTTGCATAGATGTCGCCCACACCCCAAGGTGCGGCGGTTTGCTTCAGCGCTTGGCTGCACCCTTTCTGCGCTGTGCGTATCCTGCGATGCCGATGGCGATCAGCAGGGTAACCCCGTTGAAAAGCGGCTCGACCCAGAAAGAGCCGCCAAATTGTTGAATACCGGAAATGCCCACGGCCAGAATGGCGACCCCGACAACCGTGCCCCAAACATTTACCCGACCGGGTTTGATCGTGGTCGAGCCCAGGAAGGCACCGACAAGAGCGGGCAATAGAAACTCCAACCCGACCGAGGCCTGACCGATCCGCAGTTTTGACGCCAGGATCACACCGGCCAGCGCCGTCATCGTGCCCGACGCCATGAACGCGCCGATAACATATTTGCGGGTCGGAATGCCGTTCAGCTGCGCTGCACGCTGGTTTGCACCAATGGCATAGAGATAGCGGCCCACCGGCGTGTATTCGAGCACGATCCACAGCACCAATGTGATGGCCAGCAGATAAAACCCGGTGATCGGAAGCCCGAAGACAAAGGTTGTCGACAGATCATAGAACCCTTCGGGCAATGCGCCGACCATCTGCCGCCCGCCGGTATGCCAAAGCGCCAGCGCATAAAGAACGGTGCCGGTGCCCAGCGTGGCAATGAAACTGTCGATCTTGGCAACTTCGACCAGCATGCCGTTCAGAAACCCGGTAAAGGCCCCCAGAACCAGAACAATCGCAACCGCGATTGGCCAGGGCAGACCAAGCATGGTCTGCAAGCTGATGGCCAGGATGTGCCACAAAACGATGCCGTAGCCCACAGTCAAATCGATGCGCCCCGCCGCCATCGGGATCATCGCCCCCAGCGACAGCAAAGCGATGATCGCTTTGTCCGAAATAATCGCCCGCAGGTTCAGCATCGTCGGAAACGTGTTCGGCAAAAGCACCGAAAAGAGGCCAATCAGGAAGACCGTCAATATGACCAGACCGTAAACCGGTAGAAACCGCATCACCCGTTTGCCAAAACTCAAACCTTTCAGTTCGGCCTTTGTGGGTTCCAAAGCGCTGCTTTCAAGCGACTGCATGCGAGATATCCTTTCCTTGCCCGGCGTTGCTCGCCGATGCGGATTGAATGAGGTTTTCCGTCGATAGGCGCGTGCCGCTCAGCTCTTCGACAATCTTGCCCTGGCTGAACACAATGGCGCGGTGGCAGATCGTGGCGATCTCTTCGAAATCGGTCGAGACAACCAGAATGCCCACCCCCTGCCCTAACGCCTTGTTCAAAAGCGCATAGATTTCCGCCTTGGCCCCCACATCAACTCCAGCAGTCGGGTCTTCGCAGATCAACAGCTTGCGTTGGGTGGCCAGCCAGCGCCCGATCACCACCTTTTGCTGGTTTCCGCCCGACAAGGCTTCGATGGCCAGCGTCGGATCATTGGGCGACAGGCCCAGTTCAGCACCAATGGCTTCAGCCTGTTCAGCCTCGCGCGCCGGGGTCATGAAACTCAGCAATCGGCGCCCCAACCCGTCAGGGTTCAGAAATGTGTTTTCCCGGATACTCAGGCTCATCGCCACGGATTCTTCGGTTCGGTCCTTGGCCACCAGACCTATTCCGGCCTGCATGGCCGTTTGCGGCGATGTAAGATCCGGTACCTCACCGGCCAGCAGAACCTGCCCGTCATGCGGCTCGACCCCGAACAGTGCGCGTGAAACCGCCTCGTGCCCGGCCCCGCGCAAACCGACAAGGCCAACGATCTCGCCTTGCCGCAGCTCGAAGTTCAGCGCGGTGACATCACCGGCCGAGAAATCCGTCAGCGACAGGATGACATCGCCCGGCGGGGTCTCGGACTTAACAGTGGTCCGCGTTTTGCGACCCACGATCTTCAGCACCAGCTCTTCCGGTGTCGTGTGTTCAATACTTCGGATCCCAACCATTTCGCCGTCACGCAAAACGGCCACACGGTCGGCGATCTTGAAAATCTCGTCCAGGCGATGGCTGACATAGATCATCCCCACGCCTTTCTCCCGCAAGGGCCGGATAGCCGCGAAAAGCCGCTCGACCTCGTCCGCCGGCAACGACGCGGTCGGTTCATCCAGAACCAGAAACTCGCTGTCCACGGCCAATGCCCGCGCAATCGCCACCAGCGACTTTTCGGTCCGCGACAGATCCTCAACCCGGGTCGTGGGATCAAAATCACAATCTACCCGCGCCAGCGCATTTCGCGCGAACCGCTCAACATCCTTCCACTGGATCAGGCCCGACTGTTTCTTGAAGCCAAGCGCCAGCGCAATGTTCTCGGCAACTGTCATCCATTCGATCAACCCCAGATCCTGATGGATGAAAGCCACCTTCTGACGTTCACCAAATCCGGCAGGCCGATGATCATAGGGTTGGCCGTCAATCAGAACACGGCCCGAGTCCGGTTTGTGGATACCACCCAGAACCTTGATTAGCGTCGACTTGCCCGCCCCGTTCTCGCCCAGAAGCGCAACAATCTCTCCGCGCTCGACGGCCAGCGACACGTCGCGCAGCGCATATGTCCCACCGAAATGCTTATCGATGCTGTCAAACAACAGACCACTATGACGCTGCTTGTTCATTTGTCCTCCCCACGACACGGCATTTGCTTTTCGACAGCGTTACCCGTAACGTTCCGCTAGTGTTCGAGGAAAATTCCGCGCAGTCAAGAAAAAAGTTACCGGTAACGTAATTTGCGAAAATGACAGAAAAACCAAGCAAAACCAACAAGGTAAGCCTAGCCAAAGTGGCCGAGGCGGCGGGCGTTTCAAAAATGACCGCCAGCCGAGTCATACGGGGCGAAGGGGGCTATTCGGAAAAAACCCGCGACAAAGTGATGGCCCAGGTGGACGCTCTGGGCTACTTGCCGAATCGGCTTGCGACCGTTTTCGCCGGGGATCGTTCCTCGACTTTTGTAGGCGTCTCGATACCGGATCTGGGCAACGAGGTCTTTGCTCAGGTGCTTGAAGGCATCGACCAGAAACTGGGGTCACACGGCTATCAAACTGTCTTGGGGCTAACACAACATACGCTGGCTGAAGAAGAGAAATGGATCGAAACGGTCCTGTCCTGGCAACCCGCCGGGCTTATTCTGACAGGCCGGTCTCATTTGCCCCGCGCTACCGAGATGTTGCGCAATGCAGGAATTCCGATCGTTGAAATATGGGACCTGAATTCTAGTCCCCTAGACATCAGCGTCGGGCTTGCGCATTTCGACAGCGGCTTCGAAATGGGGCGCCACTTGATCGGGCTGGGATACCGAAACTTTGGATATGTCGGTACGTCGCACGATACAGCGAATGCGGCGTCCAGGCGTCTGGACGGGTTCAGCAAAGCGATAACCGACGGGGGCGGAACTCTCACCCGGAAATTCTGTCTGCATGACACGGCCAGCTTCTACCCAGGGTACTACGGTACCGAACAGTTGATCGCCACCGGGGCCATTGTCGAATGCGTCTTCTATCAAAATGACTCGATGGCGTTTGGCGGCATGCAGTATTGTGATCGAATTGGCCTGTCTGTCCCCCAGGATATTGGCATTGCCGGCTGGGGTGACATGCCGATTTCATCTGTGCTGAAAGCCAGACTGACGTCCATCCACGTCCCACACCTTCGGATCGGCCAGGCCGCCGCACAAGCGCTGGTTGCTCGGCTGAACGGAGAAGCGGTGAAGCCTTGCATCGACGTGGGTTTTCACCTCGTCCCTGGGCGGACTGTGCGATCTTAGGTGTTGCTCTCTCCTAGAGAAACGCAATCAAGTTGGATACCTAACATTCCAGTTTGTTTTGCCGCGTGGGTCGATGTGCATCCGAAACCACTGCAGAGGCGGACGTTACATAGGTCTGTGACGGGTGCTGTCAGACGAATTCGAACCAGTCTCAGTTCGCCGTAGAAACCGCGAACCGGTCCAGAACAAAGCTGACGCCACTCGGCGAAGGCGGCGGCCAGGGTCAGCTTGAAGGAGTTTCGGCTAGTGAGCGATCTTTCCCGGTTGAAGTGGTTGTAGGCGGACGAATGAACGGTGGCGAATTTCTGCAAACTTCGCATGCGCCTGAAACCTTCCATTACGCAATCAACCTATTCTGTCCCATGGATGCTGATGGCAGACAATTGTCACCAATCTGGCCCGATGGTCTCGAGTATTCAGGGATCGATTTTTTCGCCTGGATGCTGAAAGTAAGGTTGTCGAACACTTTGATATTCTTCAGGAAGTTCCGGCAAAACACGCGAATGACAATGGCATGTTTTAACCTAACCGTTCTGACGACAACGAAAGGAACTTTGAAATCTCTCATCGGCTGAGCCACGATGATGAAAGGGCACAAGTCTGATCCAAGAAACCCGCCGAACCATATCTATCAAGAACCTTGTATCTAGGAGAAACGTATGCTCCCGAAGTGTATTCTCGTGGCGACCCTCGGACTTTTGCAACCACCTCGCTTAAAGCCGGCGTTCAAATTCGTTTTTTGGCAGGCGCGACCAAGGACCGATTTGTTTTGACAAAAGTCGGAACGTGCGAATTAGCAGCATCGACCCTCAAAATTGACTTGTCGCTATCTGCCGGACGCCTGATCTTCGACGTTACCGAAAAAGGCGTGGGTGTGGAGGTCTTTCAACCGCTCGAATTCGTAGAGGGTGCTGAAGCTCTGCTTCATTTTCCATCGGTTGTGGACGCGCAGAGTACAATTGAGCTGGAGATTGCGTCCCTCACCGCCGGGGACAGGCTAGCTTGTACCATCGATGTAGATGACACAATCGGGCAACGCGAAATCACTGTAACAGGATCGGAGATCGAAGGCGCCACAGTATCATATTCTGATGCGGATGAAACCAGTACTGCGACTTTCTCATCCGAAGCACTTGTCAACGTGACAACGAAGGACTGATGAAGGCTGTCTCACAAGGTCGAATTGGTTCATACGCATAACTTACATCAAGCTTCGAATTTGGTAACACCAACGCAGAGGAACACTCGACGCCGGCAATCATGACGCGACAAACTCTTCAATAGTTGTTGCTCGAGGCGGTGCCCCGGGTTTCGCTGCGATGCAAGAAACTGCTCCAGTTCTTCACCTTGGATTGCATTGCTGGAGAATTAGAACTCACGTGACCTGGCGCTGTTTTCTGACGTTCTGCGTCTCTTTTTACCGGAAGTGTGATGACCTCTGTTGTGAGGAGATATATCGTTCTTTGTATTGACGCGTCACGACACTGCCCCACTTTTCTAACTTAGTTAGGAGCATCCTAAGTGTTTGTGAGGACCACCGCTTTATTGATTTTTGCTGTGTCGACCCCGGCCACGGCATTGCAGCTTCGCGAAACAGGGCGCTATGAGCTCGATCAACCCGCAAGTCTTGACTACGATCCGACGTTTTGTGGCTTGTGGATTGCGAACGAGGGCCCCGAGGCCATTCTCGTTACATTGCAGGGTGATGAGTTGCGCCGCATATCCAGTGATCTCTTCCGCATCAAAGCAATTGCTATTGAAGGGGATCATTTGTTGCTGGGCGATGGTCTCGGAAGTCTTCAACGTGTTACAAAGGAAGGAATGCCGCTCGGAGCACCTTTCAAACTGGACGGCGGTTTCGCAGATACGGAGGGGATCGCGATCAATGCCAAGGGGCAGATCGTGACCGTTGAGGATGACCCCGAACGGTTGTCCTGGTTCACTTCAGAGGGTGCTTTGACGGCGAGGTTGGATACCATGAAGCTCTCTCCCCCCTTAAGTGAGGCACAGGGCATCGCGATTGACGCACGCACCGGTCACATGTTGATTGTTGATGACTGGGAAGGGTCAAACGGCCTGTATGAGTTCACAGCGGATGGCAAATTGCTCGCCCAGCAAAGTCTGTTGGAATTCGGTACCGACCCGGAAGGCATCGCCATCAGACCGGGATCTAACCAATTGTTCGTGGCATTCGACGGCGGCGCAAAGATTGTGACATTTGATTACACTCCCACCTTGCCTGAAGGATTCCCGCCGCCTCCCCCGGGCGGAGATTGCATGATGTTTTAATAATTTGGCTAAGCTTTCTGGTTGGCTCTGGTTTTTCCTAATCCCGTTCGTTGTCCAAAGCTTCGCGTATGAGCGTCAGATTTGGCAGGGAATTTCTAAATGGGCCCGACCCGAGTTCGGACAAAACTGGAGCCAGAGCTTCCGACATCCGCTCGTTACACGCTTTCAAAAACTCCGCGCCTTGTGGCGTAGACCGGGCGATTTTCGAACGCTTGTCACTAGAGTTGACTTCAAGGGTAATCAGAGCATGGTTTTCAAGACTTGAGAGCATATGCGTCATCGAAGTCTTGGGCACTTGAAACGCGTTAGAAAGTTGCAGAGGAGTTTCCCCTTCTGGGCGCCGAACCAGATGGCCCAATATTCCAAACTGTGTCGCTGTCATTCTACCGGGCAGGAATGCTTCCAGCTTGGTCGAGATCAACTGATTAATGATCCCGACTTCGGTGAAAAACCGGTAAACTTCGCTGGTCTCATCTTCAGGCTTCATTCAGAATTCGGGTCTCCAGCGGCCAGCGGGGTGTGGCAATTGGCTCGGGCCCATGTCCCAAGCGCAACAACATTTGCACTGTGTAGCCCGACGGTGCAAGAAGCTCATGCGCCAAAGCATACTCATCTGCCATCTCAGGATACTCCTGAAGTGCCTGACTGACGGGATGAACGCCCAGACCCATTTCGGTAGTCTTTAGATAGAAACGCATCAATCGACGTCCGGCATCGAGTTGATCGCTTCGCGTATTTGTGGCTGTTGTGATGACTGCGTATTGCTGTGTCGAGTCTAGCATGGCGAAGTAGCCTCGCATATGTGACTGAGTGCCTGGGTGGTCAACATTCATAAGGGTCTCGTTGTCCAACAGACCCGTTAGTCGCAGCATTTCCAGCATGGGATCGCGCAACTCAATCCCGTCTGGGTTGGCGTTGATTTCTGCTTTACCGATCCGCATCAAGTCGACGGATTCTTTCAGGGCCGGTGGGGTCCGCATTTCGATTTCAAAAGCACGTTTCGTGAGGCCTCGAATACGGGCCACCAGATCCTCATCGGAAATTAGAGTGGCGTAGTTTTCAAGGACCGACACTTCCTCCTCGGAGAGCCGCTGTTCCGTGTATGGTTCTTTGTTTGAATGCCGGTTGAGGATTTGAGCTGAGAGTGGATCGGATGCCCCGCCTGGTACGAACACTGCTTCTGCGATGGGTCCGTCATCCCCATCTGGAAGTAACTTGACCTGGGCATCAAACCCGAGAGCCCCTGCTGCTAGAACCATCGTCTCAACAAATGCACCGAGGCCAATATAGAGTTGACGATGATAAGGATCGGTTTCTGGAAGCTCGCGATCTGTATCGCGGTGGATGCGCACTTTGTCTTGCCCCACCAACTCGACAAGCCAAGGTTGCAGATTGTGCGGATTGGGGGCGAGTATTGCGTAAGACAATGCTGCTTTGCGGGGATCGTGATAGGGTTTTGGCATCCATGGAGCCAGAGCACTATGGGGCGTGCGTGTCGCAAGAAATCCAGCCGCGCCGGTTATCGCCACTATTGTGCCTCCGCCTAGAATTTTCAGAAAACGTCTTCGGTTTAGCATTTTGAATCTCCATTAGTGCGATGTCGTACTATTTAATACGAAATCGTACCAAGTCAATCCTGATCAATATTCGCAAACTATTGTTTTGGTGCATGCCGGCTCCATTCAGGCGTTGTTCTAATTCAGAAACGCCACGAGCATTCGCGTGTTTTGTTTCAAGGCCTACCTAATTCAAAGTTAGATTTTGAATGCCCGTTTTGGGCTAATGCGGTCGTTGCCATCTGAATTTCCAATGGCTGCTTCGTCCGCACAGTTGTCATTCGTTGAAAATTTGTCGATGTCTCGTGTGCGGACAAAACCGCCATTTTAGGTCTCAAAACAATCTTCGCGAGAAATCTACAGTTAGCAGAGTACTCCCAATGTCGGGACGCAAATAAGAATGCCCAGCAATATTCCGGCAGTAATCGCTGCTGCGGCCTCACCCGCCTCACCTGCCGATATATTAGCATCTCTTTCTATATTATCAGCTTGTCTTTCTGTATTAACAGCTTGTCTTTCTATCAGAGACTTGCAGGGCTCCGCATCGACTGGACTATAAATCCGATGGATGCTTTCCGGGCTTTCAGGTGGTACCAGATAGCTCTTCCCATCTGCCATAAGTTGATAATCTCCAACAAGGTTGGGTTCGGTTCCGAATGCTTTAGTCGGATCCTGCACGCACACCAAAGTTGCATCCTCGCCAGTGTCCATCTTCACATTAAACCAGTAGAAGTCGCTTTTTTGATCTGCAACACAAGCCGCTAGCGTTCCACACAAGATAAATATGAGCAAACAGCGTAGCATCTGACTTCCTACTCCCGGAAACCACTATTATGTCAGGAACTAAGGAGCGCATTGACATAAATCAGACATCTTAGAGCAGCGACTGCTCCATTGAACGCGCAAGAACGTAGTTATGCGTGTCTGCTTCGGGCTCGAAGCGGCCGCTCGCAGAGTTTGGGCGAATTTCTGCTGTGCGGACAGAACAGCCATTGGCCCGCTTTCACCGGAGGACCGCACACAAGCGAAGGAGACATTTGCGAGCAAAACTCTGAGAACAATAAATTACGATTTGATTATACAAAATGCTGAAGTATCCTTTGTTGAAGTAACCACATATAGATTGGCTGTTTAGGAGGGGATGGTGAAAGTTCTTAGATCGGCGGTTGCAACAGCAATGATTGCAACGCTGATAACATGCCCTAATTTGGGCGCAGCAGACCAAGTCTCGGAGCAGATAGAAGCGCTGCTACGGTCAAATACGAATGCGAGTAATACACTTTCAAACAACAAGAGTTTGGACGCAGAAATCCTCCTACCTCGTTTCTATGCGGACAGAGAATTTACGCCAGCCTGGACCAGTTCTGAATTGGTTGACGAGCTTTTTGAGGAGTTGGATGGAGCCATTGATCAGGGCTTTACGCCGAGGGACTTCAAACTAGAAGAGCTTCTATCCGCATTCAAAGCCTCACAGGGTGGCGATGCCGCCAGTCGAGCTTCATTCGATATTCTGGCGACTGACGCGGCCGTAAAACTCGTACACCATTTGGTGTTTGGAAAAGTCGATCCAAATGCGCTAGACGACGATTGGAATTTCTCAAAACCAGTAATTCAACAAGACCCTTCCGTTGTATTGAGCCAATATCTTCAAGGTGAAGGCTTCAGCGCTTTAATTGAACGCATCGATATCGACAACGGGCAATACACGATGCTCGTTGATGCATTGCGCAAATACAGAGCTATCGCATCAAAGGGAGGCTGGAACACAGTCCCCGAAGAAACGGTTCTGAAGCCGGAAATGGTGGATCCTGCCGTCGCCGAACTGCGCAAAAGGCTAGCGACAGAAGGCTACGATGGAACAAATGAATTTCCAGAAATCAGCCAAAACGGAATAAATCCAGCTTGGGTTTATGACGATTACTTGGTGCAACAGGTAAAAACCTTTCAAAATCGTCACGGCTTGGAGGCAGATGGCGTCGTTGGCGGTAAGACCTTCGCGTCTCTCAACAAACCTGTCGAAGATCGCATAGATAAATTGCGGCTCAGCCTGGAGCGAGGCCGCTGGCTCATGCGCGAAATCGACGAAGAGTTCGTGCTGGTAAACATTGCGGGCGCCCGTACTTACTTGGTCGCGTCCGATGGGACGCTTTGGACTACTCGGTCGATCACAGGATCAGCCTACAGAAAAACCCCAGTGTTCCGAGATGAAATTGAATACATGGAATTCAATCCGACTTGGACTGTTCCCGCCTCGATTTTTCGGAAGGATAAGCTTTCGCGCATCCGCAAGGATCCAGACTATCTGGCGCGCAACAATTACGTAGTTCGGAACAAAGACGGGCAGACGATTCCTGCCAACGCTGTGAACTGGGGAGCAAAGAACCCCGGCGTCACTTTGGTTCAGCAGCCAGGACCAGACAATGCGCTAGGTTTAGTCAAGTTCATGTTTCCAAATAAATACGCAGTGTACTTGCATGATACCAACGACCGCAGCCTTTTCGACCGAAATGAGCGGAACCTCAGTTCCGGCTGCGTTCGACTTGAGTATCCGTTCGAATTTGCCAGCCTTTTGATGGAGGGAGATCCGGACTGGAGTCGGCAAAAAATGCAATCTATTCTGGATAGCGGGAAGACAACGCGAGTTGACCTACCCGAGCCCATGCCGGTCCTTTTGACCTATTGGACTGCATGGGTCGAAGATGGGGCCGTTCATTTCCGTGAGGACCCATACGAACGAGACGCTCGAATACTTGCAGCTTTGGACCGATGAACGCGTCATCCTAAAAGAGATGCGTAATTCCAAGCGTGCTAAATTGCTAGTAGGATTGGTGACTTCTTATTGGCGGAAATTCGAAGCAGTGTGAGCAGCAATAGGAGAGCACATGAGGGTTTGGCTCGCAAAAATAGTTGGGCTTGTTGCACTTCTCGCGTTCGCGGTAATCGCCTTTGTTTGGTTGTTGCTTGCTGCTCCAATGTTCTCGGACATGCGGCGCGATCTTTTAGAAAGAATTCTTTCGGAACAAATTGGTCGACCACTTCTTGTCAACGATGATGTAAGCGTCGCGCTTGGCCGCACGAGTTACATCTACGTCGGTGGTGTGGTCATCCCGAGCCTGACAATGCCGGAGTCAGCTCTTGTGGAATTGAACCTGCTGGAACTGGAGCTGGATATTGCCGCTTTGGCCAACAGGCGCCTGCATTTTGACAATCTCGCCGTGGAAGGCCTCCAAGCAAATCTTCTGACGACCGAAGACGGCACCACAAGCTGGCGAAAAGGCGAGCCAACACCCAAGCCAACTTCAGAGGAAACAGTATCAGCGGATGATCAAAAAGAGGTTGCGAGCGCTGATGGTTCCGATGAGACCGACACAGAAAGCAGTGGAATCCTGAACTTCTTGAGCGACAAGAACGTCAGTTTCAAGTCAATCGGGCTAAACATCGACGACAAGGTCTCGGGCTTCTCATTTGTGTTTGACCTTCAGTCCCTCGTGCTCGAACAAGTAGATAATGGACAAAGAACACAGGTCTCTGGTTCCGGCTCCGTCAACGGTCAGGTTTTCGAAATCGAAGGCGACTACCCCCGTGACGCACCATTTACGACACGCGCCAGTTTTGGCGAAATGACCGTAAGCTACGATGGCGAGCCCTTCTCAGCAGACGAAGGGGGCGGTTATCGCGCAGTCTTGGAGATGGACACCGGTGAATTCGGTGATTTTCTGGACGTCGTTGGGCTGGAACGTGTTCTGGAAGGCAATGGTCAGCTGCAAGCAGAACTCGTGTCTCGGGACGCTCTGAAGATTGAGGCGTTTACAACAGCTGTAAGCCTGGAGGATGGGCAAAAACTCGAAGCTGAAGGTTCAATAGATGACCTCTACAACGCTCAGGGCGTCGATCTGCTTTTTAATGTGCGGCTTCATCCCGAAGGACGGCCGCCGCCAGCAGCGAAAAGTATCCAGGAACTGAAATTTACCGGCTTTGAAATGCACATGGTCGGATCCCTGGCTTCCTTCGAATTCGAGAAGTTGCTGTTCCAGACTAATGCGTTTGACCAGGGGTTAGACGTAATCGGTCCAGCCTCTATCGAAAGCATTCGCCGCATGCCAGACGGCCGGCTCGCCATGCTGGGCATCGCGTTGCAAGCCGGGCCAATTGAAGAGCCTGTCCTGAAAGCCGAAGGTGAAATCCTCGATCTGCTTCAGCTTCGGGACGTAACATTCGATGGCGTGCTGAACGGGCCCGCCAAGTTGGTTTTGCCCAACCTTGATGAAGACTATGTTGACCAGTTCGGGGGCATCAAGGCCGATTTCAACATATCCAATGCGGGCGGGCCGGTTTCACTCAACAGGTTTAACGCGACTACTTACGACACCGATCTCTGGGCGCTCGATCTCGCACTATCTGTCAACGAGCTAAAAGGTCTGGCCGGTCTCGATTTCGACGTGGAACTGGATGTCGACGACAGTGCCCAGTTTCTGAACGCGCTCAAATTGCAACCTGTCGGAATTGGCGCACTGGCTATCGATGCTGAAACCTCTAGGCAGGGCGAAGACTTTGATGCCGCAATCAAGTTCGAAGCAGGATCTTCGCATCTTCTTGCAGCTTTGGATGCGCGGTTTCCCGAAGGAGCATCCGTCGTCCGTGGCAACATTACGAGCAACAGGCTCGATCTCAACGACCTGAAGAACCTCACCTCCGTACTGGACCAATTGAAAAGCCTGGTAGGCGAGACCTCGCGAGAACCTGAAGCAGAAGTTCAGCCTTTGGTTCTGCCGAAGGAGACAGACTTCCAGCCCTTGGTGTTGCCAAAGGAGAAAGGGAAACCTGCCGATCTTCTGGATGTGCAGCGCGTGCTACGTGAAGCTGACATCGAGGTACAGATCGAATTCAATGAGATTGTGGGCCAGCAAGGCGTAACATCCGCATCAAGCCAATTGTCCGCAAAAGACGGAACCGTGGATTTCGGCCCCCTTCAGATGGCTTACGGTGGCGGAAACTTCAGCCTTCGGGCGGTCATGGACCTGGTTGATTCACCTGATTGGCTTTCGTTGTCGGGATCGACCTCAGGATGGGAGTTCGGTGAGATCCTTGATGAATTGGGAATTGGTATCGATGCCTATGGACGTTTGAGCGGTGAATTCAACGTTTCTGGCAGTACCGCCTCGGGCAAGGACTTCATCAACTCGATGGGCGGCAAAGCGTCTTTGTCGATGTCGCAGGGCTACATCAGTACCAGCCTATTGGAACTGGCGGGGCTGGGTATCCTCCCGTGGCTGTTTTCAGAAGAGTTCCGACAAGGTTACACCGACATCACTTGCGTGGTCGCTCCGGTTGAAATTCAAGCTGGTCGGGTGAGCTCGAACTCCATCGTCATTGAAACGGGATCGGTTCAGTTGGTTGCAAAGGGCCAAGTGGATTGGCTGAACGATACGATAACAATAAGAGCGGAGCCGCGGCGCGTTGGCAAACCCCTGTCCCGAAGCGCTTGGCCCTTTGATGTTACGGGCCAGCTTACGTCACCAAAGTTCAAGCTGGATGTGGGCGGCTCGAGAAACAAGGCCCCGGAAGGCGCTGATGCCATGCCTGTCGACAGGCAACCTTGTGTGCCGGACGTCAATCAATTGCAATAATTGGACGCTACCTAGTTCTTTAGTGGTTCCGGTTGTTCGGCCTGACACGTCAGAACGGCCTTAATGGCTTTGGCAGACCCGCTGAGGTCGAGTTCAACATCGGCCCCACTTTCACCAATAACCTTAACACTCTGGCGTTTTCCAAACTCGGTTACAAACGCCGGGTTGTCGAAAAAGGCGTAGCCACCGGGTACGCCATTCTTGAAGACACCAACCGCCTCGCCTTCGAATTGCGCATCACCAAAATCGAACTGTACGATCCCGGTCGCCCCGTCCTCGATTTGAACCCAGGCCGGATTAAAAGCAGCAAAAAAACCGCCGGACTGATTGGGTGCTGCGCCAATTTCAACGGTCATGCCATTTTCAAAAAGCTTCCACGCGAGACAGCCGTTTCCCTTTTCGGGATCTATCAGGATTGTCCAGTCCCCGGATTCACCCCACCGTTCCATACCGGCGGCATGAAGTAAGCTTGCAAAAAACAAGGCCAATGTTGTCAGCACATACCTGTACATTTTTAACCCCAGATTAGTTGTGAAGGTTTACCCACCCTACCAATCAAGGAAGATCAATCAAACGATACAGAAGAAGCATAATCAGGACCCAAGTTGTTCGAGCGCAACCGTAAAGTCTGCTTCCTGCTCATAGCCGTATACGCTGCTATTGGTGGGAATGCCTAGTTTGAGCAATCTGCTGCACGAGATCGTCCCGCGACCAAAAGGAGATCTGGATGATCGATAAACCCACAGAAAACCTTCATTCCGACCCCGCTAAGCACAGATCGGCGAGACCAGCTCCGGAGCCTATAACTGAGACGCTGCGAAAACTCATGGCGCGCCGCACCTGAGCAACAGGTTTGCAGATCCAAAAGAAGTTGGCTGGCAGCAGCATACGATACGCGCGGCGATCCCGCGCCTGCGGTCGTCGGGCGCACCTGTTGAGCATAACAGTTCGGGCATCCTCAGATGACATTCGCTTCAACCGCATCGTTAAAGAAGTTTCTATTGTCTGCACGCGGTCGTTCCTGACATTTGACACAGTTCCATAAAGATCAGCTTTACTGCCTTCGGTCTGCACACGTTACCTGTGTCGCCCTCTCCATATGCCGCCAGCAGAATGTAAGCGCTTGCATGGCGCGGTGTAAGCGCTTACATTGCTAAGAATCGCCTGAACGAGGCGACGGGGAGAACAAATGCCGTATTTGATCGCACTGGCTCTGGTGACGCTGTTCACCGTTAATGTCGTGATAGGCGCGATAGGAGACGCGCCCATCGTAGGCACGGTGACCGAGATGGTGATCCTTTTCGCGGCAGCGATTTCGTTTTCCGTTGGCATCCTGCGTAGCGAAGCGCGGGCAAAGTCAAATCAATCAACAACAGACTGAACCTATCTAAAGGGAGGATGTATTTTGGATAGCGAAGATAAGGAGTTGGTGTCAGCTGAGCGCCGAAATTTCTTGAAGCTGGCGGGATCCGGCGGGTTTACAGCCGCGTTGGTGGCGGGTGCAGCAGGTGTGCTTTGGTCAGACCAAGCGGCAGCACAAACCGCTGCCGAAGAGAGAGACCGAGAGCGGGCAGCGGAACACGTGATGACTTTGGCAACGGCATACGTCATCGGGGCCTCGCGTTCGTACCCGATCATGCAGTTGAACTTGAAAGAAAACATCCAGAACATGACCAATGGAAAGGTCTATGTGCGGCTGGCGCCCGGCGGCCAGCTGGGTGCAGGTGGTGCCCTGGCTCAAGCGGTTCAGGGTGGCACGATTCAAGCTGCGCAGCACTCGGTGTCTAATTTCGCACCGTTTGCGCCGGTTACTGACCTGATTAACCTGCCCTATTTTTGCGGCTCAAACCAGCGGTTCACTAACCTGACCTCGTCAGATGCGTGGAAAGCAGAAGTCGACCCGAAGATCGCGGCTTCCGGATTCAAAGCGCTCTTTTACATTGTGATCGACCCGCGTGTTGTTGCTGTACGTAAAGGCGGTAGCGCGATCATAACCCCGGGCGACATGGCTGGAGTCAAGTTCCGTGTGCCAGGCTCAGCGATGCTGCAGCAATACTACGGCCTTGTAGGCGCAAACCCCACTCCGGTTGCTTGGGGCGAAACACCTTCTGCAATCCGACAAGGTGTGGCTGATGCGCTTGATCCCTCAGTCGGGGCGCTCAATGTTTTCGGCTTCGCCGAAATCCTCAGCCACGTGACATTCACGCAAGCTGTGCCGGACAGCCAAGTCTACTCTATCAACCTCGAATGGTTCAACGGTCTACCAACTGACGTCCAAGAAGGCATCGAGTTTGCGGGTGAAGTGACCCAGCACCAGAACCTCGCCACCGTGCCAGGCTCACGCTCTTACGCGATGGCCGAGCTGATCAAGAATGGCGTCGAGTTCCACTCGCTGTCCGAAGATCAACTAGCCGAATGGCAAGAAGCAGGTGGCTATCAGCGCAGCGAATGGGACGGGTTTAAGACCGATCTCGCGGGCTCGATGGATACCTTCGCCAAGCTAGAAGAGGCTGCGGGCACCCGAGGCCGCTTCTACGTTCACGACGCCTAGTACAACCACGGGACCTGCGTCGCCCTGGCGCAGGTCCTATCCCGCTTTTTCCAAACAGACCGACCGCGGTGTTTCCAGACATCACGCAAGCGCGCGTCGAGGTAGGAGAGTCGCATGTCAGACATCTACAAAGCTATAGACAAGAACGGCGAACGATGGATGCTATTGGTATTCTACGTGATGCTCGTGGGAACCATGTTCATCGAAGTTGTCCGGCGTGAGGTGTTTTCCTATTCCTCAATCTGGGGTGAAGAGATGGTTCGCTATTCATTCATCTACCTTGCATGGATTGGGGCGGCTGCGGCGGTCAAAGAACGCGGACACATCCGTATAGACGTCCTGATGCACTACGTTCCCGGCACAATGAAAACGCTGCTCTACATTTTTGGTGACATCGTCATGTTCATCGTGGCTTTGGTGGCCATCTACTGGTCCTTTGAAACCGTTCACGTTTCTTGGAAGTTTGGCTCGGTGACACATGGCTTGCGGATTTCCCAGGTGTGGTT
Organism: Ruegeria sp. HKCCD7255; assembly: GCF_013031565.1. Classification (NCBI taxonomy): domain Bacteria; kingdom Pseudomonadati; phylum Pseudomonadota; class Alphaproteobacteria; order Rhodobacterales; family Roseobacteraceae; genus Ruegeria; species Ruegeria sp. HKCCD7255. Next base: position 253,415 of record NZ_WQAG01000001.1, on the reverse strand, counting down.
CCTCATGGCTGTGCCCTTTGGTTTTGCGTTGGTGATCTTACGGTTGGTGCAAAGCTTCCTACGCGATGTTTCAGACCTTCGAAACGGGCGTCCCGTTTACGAAGGCGACAAGCTGTTTGATTGAGTGAGACAAAGCGATGCTATTTGGAACACCCCAACAAGTTGAACTGATCCTTGGATGGGACTTCTACGGCCCGGTCCTCCTATTTATCTTCCTGGTAGCAATGGCCGTGCCGGTCTGGGCTGCTATTGGCGCTGCAACGATCTTGATGCTCGTTTGGTCAGGTGCGTTGCCACTAAGTTTGATGGGCGAAAAGCTTTTCTCGGGCATAGATGCGTTTGCGCTGACCGCTGTGCCACTATTTATCCTTACAGGTGACGTACTTGTTCGCACTGGGCTCAGTCGAAAGTTTCTCGATGTGGCAGAGGCTCTAACATGCTGGGCCAAGGGTGGCTTTGGCTCTGCCACGGTGCTCGTTTGTGGCATGTTTGCCGCGATTTCGGGCTCTGACGCCGCAGGTGCTGCGGCCGTAGGCAGGATGACAATCGATCGGCTGGTGGAATCTGGCTATCCGCGCGCTTATGCTTGCGCACTCGTCGCGGCCGGGGCATGTACTGGCATTCTGATCCCGCCTTCGATTGCATATATTATTATTGGCCTCGTCCTCGGTATCGCAGTTTCGACGCTCTTCTTGGCGGCGGTCATCCCAGGCCTACTGATCCTTCTATCGATTCTCGTGACAAACATCGTGATGAATCGTCTCAATTTGTGGGAAGGCGGGGGCATTATGACGGCCGCTGAATGGCGCGCAAATCTGTGGAAGACCGTGAAATCAGGCTGGTACGCCTTTCTCGTTCCCGGCATCATCTTTTTCGGTATATTCTCGGGTCGCCTAACCCCTACGGAAGCGGGCGCTGTCGCGGTGGTCACCACAATTGTGATTGGCTTCATTATTGGAACGCTCAAGTTCTCGGACTTTCCCGCGATGCTTGTCAGTTCCGCCAAGGTCAACGGTGTGATCTTGCCGATCATCGCGTTCTCGATCCCACTGGCTGAAGCTCTTGCTATTATCGGAGTACCGCAAGGTTTTGTTGGCGCTCTGACGTCTATGACCTCTAATGAGTACTTACTCATCGGCATCATGGTTCTGATCCTCGTAGCCGCCGGCTGCGTGATGGAGACGACGCCGAATATCGTGATCCTCGCACCGATCCTCTTCCCGCTAGCGCAAGAGATCGAGATGAACGATATCCAGTTTTGCATTATGATGATCACAGCGCTTGGTGTTGGGTTTATCACACCTCCGCTTGGGCTAAACCTCTTCGTGGTATCCGGTATAACCGGCGAGTCGATCCTAAAGATCGCCTATCGCGCCATCCCGTTTGTCTTCTTCATGCTAATCGTTACGCTGATGATCGCATACATCCCCGCGTTCTCGACTTCACTGCTTCCCGACGTCTACCAATAGGACAACAGCTAGGTGACGCGCGACTTTCTCAGTAGGACCATACTGTTCGCTCATAGTGTCGCAACCTACGTCAACGAAATCGTCCAGAGGACCCTCTATGTAGTTGAAGGCGGCGGCTATACCAAAGAGCTTGAATGCGCGGCCAAGCGCATCCTCTTTGGGCGCGCTGACGTCGAAATGCTCGCAAGCCCATCGGAAAACTTAGTCCTAACCGATAGCAAAGTCGCCCCGATGTTTGCTGCAACCGACCGAGCGATCAGGCCACGCACTGCCCTAGCTGGCGCGTCTGCCGTGTGACAGATAATTTGACCAATGTGACCTATGTCCAGCCCTGACTTTGAGAGAAACAGCTATGCCGAAATCAATTCTCATACCCGTCGCCATTGATCACGAAGCGATGGTAAGCTCCAAGATCGCCACTGCGCAAAGTATGCTCGAGGAAGGGGGGACGATCACGTTGCTCACCGTGCTCGAACAAATTCCTGGTTTTGCTGCAGAATTCGTCACAGTTAAGACCGAAAACCACCTGACAACGAAGATAATGAATAAACTCAAAAACCTTGCCGTCGGTGAAGATAACATCGAGTGCAAGGTGACGACTGGAAAACCCGGGATGCGCATCGCGGAAATTGCGGCCGAGATCGGCGCTGATCTCATTATCGTTGGGGCTCATCACCCCTCGGCGGTCAACTACTTCATGGGGTCCACCGCCTCACGTGTAGCGCGTCGTGCGCCGTGTTCTGTGCTAATTCAGCGATAAACGGAGGGTTGGATTTGCGGCACAGAAAGGAATGAATGCTCGTCGGGGTGCTGTCAGACAAATTCGAGCCAGTCTCAGCTTGCCGCGGAAACCGTGAACCTATCCGGAACAAAGCTGACGCCACTCGCTAAGAGCAACGGCGCGGGTTAGCTTGAAGGTGTCTCGACTGGCTAGCGATTTTTCCTGGTTGCAGTGGTTATAGACCGAGGAATGGACGGATGCGAATTTCTGTAGACTTCGCATGCGTCTAAAACACTGCATCGCGCGTTCTCGTCGCCGGAACCGGAGGTGCGGGTTCTCAACGCGGTTATTGAGCCACCTGCCCGTCTGCTGTTTTTCAAGCGCGCCCATTTCTCTGAGCGCAGCCTTGTAGGAAGCGAAGCGATCTCTGACGATCGCTTCGGCACAACCGTGCCGCTTCATCAATTTCTTTCGGAATTTCAGTGCTGCAGCTTTGTTTCGGCGTTTGCTGACAACGGCTTCCAACACCTAGTCCTCATGATCGACGGCCCGCCAGAGGTAGTGTCTCTTGCCATTCACCTTCACAAAAACCTCGTCCAAGTGCCACTTCCATTTGGAGAACGTGCGCAGCTGTTGAACACGCTTTCTTCTAATCTCAGCAGCAAAAATCGGGCCAAACCTGTTCCACCAATATCGGACAGTTTCGTGGCTCACGTCGATGCCTCGCGCATGCAACAGATCTTCGACATTCCGAAGCGAGAGCGGGAAACGGATGTACAGCATCACCGCAAGGCGAATGATCTCGGGGCTGGTTTTGAAATACTTGAAAGAGGCAGGTTTGGTTATTTGTAAATGCTATGCAACTGCCCTGCCCCGCATAAGCAAAGTTCTTCTCAAGACCATTCTGACAAGACCTCCCGACAAAGGCTGGTATAGTCTTTTGCTACACCGTGTCTTTCGTAGTTTCCCTCAATACCAAGCGCGTTGAAGTCCGCGTGTGTTGTGCTGGCGTGGCACCATCCTGCAACCACAGCAAAACAGTGTCCGCAACTTGTTCGCCAAATTCAGAGACGCCGCAGTGTACGGTAGACAAAGCTGGCCAGCATTCTGATGCTTCCTTGATGTCGTCGAAACCGACTATCTGAAACTCTGTGCCAATCTTAACCTGAGCTTCATGGCAGGCATTAATCATCCCAAAAGCAACAAGATCATTGAAACAAACCGCGGCATCACACGCCGGTTGCTCCTTGAAGAGGCTGACTGTTGCCTTATGTCCGAATGATCGGCTGGACTCCCCCGTTTTGACAATAGGCTGCAAGTGGTTGTCTTTCATTGCACTAATATAGCCGGACAGTCTTTCCTGAGTGACTTCAGCACCATCCAGACCACCGATGAAGGCTATGTTCCGCGCGCCCGTTTCGATCAGATACTGCGTTGCCGCGCGCCCACCCTCTGCGTAATCCGGTGCGATAAAGGGAAATCTGCCTGTTTCGCTTTCAACCTGTCGCAAGACTTGCATCAACGGAATGTCAGCTCGCTCTACCGCGGAGAGGGTGTTTGTTACATCGCCATAAGCAGGCGATAGGATCAAAGCAGAAACACCGTGCTCAAGCATCGCGCTCACCACCTGATCCTGAAGTTCGGGGTCTTCGTTTGTGTTCGCCAATACGACCGCATAGCCTCTGGACGCCAGCGCCATCTGCAACGAAGTTGCAAACTCGGTGAAAAACGGGTTGGTCAGATCGTTTATCACCAAACCTATTAGCGACGTCCCCGTGGATCGCAGATTTGCCGCCGATCGGTTATAGACATACCCGATCTCTTTCATAGCGGATTGGACGAGCTTGCGTGTCTCCGGCTTTACCTGCGTACTGCCCCGCAACACAAGGCTTACCGTCGACTTGGAAACGCCCGCCGAGTTGGCGACATCTATGATCGTGGGTTTTCGCATTCAGGCTATTGTTCAACTCCATGCAAGCTGAGAAGAGTGGTCATCCGTGCTTTAGCCAGTTCAGGGTCTGAGAGTAAACCGGCCTGATCCGCCAATCTGAACACTTGCGCGTAGTGGCAGATGTCACGGCTGGATTGGAACCCACCTGGCATGATGAAATGGGACTGGGCTCCGTTAAGCCATGCCAGATAGGCAATCCCGGCTTTGTAGAACCGCGTCGGAGCCTTAAAAATCTCTCGACTGAGGGGAATAGTCGGTGCGAACAGCGCGTTGTAGCGATCCATGTCGCCCATAGCCAACGCCTCAAGCGCTTGGCTGGCGGCGGGGGCGATAGCAGCGAAAATGCCGAGCAGAGCGTGGGAAAATTGCTTTCCATCCCCGGCAATAAGATCAGCGTAGTTGAAATCGTCACCAGTGTAGAGGCGCACGCCGTCCGGCAACCGCGCGCGGAAGTATTCTTCGTGTGCCTGATCCAGCAAGGATATTTTTATCCCATCAACCTTGGCGGGATTTTCGTTAATCAGGGACAGTACAAAGTCGCTGGCCGCGTCGATATCCGTGCTACCCCAATAGCCCGTCAATGCAGGATCGAACATATCGCCCAGCCAGTGCAGGATAACGGGCTCCGCAGCCCCATCGATCAGCGCGCGGTATACATCATGGTAGGTGTCCGGACCTGCCTTGATCGATGGGAAGGCGCGTGACGCCATGAGGATCAATTGCCCTCCGGCGGCTTCGATCGCCTCGGCCTGTTGCTCATAGGCTGACAGGATTTCACCTGCGGTGTTCAACGCGCTTAGAGGCAGGTGATCAGTCCCTGCCCCACAAGCCACCCGAGGCGACAACGGATGTGCCTGCGCAGCCTTCATTGTGCGCTGGATCAGCTCCAGCGCGGTCTCCCAATCGACGCCCATACCCCGTTGTGCGGTATCCATGGCTTCGGCCAGACCCAGCCCCTGATCCCAGAGTCCCTGACGAAATCGCAGGGTCGCTTCCCAATCAACTGCGGGACGCCCATCCCAGGGATTACGTTCCGCCAGCGGGTCTGAAACCACATGAGCTGCCGCAAAGGCCGTGCGCGTCAGAGGCACCTGCGGCTTGCGCGGTACTAACGGCGTTCCGGTCAGCGCATAGGGTTCCGGCTGCCCCTCAGGATTCGGCAAAATCAATTTCACTGTCTCAAACCTCCAAATCCAGAACCAGAATGCCGTCGATGCCACCCACGGCGTTCTCGACCAGTTGCGCGCCCAGCGCCTTGTGCGTTTCGTTGTTCTGATAGGTCTCCAGCGCGGCCCAATCGTCGAAGTCGATCACGAAACCATGCATGTATCCGCGTTCGATCTGCTCGGGGCTCTCACTGCGGCCACCGGTAAACCCGCTGGTCCCGGGAAGGGCCTTGGACACGTCCTCAAGACCTTTGTAGATGGCTCCGATTGTCTCCTCGGTCACGCCGGCGCGGAATTTGGTCAGTACGATATGGCGGATCATTTTTAGAAACCCTGATCTTGTTTGATCATGTCGGAAGCTTTTTCCCCGATCATGATAGTAGGTGCGTTGGTGTTCGATGAATTGACCGTCGGCATAATCGACGCATCCGCGACGCGAAGCCCTTCGATCCCATTGAACCGCAGGCGCGGGTCCAGAACGGCTTCGGCATCGCTGCCCATACGACAGGTACCAGCGCAGTGGTGTGATGTTTTGGAGTGTACACAGATAAAATCGAAATACTGCTGCTCGGTCCGCACGTCCGGGCCCGGCAAACGTTCTGCCAAGATGTACGGTTTCAGCGCATCCTGAGCGAGGATGTTCTGCACCAGCTTCAGGCCCCGAATGGACATCTCGCGGTCGTAGGGATCCGCCAGATAGTTGGGATCTATAAGCGGCATCATCGCGGGGTCCGAGCTTTGCAACCGGACGGTTCCGCGTGATCTGGGTCGCAGAAAACAGGCGTTCAGTGTAACCCCACCGTTGGGCATCGCCTCGACCCCTGCCTCAATGCCGGTACCAAGCCCCAGATGCATCTGAAGATCCGGCGAACGCGCATCCGGGTCTGCGTACCAGAACCCACCAGTTTCGAACAGGCTGGACGCGACCGGTCCCTTGCGAGTGAAAAAGTACTGCAGGCCGGCAAAAGCTGAAAGGTGCAGCTTAGCGAAACGGTCGTAGGTGTGCGGGCCGGTCACTTCGCAGATGGAATACAAATCCAGATGGTCTTGCAAATTCGCGCCTACCTGCGGCTGATGAAAAACCGCGTCGATGCCAAGGCTGTCCAAATGATCCGCCGGGCCAATTCCCGACAGTTGCAACAAGCGCGGCGAACCGATGGCACCTGAGGACAGAATGACCTCTTTCGCGGCTGAGATCTTGTCCCCGTTCATCATCTCGACACCAGTCGCCCTACCCTTGTCCACCATAATGCGGCGCACCTGAGCGCCAGTGCGCACGGTCAGGTTCGGTCGGCTGCGGTTCGGCGCGATAAACGCCATCGCAGCAGAGGATCGTCGCGCATTGCGCTGGGTCAGCTGATAGTACCCCGCTCCATCTTGATTGGCCCCATTCACATCGCGTGTTTCAGGAATCCCCACTTCCCCAGCGGCCTTTATGTAGGCATCGCAGATTGGCAAAGGGGCTGCGGGCATGGACACGCCCAGCGGTCCGCCCTTGCCGTGAAATTCGTCGTCGTAGGTGTCGTTGTCTTCAGACTTTTTGAAATAGGGCAGCACTTCGGCATAACTCCACCCCTCGCACCCCATCTGTCTCCAGTCATCGTAATCCTGAGCTGCACCCCGCGTATAGATTTGCGCGTTAATTGCAGACCCTCCGCCGATCACTTTGGCCTGGGTGTAGTTGAACACCTTGTTCTGCATGTGCTTTTGCGGAACCGTGGACCAGCCCCAGCTGCCGATACCCTTGGTCATCTTCGCAAACCCAGCTGGCAGGTGAAAGAGCGGGTTACGGTCGGTGGAGCCAGCCTCTAGCAACAGCACACGCGCCGACGGTTCTTCGGAAAGACGCGCAGCGATCACCGAGCCTGCCGAACCGCCACCAATGACAATGAAATCATATCCTTCAGACATTCTTGTGTGCCCTGACCTACAGACGTGAAATCGACAAGCCGCCATCCACCGGGATGGCGGCGCCGTTCGCAAAGTGCATGTGCCCCTGAACCAGTGGGACAACAACGGACCCAATATCCTCGGGCTCACCCCAGCGTGCCGCGGGAACAAGACCGCCCTCGATACGGTCGGTATACTTGTCGCGCACGCCCGCCGTCATCTCGGTCGCGATGATGCCCGGTCGCAGCTCAAAGACACCGATGCCTTCGGCGGCCAAGCGTACTGCGAACAACTGAGCCATCATCGCTGCGGCAGCCTTGGACACGCAGTACTCGGCGCGTTCGATCGATACCATTGTCGCGCTAACAGAGGTGACAAAGGTGATCGAACGATAGGTATCTTGCGGCTGCTCCAACATGCGCCGGGCCACCTCTTGCGCCAGAAAAAACGCGCCACGCAGGTTGATGTTCTGCACGAAATCCCAATTCTCGGGCTTCAGGTCCAGCATGTCACCACGCACTGGCGCTCCTACGCCTGCGTTGTTTATAAACGCCGTGATCGGGCCCAAATTGGCTTCGATCTGATCCAGTAGCTCCGGAACGTGATCAATGTCGGATACGTCGTGCTGCACATAAATTGCGCTTGGGCCAAGCTCTGCCAAAGCCGCCTCAACGACCGGTTTGTAGGGCGCCGAGCGAGAGGCTATTGCGACCTTGTACCCCGCGGCGATCAAGGCGCGCGCCACCCCGAGTCCAATGCCCTGTTGTCCTCCGGTCACCAATGCTGTTCCGGTCATGCGGCGAACTCCGTTTCAATAATGTGACGACCTGCCCGGAGTGCGAGTGCGGCTATAGTGAGAGCCGGATTCACTGCCGCGGATGTCGGAAGAACTGACGCGTCGACGATGAACAGGTTCTTGTGGTCGTGGCTGCGGCAGAACGTGTCGACGACACTGCTTGCCGGGTCATTGCCCATCCGCGCTGTGCCGCATTGATGCGACGGAGTGCGCCGATCAAATGGTCGCGACAATACAATAGGAAACCCGGCCTGCTTCAGATGCGCTTTTAGCCGCGCAACCAGGGCCTCGTGCGCAGCCCAATTCGAGCGTTTCCAATCCAGCTTGATCTGGTCACCTTCGACCGTAACCCGGCTTTCTGGGTTCGGCAGATCCTCGGACATAGCGTAGAAATCAAAACTGCGATTTGCGATCAGTGCTGCAATTGGACCAGGTAGATGGGTTTGCGACGCAAGGATCGGCCCAGTGATCTTTCCCAACATCTGAATGTTGCCCAAAGGTAAGCCACCGTGTCCGTCGCTGTTGTAATAGTCGTTGAACATCAATGTCTTTTGATAGACCGCCCTGTTTCGGCGCAGCGGATGAAGGGCCAGCACTGCCGAACAATTGTGGTTCATGAAGTTCCGTCCGACCTGATCGGACCGATTGGCAAGACCGGTTGGACAATTGTCGTTCGCGGACTGCAGCAACAGTACCGAGGACTGTACCGCACCTGCTGCAAGCACGATGAGCGGCGCACGCAGGGTACCGTGGCCATCAACTTCGACACTTGTGACACAACCAAGGGCATCAGCCTTCAATTTTCGGACACGCGCGTCAGTTAACAGCTCGACATTCCCATGCTTCAATGCCTCGGCGAGGGCACAGGTTTCGGCGTCCATTTTGCCGCCGCATGTATTGGGAAACGCATCCCAAGTTGTTTGCCCAGCCCGCAACCAGGTTTCGATATCCACGCCCAAAGGCACTGAGGATGGCGTCAGGCCTGCGTGGCTTAGCCGGTTTCTCAGGTCTGCAATATCAACCTCATCCGGCACAGGTGGGTGCGGGTAACCCCTACTGTGCGGCGGTTCGGTGGGGTCCTCTTTGGTGGTCCCACGTGCGTCGTAAAGCTGTTCCGCGGTGGTGTAATCCGCCTCCAGCTGTTCATAGGGCATGGGCCAGCCGTGCGAGTAGCCACCCATATGCTGACGCGGCTCAAAATCCTCTTTCCGATAGCGTATCAAAGCTGCACCGTAGAACTTGGAATTTCCACCAACGCAGTAGTAGTTTCCGGGGTTGAAAGGTTTGCCCGCTCCGTCCAGCCATGTTTCATCGGGGCGAAAGTGCCCTTTGGCAAAGATCGCTTTTGGGTCTCGATCCTGAGGTGAGAGCTGCAACCGCTTTCCTCGTTCAAGGATCAAGATGCGACGACCGGACGGAGCCAACGCCGCAGCCAGCGTTGCCCCCCCGATACCCGACCCAATGATTATGACGTCAGCTCGATTCATGGAAGGATCCGCTTCTCGCTTTCGGGATCAAAAGCCACAGCCTTTTCCATGTTCACTGCAAAGTTGAAATCCTGACCCGGTGCCACTTCGGCATCCGAACGCATACGCGCGATCACATCTCGTCCGCCCAATTGCATCGAGACGAACGTGTCAGATCCAGCGGGCTCCGTCACCACGATACGGTTGGCCATCTGCGCGATGTTCGACGACTTTCGATCCGCACCATCCATATCGGTGATAGTCTCAGGGCGGATTCCCAACAAGATCTCGCGTCCGTCCCATGCGGCCAAGTTGTCTTGGCTGAACGGAAGTTGCGCCATAGATCCGTCGTGAACGGCGACCTCTGCATGAGGGCGGCCATTCAAAACCGTAACCTTGGCCGGTACCACGTTCATCGCAGGAGAGCCCATGAATGTTGCAACGAAAATATTCGCAGGCGTGTCATAGATTTCCTGCGGCGTACCCAGCTGTTGGACGTAACCGCCGTTCATCACGGCGATCCGGCTTGAAAGCGTCATCGCCTCGATCTGGTCATGCGTCACATAGACGATGGTGGTCCCGAGATTTTGATGCAGCTTCTTGATCTCGGTTCGCATGTCGACGCGAAGCTTGGCATCGAGATTCGAGAGCGGTTCATCGAACAGAAAGACATCAGGGTTCCGTACCAACGCGCGACCCATTGCAACCCGCTGGCGCTGACCGCCCGACAACTGACCGGGCTTACGATCCAGCAGCTGCTCGATCTGCAAGAGCTTGGCAACTTCTTGCATCGCTTTTTCGCGTTCAGGCTTGGGCACACCATGCATCTCAAGACCGAAAGTGATGTTCTGCCCGACTGTCATATTGGGATACAAAGCATAGCTTTGGAAAACCATGGCAATGTTGCGGTTGGACGGGTGCACCCCGTTCATCACCTGATCCTTGATGCGGATTTCGCCGCTGGTGATCTCTTCCAGCCCCGCGATCATGTTCAGCAGAGTGGATTTGCCACAGCCCGAGGGGCCGACCAGAACCAGGAACTCTCCTTCCTGCACCGAGATGTCGACCTTGTGCAGAACCTCGACCGCCCCGTAGGATTTGGTCGCGTTGTCTATGTCTAGAAAACCCATGAGGTCTTATCCTTTCACCGAACCCGCCATCAGGCCGCGGACGAAGTATCGACCGGCCACGATGTAGACGAGCAGAGTTGGCATGGCCGCCAGAATGGCGCCTGCAAAATGAACGTTGTATTCCTTCACACCGGTTGATGACTGCACCAGATTGTTCAGTGCCACCGTCATCGGTTGGCTGTTGGCATCGGCAAAGGACGCGCCGAACAGAAAGTCATTCCAGATGTTGGTGAACTGCCAGATGATCGAAACCACCGCGATCGGCCCGGAACTGGGCAAAAGAATGCGCCAGAAAATCTGGAAGAAACCTGCGCCATCAATCTGCGCCGCGCGGATCAGCTCGGTCGGGAACACAGCGTAGTAGTTGCGGAAGTACAGCGTGGTAAAGCCAATCCCGTAGACAACGTGGACAAGTGCAAGACCCCAGGTGGTGCCTGCCAGCCCGATTATGCCCAACATCCGTGCCATCGGGATAAGAACAATCTGGAACGGGATGAAGCAGGCGAACAGCATCAGTCCGAATAAGATGGTGTCGTACTTGAAGCGCCATTTGGTCAGCACATAGCCGTTCAACGCCCCAAGAATGGTCGAGACGATCACCGCCGGAACCACCATCTTGATCGAGTTCCAGAAGTAGGGCTTCAACCCTGTCGGATCGACGCCGATCTGCGCCGAAGACCACGCCTTCAGCCAAGGCTCAATCGTGAACACCTGCGGCAGGTTCATCATGCCGCCGCCGGTGATTTCTTCCAACGGCTTCACCGAGTTCACCAGCATGACATAGAGCGGCAGCAGGTAGAACAGACCGAACAGAAGCAGCACCAGATAGATCAACGTGCGCGTAACGCGGCCCGTTCGGATTGCGGTATCCTGAGTAGCTTGAGACATCAGCGTTTCTCCCGCAATTCGGCGTAAAGATACGGGATCATGATCGCGGCAATGGTCATCAGCATGATCGTGGCCGACGCCGCACCGATCCCCATCTGGTTTCGCGTGAACGTGTAAGAATACATGAAGGTCGCGGGTAGTTCTGTGGCGCGACCGGGGCCACCCCCGGTCAGGGCGATGACAAGGTCAAAGGTCTTGATCGCTAAGTGGCTGAGGATCACGAAGGCCGACAAGAAGGCTGGTCGGAGTTGCGGGATAATGATCCGGCGATAGAGGTTCCAGTTCGACGCGCCGTCCATCTGCGCAGCCCGCAGAATTTCATTGTCGATCCCACGCAGGCCAGCCAGAAACATTGCCATCACAAAGCCGCTCGTCTGCCAGACGGCTGCTAGAACAACTGTGTAGATGGCGTAATCACGGTTCTTTATCCAATCGAACTCGAAGCTGGTCCAGCCCCATGTGTGCATCACGTTTTCCAACCCGATGCCAGGGTCAAGGAACCACTTCCAGGCTGTACCGGTGACGATGAAGCTCAGAGCCATCGGATAGAGGTAGATGGGACGCAGCAGCCCTTCTCCCCGGATTTTCTGATCAAGGAAGATCGCCAGACCCAGGCCGATACAGGTGCAGATCACGATGTATAGGCTCGCGAAAATCCCCATGTTGATCAACGAGGTTTCCCAATGGCTCAGCCGCCACAGTTTGTCATAGTTTTCCCATCCGACCCATCCAAAGGACGGCAGGATGCGACTATCGGTGAATGACAGGTAGACCGAAAACAGAATGAACCCGTAGACAAAGACCAGCATCATCGCCAGCGACGGTGACAGGACCAGCTTGGGTATCCAGTTCTGAAGGCGTGTCTTAAAATCCGCGTCGACTGAAGCAGCCATGGCGCGCCCTCCTCGTTCGAGTCGTGTTAGATCGGAGCTTTTGCGCCCGTTTGGTGACAGGGCGGCCAGACCGCCGCCCCATCGGGAGGATCACTTGTGGATCACTTGGCGATCGAAACGGCGTCAACCAGTTCGGTCACGGCATCTTCGCTGCCGTACTCGCCGTTAAAGTGGGCGGTCACCACGTCATAGACTGCGTTCTTGACTGACGCGGGCGCGGCATGTCCGTGTGCCATCGAGCCGAAAAGGTTGCCTGACGAAGCCGCGGCGGCCAAATCTTTCATGCCCTGCTGACCACACGCATCCAGATCGCTGCCATCCACATCAGTACGAGCCGGGACAGAGCCCTTCACCTTGTTAAAGGCAATCTGGAAGGATGGCGAAAGGATCGCACTGGCAAGTGCGGCTTGCTCGGCCGATACCGTACCGCCCTGATCAAACATCATGAACTGGTCAGCGTTGAAGGTGACCTGATCCTGAGTGCCCGGGAAGCGGAAGCACAAAAAGTCTTCGCCCGGCACTTTGCCCGCGTTCAGGAATTCGCCTTTGGCCCAATCACCCATCATCTGGAAACCGGCTTCGCCGTTGATGACCATCGCTGTCGCCAGGTTCCAGTCACGACCCGAGAAGTTCTCATCCACATTGTCACGGATAAAGGCCATGCGGTCGAACGCTTCTTTCATCGCGTCGCCACCCAGCGTTTCCTCGTCCAAGTCGATGAAGGCCGCTTTGTAGCCGTCAGGCCCAAGCGTCGACATCGCGACAGCATCGAACACGGTCGCGTCCTGCCATGCCTGACCACCATGCGCGATCGGAGTGACACCAGCAGCTTTCAACGCCTCAACTGCGGCGACGAATTCGTCCCAGTTGGTGGGCTGTGCAATGCCGTTGTCGTCCAGCACAGCCTTGTTAGCCCAGACCCAGTTGGTCGAATGCACGTTCACAGGGGCCGAGACCCATTTGCCGTCATGCTTGGCGAAGGCTTTCAGCGCATCTGGGACGACGTCATCCCAACCTTCCTGCGCTGCCACTTCGTTCAGGTCGGCCAGCGCGCCCTGATCGGCCCAGTCCAGAATGTCAAAGCCCAGAGCCTGAACGGCTGTTGGTGCGTTGCCTGCGGTGACGCGTGCGCGCAGAACGGTCATCGCCTGCTCGCCACCGCCACCTGCAACAGGCATGTCGGTCCAACCGATGCCTTGTCCGGACAGGTCGTCCTTGAGAACGTTCAATGCTGCAGCCTCACCGCCAGAAGTCCACCAGTGCAGAACTTCCACGTCTTCAGCGTGCGCAAGGCTGGTCGTGCACAGTAGACCTGCCACAAACAGCGATTTTGTCTTCAAAAATTTACGCATTCTTGTTTCCTCCCTTAATGCGTTATTCTCATTCGGGACCAATCTGGTTCCCGGTCTTAGTCTTGCGGAACCCATGGCGCCCGGCTGTTGCCGACGCGCATGACCACTGATTTCACTTCGAAGAATTCCTCGAACCCATATCGTCCGATTTCCCGCCCCTGCCCGGATTGTTTGACCCCACCGAAAGCGACCTCGGGGAACCCGTCCATCCAGGTATTGGTCCAGACCGTCCCCGCTTCTGCTCGGCGGGCAAACTCTAGGCAGGTGTGAACGTTTTCGCTCCAGACCCCTGCCGACAGACCGTAAGCGCTATCATTGGTCAGCGCGACGGCTTCGTCCAGTGTATTGAACGTCAGAACGGACAGGACGGGACCAAACACTTCGTCCCGCGCAATCGGCATCTCAGGCTGAACGTTCGTAACAATGGTAGGCTGATAGAACTGATCGCCCAGCCCTTCGACCTGCAGCGGCGCACCACCCAAGGCGATGGTGGCACCCGACGCCTGCGCCTGTTTGACGTATGCGTCGATTTTCGAGTTATGCTCGGGGGTGACAATCGCGCCAACTTGCGTCGTTGGATCCAGAGGATCGCCGAACTTGACCTTACGCGAGAGGGCAATGACACGTTCGCGGAATTCATCGGCAATGTCTTCGTGTACAATGATGCGACTGCAGGAGTTGCAGCACTGGCCGACGTTGAAATAGACGCCGAACACAACAGCATCGGCGGCTGCGTCCAAATCTGCGTCCGGGAAAATGACTTGTGGGTTCTTGCCCCCGAGCTCCAGCGCAACTTTCTTGAGCGTGTCCGACGCAACAGCGCTGATCGTCTTGCCCACTGCGGTAGAGCCGGTAAAGCTGACCATATCCACACTGTCGTGGCTGGACATCAAACTGCCAACTGGAACGCCATAGCCCAACACCATGTTACAGACACCTGCTGGCAATCCGGCCTCAATGAGCAGCTCGCCCAGCATCAGGGTCGTCGACGGTGTCATCTCAGACGGCTTCACAACAACGGTGCAACCAGCCGCCAGCGCGAAGGGCAGCTTCTGACTAAGAATCCAGAAGGGGAAGTTCCACGGCGTAATGATGGACACGACACCGATGGGTTCCTTCAGCACGACACCCATCATGTCTGCGCCAAGAGTGTTGTGGCTATCGCCGTGTGTGCTGCGTGCCAATGAGGCCGCACAACGCCAAAGGTCTGCTGCACCGCCGACCTCGCCCTTGGATTGGCTGATCGGCTTACCGCTTTCCAGCGTTTCGATCAGTGCGATCCGGTCGACATTCTGCTCAATCAGGTCGGCAACCTTCAGCAAAACGGTGGCCCGTTCTTTGCCTGATGCCCGGCTCCAATCACCGCTGTCGAACATCTTGCGCGCCGCTTGGATCGCGGCCTCGGCTTCAGCCTCGCCACCCAAGGCCGAACGGCTGACGATGTGCCCGTGCGAGGGCGAGCGCCGTTCGAACGTCTCACCCGACGCGCTATTCTGCCACCTACCATCGATGAGATGCCGACCTTCGAACAACGGCGGAAACTCGAACGCGATAGCAGGGTTGATGGTGATATCTTTCATATTGTCAAAGGCCCGAAAATGTGGGGTTACGTTTTTCCATGAACGCGGCAACGCCTTCTTCGCGGTCCGCTGAGGCGGCAATCGCTGCGCTACCAAGGGCTTCGACCACGGCATGAGTGTCTTCACCGACCGCTGCATGGATCATGTTTTTTGAGACTTCGGTGGCGCGAGGCGAAAGGTCGCTAAGTTCGGTGGTGATCTCAAGCGCGCACGCCAGAACGTCGTCGGTCACCTCGGTCGCATAGCCCAAGGCGACTGCGCGGTCAGCACCAATACGGCGCCCAAAGAGTGCCATCTCTTTCACCGCAGCTTCGGGGATCAGCCGGGTCAACCGCTGTGTCCCGGACCAGCCGGGTACAATCCCGACCCGAGCTTCAGGCAAAGCCAGCGTGGACCGCGGGGTCATCAGGCGCAGATCGCAGCAACTGGCCAGCTCTAGCCCGCCGCCGAACGCATGACCGTTGATCGCAGCAATTGTTGGCTTGCCGATCCGCGCCAGGCGGTCAAAGATGCGATGTCCATCACGGACCCAATGGCGCGCGAATTCGGCGGGGCTCAGATCACCCCAAGCGCCAATATCGGCCCCACAACAGAACGCTTTTTCACCTGCGCCGGTCAGAACAAGCGCACGAATAGACACGTCACGCTCGACTTCTGTCAGGCCAGCTTCCAGCGCGTGCAGCATATCTACAGTTAGCGCATTGAGCTTGGCCTCGTTGTCCAAAGTCAGGACGGCGGTTGCACCCTCGATTTGAATGCGCAGATTGCTCAAAGTGTCATCCCCATCGGGCCAACTGCGAATAGCGAGTTGGGCATCTGAACCGCATTTGCCGCGACTTTGACGCGACCGCCTGAAGCTTCGACAATGTCGCGCTGCGCCTCAATGCCGGGCGTGATTTCCGTCGCCACCAGCCCCTGATCCGTCAGGCGAATAACGCAACGCTCGGTTACATAGAGCACATCCTGACCGGTTTCCCGGGCACGGCGGCCCGAGAATGTGACATGTTCGACCTGGTCCACCATCTTGGTGAATTTTCCGGGGGCATTCACACGGATGCCATCATCCACCAGATCAATCTTGGCGCCAGCTTCGAACCAACCCGAGAACACGATCTTTTTGGCCCGCGCGGTGATATCGACAAAACCGCCGCATCCTGCAGTTAGATAGGGCTTCTTACCAAGTTTGGAGACGTTCACATTGCCTTCGACATCTACCTCGAGGAACGAGAGGAACGATATATCGAACCCGCCGCCCTGGAAATAGATGAATTGCTGCGGTGACGGCACATAGGCATGCGCGTTGGATGCACAACCAAAGGCAAAGCCGGTTAGCGGGACACCACCGACAGCCCCCTGTTCAATCGCCCACGTCACCGCCTGAGGATGGCCCTCTTCCAACAAAACACGCGGGACCATTGCGCTGATGCCAAAGCCCAAATTGGCGCTCATGCCGCTGCGCAGTTCTTGGGCAGCCCGTCGCGCGATGACCTTCTCGACACCATGTTCGGCCAGCGAAAAACTGTCCCAACGGCGCATAATCTGGCCTGAGATTGCAGGGTCATAGGGCGTCTCTGTCGTTTGCATCTGCTCTGGGTCTTCAACGATTAGGTCGACCAGATGCCCCGGCACGCGCACGTCATGGGGGCGCAAGCTTCCGGCGGCAGTCACACGTTGAACCTGAGCGATCACGAGTCCACCGTGGTTGCGTGTGCAAATCGCTTGCTCCAATCCGCCCAGATAGGCACCTTCATGTTCATAGGTCAGGTTGCCAAACTCATCCGCCGTGGTTGCGCGCAAAACGCACACGTTCGGATTGATGTTTGGGAAGTGCAACCAGGTCTGACCGTCGAATTCCTTTCGGTTAACAATTGGAGCCGCCGCACCACGCGCGTTCATCGCGCATCCTTCACGAACAGGATCCACGAAAGTCTCAAGCCCAACCTGCGTCAGAACACCGGGTCGATGCGCTGCGGCTTCGCGATGCATATCGAACAGAATTCCAGACGGCACGTTGTAAGCGGCCACTCGATCTTCGACGATCATCTTCCAGATTTCCGGCATCTCGAGGCTAGAGGGGCCCGAAGGGTATGATCCGGCGAGAACGCGGCTTAGCAGTCCATCCTGCGCCAGATAATCCATGCCCTTCACGCCATACATATCCCCTGCAGCAATAGGGTGCAGCGTTGTAATGTTTCGCGGATGCCCTTCAGTGCGAAACCGCTCTCCAAGCGCCTTTAGAACAAGATCAGGGCAACCCAGAGCCGAAGACGATGACACAGAGACGACCGCATTGTCCGGGATGCGAGAAACGGCCTCGGAAACAGAAACCAGTTTGGTCATCAGAAACCACCATAATCTACATTGATACGCCGACCCGAGGCTGCGGCTTCTCGCACACAAAGCGCCACGGACAACGATTTCACGCCATCGGGCCCGTCAGCCGCCGGGCGACCTTCGCCGGTGGTCGCGGCGACAAATTCTGATACGCCCTGAACGTAGAGCGAATGATCCGAATACGGGATCTCTTCGCTTCCGGCTTCAGTCACCAGTTTGATCGACCCAACCGGGCGCTGCGTCATGACGCCATCTGCAAAAATCGAACCCTTGGTTCCGTGAACTTGAAGGTCCGACCCGGCAAACGGGTGCGTAAAACTTTCATGTGTGATGACCATTGCGCCCGAGGGCATCGTCCAGACAGACATGCAGGAGTCTTCGACCCCCTGCCCCATCCCAGAGCTGGCCATTTGCGCGACAACAGTAACCGGGTCCTCATTCAGCAGGAAACGCGTCACATCCGCGTCATGAACAACGATGTCAGGGATCACGCCACCGCCAGCATCGGCTGAGTTGATACGCCACCCCTGTAAGTTCTCGGGCAAATGCACCGCGTGATGGATTCGTAGCGAGAGAACGTTTCCGACGCGCCCGGCGGCAATTAGATCACGAATTGCGCGATGGCTGCCAGAGCAACGCAGGTGATGATTGGTTCCAAATGTCACACCAGCCGTGTCAGCCGCACGCACCATTTCGATAGCTTCCGCTTGCGTCATCCCAAGTGGCTTTTCACACAGTACATGCTTACCAGCCGAAATGGCTGCCATTGCCTGACCGTGGTGTTTCTCATTGGTTGAGGAAATGTAGACCGCTTTCACGCCATCGTCAGACAGCGCCGCGTTCAGGTCTGTGGTTGCATTGGGAATTCCGTGCTCATCAGCCCATGTTTGCACCCGGTCAGGGGAATTGCTGACGACCCAGGTCACGTCGTTGCCTGCCTGCTGACGCACCGCGTCCAACATATATTGCGAAGCTATCGTGCTCGCTCCGACAAATGCCCAGTTCATCTGAATTCCTCAAATTTGGAACGTTCCAAAATGTGTAGTGGAACGTTCCAATTTTGGCAAGAAAAAACTCTAAGCGCTCCTTAAAGACAAGAAAACATGGCTAAAAAGCGCGACGTTCGATGCCTCATTCAATACTATCACAGGGAATCGAAGAGATTCACAGCGTGACTGCACTATGACTGAGTCGCGGAAATTCGCCGCGCGCCATTTACATCAATGCGTCAGAGCCACCCCTTCCACGGTCACCCTGTGCATAAGACGTCGAAACCCATGGTAGTCGTTGATCGCCTTGTGCCACGTCGCTCTGTTGTCCCAAATGGCGATATCCCCTTCCTGCCAACGCAGACGACATTGGAATTCAGGCTGCTTGCAGTGATCGTAAATCATACCCAGCACCGCAGCAGACTCATCCGCGCTCAAGCCTTTGATTTCGGTCGTGAACACGGGATTGACGAACAACCCTCGCCTACCGCTGAGAGGATGCGTGATGACAACGGGGTGCAAAGCGTCTTGCGTGGCAGCTTCGGCGTTACCCAAACGGCCGCTTTTTGCGGCTTCTGTGTCCATGATGCTGGCGCCAAAGACATGGCGAGAGGAATGCACCGCCCACAAACCATCTAAGAAACAACGCATCGTGGGCGACAAAGCTTCGTAGGCAGCAGCCATCGACACAAACAACGTGTCGCCACCCTGGGGCGGAACCTCTAGGGCGTGCAGGATCGAGCCCATAGCAGGCTCCTGATCATAAGAGTGGTCAGTATGCCACCCCTCTCCCACAGCTTCTTGCTGAACCTTCTCTTTCAACACTATGGCAATCTCTGGGTGGCCGTCCACCGCTTTAAAAAATCGGTTCACGTTGATTGGGCCGAACCTTCTCGCAAAGGTCAGATGCTCTTGCGGGCTAACACTTTGACCCCTCAGTGCGATAACGGAATACTCTGCGAAGGCTGACTTCATTGCGTCGAATTGATCTTCACGCCGGATGTCTACCCCGAAGATTTCCGCACCCAAACCACCGGTAAGAGGTTTTACTTCCATGCGCCTTCCTCCCTGCTTCGCTCAGCCTAAAAGACGAGACATATCACTTCAAAGCAATCGCCTTTGCTTCATACAACTCCAAAGGAAGATCGTCCGGGTCGCGGAAGAAAGTGAACCGATGGCCGGTATATTCATCGACACGGATGTCTTCGACTAGGACACCTTTCTGTTCCAGACTGTCTTTCAGCGCATCGATATCATCCACAACAAATGCAAGATGCCGCAGACCTCGTGCTTCGGGGCGAGACGTGCGTTTGGGCGGGTTGGGAAAGGAAAACAGTTCAATCTGAGAACCGTCTGGCAACGCCAAATCCAGCTTCCAAGATTGCCGCTCACCCCTGAAATTCTCAGCAACAATCCTCAAACCAAGTGTCTCTGAATAAAACGCCTTGGACCGTTCATAGTCCGAACAAATGACTGCAGCATGGTGGATTGCTTTCAGACTGGTCACGGGCCTGTATCCTTATTTAATCAGTTAGCTAAGCCGAACTCTTGAGGTATTTCTTCGCTTCATTTTCGAAACTGATCGAGAAAACCAAGAGCCGTTTGGCCAAATTTGGCAACCGAACAATACAGGAAAACAGAGTAGTATTCATCAAGCGTCTGTTGGCTCAACGTCGTTGTTTTAGGCAACTCGTGCCGGTGGCAGCTCGCGATTCGAGACACACCTTCAATACCAAGTTTCATGAGCTCTGAATTGAGCGCTAATGCCGCCAAACTAGGCTGTCTACGAACTCGTTTGAAACGCCTACCAACTCGTTTGAAACGAATGAGTGTTGTTCTAAAGACAAATTCGAAGCGGTCTCAGTTGCGCCAATTGGGAATGTCCCCAATGCCGCGCACGGATCGCGCCACTCAAGCAAGCCAAATCTGAACGGGATCTTTGACCGACATGACTTGACCGGAAAAGCAAGACTTTGGAAACATAGCAAAGCTGGCCACCGCCTCTTTCACCTTTCAAAAGAGATATTTAATCGGCGCTCCAGTTGCTCCACCGCCCCACGGAAGACGGAGGCTTTTTGAAGTTTCAGCGCCGTCCAGGCCAAGCATGACCAACCCTAAGCAGTGTTTATGAATCGTCTAGGTAGCATTCAAAATCGGACCATCTAACAATCTGACCAATTCTCCAAAATAGCCTCCAGAACGCGCGGGACGCGTAGGATCAGAAGTAATTGCGACAGCAAGGTTTCGCTCAGGATGGGCCGCTATGATTTGGCCTCCGTACCCACGCGCCAAAGCATAGCCTGAAGGGGTCAGAAACCAGCCATAGCCGTAGTCTAATCCAGAGAAAGGCGAACGGCCGTGTGGCTTGGTCGAAGCCACGACCCAACGCTCAGGAACGATTTGCGTGTTGGCAAAAGCCCCGCGGTCCCGAAGCAACACCGCGATCTTCAACATCGACCTCGGCGTAATCGCCATCTCGTTCCCACCCAAGTAGTAGCCCTGTCGATCCCTTGTCCAAGCAGGTATCTCGATACCAAGCGGTGCACCTAGCCTTTCACGCGTCAGTCTCAATAGGCTTTGTCCGGTTGCTACGGTCAATGCTGCGCCAAGCACATGGGTCGATCCAGTAGAATAGAGCATCCGCTGTCCGGGCTTAGCAACCATCGGTCGTGTCAACGCGTCTGCGATCCAGTTGGGAGAGTTGATCCATTCTCCATAGTTGCTGCCCGAAGTTCTTTCGAGCCCTGCGCGCAGCGTCACCAGATCCTCCATCGTAATGCTTTCGGAACCGGGTGTCGCATTAGCGGGCAAAAGCCGTGGAGCGACCTCCTGCAAGGTGGATTCTACAGATGGGATTTCCTGCCGGTCAATCGCTGTACCCAACAACAAAGCCACGATGCTTTTCGAACAAGACTTAATATTGGCCAGCCTATCCAGGCCTGCACCCTGTTGGGCCTGCGCGAAAATGACATCGTCGCCGCGTTGAATTTGGAGTGAATGCAACTGCGGAAGACCGCTGATTGCATCATTCAGCGCCACCGTTCGTCCCCGCGCTACATACGGAGCACAAATTGTGGCTGCGGTAACCAACAGGAGCTTTCGACGTGTGATCATGGCCTTCATTTGGAAGCAAATCTCGGATTGTCCAGACACTTAATCAACATCCCAAGATTTATTGTCCAAGATGTCAGAAAGCCTCCGCAACCGAAAAATGGGATTTGAGGCAATAGGAGGCTTCGTTGGTACAATTGACCAGCATCCTTGCGATTGCGAATTATGTTAGACTGACCCCGAGGGCATTCTGGCAGAGAATCTCCAGTTGCCAACGAATTCACTCCGTCTCGCATTCTCGGTCATAACAATCGCCATGTCAGTGGGCGCCCTACCAGACCGCGCCAATGCGATAACGCAAGAAGTTCCAGCGTGGCTACAAAAGTACGTCGGTACGGCTGAGGGGCAAATCGCACCAATCGTATTGGAAAGGGCACGAGCGATTTACATCAAGAAACTACGCCGAGGCGAAGTCAGGAACCCTTGCTACCTTGCCAAGGACGCAACCCGCCCCAGTACTGCAAGTAACGGCATTCCGGGTAAGCGTTTTTGTGTCATCTGCGAGTCACAAAAGTCCTTCCAAGCGGTTTCCTCCGGCTATGGCAATGGCAGAAAACTCCAGCGCGTCAATTTTTCGAATGGCCGACAATGCGCGAAGAACTTCAACAATTCAGAGAGCTCTAACTAACCGCCGGAGGCGCACATCTGACGTCTGAAACCCGCACGTCCCTTAAAGGTTACCACAGTCATTCCGGCAAAGCACAGCCGTTCTAACGCACGTTTCTTTTGTTTGATTGTGAAAGCACGCTCGTTGAACTCATCCCAGACTGGTCGATCCCGGACCTCGGCACCTACGCCGTCTGGCTTGACACCAGCCGCCGCGTCTCTCTCACCCGGCTGTTGCTCGACCATGTCGGCGGCACAACTTAGAGGCGCCCCAAAAAGCCGCGGCCCATACCTGCCGTTCGTCGCATTTTGGTGTTTCGCAGTCGCAGCCCGCTTAACGGACATTCGCCGCGCCGGCAAAGTCGACGACATGCCGAACTCACCAAAGCGGACTTTGCTGCCCTTCGTTCCTCCTGATCATTGCTCGCTTACTGCGCCACAACAGCTACGCGAGCTTGGCGGGCATATCCGGATAAATGGTTGAGCCTCTTAGCATCACGTGTCATCGTTCCTCTTCCGAGCGATTTGGGAGGATCGGGATGGACGTCAAAAACATGAAAGCTGCGCGACGGCTTGCGGTTTGGCTGGATGAGAGCGTAGGCGATTTGGCCGCGTTTCGGGCCGAAATTGAGGTCGAGACGCAACGTGCAGATTGGCCCTTCGCCGTGGACGTCATGTCGAACATTCCGGTCTATGACGGGGCCAAGGTGCGCACCGAGGCAGAGGCGCCGCTGAACTTGATGGCGGAATGGAACGCTGTCTTCGATCAGGGTCCGGGCATAATCGTGATCAAGGGCGGGATGGAAGACCTGTCCGTCGTGGACGCAGCAACAGCGATTTTCGAACAGATCATCGAAACAGAAAGCGCCACAGGCTCGGGCGGTGGGGATCACTTTGCCAAGCCGGGCGCAAATGATCGAGTATGGAATGCGGCGGAAAAGCATTGCCGGGCGGCGCCCGAGAATTTTGCCGCCTACTATTCGAGTGACGCAATTGCTTTGGCTTCGCGTGCATGGTTGGGGCGCGGGTATCAGCTGACGGCGCAAGTCAATCGGGTGAACCCGGGTGGAGCGGCGCAGACAGCGCATCGTGATTATCATCTGGGCTTCATGAACCCCGAGCAATTGGCGACTTATCCGGTGCAGGCCCACAGGATGTCACCCTGTTTGACGCTGCAGGGGGCAATTGCCCATTGCGATATGCCACTGGAAAGCGGGCCAACGATGTTGCTCCCCTATTCGCAGCGTTATCAGGCGGGTTATGTGGCGTTTCATCGACCTGAGTTTCAGGCTTATTTCGCGGAGCATCATGTGCAGGTGCCGCTTGAGAAAGGCGACGTCGTATTTTTCAACCCAGCCGTGATGCACGGCGCGGGGACGAACCGGTCAACCGATATTCAGCGGATGGCGAACCTATTGCAGGTCGGTTCAGCATTTGGGCGGTCGATCGAAAGCGTGGATCGCTCAGCCATGTCCCTGGCGCTCTACCCGGTGTTGCAGAGCATGTCGGGGCGGATGGTTGCCAATGTGATCGCAGCCTCCGCCGAGGGCTATGCCTTTCCAACAAACCTTGATCGCGATCCTCCGGTGGATGGTCTAATCCCACTCAGCCAAGCCGAAATGATGGCGGCGGCATTAGAGGGAGGAAGATCATTGAAGGAATGGCAGACCGAGGTGGCCGCAATGAACGCGCGGCGTCAGGCCTAGCTGCTGGCCTATTGAGCGTCCGATGGGTGTCTTCTTTGCGGACGAAGCTGACAATCGGGATCAATACCTGTACTCTATGGCGATCGATTAGGGAGGCAGCCAAATGACCAATCCCAATGAAGTCGCACACCACTACCATTCTGGACATTTGCTCAAGAGGATATCCGATGGTTGTTCAAGGCTGGACTTGACCCCTCCGATTTCCCACGACGATTTGGCTCCAGTTGACGAGTTTCACATTGGCGGGCGTCTCGCGACCGAACCGTTTGTGAAGTCTCTTGACCTTTCAGCAGAAAGCCGGGTTGTTGATTTTGGATGCGGTCTCGGAGGGCCGGCACGCTATGTCGCGGCAGCCACCGGGGCGCATGTAACGGGCATCGATCTTACCGCTGAGTTTGTGGAGACCGGACGCGCACTCACTGAATGGACAGGCTTGTCAGACCGGGTTCACCTCATCGAAGGCAGCGTGCTCGACTTGCCGCTAGAAGCAAAGTCAATGGACGCGGCTTACATGATCCACGTGGGTATGAACATCGCGGACAAAGTTGGTATCGCCCGCGAGGCAAAGAGAGTGCTGAAACCAGGGGGGATTTTCGCGATTTACGATGTGATGCAAGTCGGCGAGGGGCAGATGGACTATCCGGCGCCATGGGCGTCGTCCTCAGATCAAAGCGCACTTGCTCCACCGGAGACATATGAGACGGCTTTGAATTCCGTTGGTTTCGAGGTGAGCGAACGGATCGACCGTACAGCATTCGCGAAGCAGTTCTTTGCCGATCTGGCGTCTGCGCAAAGCCGTTCAGATGGCCCTCCACCGTTAGGCCTTCATCTCATCATGGGCGAAAACACTTCGCTCAAGGTTCAACATATGGTCAGAAATATCGAACGTGGATTAATTGCCCCAATTGAAATCCACGCGCGCCTTCCAGTTTAGACTAGCGCCCGTTCTTTGCTTTTGTCGTCTGCTCCAAGGTTTCTGAACGCCAACCGTTTTGTCGTTTAGTCGCCCAAATCGGAAATAATGGACCTTAGCCGACGGATTGCTTGGGAGCTTATGCGGTCTTGGTCCACAGTAAGTGAGTAGCCCTCGTCCTCTTCGTGAATTATGCGGCTCTCACGCGGATCAGCAGCGTAGATCGCTGTCGCCGCGTAAGTGCGGACGGGATTCTTAAATCCTTTCACGTGAACTGGCTCGCGCTCTTCTACGGCGAGCCAATCTTTCACCAATGAATAGGTTTCCGCTGCGAGCAAGATACCTCCCGGATCGCACTCACCCTCAAGCCGTGCAGCAAGATTCACTTCTCGACCAATCGCCGTGTAATCCATTCGATCATCTGAACCGAAATTGCCAATTGTGCAGTAACCGGTGTTGATGCCTATGCGAGCGAGAAATGGTCGATCGATCAAGCCTTTGCGTTGCCACCCCGTTTGCAAATCATTCAGGCGAACTTGCATGTCGATCGCCATCTGAACGCAAGCGGAAGCATCTTCCTTGGCCCCGAGGCTTTCGGGTTCACCAAAGAACAGCATCATCGCGTCGCCAATAAACTTATCGAAGTATGCGCCGTGCTTCATCGCGATCTTGGACATTGCCGAAAGATACTCATTTAACAAAGAGGTCAGTTCCTCTGCTTCGAGCTGATCTGTAATTTCGGAAAAATCCGCGATGTCGGAAAAGAAGATCGTGAGCTTGCGACGTCGGCTCTCGATGGCAGCTTGCTGGTTGCCAGCTATTATTGACTTATAAAGTTGCGGCGGCATGTACTTGGCAAGCTGTTCGGAGACGTTTTCCAAGGTCTCATTCGCTTCTCGCATTTGGTTCAGCAAATGCAGATTATCCAGCGCGATGTTTGCCTGTGCCGCAAACGTCTTTAGAATATCGAACTGCTCCTTTTGCAGTTTACCGATTGAATGCCTTAACACGGCGAGAGCTCCGACGGTTTGTCCTCCTTGTGAAATTGGCACCATTGTGACTGCCCGAAACCCTGAGGCGAGGAAGTTTCCGGCACCCATGCGAAACTGATCTTGGGCTGTTGCGACATCCGGTAAATCAATCGCCTCACCAGCCAATATGACGTGGCCATGAATGGTTTCCGGGTGAAGCGGAGCCGGAAAGCGACCCCGCCAAGCCTCAACACCAGTAGGCTCTGGTCCAGAAATTGCGCCCAATACCAGTGTGTCACCTTCCCGCAATCCGATACTGACTGTGGATTTTGGAAACAGCATTTGACCCGCTTCAACAATGGAGTTGAAAACCGGTTGGGGATCTCTAATCGAGCTGTTTACCACGTCCAGAATTTTGGCCGTCGCCACTTGTCGATCCAGCGCTTCCTTCAGCTGGATTTCCAAAGCCTCTAACGCGTCAGCTGTTTTGTTGGGCGGATCGGGCACGACGTCCGGTTGCGATTTTCTCTGACCCTTTGACATGTCGATCATCCTTTTGGGTGATCAACTATCAACCAGATCGTAATGCTTGATGGATCGAGACTCGACGAGCTCCGCTTCTGCTGGATCAATGTGCGGGCTTTGGTAGTCTTCTCCCACGAAGGCCCTAAGGGCCTCCAAGCTCTCCCATACCATGACGAAACTGAATTCTCGTGAGGACTCCTCTCTCGGCCCCCCCGGAAGAACGCGCACGATCCCCGGAGTACTATTCATTAGGGGAATAGCAGTTTCATGAAAAAAGCGGCCAAACTCAGCCTCTTGTCCGGGACTTGTTGTCACCTGAAAGATACGCATAATCATACACAATCCTCCCAAAGGTCCGGTTCTTGGATGTATGCATGCCTCGGAAGTTCATACTAGCACACTTGGTTGGGACTGTCTGCTGCGGGCTCGCTGCCGCCTTCGGATGCCGCTCAGCAAACACCCGTCAGCGATCCGTTTCACCGTCGCACACGGCCCTTTGCCGCCATCGGCCAAGAACCTTCATCGCTGCATTGCGGCCCGCCAAAGCTGTCATTCGCCGCTACTGCAAACTCGGGGCTTTTGCGAACTCACAGTCAGCGGACGAAGCTGCCGTTCTCTGCGATACGAAGCAAACTGCGGTTCTGCGGTTTATCCGGCCCGGCATTAGTGTTAGCCGGCAGAATGAACAAATAGAAGCGAAATTGATCCCACAAGGATCAAACTCAGCGCCCAAACGACGTCCAGGTTGAACCACCCTTTTGAGAGAAATCTCAGACCCAGCCAATGATAAACACCGAACGCAAGAATACCGCCTGAGGCTGTCATGGCCAAGGTGTGGGCTAAAGCGACACCAACAGCGATTTTGACGTTTCCGGTCATCAGATCAGCGGCCGCTGCATGGCCAGCGTCAGTGGCTATTGTACGACAGATGCCCAGATAGATAGGAACCAACATCAGCCCTGCTCCGTGCGCCATCGCTGCCAAAAACGACCATAGCGCAAGTCGCGACGGTGGTACCCGAGCAAGGATCCGCGGGTGACGCCGGTTGAACAACAGATAGACACCTAGTCCGATTACGAGGCAGGCCGCGAAGATTTGAATCTCACGCTGCCATTCGGCCAGAAACAACAGGGCGGTAAAGGGAAACAGAATGGCACCCATCGCCACCAGATGCCCGACCGCCAAAGCGATCAACGCCTTGAACAGGCTGTTGCGCTGCTTGTCCATCAGCGCCGCGGACACGGCCAAGGGCCAACCCATACCGGGATTGACCCCGTGATAAATGCCCGAGGCGACAACAGCCCACCACAGGGCTGTCGCCGTGTTTAAACCTTCCACGCGTCAGACAGACGGGTAGCAAAAGCTATCGGTTGAGCAGTCTCCGCCTTCCAAGCGGATCTGGTGGCTACGATAGCCTTTGGGGAACTCGACATAGAAATCCTTGTCCAGTTCCAGACCACCGTTTTCCCCGACATTGGCCATGACCATTTGTCCGCCCTCGTCATCAGGATAGAACTGATCATCCCACGTCGAATACAGCGAGTTGGTCCAGTAGACCCGCTTGCCGTCCCGGCTGATCTCAACCATCTGGGGGCCGTAGACAAAATCCTTGCCGTTTGGATGTTTCGCCCCGCGCGCAATCCCGCCAAGCTCAACCTTGCCGGTCAGCTTGGGATTCATCGGGTCGGACACATCATACTGGTGCATTTCACCCTGACCCCAACAGGCGACGTAGAGGTACTTGTCGTCCAGACTCAGGTCAATATCGGTGACCAATGGGGGTACGGCTTCAAAACCCTGCAACAGAGGCGGAAGATTCTCGGCCTTCTCGGGTCGCGGATCAATTGTGATCGTCTTTTTCGCCTCGAAAGTTCCGTCATCCTTCTGCCACCACGTGAAAATTGCGCCCTGGAGGTTTGTTGTGTCCACGACAACGCCGCAAAAACCATAATCCTTTGCCGGATCATGCGCAGGTCTTATTTCCAAAGCCATCTGATGGTTTTCACCCAGATCTATGGTTTGGACGTTGCGGCGTTCGCGCAGGTTCCAGAAATGGATCTTGTGACCGTATTTGTTGGACAGCAGATCCTCGGCCACGATGCCATTTTCAAACTGCGGCGGCAGCCCCCATTCAGAACTTACCATGTAGTCGCGCGGCAGGTTCCACCAGAAATCATAGTGCTTGTCCTGTTCACCGCGGTCCATCTCGTAGCGGCCAAGGATATCAAAGGTCTCGCAATCCATGATGAAGATACCCGGAGGGCCATCTGTGCCGTCGGCACCGCCGCCGCCGAGTGTCGAAACATAAATTCCTTCAGGACCGCAGTGGATGGTATGCGGACGGGAATAGCCCGTTTTGGCGAACACCTCTTCGGGTTCGATAATCTTGTGAATTTTTGCCTTCAACGGTTCCTTCACGTCGATCACGTAGATGCGCGAGGACCGGATACCCGGTACGATCAGATATCTGCGTTCCAGAAAGGCATGCCCTGTCAGGGGCGAAAGTGCAGAAGAGCACGCGTTCCAGCCAAAGTGATGAAACTCATCACCCTTGTTGGGCATGATGAGCTGATGAACGATCTGGCCGTAAGTCTTCGATTTCGGGTCAACATCTACAACGGCCAGGCCATCCGGCTGTGAGCCGTCGGGACTGAGCATCAATGTAAAAGCGAGCGTTTCCGCAGGTGCCTCCATAGCAAGTTTTGGAGTTGCGTGAAAAGTCGGGTCAGGTCTTAGATTCATAGCTGGCTCCTCCTAGGCCGCGGACGACAGATCTAAATCAAGTTTTTTCTGATTTCGTCCAGAACTGAGAATGCCACATATTCAAGATTCGCGAAAACGGGCCAAACTCAGGCACTTGAATTTACCCTTTTGAATCGGCCCTTCTAATGGCTGAAATGGGCTCAAGGCAGTCATCTGATTCAATTAGTCAGATGACGGCTTGGGAACGGATAGTGATCATTGTTGGTGGTCATCTCGAGAATTTTCGCCTTAAGGTCTGCATTGAACGCAGAGCGGTCATCGGGCAAAAACACGCGGATGACCGCTTCGAGCCCGAAGCGGGCGCCGCTCAGTCAGGCTTTGGCAAGGCCGCGGGTCCACGCGGCCGCGTAACTCAAAAGGGCCTCGCTCATCTGCTTGTCAGGAACTGGAACTGCGGGCATTTGGTGTCGTAGAGGATTATCCAGCGCCGCGAGAAGGGCTGCCCCTTGGCTTGTCCCCGTTGCGCTTGCTGTAGGAATGATTGGCGAATGCGAGACCGTTCCTAGCATCAAGAGGTATGCTGAATTCCGTGCGAACGGTCCTTCAACGATCACGGGTCCTTCATGACCAATGAGTTCGAGGCAATACGACGTGACCATGGCAAGATAAAAGCCGACGGCAGCACTTCGCTGCCCCGACCCCAGTTGTGGCTCGTCACCTACCCATTCTGATTGAGCCCCTGCGAACGGACCTGTCTCAGACACCACAGCTGGCAAAAGCATGCTCCCGCAGCTCAACACTTGAAGCATATCAGCTTCGGTAGCTTGAGCGGTAGCGCCGCCGAGAGCAATGTCGTGTTCTCGCCCCCCCATGAAGCGGGCGGAAGGCACGGCATCACCGAAAGCGTTTACGTTGACCAGCGTGTCGAGGGCCGGGTCCAAAGACACCGGTCTCGCGCCGACTGCCATGGCAATCACCCAAGTGCCGGTCGAGACAACGCTGAATGGGGGCTCTTGAGCGACGAGATGCGAAAGAAGAGAGGCGTTCGAGTCATGGATGCCGCAATAGACAGCTGTGTCCGCCGGGAGACCGGTAAGTTTCGCGACCTCCGCAGTAACACTGCCGAGGACATCGCTGGGTTTGCGTGGCGGCGCGATCTTGTTTTCGATACCTAGTCTGGCTGGTAGAGATGAGAACTGCCCTTTGTAGGGATTCCACAGGTCCGTATGGCAGCCCAGCGACGTGACATCAGTAGCGAAGACGCCGGTTAGTCTGTGCGCCCAGAACTGAGGATAGGTCACGACGTGAGAGACGCGCTCCTTTAGCAGTGGATCGCGTGCAAACTGCCAATGAAGCTGCGCCCCCAGATTCAGACCCTTTGTTAGACGGGGTGACCCTGTTTCTGAAAAAGGCGGCCTTATCGCGTCATAAGCCCTCGCGCATTCGTCCGGACCTGTATGCTCGTAGTCGAGAATTGGAGCCGCAAGCGATCCATCTGCAGCGATCAAAGCGCCCGCTGCGCCGTGTGTCGTGATCGTGATGGCTTCGATCCCTAAATCCGCATGGAAGGACGCGAGTCCATCCAAGAGGAATTGCCAATGGCCTTCGACGTCGAAGTGAGGATATGGCCGGCCCGGTAGGACGGCATTTGGCCTGGTGACGACGGCAACTTCGGACAGGTCTGAACGCCGCACGAGCGCCAGTTTGGCATTCGTCTTGCCGATATCGATAACCGCGACGTGTCCGCCGGTCATGACATGTGAAAGACGTTTGAGAGCGGAACAGTGACCGGCTCATTGTCATCATGTGTTTCCATGATATCGGCCATGTGCGCCCACCACTTCTTCATGATGTCTTGGGACGGAAGTTCGTCCATTCCGTGATCGCCTGCGCGCCAGAGAACGCCAAAAAGGATATTCGTCGCTTCGTCGAGGTGAATGGAATAGTCCGAGACCCCCGCCTCTTTCAGAAGGGTCACAAGCTCTGGCCATATCTCGTCATGGCGCTTCTTGTACTCGGCCTTCATCCCTGGATTGAGGTGCATCTTGAACGCATATTTCTCCATCACGCTCTCCACTTTTCCCAAAGGCGCGGCAATGCGATGACCCCGATCAGGAGGAGTCCAATCACAATAGACATCACGATGCCTGGCACGTTGAGCAGGCCAAGGCCGAAGGTGACCAGCCCCATTACGAAAGCCGCGATCACGACACCCGGGATCGATCCGGATCCGCCAAGGATGCTGACCCCACCCAGTACCACCATCGTCACGATCTCTAGTTCCCAACCGAACGCAATGGATGGGCGGGTCGAGGCCAGTCGCGAGGTCAGACAGATGGCAGCAATACCGGACATGAGCCCGGTCAACAGGAACAGGATGAATTTCACACGGGCGACGCGAATGCCTGAGAACTCTGCGCCGATCGCGTTGTTTCCTATGGCATAGACCGCCCGACCGAAGTTCGTTTTGTGAAGAATGACAAAGTATAGGAGGGCGATGATGGCGAAGAGAACGAACTCAAACGAGATCACCCAGAACACGTAGCCCTGTCCGAAGAACGAGAAATCCGACGGGTAACCTCGATAGGCCTGATCACCGAGAACGATGTAACTGATCCCTCGGAAGAGGCTCATCGTGCCAATGGTCACCACGATGGATGGCAGTCCCATCTTTGTGACAAGAAAGCCGTTGAAAGCCCCGCAGATCAGCCCGACACCGAGACCGATCAGTACCAACCCCGGCGTGCCCACGCCAACCTGCACCGCAGCGCCCATGGCCGTCGACGCCAGCGCAATTATCGAGGCCACGGAAAGGTCGATCTCGCCGGCAATGATCAAAAGCGCCATCGCGAAAGCGATCATCGCTTTTTCCGTGAAGTTGAACGTCATATCGCTCAGGTTCCACGCGTTCAGGAAGTAAGGCGATGTAAAGCTGTTGACGATGAAAATGCCCACTGCCACGGCCAGCAGAAGTGTCTCCCAGCTTTTCAAGCGCCGTTCCAAAGGCGACTCCAGGCGATCCGGTATGAAACGGGCGGTGTTGATCATGTCGCATGCTCCGCGCGCTTGAGGATGATCCGGCCCTTCTCACGGTTCGCCTGTGCATTCAGGGCGACGGCGATGATGATCGCGCCTCCGGAAATTGCGAGTTGCCAGAAAGGAGAGATGTTCACGACCGGCAACGCGTTGCTGATGATACCGATGAACAACGCACCGAGCATTGCTCCGACAACCGTACCGATACCTCCCATTATGGCGACTCCGCCAATGACACAGGCCGCAACGACGCTGAGTTCGAAACCTCCAGCGAGATCGACAAATGCGACCGCGAAGCGAGACACCCAGAGGTATCCGGTCAAACCCGCCAGCGCGCCCGAAATGGTGAAGGCCCAGAACTGGGTACGACCGACATCTATCCCGGCGTAAGTCGCCGCGTGCGGGTTGCCCCCGGCAGCATAGAACGCCCGGCCAAGGGTGGTACGGGACATTACGATGGAGAAGAAAATAACTGCTGCGATGGCGATCCAGCTCATCAGCGGCAGACCAAGAAGTTCTGCCCGGGGGAAAGCCTTGAACGGATCGCTAAACTCGTGCGCGTTGATCCACTTGCCCTCGGACAAGAGGAAGATCGTGCCACGAAAGATTGTCATCGTCCCAAGGGTGACAACGATCGGGGGAATCTCGAGCTTCCAGACGAGGACACCATTTACCATTCCAAGCAGTGCGCCGAACCCAACCGCGACGAAGATGATTATCGGCACAGGCAGCCCCGGCATGGCGACGTTGATCATTGAAACGACCATCCCCGTCAGGGCGAGGTTTGCCGCGACGCTCAGGTCGATACATCGCGTCAGGATCACGATCATCTGGCCGATGGCCAACAGGATCAGCGGCGCGGTATCGTTGAAAACATTGGCCAGGTTCGATGGCGTAATGAACGCGGGGAAGCGCGTGGCGATGATCGCGAGAAGAAGCGCGATTGCGCCGGTCAGCAGCACTTCGCGGGACATGAGGATTTGCTTCGGCATCGTTCGCACCTTTAGATTCCGGCCGCGTGCCGCACGAGTGTTTCCGGGGCCATGTCGTCGCCCGAAAGTTCCGCCGCAATCCGGCCCTCGCGCATGACGATGACGCGATCAGACATGCCTAGAACCTCGGGAATTTCAGAGCTGACCATGATAACCGCCAACCCTTGAGCGGCCAGTTCCGCCATGAACTCGTGCACCGCGGCCTTGGACCCGATGTCGATGCCCTTGGTTGGTTCATCCAAGATGATGACCTTGGGCTGGGTCGCGAGCCATTTGGCAATGACAACCTTTTGCTGGTTGCCACCGGACAGATTACCCACGTCGGTGTCCAGCGAGGCTGCACGCAGGTCGAGCCGTTCAGTGTATTCCCGCGCAAGCTTGAACTCTTCCGCCAACTTCAGAAAACCATTCTTGGAAGTACGGCTAAGCGATGGGAGCGTGACGTTCTGAAAAATCGGAAGCGCTGCAATGGCACCCTGTCGTCCCCGATCTTCTGGCACATAGACAATGCCTTTACCAACCGCGTCGGCAGGGGAGCGGATGATTTCGCGCTCGCCGTCGATGGTTACTTCACCGGCCGAGGAACGGGTTATGCCAAAGAGCGATTGCATGAACTCTGAACGCCCCGCGCCCACAAGACCATAAAAGCCCAAAATCTCTCCGCGGCGCAGAGTGAAACTGATGTCCGCAAACTCGGTGGGGTGTTCATAGCCTTCGACCACGAGAATCTCGTCACCGGTATTGTGCTCCCGGTTGGGAAAAATCTGGCTGACGTCCCGGCCCACCATCATCTTGACGAGCTCGGCCTCGGTCACATCGGCGATCGCGCCGTTCCCGACGAGCGCACCGTCCCGGAAAACCGTGTAAATGTCGGCGATACGGAATATTTCATCGAACTTGTGGCTGATAAAGAGAATGGCTTTGCCCTGAGTTTTCAGTTCTTCGACCAGCTCATAAAGCTCTTCGATTTCTTTCTGGCTAAGCGCGGCAGTCGGCTCGTCCATGATCACCACACGTGCGTCGATCGATAGCGCACGGGCAATTGCCACAAGGTGCTTGTTCGCGATGCCAAGGTCTTTGAGTTTCGTTCTGGGATCGATGTTGGCGCCGATGCCTTCAAGAATTTCGCGGGCCCTGTCCATCATCACAGAGGTATCGATTAAGCCGAAGCGCCCTCGCGGTGCGTGGCCGAGAAACACGTTCTCCGCCACCGACAATTCGTCGAAGAGGACCGTTTCCTGATGGATTGCGGTGACACCAGCGTCGCCAGCGTCCTGTGCCGTCGGAAACCGAATGGGCGATCCATCGATTTCGATTTGGCCGCCGTTCGGCTGATAGATGCCGGTCAGGATCTTGACGACGGTGGACTTTCCGGCGCCATTCTCTCCAACTAATGCCGTGACCTTACCCGGGAACAGTTCGAGCGAAACCTCAGACAAAGCAGTGACGCCCGGAAACGTCTTTGTCACTCCGTTCAGCGCAAGTACCGGCATATCGTTTTCAGCGCTGGCGGGCTCGGACTTTTTCTCTGCTTTCATCAACATCAGGGTCAGCTGCCATTTCGGATGAATGTCGGCGCAGCGGTCATGCTGCGCCGATCAACTTCGACGATCAGAAAATGTCTTTGAACTGATCGATATTGGACGCGTCGTAGGTGAACGGATCCGACATCGCGGCGGCGTTCGTGTCATCGAGCGTGACAGAACCCATACGACCTGTCGGGATTTCCGCGCCCGGTTCGGCCGTCGCGGCACCCGCGGCAAGTGCGTGCGCGATCATCGTTGCCGAATAGCCGAGGTCGATCGGGTTCCAGATGGCGAAGCTCTCCGTCGCACCAGACTCGACGCAGCCCGCCATCTCGGACGGCAAGCCAAGTCCGGTGACGTTGATCTCTCCGATCTTGCCGGCGTCAGATACGGCCTGGCACGACGCAAGAATACCGACCGTGGTTGGCGCGATGATAGCTTTGAGATCCGGATAGGATGCCATAAGGCCCTGTGCTTCACGATAGGACTTGTCCGACAGGTCATCGCCGTAAACCGTGGCGACCAGCTCGATCCCCTCGTAGTTCGGGAGCACCTCTTCCGCAGCTGCAATCCAGGCGTTCTGGTTTGTCGCGGTTGCCGATGCCGACAGGATAGCCACCTGGCCACCATCGGGCATGTGGTCGGCGGCAAGCTTGATGATTGTGTTTCCGATCAGCGGGGTCGAAGACGGGTTCAGGTGCATCATCCGACCTTCTTCGTTGACGCCCGAGTCCCACGAGATAACCGTGATGCCGCGCTGCATAGCCCGCTGGAGCGCGGGGGAGACAGCATCTGGATCATTGGCGGAGATCGCGATGGCGTCGACACCTTGGGCGATCAGCGAGTTGATGACCTCAATCTGGCCTTCAGCGGTGGTGTCGGTCGGCCCGGTATAGATGATCTCGACGTTGCCGAGCTCAGCCGCCGCTTCCTCAGCACCTTCAGCGGCTGCTTCAAAAAAGCCAATACCCAGTGCTTTAACCACGAGCGCGATACGCATGTCGTCTTGTGCGTGCACAGCACTTCCGGCCAGCATTGCGGCCGCTATCGCGGTGCCGCCAAACAGTCTTCTGGTAATGCTCATGGATAATCCTCCCCGTCGAGCGATAGTGAATGGTTCGCTTAAGTCGAACCGGTTTCGGCAGCGGCATTCCCTTCCGCCACGATCAGTTTGATTTCAGCGGCTTCCAGCATCGCAGCAGCACGATCCGAGATCCCCGCATCGGTGATGACAGTGTCAATTCGATCCAGCGGACAGAGCACGAGGCTGGAGCGAG
Source organism: Ruegeria sp. HKCCD7255 (assembly GCF_013031565.1). Lineage (NCBI taxonomy): Bacteria > Pseudomonadati > Pseudomonadota > Alphaproteobacteria > Rhodobacterales > Roseobacteraceae > Ruegeria > Ruegeria sp. HKCCD7255. The sequence goes on along the minus strand of NZ_WQAG01000001.1, from coordinate 217,424 downwards.
CGTCGAACTTGCTACTGTCGACCAGAACGATCAGTTCGTCCGCTTGCCCCATCAATTTTTCCTCGGCCTGGATGAGCAACGGATCGCCCTCCATCAGACCCATTGGGCCAATGCCCTGAGCACCCATGAACATGCGACGCGCATAGAAGTTGCGTGTGACGTCATTTTCAAACGGGGAAAGAATGATGTTTTGCTCGCGGTAAATCGCACCACCTGGCAGCATGACTGTGTTCTTCGAGTGCTTGAGCAGGTGCTCGGCAATCGGAAACGAGTTGGTGAAGACCTGCATCCGCCTGTTGGCCAGCGGGTGCACCATCTGGAAAGTCGTGGTGCCCCCGTTGATGATGATCGGGTCGCCATCTTCGCAGAGTTCTGCCGCAGCCCGTGCGATCGCCTGCTTTTCGTCTATGCGTATTGTTTCGTTCACGGCAAACGTCCGCCCCGCGAGACCGACGAATTGTGGTGGTGCAATTGCTTCGGCACCCCCGCGAACACGGCGCAGCTTTTTCTGCATATGAAGCGTAGCAATGTCGCGACGAATGGTGGCCTCGGACGCGCCGGTTAGCCCGCAAAGATCGACAACGCTGGCGAATGGGCGATCCTGAACCGCCGACAAAATAACAGTATGACGCTCAGTTTCGTGCAATTTTCGCCTCCCTTGGTACTCCACGATGTCCAGATTCGCATCATCTGTCAATCATTTTCAATCATATTCAATCATTCTGCATTGCAGCATGATCGTTTGTGATCGTTTATGATTGACAAAACAACGCATCTCGCTCACCCTCATCGACAACGCACATCCGAAGTTTGGACGCAGCCGGGAGGGCCAGATGTTGAAGACCTTAGAGAAACAACCACTTGAGAACCTCTGGGACGACCGTGCAGCAGCAACGATGAGCGAGTCGGAAAAGCTTCTCTATCGCTCCAATCTCTTGGGCTCGGACAAGCGTATCACCAACTACGGCGGCGGCAACACGTCGGCTAAGGTGATGGAGCAGGACCCGTTGTCTGGTGATGATGTCGAAGTCCTTTGGGTCAAAGGCTCGGGCGGTGACATTGGTTCCATCAAGATGGACGGGTTCGCGACACTTTACATGGATAAGCTGGTCGCGTTGAAAGGTCTCTACCGCGGCGTCGAGTTTGAAGACGAGATGGTCGGATACCTCCCGCACTGCACGTTCAGGCTCAACCCGCGCGCAGCCTCAATCGATACACCGCTCCACGCTTATGTCCCGCAGAAGCACGTCGACCACCTGCACCCGGATGCGATCATTGCCATCGCCGCTTCGAAGAACTCAAAAGAACTGACGCAAGAGATATTTGGCGACGAGATCGGCTGGCTACCATGGAAAAAACCGGGCTATGAACTCGGGCTCTGGCTGGAAGACTTTTGCAAGAAGAACCCAGATGCCAAGGGCGTGGTGCTTGAATCGCATGGACTTTTCACTTGGGCGGATGACGCCAAGGCGTGTTACGAGCTTTCTCTCGCGATCATTCAGAAAGCCATGGATTGGTTCGAGGCCCAAACAGATGGTGTCGCAGCTTTCGGCGGAGCGGTTCACGAAAGCCTTGTGCCAGCAGACCGCCGAGCCGTAGCCGCGCGCCTGATGCCCGCGATCCGCGGAATGGTTTCAGGCAAACAGCACATGGTTGGCCATTTCGATGACAGCGAAACCGTCCTCGAATTCGTGAACGCCAAGAATATGCGACCGCATGCTGCGCTCGGCACGTCGTGCCCCGACCACTTCCTTCGGACTAAAATTCGTCCGCTTGTCGTGGACTTTAACCCGGCAGAGAACAATGTGGACACCGTTCTTGAAGGCCTGCCATCTCAGGTCGCCGCATATCGAGACGACTACGCCGCCTACTACGAACGCTGCAAACACGACGACAGCCCTGCGATCCGAGATCCGAATGCGGTCGTCTACCTCGTTCCCGGCGTCGGCATGATCACCTTTGCCAAAGACAAGGCCACTGCGCGCATTTCGGGGGAGTTTTATGTCAATGCCATCAACGTGATGCGCGGCGCGTCTTCGGTCAGTGAATACGTCGGCCTGCCCGAACAGGAAGCCTTCGATATCGAGTACTGGCTGCTCGAAGAAGCCAAGCTACAGCGTATGCCCAAACCGAAATCGCTTGCCGGACGCATTGCGCTCGTCACCGGCGGAGCCGGCGGCATTGGTGCGGCTACTGCAGAACGCTACCTGTCCGAGGGGGCCTGTGTCGTCCTGGCCGATATCGACGCGGACGCCCTCGGGTCTGTCGAAGAGAACCTGAAATCCCGCTACTCCGATGATGTCGTTCGCAGCGTCCGGATGGACGTTACCGATGAGAACGCCGTTTTCGCGGCCTTCGCCGAGGCAGCCGTCGAGTTTGGCGGCATCGATATCCTCGTCTCGAACGCTGGTATCGCTTCGTCTGCCCCGGTCGAAGATACTTCGCTCGCGCTTTGGAACAAGAACATGGAAATACTGTCCACGGGCTATTTCCTTGTCAGTCGCGAGGCGTTCAAGGTTCTGCGGACTCAGGGCATTGGCGGCTCGATCGTCTTCATCGCTTCGAAGAACGGGCTCGCTGCCAGCCCGAATGCGTCAGCCTATTGCACCGCTAAGGCTTCCGAAATCCATCTGGCACGCTGTCTTGCGCTTGAAGGCGCTGAGGCCAGCATCCGTGTCAACGTCGTCAACCCTGACGCCGTCCTTCGCGGGTCGCGCATCTGGGAGGGGGAGTGGCTCGACCAACGCGCGTCGACCTACGGCACCGACAAGGTCGGTCTGGAAGAGATGTATCGGCAGCGTTCAATGCTAAAACGCTCGGTCCTGCCTGAGGACATCGCCGAAGCGGCCTATTTCTTTGCCTCGGACAAGTCCGCGAAATCAACTGGCAATATCGTTAATGTCGACTCCGGCAACGTTCAGGCCTTTACGCGCTAGGAGAAGAATCTTATGACCTACGAAAGCGCGAAGGCCGTTTTTGCCGATTGGGGCGTCGATACTGAAGCAGCGCTTGACCGGCTTGCAACGATCCCGATCTCAATGCATTGCTGGCAAGGTGACGACGTGGTGGGGTTCGAAACCCGTAGCGGCACCTCTGGAGGTGGCATCCAGGCGACAGGCAACCACCCGGGCCGCGCCCGAACACCGGATGAACTCCGCGCTGACCTCGAATTTGCTTACGGTCAAATCCCTGGCACACACAGGCTCAACCTGCACTCCATTTACCTCGACACGGACGAAACGCCCGACCGCGACGAAATCGAATACCACCACTTCGCATCTTGGGTCGATTGGGCCAAGGATCAGGGCATTGGTCTCGATTTTAATCCGACTTTCTTCGCGCATGAGAAAGCAGACGACAATCTCACCCTAAGCCACCCTGACAAAGGCATCCGCGACTTCTGGATCGAGCACGGCCGTCGCACGCGCAACATCGCGGCGAAAATGGGTGAAGAGCTTGGCTCGTCGGCGGTCAACAACATCTGGGTACCCGACGGCTACAAAGACATCCCTGTAGACCGTATGGCAGCGCGCGCGCGCCTCGAGTCATCGCTCGACGCCATGTGCGATGAGAAACAAGAGCCCGCAAAGATGGTCGACGCGGTCGAAAGCAAGCTCTTCGGGATCGGGGTCGAGGCCTGTACAGTCGGCAGCCACGAATTCTACATGGGTTACGCGATCCGCAAAGGCACGCTTCTCTGCCTCGACATGGGGCATTTCCATCCCACCGAGAACATTGCGGACAAACTCAGTGCGGTCGCCCTCTCGCTTGATGAAATCCTCCTTCACGTCTCGCGCCCCATGCGTTGGGACAGCGATCATGTGATCCTGCTGAATGATGACATTCAAGCGATGGCGAACGAACTTGTGTTTGCCAACCTACTCGAGCGGACACGCATCGGGCTCGACTTTTTTGACGCCACGATTAGCCGAACGGCCGCTTGGGTGATCGGGACACGGAACATGCAGAAAGCCTTGCTCCGTTCACTGCTCATGCCGCAGGCTGAGCTCAAAGACGCGGAAGCAACGCTGAATTTTACAAAGCGTCTCATTTTCACCGAAGAGCTCAAAGACCTGCCTTATGGAATGGTCTGGCAGGAGTTCTGCGAAAGGCACGACGCGCCTTACGGCCTGGCCCTTTCAGGCTCGTTGGAGACCTATCAGGCAAGCGTGAGCGGACGCGGATAAGTTATATCTGTGCCTAAGGGCAGATTCGTCCGCATGGCCGGCGTTGGTGGCGACCGCAGCATCGGTCGCTATGGGCTCGAACCAGAGACCGGAGGCGGTGCAGGATACTGAGTGTGAGGCGATCATCAGTCCCCCGCTCACGGCCCATAACCAACATCCACCCGCCCTTTGAATACCGCGGTAGCAGCCCGCGTTGTCGACATTCGCTGTAGTTGCGAAAGCTAGCCTAGGTGAATTCTTAATCCGCGGTCGAAAGTGGCATCGATACCTTAGACTTGTCATAATTCATTGCTATACTTCTAATGCTACAACAAACTCCAAACAGCTATCGAAGCCGGGAGGCAAGATCTGGTTCCAGACACGAAAACAAATTCGAGGATACATGCGAATTCGTTTCTCTAAACCGTTTTACGGTAGAAACGCGCCAACGAAACGACGTTCGTAACATCACAACCTTGTCTCGGGTTTGCCAGCAAAGAATTCTAGAACCGATAAGTCGCGCCTAGCACAGGCCCCGACTGGACAAATGTAAAATCGTTACCGTCGATCTCATGGTCAAATGAGATATAGCGATAACCGCCGCGGATTAACCACCTGTCCTTGATTACGTAATCTGCCGTCAGCAGAACCTGCCAGGTTTCACTGCCACTGCGGAAGCCTCCGTAGTCGACAAAACCGGAGCCCGACCATTTATCCGAGAACTGAACGCGTGCTCTGGCACCGATGACAGGGTAGGTCCAACTGTCGTCAGCCGTTGTCGTGCGCCCCGGTAACGAGCCGGGTAGAAGGGTGAACTCCGTTTCGGTGCTGAACCACCGGAAGCCTCCGGCAATGTCCACGGTGATGGTTGGCGCTTAATAGGCTCGGTAGCCGAGATAACCACTCAGGTATTGTGTGGTAAATGATGTCTCCAGACCCGAACTGACAGGGCCAGGGGAATTGTTGCTGAATGACAGATCTGTGTAGTTTAATCAGCCAGTATCAGCCAACGTCCGCTGGTGGCCGAGAACGCTCCCATAAAGGCGAAATCGAGGTTCTCCAATGCATCAGAAAAGCTGAGTGTACCGTCCAGAGTGCCCGATGGTGTGCTCAGCGATGTTTCCGTTTCAGGCATGAATAGGTAGATTGTGGCCTCATAGGACCAATCGGTTTGCTGTGCCGAAGCCGTGGTGGCCACAGATGTGGATAAAGCTGCTCCGCAAGCGCAGTTTTTCACCCATTTTGGTGAAATCATTCTGCTCCTCCCGTCGAACATACAAGTTTGTACAATTGTTAGAAATATTGTGGCTGATTGGTCATAATTCTCATTCTGCAGCGCTCTCGGTTGCCGTCGAAGCGTTGCCGACACGATTAATATCTGTGGTCGGGAAGAACTCGGACCAGACGTGCCAGAACACGCCTGCGCGCAGGGTTTCGACACGTTTAAGCTGACCCTGATCTGAATGGCCCCAGAAATCGCAATGGGTCACAGGTTGACCGGAGTCGTTATACCAAACGCCCAGGCTTTCATATTTCGGATCCAGGCTAATCACGACATCCTGTCCTCCGACATTGGCATTTACGATCCACTTGTTCTCGACGATAAAATCATCGGTCCAGCAGGCCGCATCTTTTCCGATCGTCACTCCCCAGACGTAGGTTTTGTTCGGCAACCGGTGGTCTGAGCGATCCATGTTGTCCATCACGGGCGCGTCTTCCTGATGTTGGCGCCCGATGCCCCAGCCAAAAGTGATCTCGGTCATCATGTCCAGTAGGCGCAGCAAGGGGTTCGGGGATGGCTTGTTCAGAAACACCTCACCTGCGGGATAGGCTTTCTGAAACCCGCGGAACGTCATTCGAAAGGTGGGCCAAGGCTTCATTTTCGCTTCGGGCCGAAGAGGGCAATCAGGACCGTCAGGGTTGGGATCGCGGTCCGCCTCGCGGAATCCGTAGATATGCTGGATCGGCTCGCCCGTGTCGTTGTCGCGCAGGATCAGGTTGTTACCGTGCTGGGCCAAAACCTCGAGGTTCAGCCGTTGCCCGTCTATTTGCGGCGTGTAGCCCTGTCCCAGATTGGCCATTGCGCAATAGGTCATGACCACATCCTCACCTCCCAGCCCATCTGCATCGCCCGCCAGGTGAGGGCGCATGATCTGCGCATCCGGGTGTGCGCGCGCATGACCATTGTGTTCGATGACGATGACCGGCGCAGTTGGTCCGACATGTTTCCGGGCCTCCTCAATGGGAAAATACCGGGCGTCATTAAGCTGGTTCCTTAGCCCCAAATGCACCCAAACGTAGGGAAACCCATAAAGAAAAAGGATAAGCACCGCCGCTACAAGCCAAAGCCAGAAAGGGCTGCCCCCCACAAGGAAGTGCGCGAGTGTTGCTGCTGCAAAAGCGCCAAGTCCGATGCCGAGCAGGCGGTATTCGTTGCGGATAAAGCGCACCATATTCTCGCGCTTTACTTTAAGCAGCATTTGAGAGACGTCGCCCAGATCGCGAAAATAGACAAACCCAATGCCGAGAGACACAATCAATCCAAGTGCGAATATTATGCTACCAATCATGCTGTTACCCTCGACTTTGGTTAACACAGTCCTTCACAGGTTCATTGCGAAGGATCAGGCTTACTTCTGTGGCGACGCGCGCTTGATCATGAAAGCTTCAACGGCTTGCTGTGTCTCAGGACGAATGTTCTCAATCCCTTCATAAGGCACGCCGAAAGCAGGAGTTGTATCAGGGTACTTCTCTTTTCGGGCCATGTGACGGCCCAGTATACGCACGAATTCCTGTCCGCCCCACGCACCGACTTCGGTAGACACCGAATATTCCTCTCGCGTGTCGCGGTAGAGGTCGAAGAATTTGGCGACGATCGCATTTTCTCCGGGTCCCGGCAGTTTCAGTTTCAATTGGTCTTTAACGATCGCCTCAGGTTTCGTGACTGAGTAGATGATGACGTGATCGCGGCGGGCTTTCGACTCGTCCGCAAATAGTAATGCCGCTGCCTGATCGACACCATCGACCAGACGGTCCCTGGGAATGAATTCATCCGCCCCTGCAAATCGCGAGAGCGTGGTGTAGAGGTCTGAGACGTGAATGATGCTGTTTAGCAACCCGTCGGCTTCAATCATGCCCGGCCAGCGGATGAAGGCATCGACGCGTACTCCGCCCTCGGTCGTGTCGCCTTTACCGCCCGCGTAAATCAGTGGGGTAAACCCGGATTGCGGCGCGTATTTAGTGAAATGCCCATTGTCGCCCATGACCACAACGATGGTGTTATCGCTGAGCCCTAGATCATCCATTCGCGTGAACAGATCGCCCAGCCACTGATCCAAAAGCTGCATCTTGTCGACATACAGACCACCATTGGCACTTTCCGGCCCTTCACGGCCGGCGCGGGTATTGTCCAGCGGGATCATAGGCCAGTATTGTAAAAAGAATGGCGCGTCACTACTCGCAAGCCGCTCCAGCTCATTCAGCGTTTTGTCCTGAAAGGCCTGATTCATCTCATCGTATTTGGCAGCGTTCCAGCGCTCTCCGGATTCCATGCGGATTTCGCGGATCGGCCCACCGGTTTCACCCTCGATGACGGTCATCATCGCCGAGGCATCCGGTCGGAACCAGCCATCCAGCGTGTATTTGTCGTCATAATCACGAATCGCGACCGAGACCTGTTCCTTGATCGCATCATCGTTAAAAATGGTCAGCTGGCCCTGCTGATGAATGGCGTGCTGAGCGTAATCAAAACCCTGATTCATCGCCCAACTTTCGGAAATGTCGCCCATGTGCCACTTACCAACGTGGCTGGTTGCATAACCTGCCTGTTTCAAGACTTCGGCCAGTGTCACTTCACTACCCGGCAATCCAAAGCCAGCGATATCTACCGTTGTGTCACCCATTCCCATACGCACAGGCAAGCGGCCGGTCATTTGCGCCACACGCGTTGGTGTGCAGGACGGTTCGGTATACATCCGAACCATACGCAGCGCTTCGTCCGAAAAGTCATTGATATTCGGAGTGTCGTACCCACGGACCGCGTTAAGCTCGGGTATGCCCATGTCGCCAAAGCCCATATCATCTATCAGCACGCTGACTATGTTTGGGGGCTGCCCATTGTTACCGTCACGAAAGGCGGCCAAAGCTTCATCAACAGCGGTATCATCCTGCGCCCATTGTTCTGCGCGTTGTGCTTGCAATATGTAATACTCTGCATCGTGTTGAATTGGGTCGTCTTGTGCCTGCAACGATGGTGCCACCAGGCTTGCACACAAAAACAAAAGCCATTGTAGTTTCATTCCTTCTCCCCCGAGGTTGAAGCTGAGCTTCGGTGCTTAAACTTTGATGTGTTGGCAACTTATAACACCATAACATCATAACATCCGAATGTTTGTTTTTTCTTGGCGGTGCTGTCAGACGAATTCGAACCAGTCTCAGTTTGCCGCGGAAACCGCGAACCTAATCTCGCCGTCCCATAAGTCCCCAACGCATCGATAAATGGAGCCATTCTAGTCACATTCGGCTTTCCATCATTCGCAAGAAAGCATTCGGCCCACAAGTCGACATCGATTCTGGGTTCTTCCTTTCGCATCAATCGACTCCATCGACCAGCTACCCTCTGCTTCCAAGATTAACATTAAGAAACCGAAATCGTTATTGCTGACCACCACACTTGCCAGGCTGCCAGCAACTTCAACATTGGTAGCAATATCGGTGGGCATAGGATCGAGCTGCGTTCCTCCGTTACCGCTTATCCCCTGCACTGGACCGTCCAGTAAATCGATAGCCTGAAACGCATGGATGTGGCCTGACAAAACAAGGTTGACCGTCTCAGGGATGACTTTGCCAAACGCTGCCCGCTGAGTGTCGTCACCATCAATTAGTTCCCCGAACGCATGCATGTTTACCCAAAGTGGTCTATGCGTGAGAAACCATGCTTCGCTACGGATTTTTTCAAACAGGTCTTTGGCCATGAGTCGGTAGATGTCTAACAGGTCTGTGCTGCTTTGCGGTGCCGGGCCAGCCGAGGAGTCAAACGAAATTAGATCGAGACCATTCAAGGTTGCAATCCAAGGCAGGGTTACAGCGGGACAATCCGTAGGAACGGGCCCTACATCAAAATACCGAAACCACCCCTTGTCGCCGCGTCCACAGTTTTCGTGATTGCCCCTCAGGAGGACAAACGGGGCGCTCCTGTACAAAATGTCCGCCGGGTTCAGCCAATCTACGGACCAGGATTTGAAGGTATCACCAAATGGAGATCCGCCGCATTTTTCTACGTCCGTACATTCCGATGCTCGATAGACGTAGTCACCGACATGGATAACCAGATCCGGCGATCTGGTTGCAATTTCTTCCAGTATGGATTTCAGAGGCCAAGCAGTTGGATCCTTGCAGTTTTGTACTCTGGTGCCGCGAATTCGGCACCCAGTATCCCCGATCACGGCAATTCGTCGTACGTTTGGCTTCAGCGTTGGCAGCAGGTTTCCTTCGAGCTTTATTTTCTGAGCCAGTTTTGGCGCGTGGTATTCGCACACCAGATGAGGAAACTGGTCCTGTGGCATCGCGCGCTTCTTCATCGCAACAGCCAGGCCATCGATCTGCAACAAAGGGCAGTTAGGCAAGGCAGATATCGCTCTCACAATGATTTTTTCGTCAGGTCCGAGTTGGACCCATTGATGCAATACGTCGGCTCTAGAAGACGAAACGGTAAAACACAGCCATACCCATGCCACGAAAACGAATGAAGCATTTCTGGTCAACATGCTGGCCCCTTTCCGGAAAATGAAACAAGCTTATTTGAGCGTAGAGGCGGCTCAGATTTCAATGAATATGTGCACTCACAAGAGCGTTTTGCCGAGACACGAATTTTCCTGAGAGAACGCCTGGATCGAAGCGAATTCGATACGGAAAACTCAATCTACTATCTTAGTTGACTAATATCCGGGACGCAGGACTTTCGGTTTTCGGGTAACTCCGTAGCTCCATCCTTGCGTTGTTGGAATATGTTATGATGAAGCAGCTTTATTTTGGGATGCGTCAGCGAACCCACGACTTCGAATGGCCAGGCACTCCGCGACAAGGGCTTGCCGAGCTTTCGGGCCTCGGCCTGAATTGAAATCGTGTTCTTTATCCAATCCAGATCGCCATGGGCGACAAGCTGTACCTTTTTGGTTTCCGCAACAAACGAACTGAAAGACACGTCGCCAGCAGTGATTTTGATAGGGGCGGCCAGGCATGTGATCTTACTATAGCCTTTTCTGAGCTCTTCGGAAATCAGCCATGGAAAAATGCCAAGCCCGGACAACTCGAGAAGGCTGGTTGATATTCCTCCATTGGACATCAGGATCAAAGTAGACCCTTTCATTGAGTTGACATAGGCCTCGATCGAGCGCCTGTTTCCGGTAAACGCGAAACTGCCATGAAGGCGCCCTTCTGCAGAGTATTTGGTGTTGAGTTCGCTGAAGAGGGTTTCCAGATTCCAGTCTTTTATTGTGCCTTGAAGTGAAAGCAACTGCGGGCTCTTCGCCATATTCATTTTTGCTGTGGCCGAGAAACGGCCGCCATCATAGGCGACATCGACAGGGCCCAACTGGGCGAGGCCATTGCTTGCGCTCAATTGACTGGACAAACTGGTTATCATCTGTTCGCCCGCGATTTTCTTGATCTCGATGGACAGATCGACATCCTGATCGAGCAGAAAATCTTCGGCTTCGATCAAGTCAGTCACCTTCCCCTTCGAACCGCTGTGCTTTTGCCCCGTTGTCCCGGGTTGACGAAAGCTTGCTTCAATCCGTGAAGCAACAACAACCGCGTCTTTGATATCCTGCAAAGCGATACTTTCGCTGGAGACCTTTCCTTTCGTCACCGGACGCGCGCCAGCGGTGGATGTTTCCAAATTGGCGCTCAGCTTCGAATTGCCGGGTGTCACCGCGATTGTACTCGAAAAATCCTCTTGCTTACCCTGCGCGGACAGGTTGACCTTTAAGGGCCCGGCTTTGACTGTTTTCTGGCCGATAGCGGCAAGAAACCGGGCGCTGTCATCGATCTCCAGGTCGAGATCAAAGGACAGGTCTTCAAAGTCATTTACGTTCCCAAGCTTGGCCTGGGTTTTCAGCTGCCATATTTTGGTATCGACCGTCTGCGCATCGAATTGGTTGAGACTGAGAAACCCCTGCAGGTCATCCGCAGAAAAGCTGCCTTCGACGCTGCCAAGCGATTTTGTGTCTATCATGCTCTGCTCTTGAAAGAACAGTGATGCCGGTATCGACATCGTCCCGCTAAAGTCGATCTCTTTCAGGCGCAACAGGTCTTTGATATTGCCTTTGGCGGTCAGGTATGGTCGATCCTGCGGCCCCGCCTGCAATGTGATGTCTTCCAGCATCAGGTTCCCATTGTCAGCGCGAAACACGCGGCCAAAGCGAACCGGACCGATCTGTTTGAGCTCATTGTCAAACGCATTTGTCGTCAGTGTCAGATCCTGAAACTCCAGCGCGTTTTCCGTACCGACGATCAGAGTTGAAAGGTTTGTGAGCTTTAGATCCTTTATATCCGTGGCCGTTTCAGGTGGAGTGCCCTGCGGATAGAAGCGTCCATCAATTGCAAGATCGACACCCTCGAAACCGATCAGATTTTCGACCGAGCCTTTCGCTGTTAACAACTGACCACCTGCAAGGTTCAAAGCCGTGCTGATATCCGAGATTTTCAGCTTCGGGTGCTGGCTTTTAATGTCGGCCATCAGATTTGCCTGACCTTCCATATCACGGTCGAGACGAAGAAGCTCGAGTAGATCGCCAATTTCGCCAGTGTCCAAAGTCAGCTTGCCTTCGAAGCCGCCACCGTTCTGTGTGGTGATGGGAGTTCCATTGAAATCAAGGGTCATCTCACCAAAATTCGCATGTGTGGTGAATGCTTGGCCGCGAGGATAGTCACCTTCGATCTGAAAGCTCTGCCCGTTCACAGTGCCCTGGCTTGTGACTGTCGCACCTGCATCATCGCCCAACTGGTCCAAGTACAGGTTTGCCAGTTCGAAATCGAATTCGAATCCAGTTCTCTCATTGTTCACCGTCAGGGCAACGGATGTGAACGTCACGGTCTTGTCGCTCAGAAAATCCAGGATGCCATCCGTGTTGTCTTTAATATCTAACGCTGTGGCACTGACCTCAGGCCGATTGTCCGCAACCCAACTTTGCTTCCCATCTGTGTCGGTCAGCAATCGAACATTGAGGCCATCGATGATCAGGTTGTCGATATCGATTTGGCCTGAAATCAGCGCAGGCAGGTTTAATTCTAGCTCCAGAACGTTTAGAGCGGCCAGGTTCAAATTTTCTATGGTCTCGCTGGGCACCTCCACTTTGGTTGCATGGATGTGGCTGGTTGCCCCAAGTGTGATGCTGACTTCACCTGCAATCAAAACCGTCTGTCCGATCTGTTCCGAGAGCATCCTCTCCAAAAACGGAGTTCGAAGCCCAGAGAAAACGGGCAGAGCTAAAGCTGACCAGAGAAGCAAGAGAATGAGAACGAGGAACAAAGCGGCTCGCACTGTTACTCGCAAAATGCCCGTCATATGATCTCACCACATTTACCGTACATCGCCAACGTTCTCGAAAACTTCTGTAATAGAGAGGGTACCCAACAGCTTTGCGTGAAGAAACTAAATTGAGCCGCGTTTGTTATCGATTTATCGCAAGCTAGCTCGCCGCCAAAACAATACGAAATACAGCCATAACCGAAAAGCAATCATTCTGCGGAACAGGATTAACGTCCGCTCCGAGCCCAAATCTTCCACATGCTTCGCTATGAATAGCTCGAAGCGATGTGCCTAAAACCAAAATTTGGCACTGAAAAGACCAGCACATCGGAGACATTTACTACTCAATTCTAACGCCGCTGGCGTGGGCCGTATCGCCGACAGTCGCTGCGATTATACGATGAACGCGTCGTCAGCAGCCGAAAAAGCTCTGCCCATGAAATGATCGCTAGGGGCTTGATTAATAAACCTGAACCGGTTCAGCTTGGAGGATTGGTCACCACGGATATATTCGATCCGTAAGGAGCATCCCATGATTGCATTGCTATTTGCACTTTTTGCCAGCTCAATGACGCTTGCGTATTTCAAACTCGTAAGGTTCTCATACGCCGTTTTTATGCTCACACTATTGATGAGCGCATATTGGCTGAAATTTCATGCCACGACCACCCTTTCCATCCAGCTGTGAGAGTTGCCGATGTCACCTGAATTCGCTCGAAATCTGAATGCGCTTGGTGTCCTCGCGGTTTGCCTTGTGTTGATTCTGGCCTTTTATTTTCAACTCGTATTGTACGAACTGCCCTGCCCGCTGTGTCTGCTTCAACGCGTAGGCTTTGTGGCGGTCGGATTTGGTCTGGGTTTGAACCTGTTATGGGGGACCCGGGCAAGAAACTATGGAATAGTCCTGGTGGCTGCGATCTTTGGCATCAGCGTTTCGATACGGCAGATTCTGTTGCATATCGTTCCTGGGACGGGTCACTACGGCTCGCCCGTATTCGGCCTGCATTTCTATACTTGGGCCGGGATCGCCTTTGGTTTGGTGATCCTTGGGACCGCAATTATGCTCGTCTTTGAGAAGCAGTACGATCTTGCATCCGACGTCAGAGCGACGGAGAGATTTGGCGGGAGCCCGTTGGCCAAGACCGCGTTTTTTCTGATCTTAGGCTTGGCGATCGTCAACGCCGGTTCAGCGCTGTTAGAATGTGGGCCGGGAATTTGCGACGACCCGCCGACAGATTACAAGCTGTTGGATGAGCTTGAAAACACGACCGATTCATAAGCGAGCGATAAGCATCTGGACCAAGAAGCATTTGCCATTTGGCTGCATAGAATATCATCAATGATCTGAGAAAACCCATGTCCGCCTCCACCAGCAATCAGCTTGACAACGCCCTGGATGCCCTAGCGCGCAGTGAGGATAAAGTACACGCATTCAGACATCTGATGGTTTCTGGCGCTCAGGCCGGCGAGGCCGGTGCCCATGTAAACACGCAGAAGCCCCAGATCGAGGGATGGCCCTTTGCTGTCAAAGAGGTTTTTGATGTGGCGGGTGTTGTGACATCTGGGGGCTCGAAAGCGTACAAAGATCGTGTGCCTTCAAAAGACGCAACAGCCATCGAACGGCTTCGCGCAGCGGGCGGGGTATTGGTCGGAACGCAAATCGCGCACGAATTGACTTGCGGACTGGATCAGCCACCAACACGCAATCCATGGAATCTTTCTTTCTACCCAGGCGGATCGAGCGCAGGCGCCGGTGTTTCGGTTGCTGTCGGATCCGCCCGCTTTGCACTCGGGACCGATGCTGCAGGATCCGTTCGCATTCCGGCGGCCATGACGGGAACAACGGGGTTGAAGCCAACTTGGGGCCTGATCAGCTCGCATGGGGTGATGCGTCAGGCATCTGCGCCGTCGATCGATCATGTTGGTATCATCGCCAGATCCGCTGCAGATCTAAGCCAGATTCTGCCAATTCTTGCAGGTCCAGATCCCTGGGACAAAGCAACTTTGCAGCACCAACCGGCGCATCGCGATAGGTCCCCTACCACATCCAAGATCGCCGTTCTGGGAGAGGCTACATTTGAGGCGGTTGCCAAAATTTGCGACCTCGACCCAGAAGTCAAAGCCGCATTTTCTGACGCCGTTGCTGTTTTCAACCAAATTGGCATCGAGCTGATCGAAATTGACATTCCCACACTTCGATTGGCTGTCGATGCAATCGTCACGTTCTTTTCCGCAGAGTTGGCCTGCGCCAATGCTCGCACCTTAAACGAACGACGAGACGACTTTGCGCCAGCCGTCGCGGAGATGATCGATAACGGGCTTGGAATTCCTAAAGACCAATTGCGAAACGCGGTACAAATTCGGTCTCAATTGCGACGGGAACTAGCCATCACACTCCGGAAAGCAAATGTGCAGGCCTTGCTGACACCAACGACACCGCGCCCCGCAATGCCTCTGGCGGATTTTGACCCAACGCAAGAACTTGCGAGTCTGGTACCCTTTACATGCGGATTTAATCTCACCGGCAACCCTGCGTTAAGCCTGCCTTGCGGCCAGACCCAAAATGGCCTGCCGATTGGGCTGCAGATGGTGGGTCACCATTACGAGGAGACGTCTCTACTGGAGCTTGCTCAAAAGTTTCAAGAGCTTACCCATTGGCACAAGTTGCGCCCGCGTGTCTGACACCAGGGTGTATTGTGTTCACTGTCCATTCGCGCCACTTGGGATCGGTCGCAGCAATACAGCTGTCCACGCTATCAAAATGTTCGTCTCAAGCTGATTGAAATCGGCGTTTTCCAAGTGCAGCGTTACCAGATGTTCAAGATTTGGAAGTCCAAGGTTCTGCTTTTCGCCGTTGTTAGTACAATTCTACCCGCGGGAGTAAGCGCTCAGAAACGCGATCCAAGCGAACTATTCGAAAATGCGGCTCAGGCAAATCCGCAGTTCGCGCTCGGGGTTGCATATGTCGTCGGGCAAAATGAGCCACAGGTTAAGACCTCGGGACCCACCACCTTTCGCGGTTCAACGGCTGTCGCTGATGACGCCGCCTGGCATATTGGGTCCATTGGCAAATCCTTTACATCCACGTTGGTGATGCGATTGGTTGACAAGGGTATGGTGGACCTCGATAACCCGATCGACCAATACCTGCCGTCCCACAAAGATAGCATGCACCCAGATTGGAGGTCGTTGAATCTTCGGCAGCTTCTCAGTCACACTGCAGGTCTGCCCGCAAACCCACCAAACAAGGTTATGCGAAAGACATTCAACAACAAACCTTCCGCTGGTCGATACGCGGCCCTATCGGCTATGTGGAGTGAACCACTGAAGCGGAGCGGCGAGTTTTCCTACTCAAACGTCGGGTATGTTCTTACGGGTTTTGTGGTCGAAGAGGTTACCAAAAGCACTTGGGAGGAGCTCATTCAGACCGAAATTGGTATGCCTTTCGGCCTAAGATCATTGGGTTTCGGTGCGCCAGTACCGCAAGACGCCGCGACAGGGCACAAATCAATTTTGGGGATTCCAATGCCCGTCCCACCTCAAAATCCGTTGTCAGACAATCCACGTTGGATGGGGCCGGCGGGAACACTGCATTTGAACTTGAGGGACCTTATGAAGTGGGGACAGTTGCACCTTCAAGCATGTGCCGGTCATCGGAACGACTTTTTAGAGCTTACAAGTTGTCAGACCATGCGAACGCCGGTATCGACAGGCTACGGCCTCGGATGGGTTATCCAAACGACCGAATCTAAGCCCACAGCTGTTTGGCACAATGGATCAAACACAATGTGGTATGCAGTTCTATACATGGTGCCAGAAGACGAATTAGTGATTGCCGCGGCGACCAACACTTATTCTCCCGAGCGAGTGGATGAGTTAGTAAAAAAGCTTGTGTCAGCTCTCACCCCAAACCCCGAATAGTTTTGCGGATGCGATAGATGTCGCGGATGTTTGCAGACCCTCGTAAATGGTCAAATCTGCCGATAACTGATTGGTCAAAATGTGGTGCTTACAGCCCACTTTTTGGGTCATTCGCGGAGCTTGGGAAAGCAGCCCTGTGCAAACTTGCGACATGTGGACAAAGCAGCGTTTTCGTATTGACCGTATACATGTAAGTTCGCGGGCAATGGAGCCATCTTTGATCCACATTTCGAAAGCAATCTGCACATCGACAAAAAGTCGCGGAACAATCTGATCAAGAGTGATCATGCAACTATGAAGCGGCTGCTTGGGTATTGTGAGTGCATTCAAAGCATTTTTATCACCCAAAGCGGCACTGAGCTGGATCGAGACGGCAAAGACAATCAAACGCGGTCACACCTAAGACAGAAATCCTGGCATCCGCGGCAAGATCCAGCTCATCGACCAGCTTTTCGAAATAGCATGATCCAATGCATCGCATCGACAATCGCGCACCCTAAAACGCTAACCCATTAGACCCGGAGGACAACATGACAAAGATGACCAAACTGGCCCTAGCTACCTTACCCTTTGTGGCCATGAGCGGGCCAAGCCTGGCTCAGGATGTCACGATCACCCTGCAATCGGCTTTTCCGACCAGCCTTCCGGTCGTCAACACGATCCGGCAGTTCGAAGCAGATGTCGAGGCAGCCTCCGGCGGGACGATCCAGATCGAGCTGGCGGAACCTGGCGCGATTGTCCCACCCTTCGACATTCAACAGGCGGTTTCTGACGGCAAGATCGAAGCGGGCTATACCGCTGCGGCCTACCTTCATGGGTCCTTGCCCGTTGCGTCGTTTTTCACGTCGATGCCGTTCGGGCCGCCAGCGCTCGATTATATGGCCTGGTTCTACGAAGGCGGTGGGCTCGAACTCAATCAGCGCATGTATGTCGATGCAGGCTTTGACCTCGTGACAATGCCAGTAACCTTCACCGGCATGGAATCGGGCGGCTGGTTCAATACAGCGATCGAAGGGACTGACGATTTTGCCGGGCTCAAGCTGCGCTGGACGGGTTTGGCCTCGGAAGTGCTGGCAAGCTTGGGTGCGGATACCGTGCTGATCGCAGGCGCAGAGATCTTTTCATCGCTTGAAAGTGGTGCCATCGATGGGACCGAGTTCAGCTTTCCCCAGGTGGATCTTGCGCTGGATTTTCCACAAGTGGCTTCTTTCTACTATTTCCCCGGCTGGCACCAACCCTCGACGATGATTGAGTTGGTCATCAACCGCGACGTTTGGGACGGACTGACAGACAGCCAGCGCAAGATCATCGACATGGCGGCCAGATCAAACGCGTTGCGTTCAGTCCTGCAGATGGAATACTCACAAGCCGCCGCCGTCGCGCAAATGGAAGAACAGGGCGTGGAAGTCCGCCTTTACACCCCTGAGACCCTAGACAGCCTCCGGGAAGCCTGGGACGTGCTTGTCTCCGAGATGGCTGCGGCTGACCCCTTTGTGGCAGAGGTCTGGGACAGTTTGCAGGCCGCGCAAACGCAAGAAGACGCCTGGGACGCGTTAACCGAAATACCTATGCAACGCCCATGATCGGCCGTCTCAGCGCGGCCCTTGGGCCGTTGCACCCCAGGGGCTGAGATGAGCCTCTTGCACAACATGGGTCGGGCTGCAAAGGGCTCGAAGCCGACTTGCGATCGTACGGCGCGATGCTCGGTTTCGAGCAATTCCAAACGTCGGATATTGCTGTCTCGGCACCATGTCCTTGCGTTGGATGCTGTTGGACGGAAACCGCCCGGACTTATCGTCGACAGCGGTTGTATAGCACACGAAACGGTCACGCGAACAGAAGATGTCAACAGCTTGTTTTTCCGACAAATTTACTGAGACTGCGCGATACCCCAATGACCGTAAAGCTTCGACGAAACACCTATACCGGCCCCTAAAACAACCTTATTAAGTTCTGCGGTCACAGCCCGCTTTCAAGGCTTACGCGCCAAGCCGCATAGCCGCATCGCACGAATCTCTGCAGACCTCCTCTCAAAAACCATCGTAGGCGTTCAGTTAACGTCCGTTTCAGCCAGAATCCGCGCGTTTTGGAGGCGCTTTCAGCTCCAACTGCTTTGCAACCTCACCAAGCCGTTGAACAAATTGAGTATCTGCGTGAACGTTGTTAAAACTCGGAACCGCAGGGCAGTGTGTGAATATCAATGAGCAAATCGAAATTACCACCCCAACCCAAATCGGTTGACGGTCGCAATTATCAGTTGATTTTCTGGTCCGGAGCGCTGTCGACCATCGGCAACCAGTTGGTCAACCCGCGGCTGGTTTTGCCGTTCTTGTATCTCGCGCTTGGGGCTCCCACTTTCATAGCAGGTCTCTTGCTGCCATTCGTCACCGGTGCGCGCCTGATCGCTGAAATCTTCGTCTCACCCTTCATAAACCGTGTGACCCGCGCAAAACTGGCAGTCTATATACCGAACATCCTAACAGGAACGGTTCTGGCGATACTTGCGTTGTTTGCGACGACGCTGCCGGAACTCATGGTGATCTTGCTGTTCCTAGTAACTGCTATCGTCATGGGGCTATGTCAGGGTATCACCAGCCTTGGCACCAGTCAGATCTACGGAATTTCCGTCCCAGATGCCAAGCGCAACCGGATGGTTTTTGCCCAGGCTACCATTTCCGGGATTCTCGCGATCATAGTTGTCTGGGTCACCAAGGACCTTTTGGTCTCGGACCAGCCGATGCAGCGCCATATCGTGGTAATGTGGTGCGGTGTGATTGCCATGTTTGCTGCAGGGATCAGCTTCGCCGGCGTCAAGATTTTCGAAGAACGAACCGTAGCACCGCAGCCCGCCAAGAAGCCAAAACCGATGGCCGAGTTGAAAACCGGGTTTAAGACTGGCATGGCTTACCCCTGGTACAGGAAATTCCTAACCGCGCGGCTTATCTTTGTATCAGTCGAGCTGGCCATGCCTTTCTACACGATCCATGCCGCTACTTACCACGTCGGTACGAAACACTCGCTCAGCTACTTTGTTATTGCGGCAAGCGCTGGTGTGGTGATTGGGTCCATTGCGTGGGGTTGGCTCAGCGGTCGAGTCTCAGTTAAACCGGTGATGTGGCTTGGATGCTTAATCTCGACCCTGTCAGCATTGTTGGCACTTGGGTTTACAATGATGGGCTACGCACAGAATGTTTGGCTGTACGCATTGGTCATCCTACTGCTTTCTCTGGGCGGCAACGGCGTGATCTACGGCCGATACTTGTATGTAATCGAAATGACAAACGAGAAAGAGCGCCCTTATCTCGTGGCGCTCGGTGACGTCATCGCCGGTCTTGTGGGTATTGCATTTGCCGCAATCCTGGGCGCGGTGGCGCATCTTCAGGATCCAATCACACCAATCTTCGTGCTGGCGGCGCTCAATCTGATCGCGATGTTTTATGCGTTCCGTCTAGCCCCAACCAAGCAAGCGAAGAGCAGCGGCGGTCAAAGCGGACTCGTATGAAAATGGTTCCTCGATCCTGTGCGAATGGGAAAGTCTCCCGCAGGTTTCGACCTACCATCTATTGCTGAATAGTCTGCGACGAAACTATGCTTACCTCTAATCACATACACTCTATCACGACGCACAAACACTGAGAAAACAGCACCGTTATCGATTGGTCAGTCATAGTTTGACATTGGCGAAACGCACTGGGAAAAACTCAGTATGATGAGGTAGTTGGAGTAATCGTAGTCCTAGTGATTCCCCCATTTCGAAGTCTAACGCGCTCTCACTTAAAGCAGCCAAAATTTGCAGGTTGCGATGCGTAAGATCAGGCGCACTCAGCCGTCATTCCCGGCCTTACGCGCCGCAGTTTTTATCATTCGAAGGTAACTCGAGACGCTGGAATGTGCGGATGCGACTGCCTCGTATTCCTTAGCCTCAAGGGCCGTTGCAATTGCGGTTAGTGAAGCTCGGACGGCTTCGATCCCGTATGAAACAGACCCCTGTGAGTCCGTAATCACGACGACGTCACCCACAGCGGTATAACCTTTACCCGTCAGATCATGCGCAAGCCGAGCAAGAACGTCCCAACCAACGCGTTCCAAAACCCCAGATGGTTTGAGCGCTGCCCAAATGTCTGCGCGATCCCACCGGGGCAGATACGGCACGGCATCGCGGATAACTTGGATTCTGTGCGTTACATCAGTTAATCCGCTAGCCGCGTAGGCACGCGCAAACGCACTGTTGCCAGCCACAGGCGGCGCGAAGGCGTAGACCACAATTGGAAGGTCGGGCCATTTTTCCCTGACGAGCGACGCGACAAGAAAGGTCATTGCACCTCCTTTGCTATGTCCAGTAATCACCAACCCACCCGAGAGTGAAGCGACACGCGGTGCGAGCTTACGTTCGATCCAAGGCCAGAGACGCATAACGGCGGTCGCAAATCCGGTTTCGGCTTCATCAGTCCCTTGATCGCCGACAGACCAAGGTTCAGGTTTGGCTTCGGCATCCTGTAGCCAATCTCTGATCCACCCGGCACAATCGTTTCGAACCAAATTGGGTGATAGTGTTCCACGCAATGCAAGGACGGCGCGATCTCGTGATAGTGCTCCGACGAGTGCGGCGTCTATGTCATCGGTACCACAGGCTTCGAAATCAGGCGTATAAGTTTCGCTAAGCGCCCGGAAACCAACGGCATCCTGAAAAACGGGCATCACATCATAAACGAAGGCTTCATCACCATTGCCACGCGTTTCGCTGCGCAAGATTGGTGCTTGTTCGCTGTGCACAGTGGTCACGCGGCGGATTTGGTATGCACAGATACAAGCGTTCATCGCGGCCAACGCTTCGGGCCAGGAAAGTGAGGTGCTAGTCATGAAAACATCAAAACTGCGTTGCAACGCCCATACAACAGTTTTTGAGCGCTTAAGTTGGACAGGCAAAATTCTACCTAAGCAACAAAGATGTTGAATTCTTTGGTCCGACAGAACCTGGTTCGCAGGCGGCGGTTCTCACGCAAAATGGCGTTGTTCGGGCAACAGCGTCGGATCATGTCCCGAACAAATTCCAAAACCTCGACAGAGCCGTCTCAAAGGATCAAGCAATCAACCACTCAAGAGCAACCGATAGGGCGGATATCGGTTAGTGTGGTAAGCGAAACCTAAACGGATCGACTCTAGCCCGCGTTCAAGCAAGCATTACTGTCGGTTGCCTCTCCTAAGACAGGATTCACTGGAACGGGGTTTGTTTGGAAAAAACTGGGCCCGAAACATAGCTGGGATACGAGACACGCGTGAAATAAGACAAGAATGATCTGACAAAAAGGAGCATGTGTTAGCTCATCACAGGCGCTTAATCTTTGTGCGATTGGTAACTGAGCGACTGCCTACTACCTAACATTTAAGTTGGAACCTTTGGAAAATAGGTGTGTTATGATCAGTTGAAGTATTACCGGGGTTTGGCTTTATGCAAAACACAAAGGAAAGCCAGACAGACGTCGCGCCCCTAAACGGGTCGAATGTAGCCAGGCGACGCTTTTCGGTTCCGCTCAAAGCTACAATTATTGTGGTGTTCTTTTTAACAACAGTTCCGGTTCTGTTAGCGACAATTCAGATCAACTACCAATCGAGTGAGCGTGTACTCAGGAATCACGCTGCGGACATTGTCGAAAGGTTCCGCAACGAAACAATCCGACAGATAAACTCGGAGTTCCAAGCATTGAAATCTCTCGTCGCGACGGCGGCAGAGCTTGGTCGGCAAGCCCCAGATCTATTCACCGACAGCAGAGCGCTAGTCTATCTTTTCGAGATGTTGGGCTACAGTGAAACGTTGTTGAACATCTATGTCGGAACAAACGACGGCGGATTTCGTCAAGCGCGACGCATTCATGATCATGACGCATCCTTCCACGGAGCCAAGCCTCCCGAAGACGCGGTCTATGCCTATCGCTTGATCGAACCGGACATGGGGCCGCCAATTCTCGACAGGTATATCTTTCTTGATAATGAACAGTCTGTCCTTGGCGACGTCGGGATAGACAGCGGTTATGATCCTCGCAGTCGATCTTGGTATTTACAGGCAGAAGAGGCAGGCGACGCTATTATCACAGATCCAGAGCTCTTCTGGGCATTTGGACTTGTAGGATTTACTGTCGCCGAACCTTACTCTGTCGACGGTAGTTTACTGGGCGTCGTCGCCGCAGATGTGACACTGGATCGCTTTTCGCAGTACCTGGCTGAGAACCCTGTCAGCGACAATAGCGTAAGCTATATGCTGGACGACAAAGGGCTGGTTCTGGCGGCTTCAGACGGCATGACCCAATTCGGCGGTGGCAACAACCAAGTGGCTTTGACTCATGTCGCAGATGCCGAGAATCGAATTGCCGCCACGGCATATAGCCAGAGCCACGAATCCGAGGGGGCAGAAGTATACGACTTTTCTTATGACGGACAGGATTTCATCGTCTCGCTATCCTCGTTCCACGAAAACTTGGGCAAGCCCTGGCGATTAATGGTGGTTACACCACTTGACGATTTTACGGCTGAATTTCACGCGAGCAACCGCAAGATGCTGATCATTGGGCTGGCCGCCGTAGCGATCCAACTAACTGTAATCACGATTATTGCAGGCCTCGTCGCCTCCCCTCTCCAACGGCTCGCGCGCAAGGTCGAGCGGATACAATCGCTAGATAGCGCTTCGGACATCTCGATAGTTCGCTCACGCGTGAGAGAAATTGCGATTCTCTCATCTGCAATTGAGACCTTAGATACGGCTGTCCAGGCTTTTGCTCGCTTTGTTCCAGTTGAGTTGGTTCGGCAGTTGCTAAAGTCAGATCAAAAGCTTGAACTGGGCGGGCAGAGTCGGTTCCTGTCGATCTTGTTCTGCGACGTAGAGGCGTTTTCGACCTTAGCCGAGCGAATTGCAGCGCGGGATCTTCTTAGTCGCGTTTCTTCGCTATTGGGGATGTTCAACCGTCGCGTTCTTGAGGAAAAGGGCACAATCGATAAGTTTGTCGGCGATGGTGTCATGGCCTTTTGGGGCGCGCCGTCACCTCTGGATGAACATGCTTTTCATGCCTGCGTTGCCGCATTGGCTGTTCAAAATGATCTGGAGCGTCTGAACCAGGATTGGCGCAAATCCGACGAGCCCGAAATGCGGCTTAGGGTCGGCATTCATTCCGACGTGGTTTTGGTCGGTAACGTCGGCTCACGAGAAAGGATGAGCTACACTGTGTTGGGCGATGGGGTAAACATCGCGGCTCGGCTTGAAGACTGTAACAAAATTTATGGTACACAAATATGCATCAGCCATGACACGTTTCGCGAAGCCGGTGATCGTTTGTGCGTTCGTCCGATCGACGAGTTGCAGGTAAAAGGACGACGCTCTCTTGTCACAATTTACGAGCTTTTAGGAGCACATGGTGCGGGTGACCAGTTTGAGCCATCAGAGAGCACCCTGGAGATAGCTCGGCTTAGTCGGCGCGCGTTTGATGCTTTGGTCGCAAAAGATCACAACACTGCTCTCAAAGCCTATCGCGAAGTCCTAGAAAGGCGACCCGATGATCCGGTGGCCAGCTTGCATGTGAAGCGGTTGGAGGCGGGTGAAATCGACCCGCCCTCACGCGCTTGGGTACGAGAAATCAACGATGTGTAGCGCATACGGTGCGTCGACGACTGATCCGTTTCGTCCCAGCGATTACTCAGCCGCGTTGGTGCGATGTCTTCAAGATGAAAACAATAGTTTGGTCGGGGCTCGTGTACTTGATGTGGGCTGCGGAAGCGGAGTTTTACTCGCTGCAGCAGGCGCAAAGGGTGCGGCACAACTAACAGGTGTTGATATTGAGCCCGACGCGGTCGCGTCGACCATCGCATTGCTAGAAAGCCAGGGGACTGCGGCGGTATACGACATTCACCAAGGTCAGCTCTTTGACCCTTTGGGTAATCGGAAGTTCGAACTGGTGCTGGCTAACCTTCCTCACTTTCCAATGGATCAAGCCACTGTTGCAGGACGCTTAGCGACTTGGAGCGCTGGCGGCCTTAGCGGCCGAAGACTGCTAGATCAATTCCTTGAAGGCTTGCTCCCGCATCTTGCGCCACGTGGCCGCGCGCTGATCGTGCACAATGCATTCATCGGCCTTGGAGAGACCCGAGACAAAGCTGCTGCGCTGGGGTTCACAGTTCGCCTACTCAACTCCTTTCTGGTTCCCCTACCCCAAACCAAGTTGGATGTTATGAATCGAGTTATTCTGAAGCGGGAAACCGGGAATTCGATCTTTCGGTTCGGGGACCACACTTTCGGCGAAGTGGCTGTGTTGTCGCTCGCTCGATCTGGCGCTGGAGAGGAACTTTTATGAAGGTTGCAACAGCAATTGTTTTGGCCGTCTTTATACTGACCTCGGCCTTGGTAGTTGCACCTGTTAGCGCCCAAACTCCAGATGAAGCCCTCGAAATACTACTGACCGAGGCGCGAGCCAAGTTGCCCACAGCCTGCGACGATCCGACGGCTGATCGTCTTGTCCGGATACTTTGTTCTGGCCGTATGCGCACGGGGATAAGAGGGCATTATCCGCTTTTTGCTACACGCAATGCAGATCGATCCGACAGGATCGGCTACGACACAGATGTGGCCCGAGCAATAGCTGCCCGGCTCGGCGTAGAGCCTGAGTGGGTACATGTTCGCGCGGCAACACGGATATCAACCCTTGCTGAAGACGGCGCCGACGTTGTGATTGCGACCATGGGGCACAATACGCGCCGGGACAGTCAGGCAAAGTTCATCCGCCCCCACTATTATCAATCAGAAACAATCATACTAGGCCCGCTCGAAACAGATGTTTCGGCTTGGTCCGATATCTCTGGCCAGCGTGTCTGCACCACAATTGGTAACTACGCGAATGCTCATCTGGTCACAGAAGGCGTTCGCTTAATGCTGTTCGAAGATGCCAGCCGCCTGCCAGAGGCGCTGACGGAACAAGTTTGTCGGTTGGTCGCACATGATGACAGTTTCCTGGCGTCATACCTTGCGGAACCCTCCTTTGGTGATCGGTTCGAGCCCAAATTCGGTTTTGACCCTGTGCCCTGGGGAATAGCAGTTGCTCAATCCGACAGCGACGATCTGGCTCGGGCATTGGAACTCATAAGTCAAATAATGCATCGCGACGGTGAATTCCTCGAACTCGCGCGCGAGAACGGAATTTTCACACAATTCCTGGAAGAACAACGGGGTCTCTGGCAGTCATCGGGATGCGCAACGATTGCTGCGTTACAAGACCCCTCATGTGTTCTGCCTGCCCTCGACGCAACTCCACCCCCAACCGCGTTTGCTGATACAGTCAAATCGGCAAGCAGTTGGATGGAAGACAAGCTTGGGTTTTCCCCGACATTGCCAATGCTGACAAGCCAACCGGCTTTTGAAATCTTTACCGCTGGCGTCGTCAATTCTTTTGTCCTTGTCATTGGGTCGTTGACCGCAACGCTGGGCTTTGCCTTGATCGTCGGTCTTTTGGCCGCATTTCCAAATCGTCTGGCGCGCTTTCTGGCCTGGAGCGTGATCTCGGTGATCCAGGCTTCGCCGGTCATCCTGACGCTGGTGGTAGTCGCCGCCGTAGCGAACGCAACCTTCACCTATTCTCCCGCAGTGGCTCTGGGGTCGGCGATCATCGCACTTGGCCTGATGAATGGCTGTAACGCGGGTCAAGCGATTGGCGAAGCCGCATACAGTCTGCGCCGAGACGGACGTCATGTTGGGCGTTTTAGCCTATCGCTCTATCGCGAGGCTGTACGGCGGTCTCTGACGCAGATTCTTTCATTTTTGGTGAACGCAGCCAAAGGCACACCCATTGCCAGTTTCACTGGGGCACCCGAGCTTCTGAGTGCCCTCACCGACATAACATCTTTCGCGGCTGGCCGCGCTACCACCTACACGCTGGTCTTACTGTTCTATATTACCGTTGTGATTTGCGTCGTCTGGGTATGTGAAGTCATGCGCAAAAGACTTGATGTGCGTTGGCAGGAGGCCGGATCATGACCGAGCTGATTAATCTGCTCAATTCGGATTATCCAAGCGAATTGCTTACTGGCATGGTGGTCAACTTCCAGATCGCGCTGATCGCCCTGGCGTTTGGGCTGGCATTAGGTGTTCCGTGCGTGCTGATCTTGCTCACGGGGCGCTTTTGGACGCATGCGATCAATCCGCTCGTCGGTTTGATGCGCGCAGCCCCAACGTTTGTCGTCATGTTCTTTCTATTAAACACTGTTCCACGGCAATTTCAGGTCTTGGGAACCAACGTCTCGCTTTCACCCGAGCTGATCGTCGCATTGTCACTGGTACCGTATGTTGCGGCCTATGTGGTTGATAACGGCAAGACCGCCATAATCGAACTGCGCAAAGGCTCGCGTGAAGCAGCGCTACTGCTCATACCTAATTTGATACGCGCCTTCGTCGTTCTGGTGATGTCCTCCAGCGTTGGCGTGGCAATAGGCGTTAATGAAGGTATCGCAGTCGTTCTGCGCGAGGCTGAAAGATACTCAACCCTTGGTGATCAGATGTTGGTTTTTATGATCGGCGTATTTGCCTTTGGCGTCGTGTTTCAGCTCGGCTTCGCCTGCGTCCGCATTGGGATACATCTGTTTTCAAACGCCAAATCAATAAAAACACGTTCGACATGAGACGTTTTTTATGATTTGCAATTCTTCTACCCACTATTACGTCAACGATGCGGCTTTGTGCCCATTGCGAACCTATCCACGATTTTCTTGTCCGTCCGATGGGCCGATATCTCCGTGTAGTCTTTACCAGCGTCGTGCTCAGCACACGCCGCGCGGTCAGCAACATCGTGAACCGCCCAGAAGATTTCTTTAAAATGAACGTAATTTATACGTCAGCACCAATGGAACAGTTTGGTACGCAATTGGAGGCGACAGTATCGACTTAGCAGCCTACGCCAGGGTGCTTTCGTGCGAATTCGAACTCGATTCTAATAGGCAAGTGAAACTGTCCTTTGTCCCGCGCCCAATTCGTGCCACTCGGCAAGATGCCACCTGTGGCGGAATGCAAAAAAAACGCGGACAGGTTGCTGCCTGTTTTATCTGTGCATCAATAGCCAGCAGCTGACTTTTCTTCTGACCGCCCGCGCCCCTTGAAGACTTTGGCTAGCCCAAACACTCGATATCAAACGCTGCAGCGCGTTTGGCGTCTTTCTCGAAAAAGCTCACCTGACCGCTTGCACCTTTGAAAACGCCGGTGCCACCGACAACTGCCAATTGGGTTTCGAAATGGGGTGCGGTGTCGGGGTTAGTCGGGCTGGGGTAGGAACCAGAATAGATCAGTTGGTTGCCGTCGATGGTTAGGTGAGCGTTTACTATGAGCTGAGTTTCACCCTCGCCCGAACCAGGTGCAATCAGCGTTGTGACGTTCTGCATGCCGATCATCTGGTCGTTTTCACTGAAAACTGTGACATGCCCAACCGCAACATCTCCGATACTGTTACCACCTGACGTAATTTTAAGGTCTTCCAAATAAACAGTAAATTTGCCGCATTCCGGAACGCTATCCGCAAACGCCGGAAGGACTTGGGCAAGAAGAAGAATGAAGACAACAAAACGCATTTTGGCTCCCCCTGGAAAAAAGGCTGAGCGAGATTGCTAGACAGGTGCTGCAAAAAGGCAAGCTTGAAACACATTCGCCTCGCTGTCCGCTCATTGTTTTCTAAGCTCAATCGTCAACAACCAGATTTCAAACGCGTATTTGCCTGCCCCGTTTTTGATAAGCGTTTCAAAGCGGTCGTAGAACTCGTTGAGATTAGCTTTGGTCGTTTGGTCAGTTTCACCGCGCAACAAAGAATGCCTGAACGTGGACTCGGTGAAGGAGCGAACAAAGCCCTTATAGCTTGCAGCGTACTCTTGGGGCGCATTGATCTGATCTGCAAAGATATCTTTCGGGTTGTGCTGAGCCGGGACAACCTCCGCTCTTTCGATCGAAAAGCCATCTGCCAAGTCCTTGTTGCGTTGAAATGGCTCGAGCGTCTCTTCCCTGGACATAAACCAGATTGGCATAAGGAAGTCACGAAGCGCATGCTCAGATATCAACCCGTCGTTCACCATCGTTTCGGCGACGTGGTACATCGCGCGATAGGTATGTCTGCCAGAGCTGCAAATTCCATTGACCTCGCCCGCATCTGGAATAGCCCCCAGCGTCGAGACCATAAGCCTGCCACCACGACGCAACTCTCGAAGTCGCATGGTTAGGAAGGTTTCCCAATCTCGTTGCGCTTGTTTTTTGAGCTCCAGGCGAGCTTCTCCCTGAAGGTCTGCGAACCAGAGCGCACCTTTTGAAGAAATGCTGGGCTGTAAGCTGAGCCAATGGCTCGCACCGAACGAAGTTCCAACGTCAATGGACGACGCCGGTGCAGCCATTGAGAAAAAACTACCCATACTTGCAACTGGGCGAACATTGGAAGAGAGAGTGATGTAACCGTCCTGGCCAGCAGCGCATTCGAATAGGGTATTCCAATCGTTTTCCGCCTGATCGACGTGGTGAACATAGATAGCGCGACCAGGGTAGCGGTCAGCAAAAGACTTTACGGCAGGCTTGATTGACAAAATCGCGTTTGATCCGGTGCCACAGCCATAGTCAGCAATGTGTATTTCATCTGATGCGGCCAGAACCTTATCGGCCATCTCCCGAACATCGTCCGCGCGAGATTGAATAGAGTGCTTCTGCGGGAGGGAATTTCCTCCATGTCAATCATTCCCTCAGTTGGGCTGCTCCTATCGTTCATTCGATCCTCCCGCGCACAGTTGGATTGGCAGCTAGAGCCGATAGTATACATTGATTGCCACTCAAAATCGATGAATTGACTGGCCCAATAGTCGGTGGCAAGTCGCCAACAGAAAAGCCGCGATCGCTGCCCAATCGGCAGCCATCTAATGCGAACATTAATTGCCCAAACTGCCCTCTGATCCGCTACTGACTTGCGGGAAATTCCCGCAAGCGCTACGCTGAACTGAGGTCGTTCCGAGGCGACCCCCTGGTCCGCGGAAAGCTGTCATCGGCACCTCGAACAGAATGTGTGAAAACCACATCGGTTTCTCAGCCCGGATTAGCGGACCGTCGGGCATTGGAGGGAAGACCGATGACCAAATCACTCGATCAACTGCGCCGTGATGCCAAGGCTTTAGGCAAAGCTCTGACAGAAGGCGACAAAGGTGCCATGCTTCGCGTCCATGGCATAGTAGCGCCCCCCGCAAACGGTGCCTACAAACACGCGGATTGTCTGCATGTCATCGCGCGCGAGACGGGATACGCTTCTTGGCCAGCATTGAAACTTGCCGTTGAAACACAAGGTATGGATCGCGCACAGAAACAGGGACGGCTGCGTTGGGCGCTCTACAACGGCTCAATAGAGACGATCCAGCATCTGCTTGCGGATGAGCCGGACCTTGCCGAGGGTCAGGTGCCTTTGCTCGTTGCTCTTTATGACGTGACTGCGATGCGCAAGATCCTTGCGCAGGATCCCGGTGCTGCGACACGCGAATACCCGCCGCGGAGACCTATGTGCCATCTGGCGTTTTCAAGATATCTGGGGATGAAACCTGAGAAAGAACCCGAGATGCTTGCTATGGCGGAATTGCTTGTCGAACACGGGGCAGATGTGAATGACAGTTTCGCCTTCGACCCCGAAGCAGATCACCGCTTGTCCGCGCTTTACGGTGCGATCGGCCATGCAGACAACATGCCTTTGGCCAGGTGGCTGTTGGAGCATGGGGCAAATCCCGACGACGATGAATCCCTCTACCATTCCACGGAACTGGCCCATACCGACGGTCTTCGTATGTTGCTGGCGCACGGGGCAAATCCGAAGGGAACAAATGCATTGCCGAGGGCGATTGACTTCAACAGCACCGATGCTGTTCGGCTGTTGCTGAAACACGGTGCTGATCCCAATGAAGGCATCAACCCTCATCCGTCGGGTGAACCTTCCTTGGTGATCCCCGCCTTGCATCAAGCGGCCCGACGTTTGGCTTCGGGCGAAATCGCTCGGCTCTTGTTGGATCATGGCGCAAACCCAAATGCTGTTAGCCGCGGC
This sequence comes from Ruegeria sp. HKCCD7255, assembly GCF_013031565.1. Lineage (NCBI taxonomy): Bacteria > Pseudomonadati > Pseudomonadota > Alphaproteobacteria > Rhodobacterales > Roseobacteraceae > Ruegeria > Ruegeria sp. HKCCD7255. Next base: position 186,738 of record NZ_WQAG01000001.1, on the reverse strand, counting down.
CACTCTCCCTATGCTTTTGCCCGTATTTTCGGAAACAGGGGTGTCGCGGCGGTTCTGGAACATGCACGTGCATCCACGCAGTTGACGTTGATTGAAGAGCAACTGGCGCGGGCAGCGGACGGAATATCAAAGGAGGATGACCAGATTGACATGAATGCCCTGTCGCAAGAGATGAAGTTTCTTCTTTGCCGCCTCGTCTGGCGCGAAGGAACCCTGCCTCACATGCAACGTCTAGTCGAAATTGGCTTTGAGCCAAATCTGCCGGATGAGATGGGTATGCCGCCCCTGCACCTTGCTGGTTGGGAAGGAATGCCCAACGTCATGTCATATTTTCTGGGCCAGAACCCGGACCTGAACCACACAAACGCCTACGGAGGGACCTTGCTCTCAACGATCGTTCACGGGTCCGAAAATTGCCCGCAAAGGGCACATCGCCATCACATCGATTGTGCGCGTCTGGCGCTGGAGAACGGCGTAGCGCTTCCTCGAAACGCCTCACAATTCGCAACCGTTCCCGAGATGTCCTCCTTTCTGGCTGATTGGGTGGAAGCGCATCCCTTGCAAGTCACGGAACATGGAGTCGTTTAAGGCGAGAAATGTTTGCGCCAGATGTACAGGCTGGCGCAGCAAGATTGTCTAAAGGCTGACCTTCATCGGCAGGATCGGCCCCCAGGGCGTTTGCCGCGCTTCACCAAAGACAGAGAATCCCGCCTTATGATAGGCCGCGATCGCACGCGCATTGTCCGGGTGCGGATCTGTTGCGACAACCGGGGCTCCTGCGGAAAACACCCGTTTAAGATGCTCATAGATAAAGGCCGGGCCGTGCCCGCGCCCGATCATATCTGGCTCACCAATGAACTGGTCGATGCCCCGAGATCCCGGCGGAAGGGAATAGAAAGGGTGATCCTCCCAACCGTGAACAGTGTAATCCTGGATATATGCAAACGGGCGTTCTGCAAGCGAAACGATCCATCGTCGGACTCGTGCGTCTTCCAGTTCTTTATTCGTGCTTGGCTCATTGGAGTCCCACCATTCGCGAACATGCGGGTGCGATTGCCATTCCGAGATCATAGCAAGATCAGCCGACGTCATCTTGCGAAACGCATATCGCTTAGGGATAAGCATGGCTAAAGGTAGCAAAGAGAGGGCAGATTTTTAAGAGCATCTGACGGCCCCTTGGCACGTGGCGATATGCCTTTTTTGGGATCAATGGTTTGTTTTGGCGTTGCTCGGCCCATTGCTGCCGTTCATCCTTGAAAACCATCGCTACGGTGCGGCCTGTCAGAGCCGCCGTTCGCTGCGGATGCAAAATCGATACGCGGGCGAACGTGGAGCGTGCGGACTTTTCTGCCGCTAACCCATATCGTTTGGTGCAGTGCATCTTCCATTCGAAAATCTGATTTGAGACTTCCTCCTGAACGAGATGGAAGTAGAAACGAACAATTTTGAAAATATCGACCGGGTATCGCGTGGCAAAAAGTCCTGATGCCCTGTAAATATCTATCCAACTATACAACAATACCGGAGAAGATAGTGGCCTTCGCAGCGCGGGGCCCCGATGCTGATATTTTACGCGTCGCTCCGGAGGAGCCATTGGGGCAAAAAGGTGACATGGTACCGCCGGACCATTCGCAATTTCGAAGTGGTTGATAGCGGGAAAGATACTTATTTCCTGCAGGGAGATAATATCCATCTGATCGGAGAAATACTGAAGGAGTGGCTGACGCGCCTGCCCCCTTTTACCTCTCCTGCTATCTGTAGTTGCTGAACCGTATACATAAATCAGATTTCCTGATTGTATACTTTGACTGTTATCCAACGCGCTCGAAGACCAATCACCGGAGGGAAGCCCTGTTGAATCTGACTATCTCCACACCTTTTATTCTGGCGGCTGCACTGCCCGCTTTTCTAGACCGGTGCTCTGGTTCCGATACCAGCGTCGCTTTGGGCGTATTGGCGCGCGACCGGGTGGCCTTGACCGCGACCGCCAGCGAAATCGTCGTTGATCTACCAATTGCCGAAGGCGCTGTGGTCAAGGTTGGCGACACGCTGGTTCAGCTCGACCCCACACTGCAAAGCGCAAAGCTGGCACTGGCGCAGGCTGAACTGGAAAAGGCGCGGGCCACGTTTCTGAAGTTGCAGGTGGGGCCACGCGAGGAAGAGATTGCAATTGCCAAAGCCAAAGTCGCAGGCGCTGTTGCACGTCTTGCCGATGCCGAGGCCATCTATGACCGAAACGCCAGACTGGTCAAGAAGTCGGTCGTGACTGAGGCTCAGGTGGAAAATGATCTGGCCGTACGCGATTCCGCGCGGGCTGAACTGGCCAGCGCTCGGGAATCGCTGAAAGAGCTGCAGAACGGCACCAGGCCCGAAGACCTGGCAGTTGCCGAAGCCAACGTACGGGCCGCCGAAGCGTCGGTTTCCGCGCAGCGAACTGTTCTGGACAACTTGACGGTTATCGCCACCCGAGATGGCGTGCTGGATTCCCTGCCGTGGAATTTGGGTGAACGAGTAACCTTCGGCAGCCCGGTGGCCGTGATCGTCACGGGCCAAGCTCCCTATGCGCGTGTCTACGTTCCCGAGCCACATCGCGTCAATCTGAGACCCGGCGAAACGCTGGAAGTGCGCGTAGACGGGCTGGCCGATCCGTTGGACGGCGTGATCCGCTGGATCAGCGACAACGCGTCCTTCACCCCCTATTACGGTTTGAACCAGGATGACCGAACCCGGCTTGTCTATTTGGCCGAGATAGACCTACCCACCGCATCCCCTGACCTGCCCGCCGGAGTGCCCGTGCAGGTCCCCATGCCATGAATGATATTGTCGTCTCGACGAAAGGTCTGACCCGGCAGTTCGGAGACAATACTGCCGTTAACAACCTGGATCTCGAAATCCAAACAGGCCAGATTTACGGGTTTCTTGGTCCCAATGGCTGCGGCAAGACCACGACCATGCGCATGCTGACTGGGCTGCTGAGACCCAGTAGCGGGGCGATCTCGGTTTTGGGTCAATCGATGCCCGAAGCAGCTGAGCCGCTGAAGAACGAGATCGGGTATATGACGCAGATCTTTTCGTATTACCGCGACTTGACAGTACTGGAGAACCTTCGGTTCGCGGCGGAAATATATGGCATTCCAGTGAAGTCGGCCAAGGACCGGATTGAAGAGCTACTGCACACCTATGACCTGACAACAAACACTGATCAGCTCAGCGGCAGCATGAGCGGCGGGCAACGACAGAAGCTGGCGCTTGCAGCCACCGTCATACACCGACCAAAACTGTTATTTCTAGATGAACCGACCTCGGCCGTTGACCCTGAAACCCGTCGCACGTTCTGGGAACAGCTGTTTGATCTTGTGGATCAGGGGGCGACAATGATCGTGTCGACCCATTTCATGGACGAAGCCGAGCGCTGTCACCGGCTGGCCATCCTGCAACACGGGGTGAAAAAGGCAGATGGATCTCCGCGTCAGTTGATGGATGATTTGCAAGCCAATGTTGTAGAGGTTGAAGGACCTGACCTGAGAAAGGTGAAACACCTATTGGACGGCCAGCCTAAAATCCTATCAACCGCGCAAGTCGGGTCACGGCTGCGTGTGCTTGTTGATAAATCCGAGCCACAGCCAGCGGATATGCTGCGCACAAAGCTAAGTGCATATCCCGACCTGTCCCTGACACCGCAACGACCGAACCTCGAGGACGTCTTTGTCAGCGCCACACGGGGGCCAGAACAATGATCTCGCCACGCCGCACCGTTGCTGTGCTGAAAAAAGAGCTGCTGCAACTGCGGCGGGACCGGATGACATTTGCTATGGTGATCATGATACCTCTGATCCAGCTGCTCTTATTTGGTTATGCCATCAACACCAACTTACGCCACGTCCCCGTCGCTCTGGTAGATGAATCCAGAACCGAGCTGTCGCGCACGCTGGCGCAGATCGTTCAGGCCACACAGGTCGTGACAATCACTGAAGAGCTGACCACCCCTCAAGAGGCGGAGCGCGCAATCACTGAGTCCCGCGTGCGTGCCGCACTGATCATACCTCCGGATGTCAGCCAACGCCTTGTTCGCAGCTCGTCTGTTGGGCTGGGCCTACCAAACGCAACCAACCAGACCAGCAGCCGACCGGTTGCCCACTGGATCGTCGATGGCTCAGACACGATGGTCGCCAGCGCAATCAAATCCTTGCGCACGATGCCTTTGACAGAACTGCTGAAACAACCACCAAACCGGCAGGTGCCCACCTTCGAAGTGACGCTTTACTTCAACCCGGAGCAGCGGTCCGCGGTCAATATCGTGCCGGGCCTTGTCGGTGTGATCCTGACCATGACGATGATCCTGTTCACTTCAGCCGCCATTGTTCGCGAACGCGAGCGGGGCAATATGGAGATGCTGATCAACACGCCAATTCAGTCGATCGAACTGATGATCGGCAAGATCATCCCCTACATCTTTCTGGGCTTGATACAGGTCGTAATAATCCTCGGCCTAGGGCATGTTCTTTTCGATGTACCGATAAACGGCGGGTTGGGCACTTTGCTTGTGGTGACCTTGTTGTTCATCATCGCAAGCCTTTCGCTTGGGCTGGTGATTTCCACGCTTGCGCAGAGCCAATTGCAGTCGATGCAGATGACTATCTTTGTCCTGTTGCCCTCGATCTTGATGTCGGGCTTCATGTTCCCCTTCGACGGTATGCCACAACCCGTCCAGATGATTGCTCAGGTCCTGCCGGCAACCCATTTCATGGACATGATCCGCGGCGTGGTCCTGCGCGACGCGTCGCTATACGAGTTACGTTGGGGAATTCTCTGGATGATCGGATTCGCAGCATTCGGGTTGCTAGTGGCGACTCTAAGATTCAAGAAACGGTTGGGTTGAAGACGGTAAGGCCGGAATACTGAGAGAATAGAGTTCGTTACGATCTGCACCCAGACTTTGCACAGTCCGCCTCCTGTGCAGAGCGGACACTCAGTGAAATCCACCCAATGTCTGCTCTTCAAATGCTGAATCGGCTGACCAATTTGTTGCCATCCGCCGTACAGCAAGTGCGGAATGAGCGGTACGTGGTTTGAATTCAGACGGACGAACCGACAACGGCCTATAGGCCAAAGACATCGATTTCCTCTTTCCGTCCGCGCAGTTTGATCCGACCTTGTTCAATCAAATTGTCAATGAAACCGGATTCTTCTCCTTTGGTTTCTTTTCGTGCGACTTCAACGAGCTCACTACTTGCCAAACCACAGCAGCCGACGTTTCGCGTCGCGCTTTCCAGCCGACTAGCAACATTCACGGTGTCGCCCAGAACAGCAAACTCAAGGCGTTGCCTTGTTCCAATGTTTCCGATTACGACCGGACCATAGTGCGCGCCGATTGCGAGCTTGAGATCGCCCCCCTCAAGCTTGCTCTTGGTCTTTTTCCAACGCTCAAATTCGTTAACCATCTCAATCATTGCCTGCAATGCGTTTGACGCATCACTGTCCGTTGGCTCGGGTGTCCCGAACGTAGCCATTAGACCGTCTCCAATGAACTTGTCCAATGTTCCGTTGTGGCGGAACACGATGTTTGCGAGTATTCCGTGCACTTCGCGCAATATGCCAATCGTTTCTACAGGTTCGCGTTCTTCCGACCAGGTTGTAAATGCAACCAAATCTGCAAAAAGAACTGCCGCGCTGTGCTCCTTCGGGCGCCAAAATGGATCTGAGCGTTCCGCGAGAAACTGCGCTGTCTTCTTCGGGAAGTATCGCCCGAGATTCTCTTTCTCCCTCGCAAGACTCGCCTGCCTGACCGCGATATTTCTCGATCTTTTGACTGCCAAAGCAAGCAGACCCGATGCTATGAGGAAAACCACAATTTCCTGTATTCGAACATCAATGTCTATGAATGTCGGCTGGGCTGCCATAGATAAAGCGTCTTCCAAATTAGCGTTGTTGATCTCCGGCGAAACGGTGTCGGGAAGGTTGAAAAGAAATCCGACGCCGATTGCCCAAGTGAGCGATCCGCAAACACCACCCCACAAAACCAATCGCGGCTGATAAACGTAGGCCAGTCCCGAGAGTAAAACGAAAAAGTAAATGAAGGGGCCAAAGCGAAATGCAAACTGCGGTGGATAATCAAACGGAACCAGAGGGTTTGGGAACAACAACGTGAACGTAAGTAATGAGAAATCTGCAAAAACAAACGCGTATTGATGCCATGGTTTTCCCCACGACGAACTTGCAACCAACCAAGGGGCCCAACCCAGAAGCGCAAAGATCAACAACAATGCAACCGTGAAGATGGGTGCAGGCCAAGGCGACAAAAAGGTCACAAGAACTGCTATGAAAAACAGAGCTATCGAACGCCCAATAGCGGCTGCCCGTTGAGATGCCAGCTCCTCGGATCTAAGAGGGGTCAACTCCTGCAAATACCAATCCTTCAATAATAGTCGGCATCCGAGAAACATTACTAGCGGATCATTCTACTGAGCATTCTAAACCGTCAACTCAATAGCACAAAACACGATTCTTTTTGGTTTAAGAACGCTGAAGCGGACGTTTGTCGCCAGCACGGAATCCGGAACTATGGGCTCAAAGCAGACGTTCGCTGCCCTCGGTGTCGACGGCTGCTACGCGGGACGAAGCCGCCAACCATCACGTATCCGCCGCCGGATTTTGAGATCTCGGTTTGCGCATCCAGGCCAAGCAACCGAGCGCGCAAGCCCCTCGATTTGACGACCCTGTATTTTTTTCTGATAGACAGCGCGCCCTTTCCCAAAAAATAGGAGGACCTGCAGATGTGGGTAGCATTCTCGACGCCCGAGGGTTCGGGCTTTTTCTCAGCCGTTGCCAAGGATGAGGACGGCAACACCAGCGGGCCGCACATGGGATCCCGCGTCTGCCTCCGGTTTCGCCGCGCACAGGACGCTGAATTGCTGCGCGACTATGGCATGGACGGTCAGGTGATCGAAACACTGGGCGGCGATTGCCGTTACCGGGCATTCATACCGCGCAACCACCTCGTGACCGTGCTGATGTACTTGGGCAACCAAATGTCTTACCCCAATTTCAAGGCCAGCATCCCAAAAGATGATGTGGCGTTCGAAGGTGCCTGCCACGAGGTTTGGGCGGCATTCGGCGAACTACAGGAAGGCGGACCATATGAAATGGGGTGAAACACCCCATTAAACCCAGCGCGGTTGCCTCGAAGATGTCTTGAGACAAAACGCCTCGGATTCACCACATGGGCCATACTGACGAAAACACTGTTTTTCGGGAGTTATGTGGAACGTCACTGATATTTGACTCAATCGACTTCAAAACCTCAACAAATCGGCCGATCACGTCATCCATTTCTGACCCAAACGTCAAGCAATTCTGACCCAGAGCGAGCAGCACCCCCTCATCGGCACTGCTAACGATAGTCGCCGAACCAGCTTACCAAATAACCCATTCCCGGGCTTAGAACAAAAACGCTTTAGTAAGGCGCCTTGGACAGCGTCATCAAAAACGCAACTAAGTCTGCAATCTCTTGCTCAGACAAATTCAATTGCGAGAGAATGGCTTCACCGTCGGCGTGCAGCCTTTCCGTATTGATTTTGCTGTAATGTCGGACCACAGCGTTCAGATCCTTTAGGCTGCCGTCATGCATGTACGGTGCGGTTTCAGCCACTCCGCGCAGGCTGGGCGTGCGGAAGGTTCCAAAATCAGCGTGGCTCCGGCGTACATTACGAACCGCCCAAGCACCTTGCCTATCCGGATCGTCATTCCAGTCGCCCTCCAGTGTGTAGGGGCTTGAGAGCAAAAAGTTCAACCCACTAAACCGACCTTCGTCGACCTCGGTTTCATTCAAAAAATATGGTACACCAGCATCGTGGAACTCATTGTTGGAAAACCTCGGGCCGTTGTGGCAAAACACGCAATTCCCGCGCCCTAAAAACAGCTGAAGACCTCGCTGGGCTGCCTCGGGGTAGTAGGCAGCCGCTGGAAAATCTCGACGCTCTAAGGCATCGCGAAAATCGTCAAACTGCGTCCGGTCTGTAACCAAAGTCCCCAAGTAAGCCGAAAGAGCTTTCGCGGCATTCACCAGAACAAGCTCTGGGCCCTGATTTTGGATGACGCCAAAAATAGCTTCAAAGTCATTAGTGTAGGCACTTTCAGACATTGCTGTTTTTAGGCTTTCAGGGCTGTGCGCCATCTCTTGTTCTTCGATGATCGGATGCAGGCTGGCTGCCCAAAGGTTATCGCTTTTGCCACCCCACCCATACCAGCGGAGTCCGGCCAGGTTCCGCAGCGATGGAGTGTTTCGATCTAACAGTACACGGCCGAGCGCCCGCGCCTCTGGAGTTGTAAATGCTTGTTCCGGATCATGACAACTTGCGCAAGAAAATGCACCGTCGACGGACAACACCGGATCGTTGAATAAGGCCTCTCCAAGCGCGATCGCTCTGGCATTGTTCGAAACTCTATTGCTTGGGTCCGTATGGAAGGATGGTGGCCAAGGCCCAAAGGAAAGCGCTTGTTCAATTTCGTCTGCAGACAACAAGACCTCTGCACGCACTGCACCTGTCAGGGCTATTAGCGCAGCTGTAAACCACAGTGTCATTTCAGCGTAATTTCTGACGAGTAGAAAATTGATTGGCCATTGATGTCGACATAGACCTGCAGCTCCCACAAACCCGGCATGTGAAACAGCATATCATCAACGCGGAACGCTCCGCCGCCCAAGGCGGTAACTTTGGGGGTATAGTTCATACCGTGTCGATGAGCGGGCATGGTTGCATCCACACGCATTTGGCCCACGGCAGTTTCACTACAAATAGAAACCAGAACGAAAAACGGTCGAGCCAACGGGATTTCATCGACGGACAGATAAACCTCGGGTGCGTTTTGAACTTCCGAATTCATACGTTGCCCAGTTACGTCACAAGCAAAAGCCGTGCTGGACCAAATCATAAACCAGAAAGCGCTGCGGATCATTCTGATGCCAGCAAACGTTCTGCGTTGGCATAGGCGATGTTGTCCGCAATCTGATCCGGCAGCAAATCCAGCCATTCACGCGAAAAATCTGCGTGGGGGCCGACATAGTACCAGCGTTCCGGCGCAAATGTATCCGTACCGACCATAAACCGATCGGGATGGGCTTCGAACGCAGCCTTCCAATTCGGGTCGATACTACCTCGTGAGACCATGTCTGAACGAAATGCCAAATCGGCCCAAAGCCTGGGATAGGTGTCCAGCGCGTCAACAACACTCGCCGGATCATCAAAGCCAGAGTGGGCCCACAGTACCCGAGCTTCAGGCCAGGTTTTGAAGATCAGGTCAACTGCCTCTCGATCACCGTGGTGGTGTAGAATGAGGTTCCGCTCTTTCGCCAGTGCAATCATGCTCTGGATAACCGGCGTCTTAATGTCGTCTCCGTAAGCGTGAAACTCGCCGATGGCTTCGTAGTCGTTTTTGGCCAGGTTTTCTTCCAGATAGCCAATTACAGTTTCATCGTGCATCCAGGTGTTGATTTCACCGCGACGACGGTACGGGCGCAACGCTGGAACGACGATGTCCGGTGCCGCGGCCAACAACAGCTGAGTGCCATTGTCATCCGAGCTGGAAACCAGGGCTTTACGCACGCCCGCATCCCGAAGGATATTAGCCACCTGTTCGGGAGGAACCAGTTTGACGGCATCGTGGCTGTAATGAATATGCGCGTCAAAGATCGGGCGTTCTTCTGCGATAGCACTACTGCAAATCAGCGCGGCACCTAATATGAAGATTTGTTTCAGCACCACAAGCCTCCTCAATATCGTTCAGACTTTGGCAAGCTTCACATCGAACTTCACGTGCAAGAATGGTTCAGTGATCTTACCAGAAAGCTCCATGCCATCAGGAAATTCTGAAACTGGCCTTTCAACATAGGTCATCACCAGATCATCCCGAACACCAAACACTGTATCCTGATCTAGATAAGGATCGTCGTCGGGGAAAATCTCAGTGACCAAAGAACGGTAGCCAGGAGCTTTGACGATATAGTGCAGGTGCGAAGGTCGCCAGGGATGGCGGCCGCAGGCGCGCAGGATATCCCCGACTGGCCCATCTGACGGTACCGTGTATTCAACTGGCTTGACGGTCGTGAATGCATACTTACCGTCGTCACCGGTAGTCATCAGGCCGTGAAAAGAATAGGTGTCCTGTTCTTCGTCCTGGCTTGCATACATTCCATTCGGCGCGGTTTGCCAGATATCCAGCGCTGCACCGGAAATCGGATTACCATCGGTGTCCCGGATCGCGCCTTCAGCAAGCAGCACAGGTCCACCGTAGTGGCGCTTCATATCCCCGCCGAATGGCAGAGGCGGCGCGCCAGAGACATGGAAAGGGCCAAGTACGGACGAACTTGTTGCATCAGAACTTGAATGCAACATGTCCACCAATGACGACAGGCCCAGCACATCCGAGGCGAGCACGAACTCATGCCTGTCCTCTGATTCCACTGCAGCGCATCCCTCCAGAAACGCAATCCCGGCGCGCCATTCGTCATGTGTCAAGTTGGTTTCTCGCGCGAAGTCGTGGAGGTGCTTGACCAGAGACCCCATGATTTCTCTCATCCGCGGATCGGTGTCCTTGGACAGGTATCCCATGAACACGTCGGTGATATTGTCTTTGGTGACAGAGCGCATTTGGGCCTCCTTAAATCAGGGCAAGGCTGAGGATCGGGAACTCGATCAGAATAAACAGAACGATCAGCATCACGAACGCAAAGGGAAGTGCGCCCATAAACACATCCTTGAGCGATATTCGGTCATCGTTGATCGTCGATTTGATGACGAAGCAAGATATGCCCAAAGGCGGGGTCAAAAGCCCGATTTCGGCGCCGACCACAGTGATAATACCAAACCAGACCAACGACATGTCCAGGGCTTCGGCCATGGGCAGGAACAGCGGGACGACGATCAGAATGATGGACGCCGTATCGAGCAAAGTTCCCAGAAAAAGCATCAAGAGAACGTAGAGCAGCATGATCGACCAAAAGGACGCGGAATTTCCCGCGAGCAAATCCTGCAACTGATTGGGCAGCCCGGCCAGCCCCAGCATGCGACTATAGATCGAAGCCGCCGTAATCAGGAACAAGATCGCCGCTGTAATGTGACCGGTTTCCAGCAACGCGTCCCAGAACGCTCTTGGTGTCATGGATTTGCGTACGACTGCGATCACGAGCGCAACCAGTGCCCCAGCGGCACCCGCCTCGACAGCGGTTAGCCATCCTGTGTAAATACCACCGAGCACTACCGTGATAATGAACAATGTGGGCAGGGTCTTGGATGCGATCTCGCGCCCGGACATCCATTCGGTGTCTTCGACGACCCGGCCGCCCACAAATGCAGGTTTAAAACGGCCCATCAACCAGATCGCGACCACATAAGCTATTGCCAGCATGATACCGGGTATTACTCCCGCCAGAAACATGTCCCCTACGGACTGTTCGGCGACAAAGGAATAGATGATCAGCATCGCCGAGGGTGGAATAATCATCCCCAAAACCGACGACCCGGCCACAACCCCAACCGCAAAACGTGGATTATATGCCTGCGCCATCATCTGCGGGACAGAGACCTTGGTGAACACTGATGCGGACGCAATTGACGACCCAGTAACGGCCGCAAACACGGCATTTGCTCCGACGGTCGCCATTCCGATACCGCCTTTGACCTTGCGAAATCGCATGGTCATGACCTCGTAAATATCCCCGCCTAGTCCCGCTTTTGAAACGATGAGCCCCATAAAGGTAAACAGAGGGATTGTCGCGAAACTGTATTCCATCGCGCTGTCGCCCACCGCAACCTTCAGCAGGTTGAGCGCAAGCGTGAAGTTGTCCCGCATCAGCCAGATCGACACGAAGGAGACCACACCCAAAGCAATCGGAATGTAGACGCCCGCGTAAATCAGAAAGACTATGGCAACGACCGAGATCAGGCCAATCTCAATCGGCGTCATTCTGCGACCTCGTCATGCTCTGGGGTGCGAATAAGTTGCGGGCGGTCCTGCGCCGTGACGACCTTGAGCAGGAAGATCACGCAGGCAAGCGCAGTACCACACGCGATGACCAGTTTGACCGGCCACCAAGGCAATGTGAAAAGACCGGGCACTCCGAAGTAGTCCTGTGTCTCCCACATGTGAAGAAATTCTGGGAAGGTTACATAGGCGATCAAGGCCATGAAGATTGCCGAAATGGCGTTGATGATGCGCCTCAGGTTGGCTGTCAGAACGGGGCGACGATGGTGTAGCAGGTTCAGAAACCCATCTGAGCGCGTCAATCGATCCACTCTGACAACGTCGGCCAGCTGCAGGAACACGATCATCACGACCGAGAATTGCACCATCTCGTAGGTGCCGCGCAGTGGGGCCGAAAACAGGCCCCGCGCAATGACGTCAACATTCAGAACGACCACCAACGCTAGGACGACAAGCGTACCCAATGCATTGGCGACGATAGCAAGCGAATTGGCGACCCGCGACAAGCCAGCAACTGCGGTCTTCAGCATGAAAGGCCCCTTTCGTGGATCGCCAGCCAGTTATTCGGCCGTCCAGTCGCGTACTCCGGTAAAACCGGCGTCCTGCAGCTTGCCGAGATAAGCGGCCAGCATATCTGTGCCCTGCTCGCCGTTCTCATTCAGCGTTGCAGCCCATTCCTGCGCAACATTGGGCATCGCATTTGCCCACGCAGCGCGGTCTTCGTCCGAGATTTCAATGATCGATCCGCCAGCTTCTACAAATGCATCTCGCGATGCAGCGGCTCGATCCATTGCAATACCTGCCACGTGGTCACGGTAGTCGATAGCCACGGCCTGTAGTACTTCTTTGACCTCATCGGGCAGACTCGCCCAGTAGTCGGCATTGACGGTGACTGTTTTTGTATTCACCGCACCAAGGTCTGCCTTCAACATGTAAGGGGCCACTTCGACGATTTTGAACGTCTTGGAAGCTTCCGGCCAAATCATTACGCAATCGACAAGGCCGGTTTGAACCATGTTGTAGAAATCAGTGAGGCCTCCGCGTACGCCTGCCGCGTCCTTGATACCCTCGAGATAGCGCAAGTTCAGGCCGGCACCCGCGATCTTGCGTCCTTCAAGATCTGCAACTTTCTCGACCGGCTCTGAGCAGAACATCTGATATGTGTCGAGCACAACGCCTGTCGCCAGATAAACCTGATTTTGCGCAGCAAACTCATTCTGCATAGCCGGGTATTCTCGCGCGATCTCGTCAACTGCCTTGGCCACTGCACGAGCATCCGACGCGACGAATGGTGTCGAGCCCGAGATTCCCTGGCTGGGCAGCTTGGACGAATGGAAGATGGTTGTGACGATGCCAATGTCGCCCAAACCCAACTGTATGCCTTCCAGAACACCTTTGGGTTTTACAATAGAACCGCCATAGTTCTCCTGCCAGTTCATCTTGTAATTGCCGGACTCGGCCAACCGCTTATTCACTTCAGGAATAAAGAAGTTGGTGAATTCCTTCACCCATAAGGCCCGATCTGGGTACCCATCAATCACAACAGCTGAAATGGTCTCTTCTGCCGCGAGGGGCATCGCCATGACACCTGCCAGAGCAGCGCCCACTAGGCTGCGTTTGGTCCAGTTTTTCATTTCTCTCCTCCCAGAAAGTCGGGTCATTTTTATTTTTTTGCTTTGACCCAGTTTACGGTCAGGTCCGTGCCTGCCGCTTCAAACAGTTTTGCGATGGCGCAATACTTGGCTGTCTCCTCGCCCACGCGCGTCAGTTCCTCCTGACTGGCGGGCGTCTCACAATTCACGGTGAGTTCAATTTCCGGAAACGGAACATCGATCTCCTCCTCCATCAGCACACCACGCCGGTCCAACCTGCATTTCGCGTCGATTGTCACATTGCCGAGGTAAACTCCCAACCGATGTGCGTTCTTGTGCCCGATGACATTCGTACAAGCGATCAGGGCTGCCATTGCGGTTTCGGTCGGAGACGGACCAAGATTTGTCCCGCCGCGTTCTACGGGTTCATCAACAACAACATCAAGACCGCGAATCGGTATCTCAGTCCGCGCATGAGTCGGGCATTGAGCTGTCGTACGGTAAGTCACGACGGGTTTCACTTTCATAGCCATAGCGTCACCTCCTCATGCATACGAGCAAACCTTTTCGAATGAAAAACGTGGTAGCTTCTGGAACAATCCGGTTTCGTCCGCATAGCCCAGATTGCAAAGAAAATTGGACTTGAGCGTCGTGCCCGCGAAGAACTCCTCATCGACGATCTTGTTCGAAAAACCTGACATGGCGCCGACGTCCAACCCGACAGCCCGGGCCGCAATCATGAAGTAAGCGCCCTGAAGCGTGCCATTTCGAAAGGCCGTGTCTGCCACGTAGTCAGGCTTGTTTTCGAACAATGGCCGACGGTCTTCGTGCGGGAAAAGAAAGGGCAGTTCCTTCCAGAAGTCCATGTCATAGGCAATGATCGCCGTGACCGGAGCATCCATCATCTTTGGCACATTCTTCGACTTTAAAGACTTTGCAAGCCGCTCTTTCCCTTCGGGACTTTTCACGAAAACGAAGCGCGCGGGCAACGTATTCATGCTGGTCGCGCCGTTGATCGTGATGTCGTAGATCTCTTCAAGTATGTCGTCAGAAACAGGCTTGTTGGTCCACGCGTAGTGCGATCTGGATTCGCGCAGGATCAAGGCGATCGCGTCATCCGACAAGCGTGGAATGCGCTCGCGCAGATCACGATGATCTTGCTGCGCCTTGGCGCGAAGTGCTTCCAGCTCTGCCCCGGTTGCTGCGGTCATGCTGCGGCCACCTTGGACTTGGCGTCTTTTTCGTCAATGACTGGGCTGGCGCAAATTCCAATGCCTTCAATCTCGACCTCAACGGTTTCACCGGGCTTCAACCAACGGGGATTGGGCTTTTTGGCGTGCCCGACACCAGGAGGCGTACCTAGCGCAATCAGATCCCCCGGCTCCAAAGTAGTATATTCCGAAATCGTCGCGATGACCTGACGAACCCCCCAAATCATGTTGGCGGTATTCGATCTTTGAAGGATTTCATCACCCACACGGCTTTCGATCTTCAGACCTGATGCCCCTTCGGGCAACTCATCCGGAGTCACGGTGAAAGGACCGATCGCGCCCGTGTCATCAAAGTTTTTGCCGGGCGTCCACTGAACGGTTTTGCGCTGATAGTCCCGCAGCGAACCATCGTTGAATACAGTGTAGCCAAAGACATAATCCAGTGCGTCCCGCTCCGAGATATGGCGTCCGCGCTTTCCAACGATCAGCATAAGTTCGGCTTCGTAGTCGAGCTTCTCGGAACAGGCAGGCCGCACCATGGGTTGCCCCGCCGCCATGATCGAGTTCTTCCCGCGCATGAACAGCGTCGGATACTCTGGAATATCATACCCGCCTTCCTTGATGTGGTCCGTGTAGTTCAACCCCATGCAAATGATCGTTCCTGGAGCGCTAACGGGCAATGCCGGAGTGATGGAAGACACGGGCACACTGTCTGCCGTGTCAATTTTGCTGGCAAGTGAGTCGGCCAGTTCAGGCTTGGCTATCAAACTCATCAAATCCGAACCGACAGCAGGTTCCAAAGCCGTTAGATTCAATGCGTTTTCGCCGTTTACAGCAAAAACCGCTGTGCCTTCCGAAGTCTCTCCCACCAGGTATTTCATTTTCACCATCCATGTCAGTTCGCTTGATTTTTGCCGACTATTTTGCCATATGTCAAATAATATCGATATTTTTGGAGGCGGCAAATGGTTGCTTGGGCAGACTACAAATCAGGAGCAAAAGGCCGCGGCGCGCTTGCTTTGGAGCTTTACGTCGCGCTGAGCACACCAGCCAAAGCGCCCGAAGATGTAAAGGCGTCGCTGCCAGATCACTTGGCGTATCAGGCGCAGCTGGAAAGTTCGGGGCAGCTGGCTTTTGCAGGCCCCATGTCGGATGAAACCGGCGAGCATATGCAGGGGATGGGGCTGATCATCTATCGCGCCGACAGCCTTGAGTCCGCCCGGAAGCTGGCCGAAGACGATCCCATGCACAAAAGTGGGGCACGTAGCTTTGTACTTCGGCGCTGGTTGATCAACGAAGGCTCGCTGAACATTTCAGTTGGTCTATCGACTGGAACGAGTGCCCTCAGTTAAGAGCGCTCAAGAGTATTTGCCGCGAAATAGGAACAGTCGGATATGGGCGCCATGCTTGATACTGAGGGCAAAGAGACATCAGCCACTCATGGAGCGTATCGAAGGCTGCGCGAAATGATCCTGACCGGAGTATTACCTCCGGGCCAAAAACTCAAGATCGAACAGCTTCGCGGGCTTTTGGACACTGGCGCTAGTCCGGTTCGCGAAGCGCTCAGCCTTTTGACTTCGGACATGTTGGTCGAGCGGATTGATCAGCGCGGATTTCGGGCAGCGCCAGTCAGCAAGTGTAACTTTGAGGAAATCCTTCTGCTTCGATGCAACCTTGAAGAAACCGCGTTGCGCGCTTCCATCACCAATGCGGATGCGGCCTGGGAAGATCGGCTTGTCTTGCGTCACCATCATATGAAAAAGGCCAGCCAGAACGGGGCACGAGACTTTGAGAACGCTCACAAGGCGTTTCATATGACCTTGTTGGACAATTCGAAACTGCCGTTGCTGCTGCGGTATTGCTCGCAGCTTTACGACCTGAACATTCGCTACCGCTATCGTGCGGCCGGCGGGTCGAGCTACAAAAAGCGAGACATCGCCGCCGAACATCAGCAAATCCTAGACGCCGCATTAAATCACGACGCAGACAGCGCAACTCGGCACCTAATCGATCACTACCGCCGAACAGGTGAGTACCTTAGCAGCCAGATGGAGCCCTGAAATGCAGCGGAATTGGTTTCTGGGTGATCTACTAAACCAATTGCTGGACCGTCCCGACAAAAGGCGTGGCAAGGATGACAAACGGTCCATTGCCGAACTATGTGAGGCGCTTTTATCTGCGGAAGGTGAAGTTTCCGGATTCACGCTCGCGTCTACGATCCTTGAGCGCTACCACACCCTGAATGATGCGGAGAAACTAGACTTTTTTGTCTATTTGAATGACAAGCTAGAGTTGGACGCAAATCAGCTTTCTGAAGCAGCCCGCCTCTACGCCAGTGACCAAAGTGTCAACCTTTATGAAAGACTTAGCGAAGTTTCAGAGCCACGGCGGCAAGAGTTATTGCGACGGCTGAACCAGCCGTCTGGTGCGACGCAGGAACTTGTAGCCATGCGCGTTGATCTGCTGCGCTTTCTCAAATCCAAACCGGAACTCAAGCGAACAGATATCGATTTCGTCCATTTATTGCGCAGCTGGTTCAACCGGGGCTTTCTTGTCCTCAAGCAAATCAGCTGGGACACCCCTGCCCGCGTTCTGGATAAGATCGTCGCCTATGAAGCGGTGCACCAAATCAACGATCTGGACGATTTGCGGCGAAGGCTCTACCCGCCAGACCGTCGTTGTTTCGCGTTCTTCCATCCTTCGATGCCAGATGAGCCACTGATTTTTGTTGAGGTCGCTCTGACCGCCGAAATCCCGGATGCAATAGATACGCTTCTATCCGAAGCACCAGAACCGATCGAAGCCGAGGAGGCAAAGGTCGCGGCGTTCTATTCCATTTCAAACTGCCAAAAGGGTTTGGCGGGCATCAGCTTTGGGAATCTATTGATCAAGCAGGTTGTGACCGAGCTTTCGCGGGAGCTTCGCGGGCTTGATACCTTTGTGACATTGTCGCCGATACCGGGGCTAAACCGGTGGCTGGCTGGTGAAACAGGCAACCCGGAACACGGGCATGCCGCCGAGGCCGTGCTTGCAGAAACAGCAACACCGCAGGACCTGCGCGCGATGGCCGCCCGGTACTTGATGTTCGCCAAGCGCGAAGATGGCATGCCGCTTGACCCTGTAGCGCGCTTTCACTTGGGAAATGGTGCCGAGCTTCATGACCTGCATGCCCAGGCAGATCAGTCGCCAAACGGACGCGCCCAGTCCGGAGGTGCGATGGTCAATTACCTTTACGATTTGAACAAAACAGAACGTTACCACGAAGAATTCGCGACAAGTGCCACGATCCAAGCCTCGCGTTCAATTCGCGCGGCTTCAACTGCGACGCTTGCGGTAAAGCCCAGGGAAAATACAGCGTGACTAATACACTTTACGACAGTTTGTTTGCCCGCCACGAGGGCAACACGGCTCCATTCCTGCAACTCGATAATGGCCAGGTGGTCACTTATGATGCGTTTCTGCAGCGCACCGCGCAAATCGCGCATGTCTTGCGGAACAGCGGAGTTTCCCCTGGCAGTCGCATCGTTGTGCAAGTGCCCAAGCAGGCCGACACGATTGCGCTCTATGCCGCTTCGGTTCAGGCAGGTGCTGTCTACCTGCCCCTAAACACTACCTATACCATGGCAGAGTTGGACTATTTCATCTCTGATGCGCAACCTGCGTTAATCGTTTGCGACAGCCACGACAAAGTTGAATTCGAACAATTGGCGACCCGGTCTGGTGCAAAGCTGCTGACCTTGGGCGGCGAAAATCCAAGCTTGAGCCGCGAAGCGGACGCACAGCCTTGTGTATTCGAAACTGTGGATCGCGCGCCGGACGACCTCGCGGCGCTTCTTTACACATCAGGTACCACGGGCCGGTCCAAGGGCGCGATGCTCAGCCACCGAAACCTGCTGTCCAATGCCCAAGCCCTTGTGGATTTGTGGGGTATCACCGACGCTGATCGCTTGATTCACGCGTTGCCCATCTTTCACACGCACGGGCTTTTCGTGGCGATGAACACCACACTACTCGCCGGTTCCAAAGTGCGGCTGATGAAAAAATTCGACACTGGAATGATCTTGGAGGAATTGCCCCACTCGACCCTTCTAATGGGAGTCCCCACGTTTTATACCCGATTGCTGGCCGACGAAGGTTTCACCGATGAGATCACAGAGAACATGCGTCTGTTTGTTTCCGGCTCAGCCCCGTTGCTGGCAGAGACCCATGTGGCGTTCGAAACGCGCACGGGCCACCGTATCCTTGAGCGCTACGGTATGACCGAAACGAACATGAACACCTCTAACCCTTATGGCGGTGAGCGTCGCGCGGGAACTGTTGGTATGGCCATACCCGGCACTGAGGTGATCGTAACCAACCCTGAAACTGGAGAACCGCTGCCCCAGGGCGAGATCGGAATGATCGAAGTACGTGGCCCCAATGTTTTTCAGGGCTATTGGCAAATGCCCGAAAAAACGACTGAAGAGCTTCGAGAAAATGGATTTTTCATCACCGGAGATCTGGGCCAATACAGCGAGGATGGCTACCTGTCGATTGTAGGTCGGTCAAAAGACCTGATCATCACTGGTGGATACAACGTCTACCCTAAAGAAATTGAAGACGTTTTGACCGATGTCGATGGCGTTCAGGAATCGGCGGTTTTCGGAATCCCCGACAGAGACTTCGGCGAAGCGATCATTGCCACTCTGGTTGCCGAGCCTGGAGCACAGCTTCAGGTGGAACAGATCGAGTCGATCATCAGAAACAAGCTGTCGCGATTCAAACATCCTCGCCGCTACGAACTCGTCCAAGAGTTGCCGCGGAACACTATGGGAAAAGTTCAAAAGAACGTGCTGCGCGAACGGTTCGCGAACAAGGAACTGTCACCGGCGGTATCTTAGGAAGCCCATCCAGACGCTCAATCAAATCAAGACCTTCAGATCGGATACTACCCAACCTTCAGACAGCCAAACTCATCAGGAGATCCACAATGACTCGCATGACGGCAAAAGACTTCGACCAGGAACTTCTGGACCTGTATGACTTTTACGCGCACGGCAAGATCACCAAGCGCCAATTCCTGGACCGCGCAGGTAAGTTCGCGGTCGGCGGCATGACAGCGGTAGCGCTGCTGAACATGCTCAGCCCGAACTACGCGATGGCTCAGCAAGTTTCGTTCAACGATCCCGATATCCACGCAGACTACATCACCTATCCTTCACCGAATGGAACCGGTGATGTTCGCGGATACCTTGTCCGACCTGCCGGCGTTGAAGAGCCCCTGCCCGGGGTGCTAGTGATCCACGAAAACCGCGGCCTGAATCCTTACATCGAGGATGTGGCGCGCAGGTTGGCAAAAGCCGGGTTTATGGCACTGGCCCCCGACGGTCTGACGTCAGTGGGAGGTTACCCAGGCAACGACGCGGATGGGCGCGAGCTTCAAAAGACAGTGGACCGGGTCGCATTGATGAACGATTTCTTCAATGGATTTGAATACCTATTGGACCGAGATGATTGTACTGGAAAGGTCGGTGCTGTGGGTTTCTGCTACGGCGGCGGTGTGGTCAGCGCAATTGCCGTGGCCTACCCCGAATTGGCCGCGGGCGTGCCATTCTATGGTCGCCAGCCAGCAGTTGAGGATGTAGCCAAAATTCAGGCACCGTTGCTGATTCAGATGGGAGAGCTTGATGAGCGCATCAACGCAGGTTGGCCGGATTTTGAAGCCGCTCTGCAATCCAACGGAAAGGTATACGAAGCCTACATCTACGAAAATGCCAATCACGGTTTCCATAACGACAGTACGCCTCGTTATGACGAGGAAATGGCAAGCCTAGCCTGGGACCGCACTATTGATTGGTTCAACACCTACCTAAAGTAACTACAGTGTACGGCGAAGCGAGCATTGTGTTTTCGTCGCTTCGTCGCAACCCACAGTTTACCGGGGCCAAGTCATTTGAAGCCCCAGTATTCTATTTCTCATGATCCGATAGATCGACAGGAACGCTTGACTAAAAGGCTTGGGTGCAAAGAACATTTGATTTGAGCCCCAAGGCAGCAGTCTCAAATTCAATGAATCACTTTGACCGCTTTAAACAGATGGCAATCCCAATCAGATTAGAATTGCGAGCGATTTCGCGATACCGTTAGCATCGCGGAGAAAACGCAAAGTGTCTGGGTCAATCCAGGATAGGTCAAAACTGGATCTCCGAAATTGGGGCTAGAGATCACCTTTTGTCGAATGACCTGTCAGGTGCTCCGACCAAGCAGTTGAGCACCCACGGGTAGCTTGTCGTGACATAGTATCCGTACTGGCCATCCACAGTCATGCCATTGCACTTATCTAGATCGCCAGCCCCAGTGAATTCGTAGTCGTCGATATATGTCCCGTCCGGAGTACCACCCGGCCCGTTAGGCGGCGCAGGCCGAGGCGTAGTTTTGAGTTGGTAGCCGGAAATCGCAGGTCTTATCGTACCATCCCTGTCTTTGAATATCGTCCCGTAGATCGGAAAGCCGTCAGCGGCGAAGCCAATAGCTGGTGACGGCTTATCAAGGTCGTTATCCAAAAACAGAGCATTTGGATTGGAATGGTAATGATACCTGCCATCGGGCTGGGCATGGGCATTGTGCAGATCTACACCAAAATACTGATCGTAAGACGGCGGATCGAGCAGCCATGGATCAGTGTCTCGACACCCCGCCAATACATTGCCGTTCTTGTCTGCTCGCGGACCGCTCGGGCGATAACACCCAGCCGAAAGCAAATCGACCGGCACGCCATTCAACAAAATCGCATCATAACTCCGTTGCGACAGCGTGGTTTGGTTGCGGGCCTTTTCCGGATTTCTGGGAATCCGAAAAGTGCCAGGCAATTCTCGCACATTATTAGCGAAGTTGGCTGTAGGCCCGTTGAAATCATGATTGGGGATACCGTTGGTCTTGAGGGTGCAGTGCTGGCTATTTGCCGAGATTTCGATTTCGGAGTTAAAACGGTGCTGGCGCGTTACATCCTCCACTGAAGCGGAATACACTCCTGCATAATCCGCGCAGTCTCCAGATCGGTTGCTGAGCAAAAGGTTGGTGATGTCCTGGGCTTCGTTTTGCGCATTAGCCTGAACGGTAAATAAACCCACGAAAAGCGCGCTGATTGCCAAATATACCAATCGCATGGTTCGACCTCCTAAGGGTTTTCGAAACTACATAAATAAGTCACTCGACGAGAGGTTAGGCCAAGCGTCCAATCGTCAGAAGGCTACGCGATCACCACCCTTCAAATCCAGAATTTCCCTGGCTTCATCAGGCGTCGCCACCTGACTGCCTAGATCTTCTACGATGCGTCGAATTTTGGCGACTTGCCGAGCGTTGCTTTCGGCCAGCTTTCCACGTGAGATGAACAAGCTGTCTTCTAGACCGACGCGAAGATTGCCGCCCATCTGACTTGCAGTGGTAGCAAGCGACATCTGCGCACCGCCGGCTCCGAGAACGGACCAGCGGTAGTCATCACCAAACAGGCGATCTGCTGTGCGTTTCATGAAGATCAGGTTGTCGACCTCAGGCCCGATACCACCGAGGATTCCAAAGATGAACTGAATGAAAACAGGTGCTTTGAACAACCCGATATCCATGCAGAATTTTAAGTTATACAAGTGGCCGACATCGTAGCATTCATGTTCGAATTTAATGTCATGCGGCGCGAGCGTTTCTGCCGCTTCGCGAATGTCCCGGAACGTATTGCGAAAGATGTTCTGATCGGAGTTCGCGACATACTCTTTCTCCCAATCAAATTTCCAATCATCATCGCCATACCGGTTGGCCAATGGGTGAAACGAGAAGTTCATCGAACCCATATTCATCGAGCACATTTCGGGGCTGAAAGTCTTGGCCGGGTTGATCCGGTCTTGAATAGATAGTGTCAGCGATCCTCCAGTCGATAGGTTCACAACGGCATTGGTCGCCTGTTTTATGCGGGGCAGAAATGGCGCAAAGTCATTTGGGTCGACGGATGGCGACCCGTCCTGGGGATTTCGCGCATGCAGGTGTAGGATCGACGCTCCAGCCTCGGCGGCCTCGATCGCCTGCCGTGCGATGTCGTCGTAAGTGTACGGGAGCGCATCCGACATGGTTGGTGTGTGGATCGCTCCTGTTACAGCACATGTAATGATGGTCTTTTTCTGACGGGCCATAGGTTCAGTTTTCCTTGGATTGTCCGGTGTGCATTACGCGATAGCCCAGCGGGAAAAGTTGCAGATCATAGCGACTACGGATCACGCCCCAAATGCCTTTTGGCGCCTTGAGCATGACGACAATTGCGACCACGCCGAGAACGATCAGGTAAGTTGTTCCTAGGTCGGCCAGCGTTTCGCGCAGCGCAAAGAAGACGAGTGTGCCGATGATCGGTCCTTCGATGGTACCGATGCCGCCGATCACTACGATGAAGATGACGAAGGCAGTCCAATCATTGACGCTGAACGCCGCATCCGGCGATATGCGCAGCTTTTGCAAGAAGATCAGCGCGCCGATCATCGCCGTGAATGCCGATGTGACAACGTACACTATGAACTTCGTTCGCCAGATATCGATGCCAAGGCTACCGGCGGCCAGTTCGTTGTCCCGAATTGCCGTCAACGCCAAACCTTGGCGCGAACGCAGGAAGAAATACACGGCGGTTACAACCAGCACGGCGGCCCCGAGTGCCAGCCAATAGCTCAGCGCCTCACGCATCGCGCGCCCGGAAGCTAGTGATTTCACAATAGCAACGGGCAGCGAAGATCCTGACCCTCCACCAAGCGCTGAGATTTGCGCGAAGCTCAGTCGAAAGACCTCTGCGATGACCCAGGTGCCAATGGCAAAATATGCGCCCCGAAGCCTGAAGATCAGAACAGCAACTGGGATCGAGATCAAAGCCCCCAGCGCTCCCGCTGCTGCAATAGCAACCAAGGGGTTCAGCCCACCCAGCATCGTAAGTGCGAAGAGCATATAGCCGCCGAAGCCCACATAGGCTTGCTGCCCAACAGAGACGAGACCGGCGTAACCCGCCATGAGGTTCCAAAGGGTGGCGAGGGAAAGATAGAGAAACAGCTCTCCCATCAAGCGCATGTCGGCGCGGCCTGCCCACCACGGCGCTGCAATCAATACGACCAGACCGACTGCGGCCAGGATTGCAGCAACCCTCGCTGCTTTTGACGATCGGGAAACGGAACAGTCTTGTAAGTTCATCCGGAGACCCTCGGGAAGAGGCCGTTCGGACGAACGGCAAGAATGACAAGGAAAGCAACATGGCCGGCTAGCACTTGCCAACCCGGATCAATCTTGGCTCCGATGGTTTGCGCAACGCCAAGGATAACGCCGCCAATCAAAGTACCCCAAAGGTTGCCTAGCCC
Organism: Ruegeria sp. HKCCD7255; assembly: GCF_013031565.1. NCBI lineage: Bacteria > Pseudomonadati > Pseudomonadota > Alphaproteobacteria > Rhodobacterales > Roseobacteraceae > Ruegeria > Ruegeria sp. HKCCD7255. Next base: position 162,600 of record NZ_WQAG01000001.1, on the reverse strand, counting down.
GCCGATGATAACGGCCTCAAAGCCAAAGATCAGGCGACCTCCACCGATGGAAGGGTCAAAGCTTGTCCGAATGCCAAGCAGGATACCGGCGACAGCTGTCACTCCGAGAGCCAGCGCCATGGCCAGCCCGAAGATGTGTCGGCGATTGAGGCCCATAAGCTGGGCGATGTCTTGATTGTCGGAAACAGCCCGAAATGCTCGACCAAGTGAGGTGTGATAAAAGGTCCATTGCAGCCCCCAGATCACAGCGATGGCGATCCCGAAGGTCAGCAACGGTAAGATCCCAAGGGTCACACCGCCTACTGCAACGCTGGCTGTTTCCAGCGCACCGGCATTCAGTGTTTGGGGGTCGGCCGTGTAGACCTCCAGCAATCCGTTCTGGATAATTACACTCAGCCCGAAGGTCACAAGCAGCGGTGGAAGAATATCGTCGCCCAGAGTTTGGTTCAGTAGGCCGCGTTGAAGGGCATACCCAATCAGCGCCATAGCGGGAACGACAATCACCAACGCGGCCATTGGGTGCATCCCGGTCGCGGTCGTCACGGTCAGTCCGAGGTATGCGGCCAACACAATCAGATCGCCATGGGCAATATTGACGAGCCGCATGACCCCAAAAATCAACGACAGACCTGCGGCAAACAGGGCGTAGAGTCCACCAAGCAAAGTTCCCTGCACGATAGGATTCAGCCATTCCATATTATTCGATCCCGAAATACGCGCGCGAAATCTCTTCGCGCGAAACGGTGTCAGACGCGCTTTCCAACGAAACGCGCCCCTCCTGCAGGCAATAGACCCGGCTTGAGACCGAAAGTGCCTTGGTGATGTCCTGCTCGACGATGATCGCGCTCATGCCCTCGCCGATGATGCCGGGCAGCGCCTCATAGATGTCTTTGATGATGATCGGTGCCAGTCCCAGGCTAATTTCGTCGAACAGGATCAGATCAGGATTGGCCATCAATGCGCGCCCGATGGCTACCATCTGCTGTTGACCGCCTGAAAGCGATGTTGATGCCTGATTTTTGCGCTCTTCGAGGATCGGGAACAGATCATAGACAGCTTTCAGATCCCAAGGACCCGAGCGACCAACTTGGGCTCCGATCATCAGGTTTTCTTTGACTGACAAAGATGGGAATAACTGGCGACCTTCTGGAACCATGGCGAGGCCAAGTTCTGCAACCTCGTCTGCGCGAAGCCGGCTAATATCCTGACCTCGGTAGTGAATCTGATCCACTCCGTTCGTCAGCAACCCGGTGATTGACCGCATCAGGGTCGTCTTGCCTGCGCCGTTTGCACCAATGATTGCGAGAACTTCTCCCTCGCCGACGTCCAATTCGACATCATAGAGCGCTTGGAAATCGCCGTAGTAGGAGTTCAAATCGCGTGTCTGAAGAATTGAGTCAGGCATCGGCTTCGATCCCCAGATAAATTTCCTTTACTTCAGCGCTTTCCATAATTGCCTGTGGCTCGCCTTCGGCGATTTTTTTGCCAAAGTCGATGACGATCAGACGATCCACGACGGCCAGCAGGGCGTGCACAACATGTTCGATCCAGATGATGGTGACGCCAGAGGCGTGGATGTCTTTGATAGTCTGGACCAGTGACTTGCACTCGGCTTCGGTCAAACCACCGGCAATCTCATCCAGCAACAGCAGTTTGGGTTTGGCGCAAAGCGCACGTGTTAGTTCCAGGCGTTTACGCTCCAGCAAAGTCAGGCTACCAGCAAGAACGTTTGCCTTGGGCAGCAGTTCTGTTTGGTCCAGAATCTCCAGACAAAAGTTTTCGGCCTTGTGTCCATGCATGCCAGCTGATTGCGTGGCGGCGATCATCGCGTTTTCGAAAACAGTCATGCCCGAAAACGGCTGCGGGACCTGAAAAGAACGCGCGATACCTGCATGGCTGCGCTTTGCCGCGCTCCATTTGGTGACGTTCTGCCCACTGAATTCTATCACCCCGGAATTGGATTTGAGCGTCCCCGTGATCAAGTTGAACATCGAGGTTTTGCCAGCGCCGTTGGGGCCTATTACCCCGAGTGCCTCGCCTTGCTGAACCTCATAGCTCATGGCATCGGCGACAGTTAATGCGCCAAATGCCTTGCTCAGTTCTTGGAGTCTCAAGATTGTCGTCATGCTTCTCTCGGATGGAGGGTTCGGCGCCAAGATCGGCGCCGAATGTCTGGTTAGCCCAGCAATTTCATATCTGCCGTCACCGGAACTTCGGGCGCGGTGCTGTTTGCAACAATCTGCAACTCGTATGCGTCTCCAGACTTCTGCCATTGGCCACCGACCAGCGGAGTTTTGGTGACGTTGTTCATTGGCCCATCACCCCAGTTCACCGGCCCGACAATTGTGTTCAGGTTGGTGGACGTGATTGCCGAAATGATCGCAGACGGGTCTTCCAGATCATCCGCTCGTTTGATGACATCCGCAACGACCTCGAACAGCGCGTGCTTAAAGCCGAGCGGTTGCGTCCAAGGTCGACCCGACTCTGTTGTATAACCTTCGGCAAGGTCTTTCGAGGAAATGCCGGTGAGTGAGGACGAGAACGGATGATGCGGGGACCACCAGACCTCGGTCGACAACCCGTCACCACGGTCTCCCAGCGATTCAATGACCGATGGGAACAGAAGTGCCTTGCCAATGGTCACGACCTTTGGGTTGAACCCTTGCTGGGCGGCTTGGCTCCAGAACGTAGCGAAATCGGGTGGAATCATGTTGCCAGTGACGATTTCGCAACCCGCAGCTTTGAACGCTGCGATCTGGTTTGAGAAGTCGTCGGAGAGAGGCTGATAGCGACCGGGGTCAGTCAGCGTGTAGCCAGCTGTGGCCAGCGGTTTGGGCAGGCCCAATTCCGCATCACCCCATGCATTTCCGTCGGCATCGTTGGGGAAAAGACCGCCCACTGTCTTGGTCACGCCCGTTTTGTCCCACATATCTAGGAACGCCGCGATCACATCCTCCAAACCCCAGAAGAAGTGATAGGTCGTTTCAAAACCCTCACCTGGAACACCATTGCGGCCAAAGAAATAAGGCTGCCAAGGGCAGTCGGTCGTGATGCAGGGAACTTCGTTGATCTCTGCCTGATCAGCAACAGGGTTCACCGTGTCCGGCGTTGAAGCGGCCACGATGATATCGACCTCATCACCCAAGATCAGGTCAGCGGCAACCTCGGCTGCGCGGTTGGGGTTGGACTGGCTGTCTTTCGAGATGATATCGACGTTCCAAGTCTTTCCGTTATTGTCCAACCCGGCCGAAAAGACCTGCTGAATGGCTTGAAGCACATATTCATCGGCCTCGGCGAAACCAGCCAGTGGACCGGTACGCGGGCTGACATTGCCAATCCTTAGCGTCGGGTTTGCCGCATAAGCACGCGTTGCCCGGAGGATGGCCGGAGCAGAGATTGCCGCCGTAGCCCCGGCAATAAAACCGCGCCTTGTGGCCGTCTTAAAAGTCTTTGTCATTGCGTCCTCCCTTCACCGGCCTCCCGCCAGTGTTTGATTGATCTTACAAAGTCTTCTCGAGATTTTTCAGATGTTTCGCGACACGTTGGCGAACCTGATCTGCTTCGCCCTCGGCCCATTTCCTGAAACCTTCGCCTGATTTCATCCCCAGCTTACCCGCATCGACAAGCGACTTGAGGTAGGATGAAGGGCCTTTATGCGCCTCAAGATCGTGTAGTACGTTTTCGTGGATATCGAGTGTCAGGTCAGTACCAACCAGATCTGCGTTTTCCAACGGGCCAAGGACCGCCAATCGCCGCCCAAAGCTGGACTTGATCACGGTATCAACGGCTTCCGCATTGCAAATACCGTTTTCCACCAGACTGACCGCTTCGCGCCACAGCGCATGCTGAAGGCGATTGCCGATAAAACCGGGCACGTCCTTCTCGACCATCACCGGAGTTTTTCCTGCGTCCTTCAGCAGATCGAACATGGTTTGCGCAATCTCAGGGTCTGTCCATTCCGTCTTGATGACTTCGACCAACGGGATCATGTGCGGGGGATTCCACCAATGGGTTCCCAAAGCTCGGTTTTTCCGTCGCAAACCGGACATGATCTGAGTGATCGGCATGACCGAGGTATTGGATGCGAGTATGCAAGTTTCTGGTGCATGCGCCTCGATCTCAGCAAAGATCGCTTGCTTGAGCTCCAACTTTTCCGGCGCCGCTTCAAAAACAGCATCGGCATGTTGAACCGCACTTTCTGTCGTCGCAAAGATTTCAATCATCTTGAGGGTATCTGTGATTGTGACCTCGTCGTCCCCCATCGCGGCCATGCTGGCGCGGACGCGGGCAGGCACGCTGGCTCGCGCCTCTTCAACTGGATCTGTGATGGCGACGCATTGACCTGCTTTTGCAAAGGTTAGGGCGATACCGTGCCCCATCAGACCCGCGCCAATTACCGCTATTTGCTGCTTCTTGCGCACCATCACTTAACCCGCCGTGTAACCACCGTCGGCATGAAGGATATGCCCGGTGTAAAAATCAGATGCCCGCGACGCGAGAAACAGGAGCGGACCGGCAAGGTCTTCAGGCTCACCCAGTCGTCCTTTGGGAACACGGGTTAGGAAGCCATCGCGCACTGCTTTAGCTTCGTCGGTTTCCTCGAACATCCAAGCCGTCAAAGGCGAGCGGAATACCGTCGGCGCGATCGCGTTGACGGTAATCCCTGTTGGACCCAGCTCACATCCCAAGGCTTTGGTTATCCCGTTCACGGCAGCCTTTGATGCGCAATACGCCGTGTAACCGGCAGGGTGTCCAAGGATGCTGCGCGCAGAACTGACGAAAATTATCTTGCCATATTCGCTTTGCTTCATGTGTGCCGCCGCCGCGCGCGCCAAAAGCCAACTCTGGTTCACATTGGCGTCCATCACTGCGTCAAAGGTTTCCGGCGCCATGTCGTTGATCGGTGCAACTTTGTTCATGCCGGACGCGACAACGAGAATGTCAAGCTTACCAAAGTTGTTAACGGCTTCGTCGACCAATGCGCCACAGGACGCTTCATCAGTCGGGCGCAAATTTATTGCAACTACGGTCGCACCAAGCGCCTCACACTCTTTGGCAATCTCGTCGAGCGCTTCTTGATTGCCCGCAGCCAGAACCAGATTGCACCCGGCACCAGCCAGAACGCGCGCAGCAACCATGCCAAACGCGCCGGATGCTCCGGTGATCAGTGCGACGTTGTCTTTTACGTCAAACATCTTGAGTGGATCAGACATTCTTTTCGTCCTTAGCTTTCTGGCGGATACGGAATGACCACCAGCATTTTGCAGGTGTGGTTGGCGCGGTTCTCTATTTTGCGCACTTCGCCCGGTGCGATCGTGCAGCTATCCATGGGTCCAAGATTGGTTTCTGTGCCGTCAACGATGATGGTCATCTCGCCCTCCAGAACGACGTAGACTTTCTCGAAGGGCGTGGAGTCCGGCCCGGCACCACCGCCTGGTAAAAACTGGCTGAAGCCAATCCACTGATTTGTCGGCCCGCCTTCCTCAAACCCTTGTAAGCGCAGCCCATGACACCCAAAATGGTTTGGTGCTTCGTAGGGTTGTGCGTCTTGAAAACGCTTCAGATGCATGTCCGTCTCCGCTCAAGGTTATTGGCGGCCACCGGCGAACCGGCGACCGGTCCGTGAGTGTTCAGAAATCTTCACCAGCCTCGATGCGGTAGGACTGGTTCTTGTCGATCATCGCCACCAGTCGGATAATGCAGCCATCGCCCCGGTCCCAGTTCCAAGGGAAGAACGCGAAGGTACAGCGCTTGCCGGTTACTGCATCGAGATCGCCGCCAACATTTTCGATACCGAGAATACCCTTGGAGAACAACATGTTGTGCACAGGCTCCCATTCTGGGAAGTCAACGTCCCAGGGCGTTCCACCTGACCACTCAAGGTATTCCTCCTCAAGATGCGGCATGATCGGACCGTTGCGCTGCGGGCCAATGGCGGTTGCCAGCGGGTGATCGTTCGCCTGGGTATCGTGGCCGACGACTTTCACACCTTTCTCGATCATCCACGCAGCGGCGGAAGGAACGAGACCCGGGCAATAAGCAAAGTAGTCGCCATCTTCATACTGCTTGTGCCAGCCGGTGTTGATGATCAGCACATCGCCTTTGCGGATTGCGTGACCACAGGCCTTTTCCAGATCATCGCCGGTAATTTGCTCCCATTTCTTTTTAGGTACAGAAACCACCAAACCCGAGCCAAAGAAATGGGGTAACGGCACCTCATCGATGAACGGCGTTCCCTGAACGACATGCGCCGGTGCATCAATATGAGTGGTCACGTGCATCGTCGTGGTAATCGTCTGAGACAACACGCCTGACTTAGCCATATAGTGCTTTCGGTCGATCTGGACGTCCTTGAAATACGGCCAGTTGGGGCACTGAAACCCGTATCTGTGGCTCAGATTGTAAAACTCAAGCCCCATGTCATTGTCGGTGTTTGCCTGAAACTCAATGCCGCGGATTTCGACCATAGGGCATATCTCCTCTGTTCGCCGGCAACGCGGCGGTGTTCGCTTTTCAATTGTCTGGGTGGCCTCCCCACCTGTCCCGCATGATGATGCACACGCACCGCATTGTGGTCAACCTAAAACTCACTATACGGTTGACTTGCACCGCATTGTGGTACAACACTGTAAAAATGCCAGGCATCCGCAGCTACGATGCCAAGACAGAATGGGGTAGATAAATGTCTGAAAAAGCAGATAAAGGTGGCATTCAGGTCATTTCCAGAGCGGCCTCGATTTTGCGTGTTCTAAAAGAAAACCAATCCGGAATGAGCTTGGGGAAGATCGCCGAGCGTGTTGACCTGCCTCGCTCTACGGTACAGAGAATCACTAGCGCACTTGCTGAAGAAAAACTTGTCATAGCAGATGCAAATGGGGGCGGCTTAAGGCTCGGCCCCGAACTAAGCGCTCTCGCAGGCGCGGCGCAGTACAGCATCGTCGAACACTGCCGGCTGCTTTTGACGGAATTAACCCAAAAAACCGGGGAAACCACAGACCTCGCTGTGATGCGCGGGATTGGTATGGTTTTTCTGGATCAAGTTCCGGGCGTTTACCGTTTGACTACGGTCTCGCAAGTAGGCGAGGTTTTTCCACTGACCACCACTGCAAACGGGAAAGCTTGTCTCGCTCAGCTCGATGAAGGAGACGCAACAAAGCTCATTAATAACGAATGGGAACGGAATGGTATCCAAAGAAACTTGGATGAGTTCCTTTCCGAACTTGATACAGTCCGCGAACAGGGCCTTGCCTATGATTTGGACGAGCATTCTGCCGGCGTATCGGCAATCGGGTTTTCTTTCGTCGACTGGGTCGGAGACCTGCACGCGATATCAATTCCAGTGCCAACGACGCGATTTGCACGGCAAAGAGCAACCATCCAACAAGCGCTTATCGAGACATCCAAAAATATACATCAAACTTTCCAATAAGCTTTCGAAGCTGACTTGAGGCAGATTGGTGTCTCTCGACCGACCTTGTCTGGCAGCCCGCGCTTCCAACGGAAAAAATCCCTACATTGCACCCAACCAATTGCGGCTAGTTCCGCATTGTCGCGAAGGTTCGCATTCGTGTTTGATCGCAAGTTTTGCAATCATTGGATGATTGTCGACATCTTAACGAACCGAGAACATCACTGAATGGGCGTTATGTGAAGCGATCTCTGGTTGAGTAGTGGGCATTCAGTGGAATGATTGCGAAGGGCTGTCTCGCGGACAAAGCCGAATTTGGATTCTTGACCTTCGCTGACGCAGCATGTGCTCGCAGGTGCGGCATGTATTTCGCTCCACTTCTTTCGATGTCTTAAGACCGGTCGTTCGCGGGTGTCGAATTGGCCTGAACCGAAACCGCACGTTCGCTGCAAGGGTCATAAACTCGAAGACGCGGACAAAGCGGTTATTAGGGGCATTGCAAGTTGAACAGCTTTGCTGAGCCCCGATCCCATCATAGGCCTCCACAGAACTCTATTTTCTTGCCGCATTTGCTCGTCGTCCATGACCTCTTCGACCACGCGGTCCCGCAAAGCATAGCATTTCAAAAAGCGACGCAAAGGGCATCGTCCAGTAGGGCATAGTATTTCTCCAAATCAAAGTTCGACAACTTACAAGCTGCCCGAACCCGCGGCTGAAACCCACGGACCACAATCGTAAAGACCTGTAAGAAACCCGTAAGAAGTTTGGGTAAAGCGTGGAATTTTGGCATGCTAGCGTCGTTGAACCCAGCAGTTCCAAAGACCAAAATGAAAAATTGTACGTCTCTATTTTCTCAGAAACTACGCTCCCATCGACTCGGCAGCGGTCGCCATGGCCGTATGACTCAAGAAGAATTGGCTTTGATGCTCAACGTAAGTGTCGACGCCGTTAGCAAATATGAGCGCTCGCTGTCGTATATCCGTGGTGACCTTGAGTACCAGCTGCAAGAAAAGCTCGGTTGGAGCTTGGAGGATGTGATTGCTTGCCGAGAGGATTGGGAGGCCGGGCGAGCACAACATTCAGGTTCTGCCTATCGTTTGTTAAACAACCAGGAAGTGATCAACGAATTCGGCGGCTCCTCATCGGCGGTAACACAAGCTGTGGCATGCATGGAGGTGGACGATGGAGATGGCTTACCCGGTGGCTTCTCGGCCGCTGATACTGTGTGGCGTGACATACAAAAATCGGGCCTTTTGTCAGGGCCCTATGTAATGCTCGGTTCGAAAATCGTTGGACACGTTGGTTTGATTTTTCCAAAATCCAATCCCGAAAAGAGTTTTTATGAACTTCTGTTTGATGAAGCGGAGCTTACGCCGGATCTTCTGAAGCGCCCTTTGCTACCAAGGGGTTACTTCGCGTATTGTCCAGCGATTTACGTTGCGCGTGGTCACGAGAATGCAACCCGCTTGCTCCTTGCCGGTTTTGTTACGGAGTTGGAAGAGCTTCTCGAGAGGGAGATCTTTGTCCGTGAGATTGGGGCAATCTCAGTGAACGGTCTTGGAACTCAATTGTGCGAGGACCTTGGCCTCAAGTTTCTTGGAGCTCATCAGCGATACGCCGGTTTCGGAGTCTGGACTTTAAGTTGCTCGGGTATCGCCAATTCAATTGTTGGACGCCGAAGTACTAAACTTCGAGATGCCTATCTAAGTACACTCCTTTCAAGTTGACACTGAAAACTTCCAGTTCCGCTTTGGGATCACCTTCAAGATTAGCCGCCAGCCACACAAAGGTCGGCTCAATGCTGTCTAAGGTCCGATACTCTGTTTTGTCATAGAAAATTCATGTGGTTGGCGAAAATCACAGATGACTGGTCTCGGTCAGCCTGCCGCAACGGCATCGCCGCGTAAGCATTGGGCCGGTGAGAGCCCACTTTGACCGATGCTGCGCAATGCCCGAATGACATCAATGCGCAGAAAGCGGGCTTTGCAAAGTTTGGCGAACAGCTCTCTTCTTACATCCAATGGTCGGTCTTTATTCTGCGGTCGCAGATCGAATTGCAGCCGTCCGCTGCAAGAGCAATGTCTTGGGTTGGGTGAGCTCACAGTCCGCTGGCGAAGCTACCCTTGAGGCTGGTTACATCTAATTCAGATCTATGAACAAAACGGTGCGCACGATCTTCGCGCTCTACGATGAGCTCGGCTGCCTGAGTGCTGTCATGCGTCGTGCACGTGAGATCGGCCTACGCTCGAAGCGGCACCGATTCAAATCCGGGCGTATCCAGGGCGGCAATCTATTCTCACGCGGCCAGATCTATGCGGTTCTTCGTAACCCGATCTACATCGGAAAGATCCGTCATAAGGCGCAGGTCTGGGAGGGGCAGCATGAGCCGATCGTAAGCGAGGCCGTTTGGGAGCGGGTCCAAGAAAAGCTGGAGGCTGCCAGTGCACGGCCGCGGGGTCGAAAGACTGCTGCCCGGCAACTCGGTGCCAGGCCTATCGCACCGCTCATAGGGAAACTCCGTGATGAAAACGGAGATCGACTAACCCCGACGCACACCCGTCGTCATGGACGGCAGATCCGATACTACGTCTCGAACCGGCTGGTCTCTGGCGGAACGGACCCGCGAGGCTGGCGATTGCCAGCGACGGCACTGGAGCAGGCTGTTGCAGACGCTACTGCAGGGCACATCGCCAAGATGGCCCATGACCATCGGATTTGCGCAAAACCCGATCTGCAGCGCAACGATACCATCAAAGCAAAAGCACGACGACTCGCCAGCCGGCTCTCAGAGGGCGCGCCAGAGCATCTGCGGAAGATCTTGGACGATGGGCAGATCACAAAGAAACGCATTGTCTTGCGGCTGAATGCGGATGGTCTAGCTGAGGCGTTGGAAATGCAACCCAATAAGATGGACCGCGCGGTTCGGACGATCGAGGCTCCCTTCGAACTACGCCGGCGCGGTGTCGAAGGAAAGATCGTCATCGGCGACTGCGAGCCTCAACCAGATCGTACGCTCCTTCGCGCTCTGTCCTCTGCGAATGATTGGACAGCCGACATGCGCAACGGCAGGCCCCTTGGTGAGATCGCCGCGGCGACGGGGCATGCAGAATCCGACATTCGCAACCGTTCGCAGCTGGCGTTCCTGTCGCCCGCGATCCAGAGCGCAATCCTCGAGGGGCGCCAGCCGACGAACCTGACCCTCGAACGGATCATCCGAAAACCAGTGCCATTGGACTGGGGTGCCCAGGCCAGGTTGTACGGCTTCGAAGGCGGTCAGTGACATCCCTCATCTGGACGTGTCGTTCCCTTTTCCCCGTGGAAAATTTCCCTGATACCTGCAAAAATGTTCCCTGTTATTTTGCGTAGGGAAATCTTCCGCAACCCATTGATAATAAGAATAGATTCAGGGCGCAAAATCACCAAAATGCCCCAAATCCGAAGATTTTCCATGTTAATTCCCTGTTAGCAGGGAAATTTGGCCCTAACCGAAGCGCGTGATGGTGCCTCCAGAGACACTGCGCCTAAATCGGGCCAGCTCACGGTATTACGGTCGTCTCTCTGGCAGATGGCATAGCTCAAGCGCCCGAAAAAACGAGACAAAACAGGGAAATTAGGAATTTGCTGACAGAGATAGGGGTGGGTGGCGGGGAGACAGGGATTCGAACCCTGGGAACGCTCTCACGTTCAACGGTTTTCAAGACCGCCGCATTCGACCACTCTGCCACCTCCCCGCTTGGGGCTCGGGTCTAAGGCCCCTGCGCGGCAGAGGCAAGACATAAATCGGGAAATCTTGCCGAAGTCCAAGCTGCGTCTTTCCATAAGACCAAGGGCAGGTTATGATTCGAGCAGAGGACCGCTAGAGACTGGCAAAAGAACCAGCTTAATCGCGGAGAGGCGCGGCCATAAGGCCTTGTCAGGCAAGGGAAAATGCAATGAAGCGAGCGATTGGCACACGCTTTGGGTCGCATCAGCTGTTGGCATTGGCCGCAGTTTTGGTTCTGGCTGGATGCGAAGAAGGTTTTATTCCTGCGATCGCAACACCAGAAGAAGCGGAAAGCGAAACGGTTGAAAATGACGACGCGGTCGAGCTGTTTCCGCAAGCTGCCAATGGCGAACAGCGCGACGTTGAAGCACCAGAGGTATTCCAGATAACCGAAGCCGGGCTTTGGGACGGTCGTCCGTCGCTGGGCGGTATCTGGGTCGCGCACCCGGATGTGGCGCAACCCGAACGCGTCAGGATTGTGAACACCACCAACAACAAATCGGTCACCGGGGCTCTTTTCCGGCGCGAGCGGAACCTGCCCGGACCGGCCCTGCAGGTCTCGTCTGCGGCAGCGGAAGAGCTGGGCCTTTTGGCAGGTGCCCCAACACGGGTCGAGGTTGTGGCGCTGAAACGCGAAGCGATCACGCCGACGCCACCCCCGGCGGAACCCGAGGCGGACACGACCGAACTTGCAAGCGCCGAGACCGACACAGCGGTTGACGATACCTCTGCCGACGACGGCGCAGAAACTCCCGCAAAACGGAAATGGTGGCAAAAGAAACCTGCCGACGACGCGAGTGGAGCGGTGGCTGGAGCCGCTGTTGCCGGGGCCGCCGCTGGGGCAGCAATCGCTTCGGACTCAGAGGATGAAAGCCTGCCGGAAGCTACGGAGTCTTCGGATACCGAAAACACTGAAAGCGCCGCGCAGGATGCCGAGGAAAAGCCGAAGAAACGCAAGTGGTGGCAGAAAAAACCTGCCGAAGACACCGCGACCGGCGCAGTTGTTGCCGGAGCGGCAACAGGAGCGGCCGTAGCAGCCGAGGCAGGTGCATCGGCGGCATCGGATGCAGCAGAAGCCGGAGCTGACGTGGCCGTTGAAACAGCCGCTTTGACGGATCCGGTTGTCACCGCGCCGGACGAGGCTCCGAAAAAACGCAAGTGGTGGCAGAAGAAAGATCCTCAGGAGATCACCGAAACACCGCTGGATCCTATCGCTGGCGCTGCCGCAGCCATTGACGCGGCCGAGCCCACAGCGACCGAAGCCGCGGCAGCAGCGGCTGGCACCTCGGCTGCTGTTTCGAACTTGTCGCAACCTTATGTGCAGGTCGGCACCTTCTCGGTTCAGTCCAACGCCAACAGTGCCGCCGAAAAGATCCGCCGCAACGGCATGTCCGCCGAAGTGCGGGAGTTGAAGACGGACGAAAACACAATCTGGCGCGTCTTGGTTGGCCCGGCAAAAACGCGGGCCGAGCGCAGAGCCATCCTTTCAGACGTTAAGGATCTGGGCTTTACCGACGCGTTCACGGCCAAAAACTGACATTCAGGAGGACTATGATGCTTTCTGTACTGCGATCGACATCCCTGGCGGTGGGGCTGGCGCTGATGGCGCTGCCGTCTCACGCCTTCGACACACAGGCGCGCGCAGCTTATGTGATGGACCAGAAAACAGGGACGGTACTTCTGTCGAAAGACGCCGACGAGCCTTTGCCACCTGCGTCGATGTCCAAGCTTATGACGCTTTACGTCGCGTTCGAAGCCCTTCGGGATGGCCGCCTGACCTTGGACGAGACATTGCCAGTGTCCGAACATGCCATGAGTTATGGCGGCTCGACCATGTTCCTGAACACCCAGGATCGGGTTACCGTCGAGGACCTGTTGCGCGGGATCATTGTGTTGTCGGGAAATGATGCCTGCGTTGTCATTGCCGAAGCGCTGAGCCCTGACGGGACCGAAGCCGGGTTTGCCAGATACATGACCCAGCGCGCCGAGCAGATGGGCATGACACGCTCCAACTTCACCAACTCGAACGGATGGCCATCAGCCGGGCATCGCATGTCGGTGCATGATCTGGCAGTGCTTGCGGATCGCTTGATCTCGGATTTCCCGGAATACTATCCCCTCTTCGCTGAAGAAGAGTTCGAGTTTGATGGTCGTGCGCCTTCAAACTCGCGAAACCGCAACCCCCTGCTGAGATTGGGTATCGGCGCAGACGGGCTGAAGACCGGCCACACCCAAGAGGCAGGATACGGCCTCGTCGGGTCCGCGAAACAGGGCGACCGCCGGGTCATCTTTGTCCTCACAGGCCTCGACACAACCGCCCGCCGCGCAGAGGAGGCTGAGGCCGTGGTTAACTGGTCGTTTCGCAATTTTGTCGAGAGGACAGTTGCCGACGCGGACCGACCGATAGCACAAGCCAAGGTTTGGATGGGGGCAGAGAAGACGGTGGGTCTGGTGCCGCAAGAAGACCTGACCGTACTTTTCCCAATCCTGGGAGATAAGGATATTCAGGCCGAAGTCGTCTATGACGGGCCAGTCAATGCACCCATCCAGAAAGGTCAGCAGCTTGCTGAACTGGTGATCAAACCCGAAGGTCTGCCAGAAATACGCCGGCCATTGGTGGCCGCCAATGCTGTTGCCGAAGGTGGATTTGTGGTACGCATGCTGACCGTGGGCGGCATTGTTTTGAAAGATGTCGTCAAGAACAACCCGCTGGGGTCGCTTTGACACAGCAAGGACTGTTTCTGACATTCGAAGGCATTGACGGCTCGGGTAAATCCACCCAGGCCCGTATGTTGGCCGATCACCTGCGAAATACAGGCCATGAGGTCGTTCTGACCCGCGAGCCTGGTGGGTCCCCCGGGGCCGAAGAAATCCGCAACCTGGTGTTGCAGGGCGATCCTGATCGCTGGTCGGCCGAGACCGAATTGCTGCTGTTCACCGCCGCCCGTCGCGATCATCTGGAACGCACCATCGAACCCGCCCTGGCAGAAGGAAAGGTCGTGATATGCGACCGCTTTGCCGACAGCACCCGGATGTATCAGGGGCTTTCACGTGGCAATCTGCGAGCTGCCGTTGACCAACTGCACACGCTGATGATCGGGCGAGAGCCTGACATGACACTTTTGATCGACATGGACCCCGATACCGGCCTGTCGCGCGCCAAAGGGCGCCAGGGGGTCGAAGAGCGATTTGAAGACTTTGGCCCCGATCTGCAGCGCCGTATGCGTGCGGGGTTTCTGGATCTGGCCAAAGAGTTCCCCAAGCGCTTTCGTGTCATCGACGGCAATCGGGACGTGGACTCTGTGGCTCAGGATGTGACAGATATCGTTGGGACATCCCTGCGATAGACGAAACATGAGCGACGACACTCCTGCACCAGATCAGGCGCCCGGTGCGCCCCATCCGCGCGAGACTATGCGCCTGTTTGGTCAGGACGCAGCTGAGCGGGCGTTTCTTGAGGCCTATACCTCTGACCGGCTGCACCATGGCTGGCTGCTGACCGGGCCGCGCGGCGTGGGTAAGGCGACGCTCGCCTGGCGGATCGCGCGGTTTTTGCTGGCCACGCCCCCCGTGGATGACGGCGGGCTGTTTGGGGCACCGCCCCCGCCTGAGACGCTTGAGATTGATCCCGAACATCCCGTTGCCCATCGCATTCTGGCCAGCGCGGAACCGGGACTGGCCGCAATCACGCGCTCGCTGAACGATCAGGGCCGTTTGCGCAACGAAATCGTGGTGGATGATATCCGCAAGCTGGGCAAATTCTTCGGCTTGTCCTCGGCGGATGGCGGGCGGCGTGTTGTGATCGTGGATGCAGCCGATGAGATGAATGTCAGCGCGGCAAACGCGCTGCTGAAGATGCTCGAAGAGCCTCCGGCGCGCACCACGCTGCTGTTGATCTCGCACCAACCCTCCCGGCTGCTGCCTACGATCCGATCGCGCTGCCGCAGCTTGCGCCTGTCCCCGCTGGGCCCAGACGATATGAATGCGGCACTGGCCCAGACCGGGGCCGAGCTGCCCCAGAATACGGATCACCTGGCCGCCCTGGCTGCAGGTTCGGTTGGCGATGCGGTGCGGCTGGTCAATCTGGGTGGGCTTGAGATTTATGCCGAGCTGATCACCATTTTGGGCACCCTGCCCCGGATGGACCGCCAGCGCGCCTTGGCCCTGGCCGAAGCCGCTGCCCAGCGCGGTGCGGCTGAACGGTTCGAACTGCTGCTGACCCTGATCGACATCGCTCTGTCTCGGCTTGCGATCACTGGCGCCTGCGGCCTGCCACCTCAGCCAGAAGCCGCCCAAAACGAGGCGGAAATCCTGACCCGCCTTTCGGCCACTCCGCAACAGGCGCGCCACTGGGCTGAAGTGGCCGCCACGATCACAGCCCGCGCGCGACATGGTCAGGCGGTGAACCTTGACCCTGCCGCTCTGGTCCTAGATACGGTGTTCAAGATTCAGGAAACCGCTGGTCAAAGCAGATGAGCATCACACCGGAAATCACTGACAGCCATTGCCATCTGGATTTCCCGGATTTTGATGGGCAGTTGGATCAGATTATCACCAACGCCGCTGATGCAGGCGTGACCCGCATGGTCACCATCTGCACCAAATTGCGCAACGAACCCGCAATTCGCGCCATCGCCGAAGCGTATGCCCCCGTCTTCTACGCCGCCGGCACGCACCCGATGAGCGCGGCGGACGAGCCCATGGCAACCGTCGAAGAACTGGTCGCGATGTCCCAGCATCCGAAATTCGTAGGCATTGGCGAAACCGGGCTGGACTATCACTACACCGCCGAAAGCGCCGATGTGCAAAAGCAATCGTTGCGCATTCATATCGAGGCCGCACAACGCACCGGGCTGCCTTTGATCATCCACGCCCGTGCCGCAGATGAAGACATGGCGCGGATTCTGACCGAAGAGTACCGCAATGCGCCCTATGGTTGCGTCATGCACTGCTTTTCATCTTCGTCCGAACTGGCCCGCGCCGCCTTGGAGCTTGGGTTCTACCTGTCCATGTCGGGCATCGCTGCATTCCCAAAAAGCCAGGAGCTGCGGGATATCTTCGCCGCCGCACCGATCGACCGTATTCTGGTGGAAACCGACGCGCCGTATCTGGCACCGCCCCCACATCGGGGCAAACGTAATGAGCCTGCCTATACCGCCCATACCGCGCGCAAGGGGGCAGAGGTATTCGGCATGAACTATGCCGATTTCGCCGCGCAGACTCAGGCAAATTTTGATCGCTTGTTCACGAAAGCCGCATCCTTTCAGGCCGCTGCATGACAGGATTGCGCTGTACCATCCTAGGCTGCGGTTCCTCGGGTGGCGTACCCCGTTTGGGTGGGCATTGGGGTGAATGCGATCCCGGCAACCCCAAGAACACCCGACGCCGCTGCTCGATGCTGGTGGAACGCGACGGGCCCGATGGAACCACATCGGTGCTGATCGACACCTCGCCCGATATGCGCAGCCAGTTGCTGGATACCGATACCGGACGATTGGACGGCGTAGTGTTCACCCACGCGCACGCTGATCACACCAACGGGATCGACGATCTGCGCATGATCGTGTTCAACATGAAGTCCCGCGTGCCGGTGTGGGCCGACGGTGACACACAAAACGCGCTGCTGGGCCGGTTTGGATATGCGTTCGTGCAACCCGAAGGCTCACCCTACCCGCCGATCCTTGACCTGAAAACAATTGATGGCCCGTTCGAGATTGACGGCCCCGGCGGTCCAATCCCGTTCCATCCCTTCCGCGTTGAGCACGGATCGATTGATTCGCTGGGCTTTCGCATGGGCAACCTGGCGTATTTGCCAGATGTCTCGGAAATCTATGATGCGGCCTGGGCCGATCTTGAAGGGTTGGACTGTCTTATCATCGACGCCCTGCGCCGAACCCCGCACCCGACCCATGCGCATCTGGACAAAACCCTCGGCTGGATCGACCGCTTGTCACCCAAACGTGCGATTCTGACCAATATGCATATCGATTTGGATTATGACACGGTGGCTGCGGAAACACCGGATCACATCACACCTGCCTATGATGGTATGGTTATCTTGCAAGATCTCTAAGGGTCAGCGACATGCAGCAAAATCAAGAATGCTGAGAAGATGCTGCAAAGCCTGATCGACGTCATCCTCCCCGTCTTCTTCGTGATCGGCGCCGGGTACGCCGCCACGCGCTTTGGATATTTCAAAGAAATTCATGTCGATGGGTTGATGCAATTCACCCAAGGCTTCGCGATTCCCTGTCTGTTGTTCCTGGCCATCTCGAACCTTGACCTGAGCGCAAGCTTTGATCCGCGTCTGTTGGGCAGCTTTTATGGTGCAGCCGGTCTGTGCTTTGCTGCAGGTCTTTTCGGAGCGCGCATAATCTTTGGCCGCGATTGGGAAGACAGCGTTGCAATCGGGTTCTGCTGCCTCTTCTCGAACTCGGTCCTGTTGGGTCTGCCGATCACCGAACGCGCATATGGCCCCGAAAACCTGACAGGAAACTACGCGATCATCGCCATTCACTCCCCCTTTTGTTACGGACTTGGCATCACGGTGATGGAGGTCGTCCGAAACCGGGGGCGCGGCGGAATGCAGACAGTGCGGTCGGTCTTGTCTGCCATGTTCAAGAATGCACTGATCCTGGGGATCGCACTGGGATTTGCCGTGAACCTTTCGGGGATGGTGATTCCCAGCGTTCTGGACGACGCCTTGCGCATGATCACCCTGGCGGCACTGCCAGCGGCACTCTTTGCCCTGGGCGGTGTCTTGGTGAAATACCGGCCCGAAGGAGACTTGCGCACGATCCTGTTCGTTTGTGCCATCTCGCTACTGATCCACCCCAGCTTGGTCTGGATGTTCGGCAGTGCATCGGACCTGCCGCAAGATATCTTCCGCTCGGGCATCATAACGGCCGCCATGGCGCCTGGCGTGAATTCCTATGTCTTTGCCAATATGTACGGGCGTGCCAAACGCGTAGCGGCCTCGTCAGTTCTGATCGGAACTGCGGGCTCGATCCTCACCGTCTGGATGTGGCTTACCCTGCTGGGGTAGCAAAGAGTTTGACATCGCTCGAGTTTATCACATCTAAGCGAAAGGATCATCTCGGAGCCACCAATGCCCCACGCTGTTATCGTCGCCCATGGTCAACCGTCTGACCCAGACCCAGCCGAAACCGCTCTGGCGCGTTTTGCCGCGAAGGTCGATGCGCTTTGCCCTGATATGCAGGTCCACTCTGCAACCCTGGCTGCGCCCCTGGCGCTAGAACGTTGTCTGGACAGCCTGCCCGCCGATACAGTCATCTATCCTCTGTTCATGGCCAAGGGGTGGTTCGTTACAAGCGCCCTTCCCAAACGCGTTGCTGACCGCTCTGTGCGTATTCTGGACCCGCTGGGCGTCGATCCGAAATTGCCCATGCTGGTGGCCGAAGCGTTGCGTACGGAACTGCAAAACAAACTCTGGCAGGCGGGACAGACCAATCTGGTCGTAGCCGCGCATGGATCCGGCCGCAGTCGGAACCCATCCCAAGTAACCCTGGCCTTTGCGTCCGAGCTTGCGGCCCTTGTCCCGTTTGCGGATATTCGCACGGGGTTTGTAGAAGAAGCGCCTTCGATCGCCGAAGCTGCATCCGATGTTGGTTCGCAATCGGTTTGCCTGCCGTTCTTTGCATGTACAGGCGGCCATGTGCTTGAAGACGTCCCCGAAGAGCTTGGAAAGGCCGGGTTTTCCGGCCTGGTGATGCCAGTGGTCGGTGAGTTGCCCGTCATTCAGCGACACATTGCTGATCAGCTTGGCAAAGCACTGGTCGCCTAAGCGCCGCCCACCCGGATGCGAAAAAGGCAGGCTTACTATCGAGCCCCGGCGAGTTTTCCATAGAACATATGCTGGGCACGCCCTGCACGCTTGGCCTGGTACAGTGCAAGGTCGGCAGCATTGACGACCCCCGCCGGATCTGGGGCATCGAACTGTGTGGACAGCGCGATACCGATGCTGGCAGAGATTTTACAGCTATGTCCTTGAAATTGCAGAGGTTCACATAACCTCTCGATCAATCGATTTGCAATAGTTTCAATCTTTCGGCGATCCTGCAACCCCTTGAAAACCAGAATAAATTCGTCCCCGCCAATTCGGAAAACAGAATCGTCGTCCCGCGTTTCCTCCAACATGATCCGCGCGGCCTGTTGCAGTACGAAATCCCCCGCCGCGTGGCCCAACCTGTCATTGACCGATTTGAAGAAATCCAGATCCAGATGCATCAAGGCAAATGTTGATTTCATCGAAACCAAATGGCCCAAAATGTGATCCATCGCACGGCGGTTTTTCAGGCCGGTCAATGCATCCGAATAGGCCTGTTCTTCCGCGGCCAGCATAGCGCCCTGCAGACGCAGGTTTAACGAACGCGACGCTTCCATGGCAGCGGATTTGGCTTCGACCAGATACAGCAGTTCGATCGCCAAATCCGTGCCCGAAAAATCTGCGCTGGTCAGGGAATAATCTCGCACCGCGTCGAGGATGGAGATCCCGAAAGACAAATTGATGACAGCCCCCGCGTCGTTTGGCAAAGGCGCTATCAGCCCTCTGAGCGCGGTCTGCGGATCGTCGTGGAATTTCAGATGCAAACGCGCGCCGGGAGTGGCTAGTAGCGACGGTACTGTGGTCACATCCCTTGGCCGAACAAGCTTGAAAAGGTCCAGAAATGCACGACCGACCATTGGCATGTCGGGACGCAGCTTTTGCAATGTCGGGCCGACCTCTTGAGTGTTTCCATTCTGATCCACCAACAAATACATCGGGCACAACGTATCAATAAGACGGGCCAATGCCGCTCTATCGATCATGACTGTGCGCTCCTAGCTCAAAATTCCGTCCTTTCGCAAACGCGCTTTCCACCAATGTGATCTTCAACACCTCAATCGGGCCTTGTGTAGCTTCCTGAGACAGGAAAACCAGCGAACCATAGTCGTCGGCCATCGCGCGCAAGACACCAGTCATCACACTGGGATAGCCTTCAAGCCCAGGATGGCAATGAAGGCGGAAATCCGATTGTGAAAGTTCCTGAAGCTCCAATTGAGGCAAAATCAAATCGGATACGGCCAGCCTTACCCTGTCGGACAAATCGTCCAGAGATTGCAAGAATTCCACATAGGTCACACCGCCAAAGCGCAACAACCGGCGCAAACCTTCCATATTAGGATGGGAAACGAGGTAGGTTCCAAGATCCTCAAGTACATCCGAGCGCGGGCGATCAAGTTTGCGTCACAGCGCGCCCAGGACCCTAGGGTAGATTTCGACATCATAGGTTAACATCGCCTCGAAATCGGCAAATTCGAGCCCCGCAGCCGTCGTCGAATCCACCCATGTTTGTCGCCCGTAGTTAGCGCAAACAAACGACTGAATCGCTTTGATGATCAGACCATGCATAATGTGCCTTTGAAATGACGCGTTATGCAATCTGAGCTCAGAAAACTTAATAAACCGCGAAAATTCTCTGTTTGATAAAGCGAATTTAGCGCAGTATCCGCCTGATACCTCAGTCGATCAGAAGTCTGTCGGCGCTCCACCTTCGGCTTTTCTGCGGGCAACGAAGTCAGCCAGCTCATCGCGGATGGCGTCCTCCATCGGTGGCGCTTCAAAGCTGCCGACAATCTCTTTGAACATGTGGTGCGCACGTTCGGCGGTCCAAATACCGCCAGCAGCCTCCCACCCTTCAAAGTTCTTCCAATCGCTTAGAAACGGTTGATAGAAGGCCGTGGTATAGCGATCCTGAGTGTGCTGAATGCCAAAGAAATGGCCATCATTTCCCACCGCTCGGATCGCGTCGAGCGCGATTTCATCAGGTCCGGTCGCCACAAGTTCGGGCTGCATATACCGCTGAATCTGCTGCAATATCTCACAGTCCATAATGAACTTCTCGGGGCTGGCGATCAGACCGCCCTCAAGCCAACCCGCCGCGTGATAGACAATGTGGGTTCCCGACTGCACCGCTGCCCACAGCGAGTTCGATGTCTCCCAGATCGACTGGCCGTCGGGCACATTTGCGGCGCAGACACCCGAAGACCGCATAGGCAGATTGTAGAACCGAGCCATCTGGCCCGTCATCTGAGTCGAGCGCATGTATTCCGGCGTTCCGAATGCGGGCGCTCCGGTTTTCATGTCGACATTCGACGTGAATGTCCCGATCACACAAGGGGTTCCGGGGCGGACATACTGGAAGAGAGCGATGGCGCAGAGCGCTTCGGCCAAAGACTGAGCCACAGCACCGGCCATCGTAACCGGAGCCATGGCCCCTGCCAGCGTAAAAGGCGTGACCACGATCGCCTGACCTCGCCGTGCCAAACGCAAACAGCCGTCAATCATTGGATGGTCATGTTTCAGAGGCGAGGTCGAGTTGATGTTGGTATACATTCGGGGGGTGGCCTCGAACTCTTCGTGGCTCAGACCACCAGCGATGCGGACCATTTCCATCACGTCTTCGACACGTTCCTTGCCCAGCGAATAGGCGTGCATGGTTTTGTCGGTCAGAGTCAGCTTGTCATAAAGCACATCCAAATGGCGAATACTGGCGTGGAGGTCGACCGGTTCGACAGGGTAACCGCCAGCAAAGTGGATACAGTTGAAATACTGTGTCAGCTTCAACAGATCCTGACACATGCGCCGGTTGCCAGGCACTTTCTTGCCGATCTCCATATCCCAATAGTTGGGTGGCGAGGACACATTCCCGAACAACAGGTTGCGCCCGCCTATCGTGATTTTGCGATCAGGGTTACGCGGCGTGATGGTAAAGCTGGAAGGTGCCTTGCCGACCATTTCCATCACAAAGTCCCGGCCCATCCGCACATTGCTGCCTTCGACAGTGCACCCGGCCTCGCGCAGAATACCCAGAGCCTCTTCGTTCAGGAACTCGATCCCGATCTCTTCAAGAATCCGCATAGCGCCATCATGGATGGCCTCGATTCCTTCCGGGCCAAGAGGTTCGGTTGGCGCGTCCGTGTTGATCGGTGGATCCCAGGGCATCTGATCTATCACTGCGCTGCCGCGCCGCGCCGCCGCACCTGCGCGCCCACCACTGCGCCGCCGAGATGTTCTGGGATTTGCCATCTTGCCCTCCGGGATTTGCTGCTGTTTCAGCAAGCCCCGAACTCAGACCTTGTGGCCGTTCTGTCTGCGACAGCCTATGTCGCTTTTCCATTCCGGTCCGGCAATTTTGCGTCGGTTGCTTTACTTGGTCGCAAGCCAGGCCGGGATATGGCCGATATCTTGCAGAACCACATCCGCCAGCGGTTCAAGCTGATCTGCTGGCGCCATGCCCGTCAGCACGCCGATCGTTACCATACCCGCTGCCCGCCCGGCCAAAAGATCGTGACGGCTATCTCCGACCATGGCGACACGCGATGGATCGACATTCACATGTCTGGCAAAGGCCAGCATTTGTCCCGGTTCAGGCTTGTAGCCATGCCCGCTGTCGTAACCGGCGACAAAGTCGAAGTGATCCTGAACGCCCACCGATGCCAGATGCTGCAGCGCCGAGCTTTCGGCGTCGTTAGTAGCCACCCCCAACTTAAGTCCCAACCCGCGCAAAGATTGCAAGAATGGGGCCAGTGGTACGGCCTGGTACTGGTGAATTCCTGCCGCAGCTTCGTTCAGAGTATCAACGATCTGGGATACGGATATGCCGTTTAAATGCGGATGCAAAGCCTCGGCGACTTCGTCCACTGTCCCTGCGATGACGACGCTATCAGGTTCATAGCGATCCTGGGCATAGTCAAAGCCGATGGCTTTCCCCAGCCGACTTGCCTGTTCGGTATCACCCGCTGTCAGCAGATCCAGCGACATGCGCCCAAATGCTCCCCAGGTCTGGGCGAAGTCAAAAAGGGTACCGTCCTTGTCAAAAAGAAGGGCGTCGATGGCCATGAATTCAGGCTCCTGTGGGTTAAGTCCAATGCATCTCGGAATCCCCTGCCAATAGCGCACGCGCCTGGCCAGGCAACTCGTAAGGAACGGAATTGGCGTCACAAAACGACATAACCCACGAATCGTCCATCAAAAGAAACTCAAGCACGGATATCAGAAACTCTGGCTCGCCTGCCCGCTCGCGCAAGTCCTGTTCGGACGCACCTGTCGCGCCAAGAAACACGGGCAAAAGCTCGTCATTGGCGACCAGCCAACCCAAAACATTCAAGGCAAGAGTTTCGGCGTTACTTGCAGAGATCGGCATAAACTCGCCTTCGTAAGTCATTTGGAAAGGGTTTGTTAACCAGACTCATAAACACTTTGGACACGCATGCAATCCAACGGTGAGATGCTATGTCCCTACAAGGCACCATACTCGTCCTCGACGGGGTTTCGACCAATCGCATCATGCTGAAGGTTCAATTGACCGCAGCCTGGTATCAGGTTGTGCAAGCCGAATGCCTGGACGGATTGGCGGCGCTTCTGCGCAGGGTGCGACCTGACCTGGTGCTCACGGCACAAAGCCTACCGGATGGGACCGCCGAAGATGTGAAAAAGCTGCTGGCCTCGGATCCCAAACTCGAAGACGTACCGATTGTTGCGATCGTTCCGCAGAATGATAAATCGGCGCGAATGCAGGCCCTGGCCGCAGGGTTGGACGATGCGATCGAGCATCCTTTTAAAGATACGCTATTGCTGGCCCGTGTACGCAGCTTGCTGCGCGCACGGGCCGAACGGCAAGAGCTGCGTATCGGGAACGACCCGCAAACAATGGGCTTTGCAGAACCGGCAGCGGATCTGTTGCTGGCCCACAGCATCAGCCATGTCGCCATTCTGTCTCAATCCGCGCAGATGAGTATGCTGTGGCGCAACGCTCTGGCCGAGCGCACGACTTATTCCGTCAGTTGCCACACCCGAATGAACCTGAGCGGGCTGCTGTCCGGGACACTTCCAAACGCGGTTATCGTAAAGATGCGGCGCGAAGGCGATGGGCTGAGCATCCTGGCTGACCTCCGGTCGCGCCGCGCAACACGGCAAACGGTGCTGATTGCCGTGTTAGAGGATGAAAACACAAACCTCGCCGCCGAGGCACTGGATCGAGGGGCCGATGCGGTCTGTATGAGCGGGTTTGATGCCGACGAAATCGCGCTGCGGCTTGAGGCGTTGATTGCCCGTAAATCCCGGGACGACAACTTACGCGCAACCATGCGCGAAGGGCTTGCCGACGCGCTTACAGATCCTCTGACGGGGCTGCACAATCGCCGCTATGCCATGCGGGCAATGGCTCAGATCACCCGCCAATCCCTGCAATCCGGGCGTGGCTTTGCGGTCATGCTGGCCGACCTGGACCATTTCAAAACCATCAATGACCGTTTTGGTCACGCTGGTGGGGATCTGGTGCTGACGGAAACTGCACGCCGTCTGAAATCCGCGATCGGGAAAAAGGGGTTTGCTGCACGGATTGGTGGTGAAGAATTTATGATCGTTCTTCCCGAAACCACCTCGATGCAGGCGTTGGAGCTGGCGGATGTGGTGTGCAATTGCATCTGCAACACGCCGTTCCTGCTTCCGGATCAACACAGTTTGATAACCGCCACGATCAGCGTGGGCGTCAACCTCTGCGAACCGCCTCAATTGTCCGGGCAACTGGAAAAGGACCCGATTGATCACCTGATCCGGTCAGCTGATCAGGCGCTCTACGCTGCCAAACAAGCGGGTCGAAATCAGGTTCAGATCGGGAAAACAGCAGCTTAGGGTTTGTCTTTGCCCTTTCTGCCTTTCGGCACACGGCGGGCAATTTCGCTTAGGCGCTCGGCATAGGCCGCGCGTTCTTCGTCGTTCATTGCGATGATCTGTTCCAGCCAAAGCCGGTGCAACGTCTCGCGCAAGTCAGCTGAGGCTTTAGCCTGCTGATCCAGCAACACCTGAACGTCTTCAGGCTCGAATGGTACGGCTTGTAGCGCTGCATTCAATGCATCGAAATCCTGCTGTCGGCGCCCAGAGCCCAAAGTGCGCGCATCCCCAAGCTGCGCGCGGAGGGCCTTGCGGTCATCCTTTGGCAACGCCTTGTAAAGACCGTAGCCAAAGCCAGGAGGGACGCGGCCCGGATCTCCTTTGGAAAAGCGCAGGGCAGTCCCAACGACCACGCCGACGACCAAAAGGTTCACCGCCAGTGACGCCACCAGCCAAACCTTCATCCATTTGCGTTTGCGTGTGGGAGCTTCACTCATTCCGTGTCCTCCAGGTCTTCAAAATCCAAATTCAAGTCTGCCACCAAAAAGCTGGCATCCTGCGACACCAGGTAATCCGCTGGATCCGGCAGAAAGGACGGGGCCGAAAAACCGATCCAGACCCCGGCGACACTCGCTGCGGCCAAACCGCTAAGACCGCGCCATCCCCCGAGATCCTGCCACCAGCGCCGATTGGGTTTCGGTGCAGGTGCCTGACGCGCCAGACGTACGGCTTCGGCATCGGTTTCGATACGAACCGCGAGCGCTTCAGGCAACGCGGGTCGGTCCTGCCGCGCTTGGGCAAACAGAATTTCCAACTCGTCTTGGTCAGCCATTTTCATACCCCAATTCATCTTTGCGCCCCGCCAGAATGGCAGTCAGAGACCGTTTGCCACGCGCTGTCAAACTTTCGACCGCCTCGACCGAAATATCCATGATCACGGCAATCTCCGGATTAGACAATTCCTCGATATGGCGCAGAACAACCACCTGCCGCTGTCGCTCGGGCAACTGGTCCAGCGCCTGCTGCAACGCGTCCCTACGGGCCATGTCCTGCATCTGCTCTGCGACGCTGGCTGCACCGTCTTCGGGTTCAGGCGCATCTTCCAACGCAGTGGGCCGCCTTCGACGCCTGAGATCTACACACAGATTCAGTGTCACGCGATAGAGCCATGTCGAAACCTGCGCCTGCCCGGCCACCCAATCGGGTGCAATCTGCCAAAGCCGCATCATCGCCTCTTGCGTTACGTCTTCCGCCTCGGCCCGATTGCCCAGAATGCGCATGGCAACCAAATAACTGCGCGGCCCCAACCGATCCGTCAACACCCGCGCCGCATGGGCATCACCATCGGCAAACCGGCTCAGCAACTGGGCGTCGCTGAGCCTTTGCGCAGCGAGATCCTCGCCGCACGACAGAGACGTCTGGGAGGTCAGATCCTCCATCCCGCATCAGTTGCTGTCAGCGTCCGGCGCACCCTTGCGCTTGTGCCGGCGTTCCATCTTGTCTTGGGCATCCGCGTATTCCTGTTCCGAGATCGTGCCATTCCCATCCGCATCGATCCGTTCGAACATCTTCGCGCCGCGGCGCGGTTTGGGCAACTCGTCTGTGCTGAGAAAGCCGTCTTGGTTGACGTCATGCTTGTCAAACATCTTGCTTGCACGTTCCGAGGCCCGTGCCTGTGCCGATGCCTGCAATTCCTCCAGACTCAGCTGGCCGTCACCATCGGTATCCGCCGCGCCAAAGCGCTGTTGGCCAAAGGCCGTGACCTCTGCCTCAGAAATCACACCATCGCCATTCGCGTCCAATTCCTGAAACGTCGGAAGCGCCCTGTCACGTCCCCCTTTGGCCAGAGCCGATGACCCCGTGACCGCGATAGCTGTTACAACAATCGCCGAGATAAAACCTACCGTTTTCATGTCGTTTTCCTTTGACTGTGCGGCTCTGTGCCGCTGTTGATGTCAAGTCAAACGACACCACCGCCTGTTTCCGTCGCTTTTCGTCAAAGTTTTTTGCCCCTTTCCGAAATTCGCAAGCTTGCTAAGCTGGTGCCGACCTGCACAAAGCGACGCACCCCCGTTTCAACATGGTCACGACGGCGCTATATACTGAGCACCAAATCGCGCGAGTATCAGGATGACAGACCAGACGATCAACGGCACAGTCGAACAAGAGCGCCCAACCAAACCAGCTTTGCTCAAGGGTTTTCGGTGCAAGTGCCCCAAATGTGGCGAAGGCAGCCTGCTGCACAGTTATCTGAAGGTCAACGACAGCTGCGCCCATTGCGGAGAAGAGCTGTTTCACCATCGTGCAGATGACGGCCCCGCCTATCTGACCATTCTCATCGTCGGGCATTTGCTGGCCCCGGCGCTGCACGTGTCCTATGTACACTGGCGTCCGGACCCTTGGGTCATGGCCATCGCCTTTTCCATAGGCTGTGTTGCCCTGTCCCTGTATTTGCTGCCACGGCTCAAAGGGGTGGTGGTTGCCTATCAATGGGCACGACGCATGCATGGATTTGGCAAAACCGCATGAGTGCAGACAAGGCTGCAATCCGCAATGCTGCAACAGTCATCGTATTGCGAGATCGCACAGGTGATCCGTCGATTCTGATGGGGCAACGGGGCGCGTCTGCAGCCTTTATGCCGAACAAATTTGTCTTTCCGGGCGGTGCGGTCGATGTCGACGATGCAAGTATCGGCCTTGCCTCACCCCTTCCGACCATATGTCATGAGAGGTTATCGCACCGGTCCGAGCCGGGTTTAGAAAACGCGCTGGCGGTGGCCGCGATCCGAGAGCTTTGGGAAGAGACAGGCCTTATCCTGGGTCAGCCCGGCCAGTGGTCGGACCCTGTTCCGCCAGATTGGCAAAGCTTTGCCGCGATGGGGTTTCTGCCGTCCGCGCAATCGCTTCAGTTTGTCTTCCGCGCGTTGACCCCACCGGGGCGCCCGCGCCGGTTTGATGCACGGTTTTTTCTGGTCGACGCGGATGATATCTCCGGGGACTTGGATGATTTCGCCCATGCCTCAGACGAGTTGTCACATTTGCAATGGATCAAGATCCGCGACGCTCGCGACTTTGACTTGCCATTCATCACCGAAGTGGTGCTGGCGGAAGTCGCAGCCCGGGCGGCGGACGCCGAACCGCCAAACAGCGTCCCGTTTTTCCTCAACAACGAAGAGGCCAGCCTGTTCCTGCGGCTGAAAGGCTATCCCATGCCGCAGGCTGACTAAAGTTCAGGCGCGCATACGGCTGATCACAACCGTCACTTCCGGCTTTTTACCCAGTTCCGACTTGGCGCTTTGGCGGACAATGCGCCGCAAGGCTTCCTCCAACTGGTCGTCATCGCGCAAAGTCTTGGCCTCTGCCCGCATCAGGAACTGATTGAGGTCTTCTTCCAGCACCTCGACCAATGCTGCGCGTGACGATCCGGTTTCAGGCAGGCCAATCGTGTCACACCAAGGCTCGCCCAGCGGCTCATCCTCTTCGTCCAGAATGACAGTCACTGTAACGTGCCCGTTCAGCGCCATGCGGATGCGATCGCGCACCACACCGTCCAACGCACCAATCTGCACAGATCCATCCAGATAGGTTCTGCCGGTTTCAATGTAATCCGCAACCGTCGGCGCGTTGCCTGTCAGGTCCAGCATGGTGCCGTTCACCGCCAATACACCCGTGCGCCCGCCTGATTCAGCCAGCTTGACGTGCTCGCGCAGGTGACGGTGTTCGCCATGCATCGGGATCACCATTTGCGGGTCAATCAACTTATGCACCTGTTCAAGATCCGGGCGGTTGGCGTGGCCGGACACGTGATACAGCCCCGAGCTGTCATCAACCACATCCACGCCTTTTTCGCTGAATTGGTTGATGATGCGGATGACACCGCGTTCGTTGCCTGGAATGGTCTTGGAGGAAAACAGGAACAGATCACCCTCTTTCACCTCAAGCCCAAGATATTTGCCACGCGCCAGTTGCGCACTGGCTGCGCGGCGTTCGCCCTGGCTGCCGGTGACGATCAGCATCAGGTTTTCGCGTGGAACCTCAGATGCCTGTTCGGCACTGATTACTTTGGGAAAGTCACCCAGAATACCCGTTTCGGTCGCGGCCTCGATCATCCGCCGCATCGCGCGACCCAGCAACACAACCGAACGCCCGGCCCGCTGCCCGGCTTCGGCCAAGGTCTTCACCCGCGCCACGTTCGACGCAAATGTTGTGGCTACCACCATGCCCGACGCTTCGCTGACCAGCCGCGTGATCTCGGGTCCAACTTCGGATTCAGAGCGGCCTGCGTGGTTTGAAAAAACATTGGTACTGTCACAGACCAGCGCCTTGACGCCGGGCTTGGCCACTTCGGCCCACAGGTCTGCGTCAAACGGCTCACCCACAATCGGATTGGGATCAAGCTTGAAATCGCCTGTATGCACGACCCGGCCCGCAGGGCTGTCGATAATCAACCCGGCACTTTCAGGGATCGAATGCGAGACAGGCAGAAAGCCCACCTTGAACGGCCCAAGCTCAATCTGTTCGGGCCAGGCCGAGGCGGTGCGTACTGCCTCAACCGGATTGCCATGTTCCTCCATCTTGCGCCGCGCGATATTGGCGGTGAACGCGCGCGCATAGATCGGTGCGCCCAAGGCTTCATAGCAATGGGCCACGGCGCCAACATGGTCCTCATGCGCGTGCGTGACAAAGACGGCCTCAAGCTGATCGGCACGTTCCTTGAGCCAGGTGATGTCTGCAAAGATCAGATCAACCCCGGGTGAGCTGTCCATGTCAGGGAACGCAACCCCAAGGTCCACCAGGATCAGACGCTCTTTTCCCGGTGCGCCATAGCCATAGACATAGGCATTCATACCTATTTCACCCGCCCCACCCAGCGGCAGGTAGATCAGTCGTTCATTGCTCATGCGGAGCCATTTTCCTTGTTATAGCGATGGATCACGGTCAGACCGTGCATCGTCAGATCATCTTCAAAAGCATCAAATAGTTCGGCCGCCTGTTGGAACAACGGCGCGAGGCCACCGGTGGATATCACTTTCATGGGCACACCGGCCTCGCCTTTGATCCTGTCGCAGATCTCGCGCACCAGCCCGACATAGCCCCAGAACACACCCGATTGCATACATTCGACGGTGTTGGTGCCAATTACCTTCTGCGGCTTGGAAATGTCGACATGCGGCAATGCCGCAGCAGCAAGGTGCAGGGCCTCAAGGCTCAGGTTCACACCCGGGGCGATAACGCCGCCCACATACGCGCCATCATGCGCCACCACGTCAAAGGTGGTTGCCGTGCCAAAATCCACCACGATCAGATCGCCACCATGCCGATCAAAAGCGCCTGCGGTGTTGACCAGACGGTCAGGGCCAACCTGAGTGCCTTCGTCGACACGGGGCTGGAAGGGCAAAAGGGTTTCCGGCTTGCCCACCACCAGCGGGCGGCACCCAAAGAAACGATCCGCAAAAACCCGCAGGTTGAACACGACCCGGGGCACCGTGGAAGAGATGATGACATCCGTTATGTTGGCCTCGATCCCGTAATGCTTCACCAGCGTGGAATACCAGGTGAAATAGGCGTCCGCTGTGCGCGAATGGTGGGTCGAAGTGCGCAGGGTACACAGGAACTTCTCGCCATCCCAAATCGAGAAAACGGTGTTGGTATTTCCGCAATCTATCGCCAGAAGCATCGTTTGCCCCTTTCAGAAGTAAATCTCGGCCGCCGGAATGCTGACCCGGCCCTTGGCGGTGTTTAGGATAAGGTTGCCACCGGCGTCCACCGTTTCAAAGGTTCCGACAGTTTCCGACGTAGCGGTACGGGCGGTGATGACCTCTCCCAGCCGGGCCGCGCGCGACAGCCAGGCTGTGCGGATGGGCGCGAAGCCATAGGTGGCGAACTGTGTTTCATACTGCGCATAGGCTGCGGCCAACTCGGTTAGAAAATCCTCGGGCGTGACATGCGCTCCGGTCTCTGACAGCAACGAGACGGGGCGCACAGCGCCGGGTTCAACCTGATCTGCACCCGGAGCCTCGGACAGGTTCACGCCAATGCCAATCGCCAGATGTGACAGACCCCGACCCTGCCCGGTGCTTTCCAACAAGATGCCTGCAAGCTTGCCGCCGTTCAGCAACACGTCATTGGGCCATTTCAGCGCCAGCCCAGTGGCGCGACCTGTGACCGAGACACAGGCATCGAACAACGCCAAGGAGGCCAGAAAGCTGCGCAAGGCCGCTTTCTCCGGCGGCTCATCCGGGCGCAAAAGCAAGGTTGCCGCCAGATTGCCCTTGGGGTGCGTCCATGCGCGTCCGCGCCGCCCGCGTGCTGCGGTTTGGTGGTGTGCCAAGATCCACACCGGGCCGGTGGCGGTTGGGGCAATGCGCGCGGCCTCGTTCAAGGTGCTGTCCACCTCTTGCACAATGTGCAACCCGTATCCCTGTGGCCAATCGCTCATGTCAAAAAGGCCCGGTCACCTGACCGAGCCTCCCATGTCTGTTGTGATCCTGGGTCAGTTGACAAGCGTTGCCGCCGCTGCTGCCGCCGCGCCTTCGACGCCGAACTGATAGAACACGCCGATCAGCATCAACGCTGCCGAGCCCATCAGAGCGCCCCACAGAACCGGGGTCGAGCGGGTTTCGATCGGATCTTCGTTTTCATCCCCGAAATACATGTAGAACACGATCCGCAGGTAATAGAACGCACCGATCACAGAGGCGATGGCCGACACGATGACCAATCCGGTCAGGCCTGCGCTGACACCGGCTTGCCACACGCCGAACTTAGCGAAGAAGCCCAACATCGGAGGCACGCCGGCAAGGCTGAACATCAGGATCAGCACAGCCAGCGCCTTGCCCGGATCACGTTTGGAAAACTGCCGCAGCGCGTCGATATCAGTGACAGGTTTGCCATCGCGTTCCATCATCAGAATGAAGGCGAAGGTTCCGATATTCATCGTCACATAGATCGCCAGATACATCAGCATCGCCTTGATGCCCATCTCGGTCCCTGCGGCCAAACCAATTAGCGCATAACCCATATGAGCAATCGACGAAAATGCCATCAGCCGCTTGATGTCCCGCTGCCCAATCGCTGCAATCGCACCCAGCAGCATCGACAGAACCGACAACAGCACAATCACCTGCTGCCAGTCTTTCACGATACCCCCAAAGGCGTCATGCAACAGCCGCGCAAACAGCGCCATGGCCGCCACTTTGGGCGCGGTCGCAAAGAACGCGGTGATGGGCGTTGGTGAGCCTTCGTACACGTCGGGCGTCCACATGTGGAACGGAACCGCCGAGACCTTGAAGGCCAGACCCGAGATCAGGAAGATCAGACCAAACAACAGGCCAAGAGACACGTCCCCTGCCTGCACCGTCGCGATGATACCCGAGAACAGCGTGGTGCCTGTAAAGCCATAGACCAGCGACGCACCATAGAGCAGCAGGCCCGAGCTGAGCGCGCCCAGCACAAAATACTTCAACCCCGCCTCGGTCGATTTGGCACTGTCACGCCGCAGCGCGGCCACGACATAAAGCGCCAGCGACTGCAGTTCGAGCCCCATATAGAGCGACATCAGATCGCCTGCGCTGACCATCATCATCATGCCAACCGCGGCCAGGGCGACCAGCAAAGGGTATTCGAAACGCAACAGATCCCGGCGCGCCATATACTCCTGGCTCATCAGCAATACAGCCGCTGCGGACAGCAGAATGGCGACCTTGGCAAAGCGGGCAAAGCCGTCATCGACAAACATTCCGTTGAAGGCCACATTCGTTCCTTCACCATTGGTCGCGATCCAAAAGGACAGCGCAGCCATCAGTCCGGCGGTGACCCAGACCAGAGCCGGGGCCAGCTTGTCTTTGGTGGTGTAAACAGCCCCGATCAGCGCGGCCATCGCATACACGGCCAGAATGATCTCTGGCAGGATTACGGTCAGATCAGCCTGGATCATGTCTCCAAAGCCTCCTTAATGCGATGCGGCGGTCTGGGTCGCGGCCTCTGCCGCAGTCAGAGCCGTGTCATAGTTCGAAATCAGGGCTGCCGTGGAATTGCCAATCACATCCGTGACCAGCGACGGGTAAACCCCCAGCAGGATCGTCATCACGATCAAAGGCGCAAAGATCAACCGCTCACGCGCGCTCATGTCGGTGATGGACTTGAGGCTTTCCTTGATCAGGTCACCAAAGACGACCCGGCGATAAAGCCACAGAGCATAGCCCGCCGAAAAGATCACCCCGGTCGCGGCCACCGCTGTCACCCAGGTGTTCACCTGGAACGCGCCCATAAGGGTCAGGAATTCGCCGATGAAGCCGGACGTGCCCGGAAGGCCGACATTTGCCATCGTGAACAGCATGAAGACCAGCGCGTAGGCAGGCATCCGAATAACCAGGCCGCCATAGGCGTCGATGTCACGCGTGTGCATCCGGTCATAGATGACGCCCACACACAGGAAGAGTGCTGCCGAGATGAACCCGTGGCTGATCATCTGGAAGATCGCGCCGTCAATGCCCTGCTGGTTCGCTGCAAAAATGCCCATGGTGACAAAGCCCATATGCGCGACCGAGGAATATGCGATCAGCTTTTTCATATCCTCCTGCACCAATGCGACCAGCGAGGTGTAGACCACCGCGATGGCCGACATCCACAGCACCAGATCAGTCATCACCGAAGAGCCCACAGGGAACATCGGCAGGCTGAACCGCAAGAAGCCATAGCCGCCCATTTTCAGCAGAATCGCCGCAAGCACAACCGAGCCCGCTGTGGGGGCTTGCACGTGCGCATCCGGCAGCCAGGTGTGAACCGGCCACATTGGCATTTTCACCGCGAAGGACGCGAAGAAAGCCAGGAACATCAGGGTCTGCATGCCGCCCACGATATAGACGCCCAGAACGCTGAACCCATCAGACGAGAACTGATGGCTCATCAGCGCCTCGATATCCGTGGTGCCCGCATCGGCATACATCGCAACCATCGCCACCAGCATGAGAACGGAACCGAGGAAGGTATAGAGGAAGAACTTGAAGCTGGCATAGATCCGGTTCGCCCCACCCCAGATACCGATGATCAGGAACATCGGGATCAGGCCAGCCTCGAAGAACAGATAGAACAGCACCAGATCCAGCGCCATGAACACGCCCAGCATCAGCGTTTCCAGCAACAGGAAGGCGATCATGTATTCCTTGACACGGTCGGTAACCTGCCAGCTGGCCAGAATGGTAAGCGGCATGATGAAGGTGGTCAGCAGCACAAACAGGATGCTGATACCGTCCACACCCATCTTGTATTTCAGCCCCAAAAGCCACTCGGCCTCTTCCACCATCTGAAACCCGGTGTTGGACGGGTCAAAGCCGGTATAAATGCCAATCGACACAAAAAAGGTCACGGTGGTGGCAAGCAACGCGATCCACTTCGCGTTTCGCTGGGCCGCCGCGTCGTTCCCATGCAGGAACAGCGCCATCAGACCTGCCGCAATCGCAGGAATGAAAGTGACCATGGAGAGGATATTATCCATTAGTTCGCGCCCCCGCCGATAGACATCCAGGTGATCAGGGCCGCGATGCCCAAGACCATCCAGAAGGCGTAAGTAAAGATGTAGCCGGTCTGCGCCTTGCCTGCGAGGCGGGTGAAGAAGGGCACAACACCCATCGCAATCCCGTTGAGGAAGCCGTCGATCGTGTTGCCATCCCCGCGCTTCCAGAAGAACCGCCCGATCGCGACAGTGGGTTTGACAAAGATCGCGTCATAGATCTCGTCAAAATACCACTTGTTCAGCAGGAACAGATAAAGCGGTCGCTGGTTCGCCGCCAAACGTGCGGGTAGAGAGGTATTCACGATATAGAACCAATAGGCGACGACAAAGCCCAGCAGCATGGCCACAAAAGGTGAGACCTTGACCCATTTCGGAACCGCGTGCGCATCATCCAGCACGGTATTGTCCGGCGCCATATAGAGCGCGCCTTCCCCCGGTTCTCCGGCAAACACATAATGATGGTCGCCATGGGCGTCTTTCTCACCATGACCTTCTGCGCCATGTCCCTCATCGGCATGACTGTCATCTGCGTGGGCGTCATCACCGTGATGGGCGTCTGCGGTTCCATCTTCCTCATGCGCGGCATGCGTATCAGCGGAGTGGCCCTCACCATGCTCTGACGCTTCCGCCACCGGGATGCCGTAGAACTTGCCGACCTTGTCGGTGTGACCGAAGAAATTGTTGTACCAGATCATCCCGGCAAACACCGCACCCAGAGACAAAACGCCCAGCGGGATCAGCATGACCTTTGGGCTTTCATGCGCGTGATCATGCGTGTGCTTGTCACCGCGCGGCTCACCATAGAAGGTCAGGAAGATCAAACGCCAGCTGTAGAACGAGGTGAACACCGCCGCTATCACCAGCATCCAGAAGGCATAGCCGGTGCCACCGGCAAAGGCGCTTTCGATAATGGCGTCTTTCGACAGGAAGCCTGCAAATCCAAAGGTGGTTAGCGGGATCCCAACACCGGTGATGGCCAGCGTGCCGATCATCATCGCCCAGAACGTATAGGGGATCTTTTTGCGCAGCCCGCCATACTCGGTCATCTCCTGCTCGTGATGCATCGCGTGGATCACAGAACCGGCGCCAAGGAACAGCAAGGCCTTGAAGAACGCGTGCGTCAGCAGGTGGAACATCGCCGCCGAATACATCCCAACGCCAGCCGCCACGAACATATAGCCCAGCTGAGAGCAAGTAGAATAGGCGATGACGCGTTTGATGTCGGTTTGTACCAGACCTACGGTCGCGGCAAAGAAGGCAGTCGAGGCCCCAAGGAAGGTGATGAACCCGGTCGCGCCCGGCGCGAACTCCATCAGAGGCGACATGCGGCAGACCAGGAAAACACCTGCCGTCACCATGGTCGCGGCGTGGATCAGGGCCGACACAGGCGTCGGGCCCTCCATCGCGTCCGGCAGCCAGGTGTGCAGGATCAGCTGCGCCGACTTGCCCATCGCACCGATGAACAGCAGCACGCAGATCACCTCAACCGCGTTCCATTCCCCCCAGAGGAAATGCAACAGCGTCTCCGACAGGGTCGAGGCCGACGCAAAGATATCCGAGAAGTTGATGCTGTCGGTCAGCAGGAAGATCGCGAAGATCCCCAGCGCAAAGCCAAAGTCCCCCACCCGGTTGACGATGAACGCTTTCATCGCCGCCGCATTGGCACTGGGTTTGCGATAATAGAACCCGATCAGCAGGTAGGATGCGACGCCCACGCCTTCCCAGCCAAAGAACATCTGCACCAGATTATCCGCCGTCACCAGCATCAGCATAGCGAAGGTGAAGAAGGACAGATAGGCAAAGAAACGCGGCTTATAGCTCTCACCCTCGCGCCATTGCGGGTCGTGATCCATGTAGCCAAAGGAATAAAGGTGCACGAGCGCCGAGACGGTCGTCACCACGATCAGCATGATCGCGGTCAACCGGTCCAGACGAATGGCCCAGCTTGTCGAGAGCGAGCCGCTCTCGATCCAGCGCAGGATCTCGATCTGTTGCGTCTGGCCGTCAAAGCCAAGGAACACGATCCACGACAGCAGACAGGCCAGAAACAACAGGCCCGTGGCCGTCCACATGGCGGCTTTCTCGCCAATGAACTTCCAGCCAAACCCGCAGATCAGCGCGCCCACCAGCGGGGCGAAGAGGATGGTGGTTTCCATAGTGCTCTTAGCCCTTCATCATATTGACGTCTTCAACCGCGATGGTACCGCGGTTGCGGAAGAAGCAGACCAGTATGGCCAGACCAATCGCCGCCTCGGCCGCCGCAACGGTCAACACAAACAGCGTAAACACCTGCCCGACCAGATCGCCCAGGAAGCTGGAAAACGCCACAAGGTTGATATTCACCGCCAGCAGCATCAGCTCGATGCTCATCAGCAGGATGATGACGTTCTTGCGGTTCAGGAAGAGACCGAAGATGCCGATGACGAACAACGTCGTCGCGACCGTAAGATAGTGTTCAAGTCCGATCATTTTTGTTTGCCCCATGTCGGCATTTCATCGCGCATCCGAGATGGTTTCTTGTCACCAACCATTTCCGGATAGAACGCAGCGCATCCACAAGTCTCTTCGTTGCTTCTTTCAAAATCAGCGGAGATTTCGCTTTCTTTCGCAAGATCATGCAACTTTTGTATAGTTGCCTCTTCCATTGAGACCGCTCTGGAAAGGAACTCTTCTTGCGCGTTAGTGCGATCAGGAACGACACGCAACTCGTCTTGATCGGGAATAGCAAGAACTTCAGGATGCCCGCCCCAGAGCACTTTATTAAAGGTCACGTCCAGGTTCTGACCAGTTTCGCAATCACTCGCAGTCCAAACGCTAAACATACCAACGCCCGTAGTGCCAGTACTCAATGCGCCAACCACTCCATTACCCAAGTCAGTGGGTCTAAAGTCTGTAAAGTGCCAGTCTTCGAAAACGCATATTTCGGCGCGCGCGTTTTTGTCGATAGGCTCTTCAGCCGCCCGTAGCTCCTGACCGCTGGCAATAATCGTGATCGGAATGCCGATTGCCATCACAAATCTCACAACCCCTGCCCCGGTTTCACGTCCTTCAGCTCCATCGCCTTGGCCGGGTCGCGCATCATCTGGCCGACGATGTCCTGGCGCTTGATGTCCTGACGGTGGCGCAGGGTCAGAACGATGGCGCCGATCATGGCGACCAGCAGGATCAGGCCCGCCAGTTGGAACAGAAGGAAATATTGATCGTAAAGGATGACGCCCAGCGCCTCGGTGTTGTGGCGGTCCACCGGAACCGGCTGGGCCAGATTGGCCTCAACCCCTTGGGCGCTGTCCCAGGCTCCGAAGGCCATGACAAACTGCATCAGGATGACCAGGCCGATCAGCAGGGCCAATGGCATATAGCGCGCCA
This sequence comes from Ruegeria sp. HKCCD7255, assembly GCF_013031565.1. NCBI lineage: Bacteria > Pseudomonadati > Pseudomonadota > Alphaproteobacteria > Rhodobacterales > Roseobacteraceae > Ruegeria > Ruegeria sp. HKCCD7255. The sequence goes on along the minus strand of NZ_WQAG01000001.1, from coordinate 124,874 downwards.
TCTCGGCCTTGAGCTCGGCAAAATCCACGTCCAGCATCATCACAACGAACAGGAACAGAACCGCGACCGCGCCGACATAGACGATGATCAGCAGCATCGCCACGAACTCGGCCCCCAGCAGCACAAACAGCCCCGCCGAGGACAGGAAGGCCAGGATCAGCCACAGCACCGAGTGCACCGGCTGACGGCTGATCACCGTGAACAGCCCGCCGGTAATGGCGCTGATGGCAAACAGATAGAAGGCAAAGACGGTCATTGATCCTCATCCTCGTTATCGCCCAGAACCTCTTGCGCCAGATCCAGCGCGCGGGTCATGGCCGGGATGCCGGCAAAGACCGACATCTGACCGATCGTTTCCACGATCTCTTGTTTCTTGGCCCCTGCCTCGAGCGCGTGGCGGACAGTCTGGCGCACGGCGGTGTCGGCCTGCGCACCCTGACAGGTCAGCCCGGCCAGCGTCAGCAGCAAGCGGGTCTTGGCATCCAGACCGTCGGGGTTGACGGTGTTGCCGAACATCATCTCCATGACCTCTTTGGGCATGGTCGGCCACAGCGCCTCGAACCCTTTGGGCGAGAAGCTCTCCATCGCCGGGTTCATCGCCTTGGCCATATCCTGCGCCTGACGCATCATCAGCTCGAACGGGTTTAAGGGCGCGTCAGTCATCTGTAGGGCGCGTCCAGTTCCAGGTTGCGAGCGATCTCGGCTTCCCAGCGCTCGCCGTTATCCAGCAGCTTTTCCTTGTCGTAGAACAGCTCTTCCCGGGTTTCCGTCGCGAATTCGAAATTCGGGCCTTCGACGATAGCATCGACCGGGCACGCCTCTTGGCAGAAGCCGCAATAGATGCATTTGGTCATGTCGATGTCATAACGCGTGGTGCGGCGCGAGCCGTCCTCGCGTGGCTCGGCGTCGATGGTGATAGCCTGCGCAGGGCAAATCGCCTCACAGAGTTTGCAGGCGATGCAGCGCTCTTCACCATTCGGATAACGGCGCAGGGCATGTTCTCCGCGGAACCGAGGGCTCAGCGGGCCCTTTTCATGCGGATAGTTCACGGTGGCCTTGGGGGCAAAGAAATACTTCAGCCCCAGTTTCATGCCGACCCAGAAATCTTGCAGCAGGAAATACTTGGCAGCGCGGGTGTAGTCGATTTGTGTCATATCAGCCTCCTACGCTCCAACGGGCAAACGAGCCCCAGAACCAGTCGAACCTTGCCGCGAAGGCTACAAACACCACCCAGGCCAGCGAGAAGGGCAGGAAGACTTTCCAGCCCAACCGCATCAGCTGGTCATAGCGGTAGCGGGGCGTGATCGCCTTGACCATCGCGAAAAGGAAGAAGAAGAACGCCATCTTGGCGACCATCCACAGCACACCGTCGGGCAGGCCCGGGATCGGCGACAGCCAGCCGCCGAAGAACAGCAGCGTGGTGAGGGCACACATCAGGAAGATGGCAATGTATTCGCCAGCCATGAACAGCAGGAATGGTGTGGCCGAATATTCGACCTGGTATCCGGCCACCAGTTCCGATTCCGCTTCGGGCAGGTCGAACGGAGGCCGGTTGGTTTCAGCCAGCGCCGAGATGAAGAACAGGAAGACCATCGGGAAATGCGGCAGCCAGTACCAGCTGAAGAACCCGAACCGGCCATCTTGCGCCTCGACAATCGCGCCGAAATTCATCGAGCCGGTCGAGATGATGACGCCGATGATGATCAGACCGATGGAGACTTCATAGGAAATCATCTGCGCCGCCGAGCGCAACGAACCCAGGAAAGGGTACTTTGAGTTCGACGCCCAACCGCCCATAATCACGCCATAAACCTCTAGTGAGGAGATGGCGAAGACATAGAGGATCGCGACGTTGATGTCCGACAGCACCCAGCCATCGTTCAGCGGGATCACCGCCCAGGCGACCATGGCCAGCACAAACGAGGTGAGCGGCGCGAGGATGAACACGGTACGGTCAGCACCCGCCGGGATCACCACCTCTTTGACCACATATTTCAGCGCATCAGCCACGGTTTGCAGCAGGCCATAGGCACCTACCACGTTCGGACCCCGGCGCATCTGTACGGCGGCCCAGATCTTGCGGTCACCATAGACAAGGAACAACAGCGAAATCATCACAAAGGCCACAACCGCAAGCACTTGCGCCAGGATGATGAGGGCTATTCCGCCCGGGGTGTTAAAGAATTCAGCCATTGGTCCTCACACCGTGGGTATTCCGTTTTCCGCGCGCGATGCAAAGGCCATGTGCCTGCGCATATTGCGGCTGGGTCGGCGCGTTGGTGTAAACAGCATCTGTTCCCCGTGCGCTACCCTTTTTCTTTGGTTTCACGCGCAAATTTTGCGCGACATCGGGCCCGAAACCCGCCGCGCTCAGATGCGATATGAAACCGCTTTGTATCATTCTGCCGCGATCTTTTGAGATTTCAGCGCTTGCGCCTGTGCCGATAGCTCGGCCATCAGTTGCGAGGCCCGCGCGATCGGGTTGGTCAGATAGAAATCCTTGATGGCATAGCGGAAGCTGGCATCGCCGAATGTTCCGGTCTCAGGCGCTTGAACTTCGTTTTCGATAACCTCATCGATACGGGCCAGATGCGGCACGGCCTCGATCAGCGCGTTGCGCAGTTGGGCCAGAGAATCATAGGGCAGTGTCGCGCCCAGCTCGGCGGACAAAGCCCGCAGGATGGCCCAGTTTTCCTTTGCCTCGCCCGGTGCAAACCCGGCGCGCATGGCCAGTTGCGGACGGCCTTCGGTGTTTACGAACAACCCGTTTTCCTCGGTATAGGCCGCACCCGGCAGGATCACATCTGCGCGATGCGCGCCCCGGTCGCCATGGCTGCCCTGATAGATGACAAAAGCGCCCTCACCGATCTCGACCTCATCCGCGCCGAGGTTATAGATCACATCCGCCGCGCTCACGGCGTCCATACCCTCTGCGTTGGTGGCATCCACATCCATGGCGCCAACACGACCAGCGGCAGTGTGCAGGACGATCAGACCGCTTTCCGTAGTGGCAGCAATGGTTTGCGCCGCGGCAAGAACCGCCGCCCCGTCGGCCTCTTGCAATGCGCCTTGGCCGATGATCACCAGCGACGGCTTGCCCTTGATCTCGTCATCACCGCCCATATCGACAACCTGTTGCAGCGCAGCGCGGTCGTCACCCATATGGTGATAGGCGTAGGTCAGATCGACGGCGGGACCCACCAAGGCCACTTCAGCCCCATGCGCCCACGCCTTTCGGATCCGCGCGTTCAGCACCGGAGCCTCTTCGCGCGGGTTGGTTCCGATCAGCAGAATACGCTCGGCGCTGTCGATGTCCTCAATCGCTGCGGTCCCGGCATAGGCCGCACGGTTGCCCGCAGGCAGTTTGGCCCCATCGGTGCGGCACTCGACAACACCGCCCTGCCCCTCGATCATCTGTTTAAGCGCAAAAGCAGCCTCGACCGGGGCCAGATCGCCGACGATACCTGCCGGCTTTTCGGCCCCTTTCAGCGCCTCGGCGGCTTTGCCCAAGGCCTCAGCCCACGACGCCGGGCGCAGCTTGCCGTTTTCGCGCACATATGGCTTGTCCAACCGCTGACGGCGCAGGCCATCCCAGACAAAGCGGGTCTTGTCGCTGATCCACTCTTCGTTCACACCATCATGGTTGCGCGGCAGAAAGCGCATCACCTCGCGCCCTTTGGTATCGACCCGGATGTTCGAGCCCAATGCATCCATCACATCGATGCTCTCGGTCTTGGTCAGCTCCCACGGGCGAGCGGTAAAGGCATAGGGCTTCGAGGTCAGCGCACCCACCGGGCACAAATCAATGATGTTGCCTTGCAGGTTCGATTGCAGCGTCTGGTCAAGATACGAGGTGATCTCGGCATCTTCACCGCGCCCGGTCTGACCCATTTGGGTGATCCCTGCGACTTCGGTGGTGAAACGCACACAGCGGGTGCAACTGATGCAGCGGGTCATCGCGGTACCCACCAGTGGCCCCAGATCCAGATCATCCACCGCGCGCTTGGCTTCTTTGAAGCGCGACCCCGAGACGCCATAGGCCATCGCCTGATCTTGTAGATCGCACTCACCGCCCTGGTCGCAAATCGGACAATCCAGCGGATGGTTGATCAGTAGGAACTCCATCACCCCTTCTCGGGCCTTCTTGACCATAGGAGAGTTCGTCTTGACCACCGGCGGCTGCCCTTCGGGCCCCGGTCGCAAATCACGGACTTGCATCGCACAGGACGCCGCAGGTTTCGGCGGGCCACCCACGACCTCAACCAGACACATCCGGCAGTTGCCGGCGATCGAAAGACGTTCATGATAGCAGAAACGCGGCACTTCGATCCCGGCCTCTTCGCAGGCCTGGATCAAGGTCATCGCACCATCGACTTCGATTTCCTGCCCATCGATATTGATCTTGCGGAGGTCAGACATGGCTTTCACTTCGCCTTCAAATACACGCCTATGGCGCTGTTTCTTTGGATTTCCTTCTGCCCCAAGGCGCAGAATGAATTCGGTTTTTCATAGGTAACGCCGTTATCGGCAAGATAGGCTTCGCCCTTGGCGCGCATCCGATCCTTTTCGGCATCCGATTCAACATAGGACCGGATCTCGCTGTCCGAGTACCCAAGCTGGTTGGCTTTCGAGCGCAAACTCCACAACACACTGATTGCTTTCAAACGGCGACCACTGATTGTGGGACAGTACTCAGAAATCTCGTTTGCGACCGCGATATAGTACAGCTCGTCGTCTATTTCCGACACGTCGCGCAGGGGTGGTTTCGCCTCAGCTGCGGCAGGAACGACCATCGCTGCCGACAAGGCAACTATTTTCAATACAGACATGACATATCCCTTCGTCTTGGAACCTCCAAGACGGGGCTGCTCGGCACTGCTATGCAATAGCAGCGGCTGGCCAGAGGTCGGATATGTCAATGAAACGCTCATGGTCGTTGGCAACGCCCCACGAAGGTCAGTTTGTCGTTTTCGACCTGAAGCTGCTCAGTGTCCGGCCCGACGCTCCAGTCGATGCGCGATGATCCGAAGTTGCGAATGCAGAACCGGATTCCTTCGTGTCTGCCCGCCTCTCGCGCACCATCAAAAGATTTCGAAACACCATTGACCGTTACGCTGAACGCTGCGGGCTGAGTCCGTTTGGCTGTTTGTTTAGCGCTGGCACGAAAGACATGACCATCAAAAGCAACGCGTTCGGCTGATGATTTGATCGTGTTGCCGCATCCGGCAATCATTGAAACAGCAACAAGCGCGGCAATCACACCCGCACGTCCAAACCGGCTGTGACCGTCGAAACAGTTATGACGTTCCGATCGCACCATCAGAACGCCGCCACCAGCGACATGATGCCAATCACGAACATACACGCCCAGCCCAATACATAAAGAACTGAGCGCAAGCCGCTGTTCGGACTGCCAATTCCGCGAATATGCACGATCAACATCACCAGCCGCGCGACCAGCGCGACCGAGGCCAGCAGGTTCACCCAAAACGGGCTTGCCGCCAACAGGATCGCCGCAAAGGTGACCGCAGCAAAGGCCGGAAGCGTTTCGGTTCCGTTCAGATAGGCCCGGTTCAACCGATAGGCTTTGTCTGAATAATCCTGTTCGGGTGTGGCCCCCGGAGCCAGACCTTTGCTTTGCTTGGCCAGCGCCGTGAAGGGCGCCATGAACAAAACGATCAGGGTGAAGATCACCACCGAGGCAATCGCGTGTCCGTATTCTGCAAAGACATCCATCGTTTTACTCCGCTGCCATTGCGCCCATGCGACCCGATTTCTGAGCCTTGATCCGGTCTTCGATCTCTTCGCGGAAGTTGCGGATCAGGCCCTGGATCGGCCAGGCCGCCGCGTCGCCCAGGGCACAGATTGTGTGGCCTTCGACCTGCTTGGTCACGTCAAACAGCATGTCGATCTCTTCCAACCCGGCCTCGCCACGCACCAGTCGGTCCATCACGCGCATCATCCAGCCGGTGCCCTCGCGACACGGAGTACACTGGCCGCAGCTTTCGTGCTTGTAGAACTTCGACAGCCGCCAGATCGCCTTGATGATATCGGTGGATTTGTCCATCACGATCACCGCCGCCGTCCCCAAACCTGATCCCAGATCGTTCCGCAGATAGTCGAAATCCATGATCGCATCGCGCATGTTTTCACCGCGCACGCAGGGCACCGACGATCCCCCCGGAATCACAGCAAGCAGATTGTCCCAGCCGCCGCGAATGCCACCGCAATGAGTCTCGATCAGCTCTTCAAAAGACAGCGACATGGCCTCTTCGACCACGCAGGGGTTGTTCACATGACCCGAGATCGCAAAGAGCTTGGTGCCTGCGTTGTTCTGACGACCAAAGCCTGCAAACCAATCTGCACCACGGCGCAGGATTGTGGGCACAACGGCGATGGATTCCACATTGTTCACAGTGGTCGGACACCCATAGAGCCCCGCACCCGCCGGGAACGGAGGCTTCATGCGCGGCATGCCCTTTTTGCCCTCAAGGCTTTCGATCAGCGCGGTTTCCTCACCGCAGATATAGGCACCAGCCCCGTGATGCAGGAACAGGTCGAAATCCCAGCCCGAACCGGCGGCGTTCTTGCCCAGAAGCCCTGCGTCATAGGCCTCGTCAATCGCCGCCTGCAACGCCTCACGCTCGCGGATATATTCGCCGCGCAGATAGATATAGCAGGTATGCGCATTCATCGCGAAAGAGGCGATCAGACAGCCTTCGATCAGTGTATGCGGATCATGGCGCATGATTTCGCGGTCTTTGCAGGTGCCGGGCTCGGATTCGTCGGCATTCACCACTAGATAAGATGGACGCCCATCGCTTTCCTTGGGCATGAACGACCATTTCAACCCAGTCGGAAAGCCCGCACCGCCGCGACCACGCAGGCCCGAATCCTTCATCGTCTGAATGATCCAGTCGCGGCCCTTTTCGATCAGGCCAGCAGTGCCGTCCCAATGCCCCCGGGCCTGCGCGCCGCGCAGAGTACGCTCGTGCATCCCGTAGATGTTGGTAAAGATCCGGTCCTGATCCTTCAGCATCGCGTGTTACCTTCAGCTGTCCTGACGCATGCGCCAGAGTTGAAAAATGTTGACGCCCGCATAAATGAACCCCGCCAGCGCGGCGAAATCAAAAAGCAGTGCATAGCGGCCCGGCAGACCCAACTGCGGACCAATAAAGGACATGGCAAGCCAAAGCAGCATCGTCACCGCGATGACGATACCGATATGGCGGCCCTTGCGGGCTATGGCCTGTTCCTTGTCCTTATCCATCTCATCCCGACGCCCCGGATTGGCATCCTGTCTTAGTCTTCGTAAGTGCCGTCTTTCTTGGCACGTTTGGCAAATTCGGTCTCTTCCCCAGCGGCCAGTTTCGCCGCCTGGTCAATCCAGCCGTCACGCTCGATCCGACCTTTGAACTTGAGGCGGCTGTCGACCCAGGCCACCTGTTCCGGTGTCCAGGCCGCGATCTGGTCAAAGTGGTAAAAGCCCAAAGCGTTCAGCGTCTGTTCAAGCTTTGGCCCGACGCCTTTCAACATCTTGAGGTCATCTGCCTTGCCATCCCGCGCTGCGGTCAATGTCTCGGGCTGCGCCTCTTTCGCCTCTTGCGCCTGTTTCACCGCAGGTTTTGCAGGTGCAGGCGCTTTGGGTGGTTTCGGTGCCGATTTGGTCGCGGCTGCCTTGCCATCCTTGCCCAGCCAACGCGTCAGGATCGGTACTTCGGTCCCGTCAATGCGCTTGACGGTGTCACCCAGATCGGTCGCAAGCGCGACACTGGCATTGTATTGCGGTTTGCCCGCATCATGGTCGGTCAGGCTGGTCAGCCCGCTTTTCGGCTCTGCCGCATAGCGCCCGTTCTGAGGACCCGGTGTCGGCACCTGACCGGCGGCCAGTGCGTCAATGATCTTGCCAAAACTCTCGGCCGTCAAATCTTCGTAATAATCCTTACCGATCTGCGCCATCGGTGCGTTGGCGCAAGAGCCCAGGCACTCGACCTCTTCCCAGCTCAGCTTGCCATCGGCAGACAGCACATGCGGCTTGGCGGCGATCTTGTCCTTGCAGACCGCAATCAGGTCCTCGGCCCCGCAGATCATGCAGGAGGTCGTTCCACAGACCTGTATATGCGCCACTGAACCCACCGGTTGCAGTTGGAACATGAAATAGAAAGAGGCCACCTCAAGCACGCGGATATAGGCCATGCCCAGCATGTCAGCGACAGATTCAATCGCCGGGCGGGTCAACCACCCCTCCTGCTCCTGCGCGCGCCACAGCAGAGGGATCACCGCGCTGGCCTGACGGCCTTCGGGATATTTGGTAATCTGCGCTTCGGCCCATTGCTGGTTGGCAGCGGTGAAGGCGAAGGTATCGGGTTGTTCGGGGTGAAGACGGCGGAGCATTACGTATACCCATTAAATTTGATTATGTCGCGAAAACAGTGCTCACACACCAGCTGCGCTTCGAGCTTTTCTTCAGCCTCACCGGCCCATTCTTCACCAGCTGAAAGATAACGCTGGTGACATTCGTGACACCATCCACACGGCTCGGGCTTATCTGCGTCTGTCCAATAAAATGAAGACACGCTCCCATGCCTGAACGCTTCCAACGCGTGCGAGCAGACATATGCTGCGCCAGCATGACCATGTTGAGAGCATTGGATCTGCGTGCTCACCGATCAATCTCCCCAAACACAACGTCCATTGTCCCGATGATTGCAGCGACATCGGCCAGTTGGTGGCCCTTGGCGACATGATCCATGGCTTGCAGATGCAGGAACCCGGGCGCGCGCAGTTTGGCGCGGTAGGGTTTGTTGGTGCCGTCGGCGACCAGATAGACGCCGAACTCGCCCTTGGGGGCCTCGACGGCCGCGTAGACCTCGCCTGCGGGCACGTGGAACCCCTCGGTATAGAGCTTGAAGTGATGGATCAGGCTCTCCATCGAGGTCTTCATGTCCGAGCGTTTCGGCGGGGTGATCTTGCCGCGGGCCAGCACGTCTCCGGGGCAGTCGCGAATTTTGGCGATGGCCTGACGGATGATCAGCAGCGACTGGCGCATCTCTTCCATGCGCACCAGATAGCGGTCATAGCAATCGCCGTTCTTACCGACGGGGATCTGGAATTCGAACTCGTCATAGCATTCGTAGGGCTGCGCGCGGCGCAGATCCCAGGCCAGACCCGAGCCACGGACCATCACACCCGAGAAGCCAAATTTCTGGATGTCATCCTCGGTCACCACGCCGATATCGGCGTTGCGCTGTTTGAAGATGCGGTTTTCGGTCAGCAGCCCGTCAATATCATCCAGCACAGACGGGAACTCATGGCTCCAGGCCTCGATATCATCCAGCAGTTCGGGCGGCAGGTCCTGATGGACACCACCGGGGCGGAAATAGGCGGCATGCAGGCGAGCTCCGCAGGCACGCTCGTAGAACACCATCAGTTTTTCGCGCTCTTCGAATCCCCAAAGAGGCGGTGTCAAAGCACCCACATCCATCGCCTGCGTGGTCACGTTCAGCAGGTGGTTCAGGATGCGCCCGATCTCGGAGTAGAGCACACGGATCAACGACCCTCGGCGCGGCACTTCCACACCGGTCAGCTTTTCGATGGCCAGACACCAGGCATGTTCCTGATTCATCGGCGCGACGTAATCCAGCCGGTCGAAATAGGGCAGGTTTTGCAGGTACGTCCGGCTTTCCATCAGCTTTTCGGTGCCCCGGTGCAGCAAGCCGATATGCGGATCGCAGCGCTCGACGATCTCACCGTCCAGTTCAAGCACCAAACGCAGAACACCATGCGCCGCAGGGTGTTGCGGGCCGAAGTTGATGTTGAAGTTGCGGATCTTCTGCTCGCCGCTCAGCGCGTCGGTGCTGCCGTCATCATATCTTGAGCCGTCCATCAACGCCCCCGTTTCTTCTTTTTCGCCTCAGTCCGAACCCGGACCTTTTCAGCGTCTTGTGCCTTGGCTGCCGCCCCGGCAAGCAGAACACCCAATGCGCCCAGTATGATCAGTTCCCCCAACATCTCAGCGACGCTCCAATTCCTGCAGTTTCAGACCAACCCACCACAGCAGCGCGATGGTGCCAAACGGGATAAGGCAGAGCAGAGTCCAATATTTGTTGATCCCGAAAAAGGGCAGGATCTTCAACATCGGAATGATGGTCAGCGCTGAAAGGATCAGCCACCAGATACTGCCCATTACTCTGCCTCCTGTTTCTCATCCCCCGGCAGAATGTAATTCGCGCCTTCCCAAGGGGACATGAAATCAAACTGACGGTATTCCTGCACCAGCGACACAGGCTCATAGACCACGCGCTTTTGCGCCTCGTCATAGCGCACTTCGGTATAGCCGGTGGTCGGGAAATCCTTGCGCAGCGGATAGCCGCGGAACCCGTAATCGGTCAGGATCCGACGCAGGTCCGGGTGGCCCGAGAACAGGATGCCGAACATGTCAAACACCTCACGCTCAAACCAGTTGGCCGAGGGGTGAACATCCACGATCGAGGGTACCATATCCTCTTCGCGCACCGAAACCCGCAGGCGGATGCGCTGGTTCTGGTACATCGACAGGAAGTGGTAAACCACATCGAACCGCTTGGCCCGTTCGGGGTGATCAACACCGGTGATGTCCACCAAGGTCGAGAATTTGCAAGCCTGATCGGATTTCAGGAATTCGACGAATTCCACCAGGTTCGACGGGGCCACATCCACGTTCAGTTCGCCATGGGTCACGTCCCAGGACAGAACGCAATCGGTCCGCTTCAGCTCAAGCTGCGCGCCGAGTTCTTTGAGTGCTTCACTCATTGCGTCCCTCCTGAAGAACTTCGTCATAAAATGTCGCTTCGGCATCGTATGACTTGAAAAACTTCGCCATGAAGTCAGGCATGACCGTCTTTTCGGCGTTTTGGCCAGCGTAAGCCACGATAGCCGCCATATCGCGCCATTTTGTCAGCACGACAACGTGACACGGATCCTGCTCCTGTCTGACCAAGAACGAAACCGACAAGAACCCGTCCAACGCGCGCATGCCGGGCAAAGCTCGGGCACGAAATGTTTCGACCCAGCCCGGAACATCGTCCCGCGCGACAACAGCTTCCCAGCGCCTGACGACAGCAGCACTCATCTGACAATCGTCCCGGTGCGGCGGATTTTGCGCTGCAACTGCATCAGGCCGTATAGCAGCGCCTCAGCCGTGGGGGGGCAGCCGGGGACATAGATGTCCACGGGCACAACGCGGTCGCAGCCACGCACGACCGAGTAGGAATAGTGGTAATACCCACCCCCATTGGCGCAGGACCCCATCGAGATCACATAGCGCGGCTCGGGCATCTGGTCATAGACCTTACGCAGCGCAGGCGCCATCTTGTTGGTCAACGTTCCGGCCACGATCATCACGTCCGACTGACGCGGGGACGCACGCGGCGCGATGCCAAATCGTTCAGCGTCATAACGAGGCATTGAGGTGTGCATCATCTCAACCGCGCAACACGCCAGACCAAAGGTCATCCAGTGCAGCGACCCGGTGCGGGCCCAATTGATGATGTCCTCGGTCGAGGTCAGCAGAAACCCTTTGTCCTGCAACTCGGCGTTCAGGGCCTGGGTGGCGACTTCCTTGTCGACGCCAGCGGTGTTTGCACCTGTCATCACTCCCATTCCAGGGCCCCCTTCTTCCATTCATAGGCAAAGCCAATGGTCAAAACACCCAGGAACACCATCATCGACCAGAAGCCGACATCGCTGATGTCGCGGAAGCCAACGGCCCAGGGGAACAGGAAGGCGATTTCCAGATCAAAGATGATGAAGAGAATCGACACCAGATAAAATCGGACGTCGAATTTCATCCGCGCATCGTCGAACGCGTTGAAACCACATTCGTATGCGCTGACCTTTTCGGGGTCGGGATTGCGGACAGCCAGCACCACAGCGGCAAGAATCAGGACGATTCCAAGACCAATGGCCACGGCCAGAAACACCAGAATCGGGAGGTACTCCCGCAGCAGGTCTTCCACGTATAGCTCCTTTCCTGCGCTTGTCCCGAAAGGGCGCGCCGTCAATTGGCGATTTGACAGGACATTCTCTATCCCTGTGGGGTCAGAGGGTCAACTCAACACAACCCCGCAACGCGGGATTGTTACAGATGTTAAGCTGAGGCCGTTTGCAGCGCTGGAAATTCAGACTTGATCAACCGGTGTTACGTCCAGCCAGGTTTTCTTTTGTCGAAAAAAGCAGCGATTCCTTCCTGCGCCTCTTCGGTTTCCCATCGGGACACAAGCTGTTGAATGGTGTGGTCAATCACCGCATCATCAATGGTCGGGCCAAGCGACCGGACCAAGGCCTTGGCCGAGGCCACCGCACCCGGTGCGCAGGACAGATAGGGCTGAACCTCGGCCTCAATGGCCTCGGCCAACGCCTCTGCCGGTACGGCGCGTGCCAACAAGCCCAGTTCCACTGCTTCTGCCGCATCAAACAAACGGGCCGACATGAAAACGCGGCGCGCCCGTGCTTCGCCCATACGTGCGATCACATAGGGGCCAATCGTGGCCGGGATCAGGCCCAGGCGCGTCTCGGTCAATCCCATCCTCAGGCTATCCACCCCAATCGCCACGTCGCAGACCGAAGCCATCCCAACCCCACCACCGAAAGCATTGCCCTGCAACGCTCCGATCAGAGGTTTGGGCAGAGTATTCAGCGCATTCAGCATCTCGGCCAGCTTGCGGGCTTCGACAAACCGGGTCCGGGCATCGGCCGCCATCTGTGCCTGCATCCAGCTTAGATCACCACCTGCGCAAAAGCTCTTGCCCTGCGCGGCCAGAACCACAACGCGCACGGTATCATCGCTGGCCAGCCGATTGGCGGCCTCGGTCAATTCCGCGATCATCTGCGCCGACAGCGCGTTGTGCTTTTCCGGGCGCGCCAAGGTCAATGTGGCGACGCCGCGGGTATCGACGGACAATTCAAGGGTTTCCAAAACTTTTCTCCGCTTCCAGGTCCTGATCGACCGCCGCACGGATCAGCGCGACGGTTTGCGCGACAGACAACCTCGCCGTGTCGATATGGAGTGATGCATTTGGCAAGGGGTCATATTCGCGTTTCAGAACGTCAGACCATGTGGGCCCTACCCAGCCTTCAAGATCTACGCGCCGCTCTTCCAACCGTGACCGATGTGTCTGCGGGTCGGAGCAGGTGAATTCAATATCCAAAAACCGCGCTCCTGTCTGCGTTGCCACGTCGCGCCAAGCCCTACGCGTCAGCGCAATGGGGTTCACACGATCAGCAATCACATCATAGCCCTGTTGCAGCGCCCCCGCCGCAATGGCTTGTGCCGCCGCATATCCCCCATCAGCAAGATCCGAGGCCTGCATATGCGATGATCTCATGGCTGCTTCGATCTGATCTATCCACAACCACAACGCCCCGGTTTCTTGCGCCAGACTTCGCGCAATCGTGGTTTTTCCCACCCCGGGCAAGCCTGTGAAACTTATCAGAACAGGCATCAACCGCCTCGCATCGCCCGCGCCATTTCGGCAGCCTGTTCCAGAACCGAAACATTCAACCCGGTCTCGTACCCCAACCGGTCCAGATGCGCGGCAACCGCTTCGGTCGCGACGTTCCCTGCCGCGCCGGGCGCGTAAGGACAGCCGCCCAATCCGCCCACCGCCGCATCAAACACACGCACGCCCAGCGCCAGAGAGGCATCGATATTGTCGATGGCCCGCCCGTTCGTGTCATGGAAATGCCCCGCAAGCCGCGTCACTGGCACCCTTTCCCGCACGGCCAGCAACATATGCGCGATGGTATCCGGCGTCCCTTTTCCAATAGTATCGCCTAGCGAAATCTCATAGCACCCATGCGCGAATAAGGTATCCGCCACCTCGGCAACCTTTTCGGGTGGGGTCGGCCCGTCATAGGGGCAATCCGTCACGCAAGACACATAGCCGCGAACCGGCAGATCAATATGCCGCGCGGCCTCAAGGATTGGCACGAACCGTTTGATGGATTCGGCAATAGTTGCGTTAATGTTGGCTTTCGAAAACCCCTCGGAGGCCGAAGCAAACACCGCAATCTCATCAGCTTCTGCGGCCAAAGCGTCTTCGTATCCGCGCATATTCGGTGTCAACGCAGCATAGCGCACCCCGTCAGCGCGTTTGATCCCGGCCAAAACCTCGGCGCTGCCCGCCATCTGCGGCACCCATTTCGGTGAGACAAAGCTGGCGACCTCAATCCGGTTGAACCCCGCTTGGCTCAGGCAATCCACCAGTGCGATCTTCTCGGCAACCGGAATATCGCGCTTTTCGTTTTGAAGCCCATCCCGCGGCCCAACTTCAAAGATTTCGACGCGTTCACCCATGGCTTCACCTTCCCTGCTTCTTCTCGTTCCAAATACGGATGGCGCGACAGTGACACGCCAAGCGCGTTTCGAACAGCTTATGCATCCTCCAACCGAACCAGCGCCGCACCTGCCTCGACCTGAGCACCCGCGTCCGCCAGCACCTCGGCCACCACACCATCGCGGGCAGCCAGCAGGGAATGCTCCATCTTCATGGCTTCCAGAATGGCCAAACGGTCGCCTTCCTTCACTGCCTGCCCCGCCGTGGCAAAGACGGCTTTGACCAGACCGGGCATCGGCGCTTCGATCACATTGGTATCGCCTGCAGCGCTGGCATCGCGATCCAGAGGGTCGACAATCTCGAACACCTGCCCATAGTCATCGAACACAGTGATCCTGGATCCCGCGACCGCGACATTAGGCATAAGCTGTCCATTTATGACCCATCCCGCGCCTTGGCGCAGCACGTCAAGCCGGTCACTGCCGATGGTCCAAACCTGCCGATTAGGGCCTTCGACCTGAACGTCCAGATCGATAACCTCGCCTTCACGCGACAATTGCACCGCCCGATGCAGTGAGCCCCACAGAGTGAACCCGGTCTCAGAGCCGGTTTCCGTCAAACCAAGCGCCGTCATGGCTGCAGCAACCGCCGAGGCGTTGCTGGCCGGGGCCTCTTGCACCAGATCATCAAGATCCCGCCCAATCAGGCCCGTGTCCACGTCGCCCGCGGCAAACCCGTTATGCCGGGTCAACGCCCCCAGAAAGGCAAGGTTGGTTACGGTTCCGGCAACTTCTGTCCGGCGCAGCGCCCGGTGCAGACTTTCCAACGCAACCGCGCGCGTCGGACCATGCACCACAACCTTGGCAATCATCGGATCATACCAGGGGCTGATCGTGTCACCCGAGCGCACACCGCTATCGGCGCGGCATTCCGATGGAAAACGCAAATGGGTCAGTGTTCCAGTCGCGGGCAGAAAGCCCTTGGGTACGTCCTCGGCATACAGCCGTGCCTCGAAGGCATGACCGTTGATTTCAAGTTCGCATTGCTGCTTGGGCAGGCTTTCTCCGGCCGCCACGCGCAATTGCCACTCGACCAAATCGACGCCGGTGATCGCCTCGGTCACCGGATGTTCGACCTGCAATCGCGTGTTCATCTCCATGAACCAGAACCGATCCGGGCGCAGCCCGTCCGAGGCATCAACGATGAACTCAACCGTGCCTGCACCCTTATACCCAATAGCCTCAGCCGCGCGCACACCCGCCTGCCCCATGGTCGCGCGCATCTCATCGGTCATGCCGGGCGCCGGAGCCTCTTCGATCACCTTCTGGTGCCGTCGCTGCAACGAACAATCGCGCTCGAATAGATGCACGGCATGGGTGCCATCACCAAAGATCTGCACCTCGATATGGCGCGGCTTCGTGACGAATTTCTCGACCAACACCGCATCGTTGCCGAAGGCCGTCTTGGCCTCGCCCCGCGCGCTGTCCAGGGCAGTCTCAAAATCCTCGGGCCGCTCAACCAGTCGCATCCCCTTGCCGCCACCGCCCGCAACCGCCTTGATCAGAACAGGGTAACCAATCGACGCGGCCTCACCCGCCAAATGCGCGGCATCCTGGTTATCTCCATGATAGCCGGGCACCACCGGCACACCCGCCTCTTCCATCAACGCCTTGGCCGCATCCTTGAGCCCCATCTGCCGGATCGTCTGCGCCGAAGGTCCAATGAATGTCAGCCCTGCGGCCTCAACAGCCTCAACGAAATCGGGGTTCTCGGACAGGAACCCATAGCCCGGATGAATCCCCTGCGCGCCCGACTGCAGCGCGACTTGAATGATCACATCACCCTTAAGATAACTCTCAGCCGGAGCCGCCCCTCCGATATGCACTGCCTCATCAGCCATCTGCACATGTTTGGCTTGCGCATCCGCATCAGAATAAACGGCCACGCAAGCCAAGCCCATCTTCTGAGCCGTCTCCATAACCCGACACGCAATCTCGCCACGGTTGGCAATCAGGATTTTATTGAACATTATTTTTCCAATTCTTGATTGCGTTATTCAGATGTCGTTCAGTGCGCGCATCGAGCGCAACAAGGTTTACTTCAAGGTGGCTATCAGCGACCGCGTTCACTGCGGTCTCGGCTGCCTTGTCATGCGGAAACCCGTATGCACCTGTGGAGATTGCCGGAAAAGCAATACTCTGACACTCATGGGCGCTCGCTAGCCTTAGACAATTGGCGTAGCAGCGAGCCAACAGATCAATTTCGCCTGATTCTCCGCCGCGCCAAATCGGACCTGCTGTATGGATGACGATGGGTGCCGGAAGATTGTAAGCTCCGGTTACCTTAGCCTCGCCAGTCTCGCATCCTCGGAGTTCACAGCACTCTTCAAGCAATTTCGGCCCGGCTACGCGGTGAATGGCGCCATCCACACCTCCTCCACCCAACAAAGAACGGTTGGCAGCATTCACAATCGCGTCCACCCGCAATTGTGTGATGTCGGATTTGACAATCTGAAAATCCATGATCACATCCGGAACACGCCGAAACGTGTCTCCTCAATCGGGGTGTTGAGCGCGGCGCTCAGCGACAAGGCCAGCACGTCGCGGGATTTGCGGGGGTCGATGATGCCGTCATCCCAGAGCCGCGCCGAGGCGTAGAGCGGGTGGGATTGTTCCTCGAACATCTCAAGGGTGGGTTGTTTGAACGTGGCTTCTTCCTCAGCCGACCAGGAGCCGCCCTGCCGCTCGATGCCGTCGCGTTTCACAGTGGCCAGCACGCCTGCGGCCTGTTCACCGCCCATGACCGAGATCCGCGAATTCGGCCAGGTCCACAGAAAGCGCGGCTGATAGGCCCGCCCGGCCATGCCATAATTCCCGGCCCCGAACGAACCGCCCACCAGCATGGTAATCTTTGGCACCGAGGTCGTCGCCACCGCGGTCACCATCTTGGCCCCATGCCGCGCGATGCCTTCGTTTTCATATTTGCGCCCGACCATGAACCCGGTGATATTTTGCAAAAACACCAGAGGGATACGGCGTTGCGAGCACAGTTCGACAAAATGCGCGCCCTTCTGAGCGGCCTCGGAAAACAGCACGCCATTATTGGCGATGATCCCAACCGGGCAGCCTTTGACATGGGCGAAACCCGTCACCAGCGTCTCGCCAAACCGGGGCTTGAACTCATCGAACCGAGAGCCATCGACCAGCCGCGCGATCACCTCGCGGATGTCATAGGGCGTGCGCAGATCGGCAGGGACAACACCCAGGATTTCGTCGGGGTCATAGGCCGGGTCTTCGGGGCTGGCCCAATCGACGCTTTGCGGTTTGCGCAGGTTCAGTGACCCGACCGCGCGCCGGGCCAGTGCCAGCGCGTGCGCATCATCCTCGGCCAGATAGTCCGCCACACCAGACAGGCGGGTATGCACATCGCCGCCGCCCAGATCTTCGGCGCTGACCACCTCTCCGGTCGCGGCCTTGACCAGAGGCGGACCGGCCAAAAAGATCGTGCCCTGCTCCTTGACGATAATCGTGACATCCGACATCGCCGGCACATAGGCCCCGCCCGCCGTGCACGACCCCATGACCACCGCGATCTGCGGGATGCCCTTCGCGCTCATCCGCGCCTGATTATAGAAGATGCGGCCAAAATGGTCGCGATCGGGGAACACCTCATCCTGATTGGGCAGGTTCGCCCCGCCGCTATCGACCAGATAGATGCAGGGCAGACGGTTTTCCTCGGCAATCTCCTGCGCGCGGAGGTGTTTCTTGACCGTCATCGGATAATAGGTGCCGCCCTTCACGGTTGCGTCGTTGCAGACGACCATGACCTCATGTCCCTGAACGCGGCCAATCCCCGCGATCACCCCGGCACAAGGGGCCGCGCCCTCATACATCCCATGCGCCGCCGTCGCCCCGATTTCGAGGAATGGAGACCCCGGGTCCAACAGGTTCGCCACCCGGCGTCTGGGGAGCATCTTGCCGCGGGATTCGTGCCGCGCGCGGGACTTATCTCCACCGCCCATGCGGGCGATTTCGGCAGCGGCAGAGATTTGCGCCAGTGCTTCGAGATGGACTGTACGGTTTGCTTTGAAGCCCTCGGATGTGGGCATGGCTTTGGAATTCAGTCTACTCATTGTGTGCCTCCATAGCCGATGAGGTCCAACGCCCTTGTTGCCGTGACCCGCAACAGGCAATCTGCCCCATCCTCAAAATGCCCTGTTCCAGTTGTGAGATTCCCGCGCGAAACGCATTCGGCATCTCGGAAGATGATCCAAGCCCTTTGCGCATCCTTCAAAGCCTCAGCTGCGATGGGCAAAATATCAGGCGCAGACAAGTCGGCTCGCAACGAGTTATAGGCCGTGTTTAGAATGGCGTCCCAGCCTTGCATTTCAGCGTCTTTGCACTGTGAAACCGCTATGCTGTCATAAGCACCACTGGATTCGATACAGGCGTTTGAGAAAGTCCCAATACACTGAGCGCCAGCATGCCAATCGCTACCGGACCGGGTCACACAGTCCCAAATTTCACTCTCAGGTACTGGCTCCGGCATCCAATCCGCCATTGTCTGTAAAGGCGTAAATACGCAAACTGAAACCAATAACATTTTCATGACAATTTCCCCGCCGCCCGCGCCTTCAAATCCTTGCGGATCACTTTCCCCGTCACCGTCATCGGCAGCGCATCCAAAAACGCCACTTCACGCGGATACGAGTAATGCGCCAGACGAGCCTTGACCCAGTCTTGCAACTCCGTGCCCGTCGCCGCTGCCCCCGGTTTCAGCACCACATAGGCCTTCACGATCTCGGTGCGTAAAGGATCGGGCTTGCCGACCACGCCGACCGTCGCCACCGCCGGGTGGGTCAGCAGGCAATCCTCGATCTCAGCCGGGCCGATGCGGTATCCGGCCGAGGTGATCACGTCGTCATCCCGGCCCACAAAGCGCAAATAGTCGTCCTCCCAGATGCCCCGGTCCCCGGTGATCAGCCAATCGCCCCGGAACTTTTGGGCCGTCGCTTCGGGCTGGTTCCAATATTCCAGCAACATCGAGGCCGAGCCGCGTCTTACCGCCACGTCACCCTCTTGATCCGTCGGGTTGCCCGCCTCGTCGATCACGGCAACCTCATGCCCGGGCACCGGTTTGCCGATGCAGCCCGGGCGCACCGGGAAATCCTGCGCGCAGGACGAAACCACCATATTGCATTCGGTCTGCCCATAGAATTCGTTGATCGTTAGGCCAAAGGCACGCTGCCCCCAGGCCAGCATCTCGGCCCCCAAAGGCTCACCGCCTGAAGCGACCGAACGCAGGCCGGGGATGTTCTGATCCGCCGCTTTGAGCATTCGCAACGCAGTCGGTGGAAAGAACACGTTGCGCACTTCGCCACGTGCGATCACATCGGCACAGGCTTCGGGCGTGAATTTCTCAAGCCGGGCCGCGACTACTGGAATACCCAGCGCCAGCCCCGGCATCAGCACGTCAAACAACCCACCGATCCAAGCCCAGTCGGCGGGGGTCCATAGGCAATCCCCGTGGCGCAGGTGATTGTGGCTGATCGAGACGCCGGGCAGATGGCCGGTCAGCACCCGGTGCCCGTGCAGCGCGCCCTTGGGGCTGCCGGTGGTGCCCGAGGTATAGATCAGCACGGCGGGGTCTTCGGGTCCGGTCTCGGCAAAGGGCAGTGGGTCATCCGAGGGCGTGATCTGATCAACCAGAAGCGGCCGGGCGAGATCGCCCAGCAGTTCAGCGCCCTCTGCGTCCGTCACCACGATACGCGCCCCGGCATCGCCCACGCGAGAGGCCAGCGCGTCACGTTTGAACAGCTTGAACAGCGGCACAGAGATCGCACCCAGCTTCCAGATCGCCAGATGCGCCGCGGCGCACCACGGTGACTGGCTCAGCAGCACGCCGACGCGATCCCCCGGCTGCACTTGCGTGCGCAGAGCATGGGCAATTCCGTCTACCATCTGCCCCAACTGATCGTAAGTGACCTCAGTGCGCCCCTCGCTCAAATCGACAATGGCGACGCGGTCCCCAGGCTGTGACAAGCATTGCCGCGCCATGTTGAGCCGGTCAGGAATCGCCCAGCTGCCATCAGCGTGCAAACCCGGTATGCGCTCAGAGGAAAGCACTGATTTTTCCATTTATTTTCTGTCTGTTAGAGACATCAATCCGCTGACATCGAAACGCAGGAATTTGATGCAGATCAGGGCCCTGCACCCGGTCTTGGTGCAAAATCGTGCCATCACACTGTTCAAAGGCAAAATCATGACCAAGACACTTGCTGCATTGACCCTGAGCACCGCACTCATCGCCCTCGCAGCCCCCGTTTCGGCGCAATCCCAGGGCGAATGGGCTTTCGGGATCGGGGCCGGGTATCTCGACCCGAAATCCGACAATGGAACTTTGGCCGGGCTCGACGCGGAAGTCGACTCGGACACCAGCGTCATCTTTACCGCTGAATACTTCCTTCGCGACAACCTCGGTATCGAGCTGCTGGCTGCAACACCGTTCAGCCATGACGTGACACTGGGTGGCAGCATCGATGCTGGCAGCACCAAACACCTGCCGCCCACCCTTTCGCTGAACTACCACTTCCCGACCAATTCGGTATGGAAACCCTATGTCGGCGCTGGCATCAACTACACCATTTTCTTTGACGAAAGCTCGGCCTTGGGTGATCTGGAGCTGGACGATTCCGTTGGTATCGCCGTACAGGCTGGCCTTGACTACATGGTCAGTGAAAACGGAGCAGTGCGTCTGAACCTGCGCTGGTTCGATATCGACACGGACGTTTCCCTGAACGGTACCGACATCGGAACCGCTGATATCGACCCTTGGCTGGTCGGCATATCCTACGTCCATCGCTTCTGATCCTTTCCCGAAGAGCCTCGCCACGTTGTGGCGGGGCTGCTTAATCAGAGCATTTCGTTCATCATTTCCCGCCCGATCAGCATCCGGCGAATTTCGCTGGTGCCCGCGCCGATCTCCATCAGCTTGGCGTCGCGGAAAATGCGGCTGACCGGCGCGTCCGACAGGAACCCGGCCCCGCCCATCGCCTGCACCGCCTGATGCGCCTGGGTCATCGCAGCCTCGGACGCATAGAGGCAGCATGCCGCCGCATCCTGTCGCGTGACGTCGCCCCTGTCGCAGGCCTTGGCGAC
This sequence comes from Ruegeria sp. HKCCD7255, assembly GCF_013031565.1. Classification (NCBI taxonomy): domain Bacteria; kingdom Pseudomonadati; phylum Pseudomonadota; class Alphaproteobacteria; order Rhodobacterales; family Roseobacteraceae; genus Ruegeria; species Ruegeria sp. HKCCD7255. Next base: position 103,402 of record NZ_WQAG01000001.1, on the reverse strand, counting down.
CTCATAGACATAGGCACGCGCCGAGTTCATCGCCGTGTACATATCGGCAATCTTGCCCTGCATCAGTTGGAAGCTGCCAATCGGCTTACCGAACTGCTTGCGCTCGGCCAGATAGGGCATGATCTCATCCAGGCAGGCAGCCATGATGCCCGTACCGATCCCGGCGAGTACAACGCGTTCGTAATCCAAGCCCGACATCAGGACGGCGACGCCTTTGCCCTCTTCGCCCAGAACGTTTTCGAACGGCACTTCGACATCTTCAAAGATCAGCTCTGCCGTGTTCGACCCCCGCATCCCCAGTTTGTCGAAATGGGGTGAGGTCGAGAACCCTTTCATCTCTTTTTCGATCAGAAAGGCCGTTATGCCTTTTGAGCCCGCATCCGGGTCGGTCTTGGCATAGACCACCAAAGTATCCGCGTCCGGGCCGTTGGTGATCCAGTATTTATTGCCGTTCAGGCGATAGTGGTCGTTGCGCTTTTCAGCCCGCAATTTCATCGACACCACATCCGATCCCGCCGAAGGCTCTGACATTGCAAGCGCGCCCACATGGTCGCCGGAAATCAGCCGTGGCAAGTATTTCTGTTTTTGCGCCTCTGAGCCGTTGAGTTTGATCTGGTTCACACAGAGGTTCGAATGTGCCCCGTAAGAAAGCGATACCGAGGCCGAGGCCCGCGCCACTTCCTCGACCGCAATGGTATGCGCCAGATAGGACATCCCTGCCCCGCCATACTCCTCGGGCACGGTAACCCCCAGCAGGCCAAGCTCTCCCATCTCTTTCCAAAGCGCGTTGGGAAAAGCATTGCTGGCGTCGATCTCGGCCGCCATCGGTTTGATCCGCTCCTGCGCCCAACGGTGCACCATTTCGCGCAGCGCATTCACATCCTCGCCCAGATCGAATTGCATTGTGGCCATAAACATGCGGGGCTCCCTTCCCTGCGTTAATGAACAAGTGTTCAATAATCAGATATCAACGAAAGCTGAGTCGGTCAACAACAGCGTAACCCAATAGAAAAAGCCGCCCTGAAATGGGCGGCTTTTGCTTATCTGTGTGCGTCAAAGACGCACGCAATTGGATCAGGATTGAAAGACGGCGCTGACCTCGGCCCGGATGATCCGCGCAATCAGTTCGCAATCTTCCAAAGTGAAGGTCAACGGCACACGCATGTCTATGATCCCCGCCAATACACGGTCACTCGCCGGCATCGCCTCGCTCTCGGCATAGCGCCAGCTGTCATAGCGGGACGTGAACCCGGTGGGTTCGGCCCCACCAAACCACTTGAGCTCTACCCCGCGCGCAGCGCATCGGCGCAGGACCTCGGCGATACGGTCCGCAGTCCAATCCAGCAGCAGAAACTGTAGCGAGGAGCCAACATAGGTTTCTTCCGTTGGCCGTTCGACAAGGGTCAGCCCCGGGGTGTCGCGCAGGCCGGATTCAATCGCAACATAGCGTTCGTTCCAGCGTTCGACCTGTCTGTCCAGTTCGCGCAGCTGCGGCCGCAGAATAGCCGCGCGCAGATTGTCCATGCGACCGGAAATATTGGGCGTGGTGTATTTGATCCGTTCAAACACCTCGGGGCCGGGGGCCGCAAGGTGACGCTCGAACAGCATGTAGGAGCCCGACAGCATGGTGGCCCGTGCCGCGATTTCCTCGTCATCGGTGATCAGCAACCCGCCTTCACCGGAATTGACATGTTTGTAGGTCTGGCAGGAATAGCAGCCCACCGCCCCCTGCCGCCCGGATTTTTGCCCGCGCCAGACGGCGCCCATTGTGTGGGCGCAATCCTCGATCACGGTGACACCGGCGGCGTCACAGAGCGCCATCAGGCGGTCCATATCACACAGATGTCCCCGCATATGGCTGAGCATCAGAACCTTCGCCCGATCCAGCTTGGCCTCCACATCGTCCAGATCGATGGTCAGGCTTTCGGTCACGCCAACAAACACAGGCCGCGCTCCAACAGAGGCGATGGACCCGGGCACCGGGGCCAGTGTGAAGGCGTTGGTCAGCACAGTATCGCCGGGTTGCACGCCAACGGCCCGCAGCGCCGTGGCCAGAGCATAACCGCCGGACGAGACCGCAAGGCAGTACTTCGCCCCCATCTGCGCGGCAAATTCCTGCTCCAGCAAGGCTGTTTCACCCAGCTCGTCCGGGGCGACGTTATACCGATGCAAGCGCCCGTGGCGCAGCACGGCCAGAGCGGCCTCAATCGCCTCTTCGGGGATGGGTTCCTGTTGGGTGAAATTGCCGGTGAATATCTCTGTCATGGCTTCTGTTTTGAGGTTATGGCTCACTTGGGTCAAGGGATCATGCCGCCGCGCCGATAAGGCTCTGTACGATTTCCGGCAGGTCGTCGAAATGATGCAGCAGTGCTTCGGGCTGCAATGCGGCCATATCATCACCAGAAGGCCCAAAGGTCACCAGCACCGAGGGTACACCCGCCGCGCGCGCCGTGTTTCGATCCGTGTCGCTGTCGCCGATCAGCACGCAATGGTCTGGATGGCCACCAGCGCGCCGTGCAGCCTCACGCAACGGTTCCGGGTCAGGCTTGCGCACGGGCAGTGTGTCAGCACCGACCAGCGACGCAAAGTGATCCCGTACACCCAACCGGGTCAGCAACAGATCCGCCAGACCTTCGGGCTTGTTGGTGCAGACGCCAACGCCATAGCCCGCGCCTTTGAGTGCCGCGACCGCGTCCAGCGCACCGGGGTAAAACGCGGTATGGGTGTCGATAGCTTGTTCATACGCGTCAAGCAAAACCGGATAATACTCGGCTACGGTTGCCTCATCGTAAGCCCCGACCCGTTCCAGCCCATGGGTCAGCATCCGCCGCCCGCCACGCAAGGCGATTCCCGCGTCCTGATCTGAAACCAGCACATCGCCATGCCCCATCAAACGGAAACAATGATTGGCTGCAGCCAGTAAATCGCCCGAAGTGTCGGCCAATGTCCCATCAAGATCGAAGATCACCGTTCGCATTCTGCCTCCGTTCTGGCAGGTTTTCGCCTGCCTGTGTTGCAATCGGCAATCTTCTTTGATGGCCGAACGGCTTGCGCCTTTGCTCGCAGCGGATAAAACGGTCCGGTAAAAAACAAAAGAGAAATCGCGTTTATGAGTATTGCCCTAGTCATTCTGGCGGCCGGAAAAGGCACAAGAATGAATTCAGATCTTCCAAAGGTTCTGCACCCCATCGCCCAGACACCGATGCTGGTTCATGCTATGCGGGCTGGTGGTGCCCTGAACCCAGAGCACACGGTCATTGTAACCGGCCACGGTGCGGAACTGGTTGCCAAGGCAGCGCGTGCGGAAGACGAAACAGCGACGATTGTGGTTCAGGACGAACAGTTGGGCACCGCTCATGCGGTGGCTCAGGCGCGCGACGCTTTGCGGGGCTTTGAGGGCGACGTGATTGTTCTGTTTGGCGACACGCCTTTCATCAATCCTGAAACCCTGCAGCGGATGATTGAGGCGCGGCAGTCCCATGATCTGGTCATGTTGGGCTTTGATATTGCCGAAATCCAGCCACGCTATGGTCGATTGATCATGGAGGGCGACCGGCTGGTTCAGATCGTGGAATACAAGGACGCTACCGAAGAGCAACGTGCAATCCGCTTTACCAATAGCGGCCTCATGGCCTGTGACGCGAAACTGATGTTCGAGCTGATCGATCAGGTCAGCAACGAAAACGCCTCGGGCGAGTATTACCTGACCGAGCTGCCCGCGCTGGCCAATGCGCGCGGCCTGTCCTGCACGGCGATCAAATGTGATGAGGCCGAAACGCTGGGCGTGGACTCGCGCGTTGATCTGGCGGCAGCAGACGGAGTTTTCCAAACCCGCGCCCGCACCGAACTGATGCAGCTGGGCGTGACCCTGATGGCACCCGAGACGGTCTATCTTTCGGCCGATACGGTGATCGGGCGTGACACAGTAATCGAACCCAATGTGGTCTTTGGCCCCGGCGTCACCGTGGAAAGCGGCGCGACGATCCGGGCCTTTTCGCATCTGGAGGGTTGCCATGTCAGCCGTGGTGCCACAATCGGCCCCTATGCGCGTCTGCGCCCCGGTGCTGAGTTGGCCGAGAACACACGGGTCGGCAATTTTGTTGAGATCAAGAATGCCGAGATTGCCGAGGGCGCCAAGGTTAATCACCTCAGCTATATCGGTGACGCAACTGTCGGCACAGGCAGCAATATCGGCGCGGGCACGATCACCTGCAATTACGACGGGGTGATGAAGCACAAGACAAAGATCGGCGAAAACGTCTTTGTCGGCTCAAACACGATGCTGGTTGCCCCCGTCACTGTCGGCGATGGCGCGATGACCGCAACCGGCACCGTGGTGACCCGCGATGTGGAACCCGATGCGCTGGCTGTGGCGCGCCCGCGCCAAGAGAACAAGCCGGGTTATGCGCGAAAACTATTTGACATGTTAAAGGCGAAGAAAGCTCGCCGCGACAAAGGGTCTTGAATTATGTGTGGTATTGTAGGTGTTCTGGGTCAGCATGAGGCCGCCCCTATTCTGGTCGAAGCGTTAAAGCGTTTGGAATATCGCGGCTATGACAGCGCGGGGATCGCAACAGTTAATGACGGCGCTTTGGGCCGGCGGCGTGCGGTGGGCAAGCTGGTCAATCTCAGCGACCTGCTGGTACATGATCCTCTTCCGGGCAAATCCGGCATAGGCCATACCCGGTGGGCCACGCATGGTGCGCCGTCCGTCACCAATGCGCACCCGCACAAGGCGGGCCCGGTGGCAGTTGTGCATAACGGGATTGTCGAAAACTATCGCGATTTGCGGGCTGAACTGGCCGAAAATGGTATCTCGTTCCAGACCGAGACGGATACCGAAACCGTCGCCTTGATGACCCAGTATTACCTGCAATCCGGCCTGTCCCCGGTCGAGGCCGCGTTCAAGACGATTGACCGGCTAGAGGGTGCTTTTGCACTGGCCTTCCTGTTTGACGGCGAGGATGATCTAATCGTTGCAGCGCGCAAGGGCTCGCCCCTGGCCATCGGTCATGGCGATGGGGAGATGTATGTGGGCTCGGACGCGATTGCCCTGGCGCCGCTGACCGACGAGATCACTTATCTGGAAGAGGGCGACCGCGCGGTTCTGACGCGCACATCGCTTGAAATCCGTACCGAGGCCGGTGAACTGGCCAATCGTGAAAAGCGCAAGATCAAGCTGGATCACACCCGCGCTGATAAGGGTGAGCACAAACACTATATGGCCAAGGAAATCGCCGAGCAGCCCGTCGTCGTGGCGCAGGCCATCGGGTCCTATCTTCCCACCGGGGGCGATCAGGTCGTGCTGCCTGATACGGATCTGGATTTCACCAAGCTTGACCGCCTGACCATGGTCGCTTGCGGCACCGCGTTCTATGCCTGTCTGACCGCCAAATACTGGTTCGAACAGCTGGCGCAGATGCCCGTCGAGGTCGATATCGCCAGCGAGTTCCGCTATCGCGAACCGCCGATCTCGGACCGCACGCTTGCCCTGTTTGTCAGTCAATCGGGTGAAACTGCGGATACGCTGGCCGCCTTGCGGTATTGCGAAGGCAAGGCGGACAAGATCGTGTCTGTGGTCAACGTGGCCGAAAGCTCGATCGCGCGCGAGAGCGATGTTGCGCTGCCGATCCATGCAGGTGTTGAGATTGGCGTTGCCTCGACCAAAGCCTTCACCTGTCAGCTGAGCGTTTTGCTGATGTTGGCGCTGAAAGCCGCAGCAGATCGCGGCACGCTCGGCGCTGACGAAATCGCAGATCACGCGGCAGCGCTGCGTGGCTTGCCCTCAGTCATGAATATCGCGCTGGATCAGGACAACGCGATCCGTAAATCGGCACAACGTCTGTCCGAGGCGCGGGACGTGCTGTTTCTGGGCCGTGGGCTGATGTATCCGCTGGCAATGGAAGGCGCGCTGAAACTGAAAGAAATCAGCTATATACACGCCGAAGGTTATGCATCGGGTGAGCTGAAACACGGGCCAATTGCCCTGATCGACAAGCATATGCCGGTGGTGGTTATGGCCCCGCGCGATGCGGTGTTCGACAAGACCGTATCCAACATGCAAGAGGTGATGGCACGCAAAGGCAAAGTCATTCTGGTCTCGGACGATGATGGCATTGCCGAGGCTGGTGATGGCGTCTGGACAACAATCCGCATGCCCAATATCCACACCAGCCTTGCGCCAATCCTATACTCGATCCCGGCGCAATTGCTGGCCTATCACACAGCGGTTGCCAAAGGTACGGATGTGGATCAGCCACGCAATCTGGCAAAATCCGTGACCGTCGAATGACCTGGCCCGCCTCCATCACCCTGTCCGGCGATCACGTTCGGCTTGAACCGCTGGACCTGTCCCATGCGGACGCTTTGAAAGTCGCCGCTGCGGATCTGGGGCAGCTCTGGTACACCTCCATCCCCACGCCCGAGGGCATGGAGGCCGAAATCACCCGGCGTATTGGGCTGCATGACATGCAGCCTTTCACGGTGATGACGCCAAACCGCACGCCAGTTGGCATGACGACCTATATGAACACCGATGAGGTCAATTGCCGGGTAGAAATCGGCTCGACCTGGATCAGTAAGGCGGTGCAGCGTACTTTGTTGAACTCGGAGGCCAAGTTTCTGTTGCTACGCCATGCCTTCGAAGACCTGGGCTGCAATGCCGTCGAATTCCGCACCCATCGGATGAACACGCAGTCGCGCCGCGCTATTGAACGTTTAGGGGCCCAGCTGGATGGAATCCTGCGCGCCCATATGGTGATGCCCAACGACACGCTGCGCGACACCGCCGTCTATTCGATCATTGCCCCCGAATGGCCCACCGTGCGGGCGCATTTGCTACACAAGCTGGGCCGATGACGCTGGACGACGCCCTAAGCGCACTCAATGCGCAGAGCGACCCGGACAAGGCTGTGCAGATGGCCGCTTATCACAAGGTCGAACGCCCCTATCTAGGCGTTGCCAACCCGGTTCTGAACGACCTGACCAAGACTTGGCGCCAAACGCTGGACGTGCCGGCGCGGGTTGCTTTGGCGGATGCGCTTTGGGCCAGCAATATTCACGAGGCGCGCGTCGCTGCTGCAAAACTGCTGACACAGGCCCGCATCCGCCCGGATGACGCGGTATGGGATCTGCTGCAAAGCTGGCTGCCTGATTTCGACGCCTGGGCCATCGCCGATCACGCCTGCATGGCGATGCAGAAACGCCTGACGGCACAGCCCGACCGGCTGGATCAGGTCGAAGGCTGGACACGGTCAGACCACATGTGGACCCGCCGCGCTGCACTGGTTTCAACCCTGCCCTGGACCAAGCAGAACCACCCCAAGCCCGACGATCTGGACCGCCGCGACCGCATTCTGGGCTGGGCTGCAAGTTATGTGCCCGACCGAGACTGGTTCATCCAGAAATCCATCGCCTGGTGGCTGCGCGAGTTGTCGAAACACGACCCGGATCGCGTGACCGCTTTCCTGGACGCACACGGCGCCGATATGAAACCCTTTGCCCGCCGAGAAGCTGGCAAATACCTGCGTGCTCAGTAAGTGTAAACGTCCAGCTCAACCAGCGCATCAAACGGCAAAACCAAAGCCCGCATCGCATCCAGTGACAACCGGCTGCCGCCCGTTTCGGCCGGGATCAGCGTGACAAAAGCCTGCGCCCCGGTGCTGGGCACCACAACCCGCCCGTTGACCTCAACATCCACCAATGGTGTTTGGAGCCACCGACCTGGCGTTGTGGGATCCCCCAACCCCGCAACCACGGTCCTGGCCCCTGTCCAGCCCGTCTTCACGGTCGCCTGCGTCGGCAGATCCTCCTCGGGCGTGACCGAAACCACCGTCTCTTCTGCGGTCGCAACAGGCTCAGGCGCAGGGTTTTCCCGATTGAACAAACGATCCGAGGTCGACCGAATGGCATCACAGCCCATGAGCAGGCAGCAGAAAATCAGCGGTATGTATTTCATAAGCGAACCTTAGTCGCCTGCGCGCCGAGCTGCCAGTGGAATGATGCGGTTGCCGATAGGCAATTCTAGCCTGGGAAACTAACGACGCTTCGAGAGGGAAAAGTAGAGCTAGGACCTCAATCTTCGGAACACCGAATTGAGTGGGTACTGCAGCGACTGCCGCGTTCCAACCTTACGAAAAATCTTGGCCAACTAGCGCTTCTTGGCCGAGCAGGTGCTGCAAGACATAAGCAACGGACAAGGCATCATCCAACGCATCATGGCCACGCAGATCCGGGTGATCGATTTGGTAGTAGTCTTTAAGTGTGTTGCTGCGGGTTGTCTTCAAGTCCTCGTATCGCATCCCGGCCTTGAGCAGAAGATCGCAGGCGTTTCCAAATTGAGATGCAGGAAGCGGAGGGGCCACCCCTTCTACATAGCAGCTTATTGCTACCATATTGAACTCGTCTTTGCCCCACGACCAAAGCTTCGCCCCTTCAGCAAATTCCTCGACGCTCTTGAGGGCCGCCAACAGGGAAACACCGTCTGCATCGAGGTTATCTTCGGTAATGCCGGTGAGTTTGGTAAAGAAAGGATCAAGTGGAATTCGGTTTCCGTTTCGATCTTTGGGAACCACATAGATGCGCATTGAATCCAAGATCGGAAAGGGATCCGTCAATCCAAGTTTGGTGACACCGATCTGAGCAACAACAGGGTCGGGATCGTAAGGGCCACACCAAAAGCGAGAAGGTGAGCCCGGTGCGGTCAGAAATTCGCAGTCAAAAATAAGAGCTTTCTCCAATTTCTTTCTCCGCAACTGCCTCTGTCGTGATACGAGTGCATAGCCCTCATTCGATTTGGCCAGCAAATGTTTTTTGGCGTTGTGAAAGGCGAAACCGGGAAATGACTTGAAAATATGCCGGATTAACCATCAATGAGCGCCTTTTCGCGAGCGGGCTCATGCCTGCATTTGACGAAGCCATTTCTCGCAAAGACTGGGCAAACGTCAAAGAAGTCTTGGAAACGCTTGAGTTGGGTCGAAAAAACGTAAATGCGGTTTTGAAACTGCTTGCCGAGTGACGGCTGTGTTCAGCACATTTGCCTAGCGCAGCAGGTTTTGACGGGCAAACCTCTCGATCCTGCAAAAGCGCCGATCAACCGAGACACCACATCCCCCTTGCCGCTCCCCCTTTGCCGCTTTACCTATGGGGCATGACTGCTCCGCTTATCGACCCGTTTGCCCGCGCGATCACTTATCTCCGTGTGTCTGTCACGGACCGATGCGATTTTCGTTGCGTTTATTGCATGTCCGAGAACATGACGTTCCTGCCCAAAAAGGACCTGCTGACGCTGGAAGAGCTGGACCGCATGTGCTCGACCTTTGTGAAGATGGGCGTCGAAAAGCTGCGCATCACCGGGGGGGAACCTTTGGTGCGCCGCAATATCATGGCGTTTTTCAATGGGATGACCCGGCATCTAGACAGCGGCGCGTTGAAAGAGCTAACGCTGACCACTAACGGCTCGCAACTGCATCGCTTTGCCGATCAGCTTTACGCCGCTGGTGTGCGTCGCGTGAACATCTCACTCGATACGCTGGACGACGACAAATTTGCGCGCGTCACCCGCTGGGGCCGCCTGAAACAGGTGCTGAACGGGATTGATGCGGCGCAAAAGGCGGGGCTGCGCGTTAAGATCAATGCGGTGGCGCTGAAAGGGTTTAACGAGCCAGAACTGCCACAGATCACGAAATGGTGCGCCGAGCGCGACATGGACCTGACCTGGATCGAGGTCATGCCCATGGGCGATATCGGCAACGAAGACCGGCTGGACCAATATTGGTCGCTGAAAGACGTGCGCAAGGAATACGAAAACCACTATACGGTGACGGATCTGGCCGAACGGACCGGAGGCCCGGCGCGTTACGTTCGGCTTGAGGAAACAGGCCAGAAGATCGGCTTCATCACGCCGCTCTCGCATAATTTCTGCGAAAGCTGCAATCGCGTGCGTCTGACCTGCACGGGTGAGCTCTATATGTGTTTGGGCCAGGAAGACATGGCCGATCTGCGTGCGCCGTTGCGCGATCATCCCGATAGCGAAGATGCGTTGGAAGAGGCAATTCGCGCCGCCATCAACCTCAAACCCAAGGGTCATGATTTCGACTATTCCCGGCAGGCGGTCGACGGCCAGATGAGCCGTCACATGAGCCATACCGGCGGCTGATATGCCCGGCACACCGACGTTTCTCTACCGGCTGTATTGCGGCCTCACCATGGTTGCAGCACCGCTGGTCTGGCACGTGGTGCGCAAAAAGCTGACCGTTGCGGATGTGCCAACGCAGCGACAGCATGAACGGCTGGGCCATGCCAGCCTGCCGCGCCCCAAAGGCCGGGTAATCTGGTTTCACGCCGCCAGTGTGGGCGAAAGCCTCTCGGTGCTCAGCCTGATCAATCGCTTGGGTCAGCGCCTGCCGGATGCCGAGTTTCTGATCACCTCGGGCACGCCCACTTCGGCCACCCTGATCGCCAAACGCCTGCCCCTGCGCAGCCGCCACCAATACCCTCCGATCGACAGCGCCGGACCGGTGAGCCGGTTCCTGACCCATTGGCGCCCGGATGCGGCGATCTTTGTTGAAAGTGAGCTTTGGCCCCGTTTGATCGTCGAAAGCGGGAAACGAGGTATTCCCCTGGCACTGCTGAATGCGCGGCTATCACAAAAATCTGTCGCAGGCTGGAAAAAGCGACCTGCCACGGCCCGTTTCATACTGTCCCAGTTCCGCCTGTTCCTAACCCAGAACGACAGTACGGCTCAAAACCTGATCGACATGGGCGCAAACCCTAAAAACGTACACCCCGGCACAAATCTCAAGGCCATGTCCGACCCTCTTCCTGTGGACCAAGCCGCCAAGGCGGAGATCCGTGACCAGATCACATCCCGCAGGCTTTGGATTGCAAGCTCTACCCATGCGGGCGAAGAAGAAACCGTGTTGGCCGCACATGCTCAACTGCTCCAGCAAGACCCGGAGCTGCTGCTTCTGCTGATCCCCCGTCACCCTGAACGTCGCGACGAAGTTCAAGCCTTGATCTCACAGGCCGGCCTGACGAGCGCCCTGCGCAGCGCGGCCCAGACCATAACGGCTCAAACACAGGTTTATGTCGCAGACACTCTGGGCGAATTGGGCACCTGGTACGCGCTGTCACCGATCGTGTTCCTGGGCGGCTCACTGAAAGAAATCGGCGGCCACAACCCGTTTGAACCAGCCCAATCCGGGGCCGCTGTCATCACCGGCCCGGGCACGTTCAATTTCGCGGAAACCTTTGCGCCACTGATCGAAACCGGCGGCGCTGTGGAAGTCACATCATCCACCGAACTGGCAGCCGCCGTGTCAAACTGGCTGTCGGACCCGGCTGCTCTCCTACAGGCCCAGAATGCCGCGCAATCCTGCGTTAGCATCCAGGCCAACGCCCTCGACAACGTCATCGAAACCCTATGCTCCCATCTGGACCTGAACCCACAGGATCCTTCTTCATCTGGCTGAAAATGTCCCGGGGGTGCGGGGGCAGAGCCCCCGCCCGTGCCGTCACGCCGCGGGCATGCGCTGCTCGACAATCTCGGCCCACCAGCTGCACCCGGCTGGTATGGCTTCATCGTTGAAGTTGTATTCCGGGTGATGCACGGCTGCAGTGTCGCCGTTGCCGACCAGAATATAGGCGCCCGGACGTTCTTCCAGCATAAAGGCAAAATCCTCGCCCCCCATGACCAACGGGGCATCTTCACATGCGCCAGAGACCAAACGAGCGACATCCGCTGCAAATTCGGTCTGCTCGTCGCTGTTCACCATCACCGGATAGCCGCGGATATAGGTCACATCAGCGGTGCCACCAAAAGTCGCCGCGACGCCAGTGCAGATCTCATTGATCCGCTTTTCGGCCAGATCGCGCATCTCTTTGCTCATGGTCCGCACCGTACCCTTGATCTGGACGGTTTGAGGGATCACGTTGAACGCTTTTGACGAGGTCTCGAATGACGTCACAGACACCACGACCTGATCAATCGGGTCCGCATTGCGCGACGCAATCGTCTGCAGTGCCAGCACCGCCTGAGCTGTCATGACAGTTGTGTCCACGGTCTCTTGCGGTTTGGCCGCATGGCCGCCGCGCCCTTCGAACGTGATGTCGAACTGATCGGTTGCGGCAAAAAACGATCCCGGACGGATCGAGAAACTGCCAACAGGTTTGCCTGGCCAGTTGTGCATTCCATAGACTTCCTGGATGTTCCAGCGCTCCATCATGCCGTCTTCGCACATCTCGCGACCGCCGCCGCCGCCCTCTTCGGCGGGCTGGAAAATCACCACAACCGTCCCGTCGAAATTGCGTGTCTCTGACAAGTATTTCGCCGCGCCCAGCAACATCGCGGTGTGACCGTCATGGCCACAGGCATGCATCGCCCCATCGGTCTTGGACGCATAATCTAGCCCGGTCGCCTCATGAATCGGCAGCGCATCCATGTCGGCGCGCAAGCCGATCACCTTGCCCTTGCTGTCGGATTTGCCCTTGATCACCCCCACAACACCGGTGCGGCCAATGCCGGTGACGACCTCATCACAGCCGAACTCTTTCAGCTTCTCGGCCACAAGGGCACTGGTGCGGTGGGTTTCGAACAGAATTTCAGGGTTTTCATGAATATCCCGTCGCCATGCGGTGATTTCATCCTGCAATTCGGCAAATCGGTTTTTAACTGGCATGTCTTCTCTCTCTCCTAACTCAAGCCGCCGGCATCCGGCGCTCGACCATTTCGGCAAACCACGAGCATCCGATCGGGATGATCTCGTCGTTGAAATTGTACTCGGGGTGGTGCAACCCGGCGCTGTCGCCATTGCCCAACACGATGAAAGCTCCGGGGCGTTCTTCCAGCATGAACGAGAAATCCTCACCCCCCATCACCATCGGCGCTTCGGCACAGCTGCCGCCGACGGCAATGGCAGCCTCTTCGGCATAGCCCGTCTGTTCCTCGGCGTTGATCGTGACCGGAACACCCCGGTTATAGGTAACTTTGACGGTGCCACCCATTGTTGCAGAGACACCCTCGGCAATCTCGGTCAGCCGTTTTTCGATCATCCCGCGCATCTGATTGGAATGGGTCCGCACCGTACCGCCCACGCGCGCAGATTGCGGGATTACGTTGAACGCTTTGGAGGATGTCTCGACCGAGGTGACAGAAAGCACGCCTTGTGCGATCGGATCCGCATTGCGTGAAACCACTGTCTGCAACGCGACGATCATTTGCGACAGCATCACTGTGGTATCTACCGTCTCTTGCGGTTTCGCCGCGTGACCACCATGCCCTTCGATCTGAATTTCGAACTCGTCGGCTGCCGCAAGCAACGGCCCCGAGCGAATGGCGAACTGGCCCGTGGGCAAACCGGGTACGTTGTGCATGGCATAGACCTCTTGGATGCCGAACCGGTCCATCAAGCCGTCTTTGCACATCGCCTCGGCTCCGTTCCCACCTTCTTCGGCGGGCTGAAAGATCACCACAGCGGTGCCATCGAAATTGCGCGTCTCGGTCAGGTATTTCGCGGCCCCAAGAACCATCGCGGTATGACCATCATGGCCACAAGCGTGCATGGCACCATCGGTTTTCGAGGCATAATCCAAACCGGTCTGTTCCTGCATCGGCAGCGCGTCCATATCAGCCCTCAGCCCGATGACCCGCCCTTTGGTGTCGCTTTTGCCCTTGATCACACCCACTACACCGGTGCGCCCGATGCCTGTGGCCACTTCATCGCACCCAAAAGCTTTCAGCTTTTCTGCGACCAATGCGCTGGTGCGGTGCGTTTCATAGAGGATTTCGGGATTTTCGTGAATGTCCCGACGCCAATCGGTGATTTCCCTGTGCAATTCGGCAAGCCGGTTTCTGATTGGCATATGGTCCTCCGCTATCTGTTACGCGATCGGTAATCGCCGTTCGACCAGTTCAGCAAACCAGCTGCACCCGGCAGGAATGGCGTTATCGTCGAAATTATATTCCGGGTGATGGCACATGGCCGTGTCCCCGTTTCCGATAAAGATGTAGGCTCCGGGCCGTTCTTCAAGCATGTAGGCAAAATCTTCCGAAGGCATGATCGGATCCGTGCCATCATTGACCTTACCCGCCACCGCTGCCGCTGCTTCGGCGGCATAGGCTGTCTCTGCTTCGGAATTCACCGTAACCGGATAGCCAGGTGTCCAAGTCATTGTGGCCGATGCCCCAAAGGCTGAGGCTGTGTCTTCCGCGATGCGCCGCACGCGCTCCTCTGCAATCTGGCGATACTCAGAGTCCAGCGTGCGCACCGTACCCCGCAAGCGTACCGTGTGGGCAATGACGTTCGAGGCCACGCTGTCCGTCTCAAAGGTTCCAACGGTCAGAACCACACGCTTGATCGGATCCACAGTGCGCGCAACGACCGATTGCAGAGCCACCACGATATGCGAGGCAACAAGCGTTGTATCAACCGCATCATGTGGCGCAGCGGCATGGCCGCCACGGCCGGTGACAACGATCTCGAACTCGTCAGACGACGCCAATAAGGCCCCCGGTCTGATCGCAAACTCGCCCACCGGCAGGCCCGGCATATTGTGCATGCCATAAACCTCCTGAATGCCCCAGCGGTCCATCATCCCGTCCTGGCACATCGCCAGCCCCCCGGCCCCGCCTTCCTCGGCGGGTTGAAAGATCAACACGACCGAGCCATCGAAATTCCGTGTCTCAGCCAGATATTGCGCAGCCCCCAAGAGCATCGAGGTATGACCATCATGCCCGCACGCATGCATCTTGCCCGGAACGGTCGAGGCATAATCAAGCCCGGTTGCCTCTTCGATGGGCAGCGCATCCATATCGGCCCGCAATCCGATCACCCGACCTTTGGTATCTGTGCGCCCCTTGATCACGGCAACAACGCCAGTTTTACCGATACCCGGCGTAATCTCATCCACGCCGAACTCTTTGAGCCGCTCGACGACAAAGGCCGCGGTTTCATGCACGTCATACATCAGTTCGGGATGGGCGTGCAGATGGCGGCGCCATTTGGATATTTCGTCCTGCATTTCCGCCAACCGGTTTTTGACAGGCATTAGAAAACTCCTTTACCGGGCGTCTTGCGACAAACGCTGAACCAGTCGTTCCATGAACTGGTGGCCCTGATCAAATTGTTTTACATCAATAAATTCATTTGGCTGGTGAGCCTGAGCAATATCCCCCGGTCCGCAGATCACAGCGGAATAGCCGGCCTCTTGGAACTGACCGGCCTCGGTACCATAGCTTACCACATGTGACGCGTTATCCCCAGTTAACGCACGCACAAGCGTTTCGGCCTCACCATCCGTCTCTGGGGTCAACGCCGGAACCCCGAAAGTTTCGGTAACATCTATGCGTGCCTCAGGGTGCACGGCTTGCATCTTGGCCTCGACCGCGCGGACCTGATCCAGATAGGCATCGCGCCATCTGCTGATCTGCTCGCCCGGAACAACACGAAAATCCATCATGAACCGGCAATCCTTGGCCGTGATGTTGTGGGCCGTCCCCCCGTTGATCATGCCGACATGACAGGTGGTCCAGGGCGGATCAAAGACCGAGGCCAGATCGCTCGGCAGGGCAGCCATGTTTTCGGCATTGCGCGCATTGGCCCAATCAATCAGGGGTGCGGCGGACATGATGGCATTCACACCCGTATGCATGATCGAGCTGTGAACCTCGAACCCGACGACATGCGTGCTGAAACCAAAGCCCCCCTTGTGGCCGGTCACCGCCTGCATCATCGACGGTTCGCCAACAATGACGGCCGAGCCTTTGGGTAGAACCTTTTGCATCGCCTTGATCATCGGTGGCGCTCCGGTACAGCCGACCTCTTCATCGAAGCTCAGGGCCAATTGCACCGGACGTTTGATATCCGCGTATTGCGCCTCGACCAGCGCCCAGATCGCAAGCGCGTCAAAGCCTTTCATGTCGCAGGTGCCACGACCGAAAAACTTGCCGTCTCTTTCGGTGACAACGAATGGGTCTGTATCCCAAGGCTGCCCATCCACCGGTACGACGTCTGTATGCCCGGACAGGACGACAGCGCCTTCTTGGTCGGGCCCTACATGCGCGAACAGAGCAGCTTTGTGCGGCTGTTCCGGGTCGGGCCAGCGGTGCGATACGATCCCATGGTCTTCCAGATAGCCTTCGACCCAGTCCACCAGCGGCAAGTTGGTGTCTCGACTAACGGTGGGGAATGAGATCAGCTTGGTCATGATCTCAAGCGGCGTCAGACGCTGTGCCATGCAGATCAGTACCCGCTGTCGGTCGTCAGAATGAAATGCCCCGGTTCAACTTCTTTGTACTCTGACGGTTCCGGCTGGTAGTCAATCGGATGAATTGGCGATGGGATCGGCTTGAAATTCAAATCTTTTTCCGACTTGCGCTTGTTCGGATCTGCAATCGGAACCGCCTTCATCAGCGCCTGCGTGTAGGGGTGTTGCGGGTTTTCAAAGACCCGCGCGCGCGGGCCCAGCTCGACAATCCGGCCCAGATACATCACGCCTACATAGTGACTGACCCGTTCCACGACAGCCATGTCATGGCTGATAAACAGATATGACAATCCAAGTTCGGATTGCAGTTCCATCATCAGGTTCAACACTTGCGCCTGCACGGATACATCCAAAGCCGAGACCGCCTCATCCGCGATGATAAGCTTGGGGTTCAGGGCCAACGCACGTGCGATCGCGATCCGTTGCCGCTGTCCGCCCGACATCTCGTGCGGGAAACGGCGCATGAAGCTGCGCGGCAGTTGCACCTTGTCAAACAGCTGCGCCACGCGGTCTTGCAATTCCGATCCAGAAGCAACGCCGTAATTGCGCATCGGTTCGGCCACTTGATCCACCAGTTGCATCTGCGGATTGAGCGAGGCGAACGGGTCCTGAAAGATCATCTGCATGTCCAGCCGCGCTTTGCGCAGACCGCTCTGATCCAGCTTCATGATGTCAACGCCGTCCAAGTTGATCTCACCCCGCAAGGGCTCGACCAGTCGCAGGATCGACCGCCCGGCCGAAGATTTTCCGCAGCCCGATTCGCCCACAAGGCTGAGGGTCTGCCCCTTGTTCAACGTGAAAGACACATCTTCGACCGCATGCACATTCGAGATTGTCCGGCGCAGCAACCCGCCCTTGACCGGAAAACGTGTGGTCAGATTCTTGACCGACAGCAACACCTCTTCGGTGCCCGGAATAGGAGCGATATTCTGGCCTTCAACACCCAGCAGCTTCATCGGTTCGGGCGCGGATTTGCCCTGCATCTCGCCAAGCTTCGGCACGGCTGCCAGCAGCGCTTTGGTATAATCGTGCTGCGGGTTCTCAAAGATTTCGGTGACCGTACCTTCTTCGACCTTGTTGCCCCGGAACATGACGACCACACGATCCGCCATCTGAGCAACAACCGCCATGTCATGCGTGATGAACATCACCGCCGTGCCGGTTTCGCGCTTGAGACGGTCCATCAGCGCCAGAATTTCCGCCTGAATTGTCACGTCCAAAGCGGTGGTCGGTTCATCGGCAATCAGCAGACGCGGTTCGCAGGCCATGGCCATGGCGATGACCACGCGCTGCCGCATCCCGCCGGACAGTTCGTGCGGATACTGTTTCAACCGCCGTTCAGGCTCGGGGATCCGCACTTGCCGCAACAGTTCCAGCGCGCGCGCTTCGGCCTGCGATTTGGACATGTCTTTGTGAATGCGCAGACCTTCGGTCAGTTGGCGGCCCACCGTGAACACAGGATTCAGAGCCGTCATCGGCTCTTGAAAGATCATTCCGATCTCATTGCCGCGAATCTGTTTCATCAGATCCTGATCGGCCTTCGACAGATCCATCTCATCGCCGTCGCGGCGATCAAACAGCAATTCACCGCCTGCAATTTCGCCTCCGCCAAACTCGACCAGGCGCATCAAAGACAAAGACGAGACCGATTTACCCGACCCGGATTCGCCAACGATACAAACGGTTTCGCCGGGATTCACTTCGAACGAAACATCCTCGACCCCGACAACCGGACCATCCTTGGTCTGAAACTCCACCCGCAGTTTTTTGATCTGGGCAATAGGCTGATCCAGCACGCGTACGCTCCCCTTGGCGTTGATTTTTCTTCTGAATGCCAAACGCTAAGGCGGTGTCAGTAGAAAAGTCAAACCTATTGCACGATTTCGCAACGGCACCACTTGCTTTTTTCTCAAGTTCTGTTTCGATACCCTTCGTAACCGCCTGGGGAGACGGTCAAAAAAACGGCACTTCGCTTGAATTTTCGTTTCTTGACAAAAGCTTACCCCTAAGCGGCAACGCCAAGTCCGCAGGCATTGCGGAAATAATCGAGGCACGAACGTGCCCTTCTAGGGAGTTAATTATGAAGATCAAAACCCTTTTGCTCGGTGCGATTGCAAGCACGGCAATGGCCCCAATGGCCTTTGCCGAGCGTGGATCGGACGGAAACGTCAGCATCATTTATTGGCAAGCTCCGTCCATTCTGAACCCTTTCCTGTCCGGTGGTACAAAGGACGTTGAATCCGCCTCGTTGGTGATCGAACCCCTGGCCCGCTACGACCAAGACGGCAACATGGTGCCGTTCCTGGCCTCCGAGATCCCGACGGTTGAAAACGGTGGCGTCAGCGAAGATCTCACCTCGATCACCTGGAAGATTGCACCGGGAATCAAATGGTCAGATGGCACACCGTTCACTTCGGCTGATGTTGTCTTCACCGCGAACTACTGCATGGACCCAGAAGGTGGTTGTGCGCAGGTGACCAAATTTGAAGGCGTGACAAATGTCGAAGCGCTGGACGATCTGACCGTTAAGGTCACATTCGACGCCCCGACCCCCTTCCCTTACGGTCCGTTTGTCGGTGGCGAAAGCCCGATCATCCAGGCCGCTCAGTTCGCCGATTGCCTGGGCGCGAAAGCACCTGAGTGCACCGAACAGAACTTTAACCCCATTGGCACCGGCCCGTTTGTTGTCACTGAATTCAAACCGAATGACGTGATCACATTCAAAGCCAATGACAACTATCGCGATCCGGCAAAGCCTGCCTTTGCGACCGTGACATTCAAGGGCGGCGGTGACGCGACAGCTGCTGGCCGTGCCGTGATGGAAACCGGCGAGTTCGACTATGCCTGGAACCTTCAGCTGGCGCCCGAAGTGATCGCGCAGATGCAGGAAGGCGGCAAGGGCACACCGGTTGCAGGCTTTGGCCCGCTGGTCGAGCGTATCATGCTGAACCAGACCAACCCGTCCCCCGACCTGCCGGAAGGTGAGCGTTCGACCGCCAAGCATCCGCATCCGTTCCTGCAGGATCCAGCGGTTTACAAAGCCATGTCTTTGGCCATCGACCGTCCGCTGCTGGTTGAGATCGGATACGGCCAGGCTGGTAAAGTGACCTGTAACTGGGTTCCGGCACCTGCGGCGTTCAACTCAACCTCGATGACCTGCGACACGCAGGACATTGAAGGCGCAAAGAAACTGCTGGATGACGCTGGCATCGTAGACACTGATGGCGACGGCATTCGTGAAAAAGACGGTGTTCCGCTGAAAGTGGTTTATCAGACGTCGACCAACGCTGTCCGTCAGGACTTCCAGGCGCTGATCAAAGAGTGGTGGAGCCAGATCGGCATCGAAACCGAACTGCGCAACATCAACGCATCGGTCTTCTTTGGCGGTGACCCGGGTTCGCCTGACACGTTCCAGAAGTTCTATGCTGACGTTGAAATGTACGCCAACACCTTCAACGGCACCGACCCGCAGTCCTACCTGGGCAACGGCCTGTGCGACAAGGCTCCGCGTCCTGACACGCAGTGGCAGGGTGAAAACATCAGCCGCTTCTGTAACGAAGAGTTTGACAAGCTGCACGGCCAACTGGCCGAAACCGCTGGTCTGGAAGCGCGCGCTGAAATCGCGAAAAAGCTGAATGACATCATGGTTGAAAATGGCGGCATGATCCCGCTGGTACACCGTGGTCGTCTGTCGGCCCACGCAAACACACTGGGTGGTGTTGTCCTGAACGTTTGGGACAGCGAGCTGTGGAACATTGCGGACTGGTACCGCAAAACCGGTTCCTAAGCGTTAACCTTGCAAAGCCGCGCCCCGACATTGATCGGGGCGCGGTCGTTTGCATCACCCCTACAAGAAGACGCATCAACAAAGGCGCCTTTGAATGCTCAACTTTACTGTTAGACGACTGGTGCTGGCGGTACCCACGCTACTCTTCATCAGCCTCGTCATTTTCCTGCTGCTCGAGCTCGCCCCCGGCGACCCGATGGCGCAGGTTCCGCTTACTGTTCCGCCCGAAGTCAAAGAAAAAATGCGCGAAGCGCTGGGTCTTGGCCAGCCGATGCATATCCGGTTCTGGAAATGGATCGTGCAGTTTTTCTGGATCGAACCGCAGGTTCTGATCGACCACATGTTTGGCACCACCTTTTCCGAAGGTGACCTGCGTGTGATTTCGTGGCAGACCCGCTCGCCCGTTATGGACATCGTCGTTCAGCGTATCCCGCAGACCCTGTGGGTTGTTGGCACCGCCTATGTGGTCGCCATCCTGATCGCTTTGCCCATCGGTATCTATTCCGCGTACCGCCAGTACTCGTGGTTCGACCAGATGGGCACATTCGTGTCGATGGTCGGTTTCTCGGTTCCGCCCTTCTTCTCGGGCGTCTTGGTGATCGTGATCTTTTCGGTCCAACTGGGCTGGTTCCCATCGATCTATGACACCACCCATGTAGTGAACAGCTGGGACAGCTTTGTCGTGCAACTGAAGCAAATGATCATGCCCGTCATGGTTCTGGCCCTTCAGATCACCGCACAGCTCAGCCGGTTCATGCGCGCCTCGATGCTGGACAACCTCAATCAGGATTACGTCCGCACCGCGCGCGCCAAGGGCCTGAGCGAATACACCGTGGTCATGGTGCATGTTCTGCGCAACTCGATGATCCCGGTGGTCACGGTGATCGCGCTGGGTATTCCCGCTATCTTTGGCGGTGCCATCATCACCGAACAGGTGTTCAAGGTGAACGGCATCGGCCAGCTTCTGATCGGGGCCATTCAGGCCAACGACCTGCCGATGGTGCAAACTCTGACCTTCATCTTTGCCGTACTGATCGTGTTGTTCAACCTGATCGCGGACGTGCTTTACGGCATTCTGGACCCGAGGATTCGCTATGACTGATGTCGACAAATCAGACACGCTGATCCCTGACGAAGGCCTGGCCCCGGTTTCAACCGCCGTTCCCGGCGCCGGGGTTGCCGAAGAACTGACCACCCCACCCCGTAGCCAGTGGCGCGACGTCTGGGACCAGTTCAAGACACACAAAGGTGCGATGATCGGGGCGATCCTGTTCATTTTCATCGTCGCTGGTGTCTATCTGGGCCCCTACCTGTGGAGCATCGATCCAACACAGATCGACATCCGCTCGCGCAATCAGGGCCCAAGCTGGGCGCATCCGTTCGGCACCGATCAGCTGGGCCGGGATATTCTGGCGCGGATGATGTCGGGCGGTCAGACCTCGGTCTCGGTCGGGATTACCGCGATGCTTCTGGCGCTGTTCCTGGGTTCTTTGATCGGTGTTCTGGCTGGGTTCTTCAAACGTCTGGACGGACCGCTGATGCGCCTGACAGACCTGTTTCTGGCCCTGCCCCTGCTGCCATTGCTGCTGGTCATGATGCTGTTGTTCCGCGAGCCATTGTCGGCGGCCTTCGGGCTGGAGCGCGGGATCTTCATCCTGATCGTCTGCGCCATTGGCATCACCTCATGGATGCCCACGGCCCGGATCGTACGCGGCGATGTGCTGGCCATCAAGGAACGCGAGTTCGTGCTGGCCGCGCGGTCCATTGGCACCAGCAACAGCCAGATCATCACACGGCATATCCTGCCCAACGTGCTGTCTCCGATCATGGTGTCGGCCACGCTGGGAATTGCAACAGCGATCATCACCGAAAGCGCGCTGTCTTTCCTGGGTCTGGGCTTTCCGCCGGATTTCCCAACCTGGGGGCGGTTGCTGTTTGACGGTGTGGACTACCTTCAGCAATACCCCGAACGCGTATTCTGGCCGGGCCTGGCCATCTCGCTGACAGTGCTCAGCGTGAACTATCTGGGCGACGGTCTGCGTGACGCGCTGGATCCCCGCATTCGCGGTCGCTAAACAAGATCAGTCGGCGCGCTTCAGCGCGCCGGCCACCAGAATTGACAAGATCGCCAGCGGCAACAGCACCGCAAAGGCCAGCCGCAACGTCAGAAGATCTGCCAGAAACCCGATCAGAGGCGGACCGATCAGGAACCCACCATAACCCAATGTCGCAACGCTCGCGATCGCACGTCCCGGTGGGACCTTCGGGTCATTCGCTGCGCGCGTAAAAGCAATTGGCACCAGAAGCGCATAGCCCACACCCATCATGGCAAATCCAAACAGGACAAGCCCCAAAACCTGACCGGTCACCACGCACAGCACACCTATTGCCGCGCAGACACCGCTGAGCCGTGCCGCCAGCACAGGTCCCAGTTGCGCTATGACAAAGCCGCCCGACAACCTGCACAAAACCATAGTGATCGAGAAGGTGGTGAACCCCAAGGTCGCGATGTTCTCTGCCGCGCCCAGCTCGTCGCGCAAATAGATCGCGCTCCAATCCGTGATGGCCCCTTCGCCCAAAGTGCCGCACAAAGCAGCCAAACCAACCAGGATCAGTATGCCCGATGGCAGCGCAAAAGCAGGCGCATCGGACGACGCTGAGCGTTTCGACACCCAAGGGACATGCGACATGGCCAGGGTCAAAACCGCAACCGCAAGACCCGCCCAGAGAAAGTGATCAAAGACCGAAACACCATAGCCGATGGCGAAGAACCCACTCGCCGCCCCAAGCCCGGCTCCAAAGCTCCACATGGCGTGAAACGAGGGCATCAAGGGTTTGTCATAGACCTGCTCAACCTCGGCCGCCCAGGCATTCATCGCCACATCCATCGACCCGTGAAAAACACCAAAAATGAACAGAAACGCCGCCAGGGATGCGAAATCCCCCGCCAACGCCAGCAGAACAAGCGAGGCCGGATACAAAACCGAAATGATACGCGTCACGCGAAACGCTCCAAACCGATCCGTCAATCGTCCGGTGACCGGAAATGAGCAGACCGCTCCTACAGCGACAAACAACAAACCCAGCCCCAGATCTTCATGGCTCAGATCCAGCGCATCGCGTACCGCCGGAATCCGAGACGCCCAGATGCCCAACAAAGCTCCGTTCAAGACAAAGGCTGCCGTCACAGCACGCCAAGCGGAATACACGCTGATCAAGGAAAACCTCTTGTCAGAAACCAGCAAGGCAACGTCAGACACCGAAACGGCAAAGCGCCAAAAAGGGTCACTCCAGCCTTTTACGCACCGTCCTTACGCCGAACCATACTGCCAATACAACGGGAATCGTCACTGCTGCCGTCAGCGCTCCTTTGCTCAGACCCATCTGTGTCAGCGGGTACAAAAGATAGCTGACCAGCGACACCGCGTAATAGCTGATGGCAACCACCGAAAGCCCTTCGACAGTATGCTGCAATCGCAGGGCAAGATCGGCGCGGCGATCCATGCTTTCCAGCAAGGCCTGGTTCTGCGCACTGCGTTCCACATCCACACGAGTCCGCAGCAATTCACCGGCGCGAATAGCCCTGTCCGACAGCGCCTTGAGTCGCCGTTCCGTGGATTTCACCGTCCGCATCGCGGGATCATAACGACGCATCATGAAATCAGAAAAGGTCTGTCTGCCATTGAACCGCTGTTCGCGCAGAACGGCGATCCGCTGGGTCACCAACGCCTCATACGCACCGGTCGCGCCGAACCGGAAGGAACACCGGGCCGCTATCGTCTCAAGCTCGGTCGAGGTGCTCAGCAACTGAGGCAACAACTTGTCAGGCGGCGCGGTATCATCTGTCATTTCCACCATCAAATCGGTCAGCTTGCCATCCAACTCTCCGATACGGGGGGACAATTGTTTGACGCGGGCAAAACCCAGCATCGACATCGCTTTATAGGTTTCGATCTCGCACATGCGCTGGATAATGCGTCCGATGCGGCGCTCGCCCGTTCCTTCGCCAACAAACACGGCAAAGCGCATATGCCCCGATGGATCGATCCGGAAGTCACTGCCACAAATGGCCGAGTCATCCAGAACCCGCGAGGCCGCCAGGCTTTCCGGTTCGAACCAATCGTTCAATGCACCTTTGATCGCATCTTCGTTCTCGGGTCGCGGAACGACACGCATCAGGATCGACGTGATCCGCTGCCCGGTGCTGGACATCAACCAATCTTCTGGAAAAACCTCGAAATCCGCCGGATCAAAGGCCCGCTCGCTGACATTCTGGGCGATCGCGGTATATGTGACAAACTCCGTATGTTGCTCCCATTTCAACCAATGGCGGCCAATTTGACCCGCGAAATGCGTCGCGCCCGGCTGCGGATGTGGGGCTCCGTGGCGGTCCAACAAATCGGTCAGATGGGCGATGTCTTGCCCCTTGTCTCGCCCAACCGCGGCTTCTGGGTTCTTGATGGCAAGAAAGATCACCGTGCACGGCGCGTTTGCCACCGGAAATGGCCGCGCGTGCAACTCATTGGCGACAGCATAGCGCAAAGGGTGGTCGTCTATCGGGGTCATTGCGGGCTCCACTTCGGTGCACGCACTATACGCCAGACGCGGATTTGATCAATTATCTTTTTATTTCATATAGTTACGAGAATACTACGGTATACATCCCCACTATCTCATTGATTTGGCTCCCAGAGCTCGATCGGATTGCCCTCTGGGTCATGAATGCGCGCAAATTTTCCGACCTCACTGTCCCAGTCCGGGTTGGTCTCGACCACGATTCCCGCCGCTTCAAGCTGCGCAGTCAAAGCCGCCAAATCATCGACACGAAAATTGATCATCCATTGCTGTTCGGCGCGACCAAAATAGTCGGTGTCCTCAGCAAAGGGTGCAAACACTGTATAGCCTTCGCTCTGTTTCCAGGGCATCGGGTCAAAGTGATTGACCCCAAGATGTGTTTCATACCAGGCACTCAGCGCTTGCGGATCACGTGCCCGAAAGAACACCCCGCCGATACCATTCACTTTCTCCAAGACAGATCTCCCGCAGCTTCGATTTTTGATCAGTATACCACGCCCCCAGCTTCTTCTGTTCAAAAATACCTTGAAGGTCAGAAGGCAAAGCTTCCTGCAAACCAAAATAGAAAAGGGCGCCCGCAGGCGCCCTTTGCAATTTGCTCAATCCAAAGTTCAGTCGATCATGGGCAACAGCTTGTCCAGGCTCGCCTTGGCATCGCCATAGAACATGCGCGTGTTTTCCTTGAAGAACAGTGGATTTTCGATGCCCGAATAGCCAGTACCCTGACCACGTTTCGAAACAAATACCTGCTTGGCCTTCCAGCACTCCAATACCGGCATCCCGGCGATGGGGCTGTTGGGATCCTCCTGCGCCGCAGGGTTCACGATGTCATTCGAGCCGATGACGATGGCCACATCTGTGTCGGGGAAGTCCTCGTTGATCTCGTCCATTTCCAGAACGATATCGTAGGGTACCTTTGCCTCGGCCAGCAGAACGTTCATATGGCCCGGCAAGCGTCCCGCAACCGGGTGGATCGCAAAGCGGACGTTCTTGCCTTTGGCGCGCAGCTTGCGCACCAGTTCAGACACTGATTGCTGCGCCTGCGCCACCGCCATGCCATAGCCTGGGATGATGATCACACTGTCCGCGTCATTCAGCGCGGCTGCAACGCCATCCGCTTCGATGGCAATCTGCTCACCCTCGACCTCCATCTGCGGACCCGAGGTGCCACCAAAGCCGCCCAGGATCACGCTGACGAAATGGCGGTTCATCGCCTTGCACATGATATAAGACAGGATCGCACCCGACGAGCCCACAAGCGCGCCGACCACGATCAACAGGTCATTCCCGAGGCTGAAGCCGATCGCCGCAGCCGCCCAGCCCGAGTAGCTGTTCAGCATCGACACAACCACCGGCATGTCAGCACCGCCGATGCCCATGATCAGGTGATAGCCGATGAAAAGCGCCGCCAGCGTCATCAGGAACAGAGGGAAGAATCCACCCGAACTGGTGTACCAGATCAGACAGATGAACGAGAGGCCAGCAGCAGCCGCGTTCAGCGCATGACCACCGGGCAGCTTGGTCGCCGCCGAGGTCACCTTGCCCGCAAGCTTGCCATAGGCCACGACCGAACCGGTAAAGGTGATCGCCCCGATGAAGATGCCCAGGAACAGTTCCACATGCAGGATGGCCAGTTCCGCCGACGTCTTTTTAGCAATAAGCTTGGCAAAGGCGCCCAGATCGGACAGGTCCGCCTGACTGGCACTGTCGGCAATCGCCATGACCTGCGCGACATTGCCGATCTCAAAATGCGCGTTGAAGCCCACGAAAACCGCCGCCAGACCAACCAGCGAGTGCATCGCGGCCACCAGTTGCGGCATCTCGGTCATCTGCACACGCTGCGCCACATATTGACCGATCAGGCCACCGCCAATGATCAACAGCAGCGACAACAGCCACAGGCCCGAGCCAGGGCCAACCAGCGTCGCAAAGACCGCCAGCGCCATACCGACGATGCCGTACCAGACCGCGCGCTTGGCGCTTTCCTGGTTCGACAGACCGCCGAGGGAAAGGATGAACAGAACAGCCGCAACAACATAAGCGGCAGTGGTGAAGCCAAATTCCATGTGCCCGGCCTCCTTAAGATTTCTGGAACATGGCAAGCATGCGCCGGGTTACGAGGAAGCCGCCGAAGATGTTGATCCCGGCCATGAAGACTGAGAGCGCCGCCAGCAGAATGACCAGGAACGATCCCGAACCGATCTGCATCAAGGCCCCAACGATGATGATCGACGAGATCGCGTTGGTGATCGCCATCAGCGGTGTGTGCAGCGAATGCGACACATTCCAGATCACCTGGAAGCCCACAAAGATCGCCAGCACAAAGACGATGAAATGCTGCATGAAGCTGGCCGGAGCAACCAGCCCCACCAGCAGCATCAGCGCGCCGCCTACACCCAAAAGGGTGAATTGCTGTTTGGTCTGCGCCTTGAAGGCCGCAATCTCTTGCGCCTTTTTCTCTTCCGGGGTCAGCTCCTTGACCTCGGGCTTTTTCTGCGCCGCAATCGCTTGCACCTTGGGCGGCGGCGGCGGGAAGGTGATATCACCTTCAAAGGTCACGGTCGCGCCACGGATCACGTCATCTTCCATGTCATGATTGATCTGACCGTCCTTCTCAGGCGTCAGGTCGGTCATCATATGACGAATGTTAGTGGCATAGAGCGACGAAGACTGCGCCGCCATCCGGCTTGGGAAATCGGTATAGCCGATAATGGTCACGCCATTATCCGTCACGATCTTCTCATCCGCCACCGTCAGCTTGCAGTTGCCGCCCTTTTCCGCTGCGAGGTCAACAATGACCGAGCCCGGCTTCATAGCCTCAACCATATCCTTGGTCCACAGCTCTGGCGCTTCGCGGTTTGGGATCAACGCGGTGGTGATGACGATGTCCATTTCCGGGGCAAGCTCACGGAATTTGGCCAACTGTGCTTCGCGGAATTCTTCCGACTGCACGCTGGCATAACCACCTGTGGCCGCACCGTCCTGCTGTTCTTCCTCGAAATCCAGATAGACAAACTCGGCCCCCATGGATTCGACCTGCTCAGCCACTTCGGGGCGCACGTCGAAGGCATAGGTGATCGCGCCCAGCGAGGTCGAAGTACCGATGGCCGCCAAACCGGCGACACCGGCACCCACGATCAGCACCTTTGCAGGCGGCACCTTACCGGCTGCGGTCACCTGCCCTGTGAAGAACCGGCCAAAATTGTTGCCCGCTTCGATCACCGCTCGGTAGCCTGCGATATTGGCCATCGAGGACAGCGCGTCCATCTTCTGCGCACGACTGATGCGTGGCACCATTTCCATCGCGATGACGTTGGCGCCTTTGGATTTGGCGGCCTCCATCCCTTCTTCATTCCCGGCAGGATTGAAGAAGGAAATCAGGGTCTTGCCTTTGGTCAGGCGTTTCAGCTCGGTCTCATTCGGCTGGCGCACCTTGGCCACGATATCGGCCGCTTTCCACAGCGAGGCCGCGGTTTTCATCACCTCGACACCGGCTTCTTTATAGGCTGCGTCCGAAAACCCCGCCGCAGCACCAGCGCCTTTTTCGATCAGGCATTCATAGCCCAGCTTTTGCAACTGACGAGCCGAGTCCGGGGTCATCGCCACCCGGTTCTCACCGTCAAATACTTCTTTTGGTGTTCCTATCTTCAACGGTGTTCCCCCTAATTTTCGAACTGTTCGCGCGATTGGCAGGTATTCTTCGTCAACGCTTGGTCTAACTCGCGAAAGATTATTTCGCAAGCGCAGCATCCATTCCGTTGTGTCACATTCATCACAGGCTTAGATCCAGCGTCGGGTTTGGCGTTCATACCGGGCAAAATCGGCTCGGAACTTGCGGCGCAACCGGTCTTCTTCGGGCAAGATGAAACGGCGTTCCAGCACCCAGACAAAGATCGGAACCAGAACCAGAGACAGCACCGCGTCAAAGCGCAAGATCAGACCGGTCAGGATCAGCACATCCCCCAGATAGATCGGATTGCGACTGCGTTTATAGATCCCGGCCTGCACCATGGCGCTGGGTGTTTCATGAGGCAAAACCGTTGTTCGGTGGCGCCGGAACTCGACCACAGCCAAAATGGCAATCACGATCCCGGCTCCGATCAATAGGCCACTGAGCAAATCGGTCACCGCACCCTCAAGCGACAATCCCAACGACAGGTTGCGCGCCTGCAGCCATGCCAGCGCTGCAAACGCGATCAGCCAAACGGGTGGAATGTCGATTCGACGCAAGTATATTCCCTAGGGTAAAGTGTCGCTTTTGACCGTTGTCCTACCGCTTTCCGTCCCCGAAGGCAAAAGCTCAGGTTGACGCAGATCAGGGATTTGGCAACAGGCAGCCGCTGAGCCTTGCGTTTCAGCACGATAGACAGTTGCACCACTATCAGATACGCCGAATGCACCACCCAACTCGCAAGGGCTCAGATGACCGATTTTGCAGCGACCAAAACCAAATTCCACCTACCGGAAGGCATCATCTATCTCGATGGTAATTCCCTTGGCCCCCTGCCCAATGCCGCCTCGGCGCGCGTCACCGAAATGGTTGAAGACGAGTGGGGTGAGATGCTGATCACCGGTTGGAACAAAGCCGGGTGGATGGCTTTGCCCCTGGCACTGGGCGACCGGATTGGCCGGCTGATCGGAGCAGAGCCGGGCAGCGTCGTTGTCGGCGACACCTTGTCGATCAAAGTCTATCAGGCC
This sequence comes from Ruegeria sp. HKCCD7255, assembly GCF_013031565.1. NCBI lineage: Bacteria > Pseudomonadati > Pseudomonadota > Alphaproteobacteria > Rhodobacterales > Roseobacteraceae > Ruegeria > Ruegeria sp. HKCCD7255. The sequence continues at coordinate 74,079 of NZ_WQAG01000001.1, read as the reverse complement.
GTCGCGTCAGCGCTGGAACTGGTACCACAGCGCCGGGTGATCCTGTCAGACAACGGCAATTTCCCGTCTGACCTCTATATGGCCGAAGGATTGCTGCGCTCGCTTGGGCCTGAATACGAGCTGCGGGTTGTCGACCCCGAAGACGTGGCCGCGCAGATTACCGAGGACGTGGCGGTTCTGATGTTGACCGAGGTGGATTACCGCACAGGACGCAGGCACGACATGAAAGCTCTGACCGAGTTGGCCCATGCAAATGGTGTGATCACGGTTTGGGATCTGGCGCATTCAGCCGGAGCCATCGAAGTGGATCTGGCCGGGTGCAAGGCCGATTTTGCCGTCGGGTGCACATATAAGTATCTCAATGGCGGCCCCGGCGCTCCGGCCTTTATCTATGTGGCACCGCGCCTGTCAGACAAGGTGCGCCCCGCCCTGTCGGGCTGGCTGGGCCATGCCTCGCCCTTTGCCTTCGATCTCGACTATCGCCCCGGCGCGGGGATTGAACGGATGCGCGTGGGCACACCGCCGATCATCCAGATGTCTGCGCTCTCCGCCGCCATGGATATCTGGGATATGGCCGACATGGCCCAGGTTCGGGCGAAGTCAATCGAACTGACCGAGCTGTTTATCACGCAGGTCGAAGCAACCTGCCCGGGCCTGACCCTGGCCAGCCCCCGTGATCCGGCGTTGCGCGGCAGTCAGGTTTCATTCCGGTTTGACGAAGGTTATGCCGCGATGCAGGCGCTGATCGCGCGAGGGGTGATCGGAGATTTCCGCGCACCCGACGTGATGCGCTTTGGTTTCACACCGCTTTACATCGACGAAACAGACGTCGAACGCGCTGTGGATATTCTGGCAGATATCATTGGCAATAGATTATGGGATCGCCCTGAATACAAGATTCGTCAGCGCGTTACCTGACCTCAAGCGCTGCACCAAACAGCGCCGCCAACTGGGCGACCCTCTGTTCGAACTCATCCGCGCCAGAGGCCGTCATTTTGATACCCTTCAAGGCGGCGGTCATCGTCTTTGCAGTCTCATAGGCCTCTGTGGTCAGATTGACCCGGCCAGCAGCGGCCTCGCGCTGCAGCCAGTTGGCATAAAGACGGGTCAACTCGGCCTCGCCCGTTTCGACGATATCAGTTGCCATGGACTTGGTAGCATCCAACATCTCAAGCCCGTGGGGTGAGGCCAGGATCGCCGCCATCCCGTCCGATTGCGCATTGATCGCAGCGGCCAAAACGTCAGGAATAGTCCCCTCTTGCGCCAAGGCTTGCCCGACTTCGGTGATCTTCTCACCGTAGTAGAACTCGGTCAGATGGCGGACGATCGCCTCTTTGTTCTTGAAATGCAGATAGACCGCTGGGCGCGACATCCCCGCCCCCTTGGCGATGTCATCCATCGAGGTTTTTCGAAACCCGTAAGAGGCAAAGGCCTGAAACGCCGAATTCAGGATTGCCGCAAGCTTCGGATCGTCAATCGTTTTTTCCATAACAAACCCTTTGACAGTTTTTGTTTATTTTGTCAATTGACACCCTGACACTTTTCGACAATTATGTCAGAAACCAATTCCAACCGAAAGAGGTGCGCCATGGCGACCGCTCTGAAGATCAACGGAAAGACCCATCAGGTAGATCTGCCTGATGACGTTCCCCTTTTGTGGGTACTGCGCGATGAGGTCGGCCTGACCGGCACCAAATTCGGCTGCGGTGTGGCCTCATGCGGCGCTTGCACCGTTCACATCGACGGCGAGGCCGTACGATCCTGTCAGGTGGCCCTGTCGGATGTCTGGGGCGATGTGACCACGATCGAAGGCTTGGGCACACCCGACGCGATGGCCGCGATCCAGCAAGCCTGGGTTGACAATCAGGTGGCGCAATGTGGCTATTGCCAGTCCGGTCAGATCATGCAGGCCGCCGCCTTGCTGGCCGAGAACCCGGTGCCAACAGACACCGACATTGACGACGCGATGCAGGGCAACCTGTGTCGCTGTGGGACATACCCCCGGATCCGTGCGGCCATACACGATGCCGCCGCTAAGCTGAAGGAGGCCTGATCCATGGCAAGCATCGGAAAAATCCTGCGCCGCACCTTCCTGATTGGATCTGCCGCTGTTGTGGGTGGTGTCGCCTTTGGGGCCTATTACGTCACCCGCCCTGCGGCCAACCCGCTGAAACCCCAGGACGGTGAAACCGCGCTCAGCCCCTTTGTGATGATCGACCAAGAGGGGATCACCCTGTTCGCCCCGCGCGCGGAAATGGGCCAGGGTGTGATGACAACATGGGCCGCTTTGATCGCCGAAGAGCTGGACGTTGAGCTGGACGACATTCGCGTGCTGCACGGGCCCGCTGCGGCGGCCTATTACAACTCGGCCCTTGTGGGTGAGGGCCTGCCGAACAAAGGCTATGACGTCACCGACTTCCAGCACAATCTGGGCGAAGCCCTGGGCGTTCTGGGCCGAACGCTCAGCCTGCAGATCACCGGTGGATCAACCTCGATGAAAGACGGTTTCGAACGGATGCGTCTGGCCGGAGCGTCAGCGCGCGAGACGCTGAAACAGGCGGCAGCCGACCAATTGGGCGTGGATCGCGAGCAGTTGAAAACGGCAAAAGGCGCAGTCATCGCACCCGATGGCACACAGATCCCTTATACCGAACTTGCCGCCGCCGCAGGCCAGATCGAAGCGATTGAAGCCCCTCTGCGCGACCCGTCTAAGTGGCGGCTACTGGGACAGTCGCAGCCGCGTCTGGATATGGCAGGCAAGTCCACTGGGACAGCCGAGTTTGGCATCGATGTCCGGCCCGAAGGTCTGAAATTCGCCAGCGTGCGGATGAACCCAAAACTGGGTGGCGACATGAAAGGGTTTGACGCCAGTGCCGCCGAAGCCATGCCCGGCGTGGAAAAGATCGTTGATCTGGGGACCGGAGTTGCGGTGATTGCATCCAACACCTGGCTAGCCATTCAGGCGGTCGAGGCTATCGACGTGGATTGGGGCGATGCTCCATACCCGCCTGAAACCGAGGGCATTTTCGCCGAAATCGCCAAGGCTCTCGACGCCGAGCCGAACTCGACCATGCGCGATGATGGCGATGTGTCGGTGCTGCCCGAAGGCGCGACCGAGATCACGGCAGAATACACTGTACCCTATCTGGCCCATGCCACTATGGAGCCGATGAACGCCACCGCGCTGTTTACCGGCAGCAAGCTGGATCTGTGGTGCGGCAATCAGGCCCCGACCCTGATCCAGATGCGCGTGGCGAATGTGGCCAATCTGGACACTGAGGCGGTCGAGATCCACACCACCTATCTGGGTGGTGGATTTGGCCGCCGCGGTGAGTTGGACTTTGGTGAGATCGCCACCAAGGTCGCGATGGCCATGCCGGGCGTACCGGTCCAGACCACATGGAGCCGCGAAGAAGACATGCGCCATGATTTCTATCGCCCTGGCGCGATGGCCCGGATGCGCGGCGCTGTCAAAGACGGTCAGGCTGTGCTGATCGACGGCAAGGTGGCCGCACAGTCCAGCACACAGCAAGCGATGGAGCGCTATACCGGTTTTCCCGGCGGCGGCCCCGACAAGGTTCTGGTCGAAGGGTTCTTCAACCAGCCTTATGCAATACCGAACTACCGGATGAGCGGCCATATCGCACCGCTAGACATTCCTGTGGGGTTCTGGCGATCTGTCGGCAACAGCCATAACGGCTTCTTCCACGAGACCTTCATGGACGAATTGGCCCATGCCGTAGGTCAGGATCCTTTGGAATTCCGTCTGGCTCTGGCCAAGTCGGAACACGCGCCTTCGGCCGGATGTCTGGCTGCGGTCAAAGAGATGTCTGGCTGGACCGGGCAAACACCCGATGGCGTAGGGCGCGGCGTGGCTCTGACCTACAGCTTTGGCACTCCGGTCGCGCAGGTGATCGAGGTGGTCGACGAAGACGGCAGCATCCGCATCAGCAAGGCCTGGATTGCCTGCGATATGGGTCTGGCACTGGATCCGGCGACGGTCGAGGCACAGATGATCGGGGGCATGATCTATGGCCTTTCCGCCGCGGTTCAGGGCGAGATCACCTTTGCCGATGGCGAGGTCGAGCAATACAACTTCCCCGACTATGACGCGTTGCGGATGCATAACACTCCGCTCACCGAGGTACGCATCCTTGAGACCAACAAACATATGGGTGGCGCCGGAGAGCCCGGCACACCGCCCTCAATGCCCGCGCTTGGTAATGCGCTTTTTGATCTGACCGGCGAGCGCGCACGCACGCTGCCGCTGAACCGGCAGTTCGATCTGCTGATCTGATCTGAAATGCGGGGCCGGCCCTTGGGGCCGGTTCCCCTTCGACGCTAGGCCATGCGTTGCAGCGGTGTGGACCGCTTGCATCCGGCCCAAGACCGAGCGGCCTCTCCAAAGGCCTGAAACAAAGGCCGCGACACCGGATCGTTGGCCGCATCCCATTCCGGGTGCCACTGAACCGACAGGGTAAAGCCGGGCGCGCCATCAACGTAAATCGCTTCGGGTGTACCATCCGGCGCGTGGCCGTCGATGACGACATTCTGCCCGACGCTCTTGATGCCCTGCCCGTGCAGCGTGTTGGTCATCACCTCTTGCGCCCCGAACAGCCGGTGGAACACGCCTCCTTCGCTGAGCGTCACCACATGGCGCAGCGCAAATTTCTCTTCCAGCGTCCCATCCGGCGGCATCCGGTGGTTCTGACGCCCGGGCAGATCGCGGATCTCGGGATATAGGGTGCCGCCCATGGCCACATTGACTTCTTGAAACCCGCGGCAAATGCCCAGAAAAGGCTGACCACGCTCAACGCAAGCCCGGACCAGAGGCAACGTGATCGCATCCCGCGCGCGGTCAAACTCGCCATGCGCCTCGGTTGCAGACTCGCCATATTCCTCGGGATGCACATTTGGGCGACCACCGGTCAGCAAAAACCCGTCACAGACCTCAAGCAGTTCTGCGACAGAGACAAACCGCGGGTCCGAAGGGATCAGCAATGGGATACAGTCCGAAACATTCGCCACAGCATCAGAATTCATCGTGCCGCCTGTATGGGTCGGGTACTCATCGTTCAGCAGATACGAGTTTCCGATAATTCCGACAACCGGACGCGCCATTCAGTTTTCTCCATGCTCCAAGACGGCTTGTGCCTTAATGCCAAATCCGTTGCAGGTTTCAAAGTGCATGGGCGCAGCTTCGTCTGTGAATTTCTCAACAACCGCATCAAAGCGACAAATATGCGCTTCAAATGCGTGTATTTTCGTCACGAAGACCAACAATTGACCCAGGCAAGATGTCGACCACGGTATCTCTGTTAAAATCACGCAAGCGTTTCGTGGTTCGACACGCACTGCGCCGCCCCGAGCTGTTTCTGACGGGGACGCTTAGATCTCGCCGATCAGGCCAGCCGCTTCGATCCCGGCCATCGCCGCCACTGCGTCATTGTCCGAGGTATCGCCGGTCACGCCAACCGCGCCGATGACAGCCCCCTTGCGATCCCGCAGCAAGACGCCACCTGGCACCGGCACCACCTGACCACCGTAAACGCCGTTCACAGCCGCCATGAAATAGGCCTGCGCCTCGGCCCGCTGCATCTGCGCGGTGCCCGCCATGCCCAGCATGACCGACCCATAGGCCTTGCCCTGCGCAATCGCGAACCGTCCGGGTGCCGCGCCATCTTCGCGCTCGAACGCGATGACATGACCGCCTGAATCCAGAACCACAACCGACAGCGGCTTTAACTCTAGTTCACGCCCTTTTTCCAGAGCCTTGCGAATAATCGTGCGCGCCTTGCGCAAGGAAACTGCCATGCCTGATCCCTTTCATTTGACCAATACTATCTTCTGAGGAGCACGAGGAGGCAGACAGACTACTCGTTCCCAATACCTGTCTCTTAGCCGAGGCTGGCCTTGAGCTCTAACCGACGGGCATGCAAAACCGGCTCGGTATAGCCCGAAGGCTGGACACGCCCTTTGAACACCAAATCGCAAGCGGCTTGAAAGGCGATCCCGTCGAACCCAGGCGCCATCGGCTGATAAGACGGATCACCTGCATTCTGACGGTCCACCACAGCGGCCATCTTCTGCATCGCAGCCATAACCTGCTCTTGGCTGATCAGCTCGTTGTGCAGCCAATTGGCCAAGGCCTGACTGGAAATTCGGCACGTCGCGCGGTCTTCCATCAAGCCGATATCATTGATGTCGGGAACCTTGGAACAGCCCACGCCCTGATCAACCCAACGCACCACATAGCCCAGAATGCCTTGCGCATTGTTTTCGATCTCACACGTGATCTCTTCATCGCTCAGGTTGCGCCCGCCCAACAACGGGATGGTCAGCAGATCCTCAAGCGTGCCGCGCGCGCCACCTGCCGCGATCTCGTCCTGTCGGGCCAGTACATCGACCTTGTGATAATGCGTGGCATGCAAGGTTGCAGCTGTCGGCGACGGCACCCAGGCGCAGGTCGCGCCGGACATCGGGTGACCGATCTTGGCCTCAAGCATATCGCCCATCCGGTCGGGCATCGCCCACATGCCCTTGCCGATCTGCGCCTTGCCTTTCAGCCCGCAGGCCAACCCGATATCGACGTTGCGATCCTCATACGAGGCGATCCAGGGCGTGTTCTTGATGTCACCCTTGGGCAACATCGGACCGGCTTCCATCGATGTGTGGATCTCATCCCCGGTCCGATCCAGGAAACCGGTGTTGATAAAGGCGACACGCGATTTAGCGGCCCGGATACATTCCCGAAGGTTGGCCGAGGTGCGACGTTCCTCATCCATTATGCCCAGTTTTACGGTGTTGCGCGGCAAGCCAAGGATGTCCTCGACCATGTCAAAGATCTCGACCGCAAAAGCCACCTCTTCCGGCCCGTGCATCTTGGGCTTGACGACATAGACCGAGCCTTCGACCGAGTTGCCGCCATCGCGGCTCAGGTCGTGCATTGCGATCAACGTGGTACAGAGCGCATCCAACAACCCCTCGCCAATCTCGCGCCCTTCGGCATCCAGAACGGCAGGGTTGGTCATCAAATGCCCGACATTACGTACCAGCATGAGCGACCTGCCTTTCAACGTGGCCGCTTCGCCGCTGGCGCCCGTATAGGCAACATCATCGGCCAGCTTGCGCGTAAAGGTTTTGCCACCCTTGCTGACTTCCTCAGTCAAATCGCCCTTCATCAGGCCCAACCAATTACCATAGGCCACGACCTTGTCGGCCGCGTCCACGCAGGCCACCGAGTCTTCGCAATCCATGATCGTGGAGAGCGCCGATTCCAACCGCACATCCGAAATGCCAGCCGGGTCGCTTGCCCCGATTGTGCTGGCGGCATCAACCACGATCTGAATGTGCAGCCCGTTATTCTTGAGCAGAATAAACTCGGGGGCTTCTGCGCCACCGCCAAAGCCCACAAACTGTGTCGGATCTGCCAGTGTGGGGGTCAAAGCACCATCTGCAACGCTCAGAGCGGACGCATCTGTCCAAGATCCGGACGCCAAAGGTACGGCCTCATCCAGAAACGCCTTTGCCCAGGCAATCACCCGCGCACCGCGCACGGTGTCATATCCGCCGCCTGAGGGCAGATCACCCATTGCGTCGGTACCATAAAGCGCATCGTAAAGGCTGCCCCAACGAGCATTGGCCGCGTTCAATGCAAAGCGCGCGTTGGTGATGGGCACAACCAACTGCGGGCCCGGAGTTTTCGCGATTTCGGGATCGACATTTGCTGTTTCGATCTGAAAAGCGTCACCCTCTTCGACCAGATACCCAATCTCTCGCAGAAAACCGTGGTATTCGGCGGCGTCAATCTCCTGCCCCTTGCGTGCGGCATGCCAGCCATCAATACGGCTTTGAATATCGGACCGTTTGGCCAGTAGGTCGCGGTTCTTTGGTCCCAGTTCATTGACCAGCCGCGCAAGACCCGCCCAGAAATCAGAGGCCGCGATACCCGTGCCCGGCAGCGCCTGTGTCTCGACAAAATCTACAAGCACCGGATCAATTTGCAGCCCGTTTCGGTTTACTCTGTCACTCATATCGATCCCTTTCCGACTGTGCCGAAGTTTCCTCTCGACCTCAGTTAGGGGGAAAATTTCCGATAGGCAACAAAAACGCGTAAATTTTGGTAAAAATAATTTACCAAAATATCAAGAAGCAGTTTCAAATGGCAAGATCACGGCGGCTTGCAGCCATCTTGCGATGCCCCTAACGTCTGCGCCGACCCAACTGATACGAGGCCCTGATGCGCGACGCTGCTCCGACCACAATCTACCTCAAAGACTACACACCCTTTGGATTTCTGGTCGACTCTGTACACCTGACCTTTGACTTGGCAGCACATGCCACGCGGGTCACGTCCCGCATCGCGTTCAGACCCAATCCCGACGCCAGTGATCACCAGTTCTTTCTGCATGGTGAAGAGCTGAAACTGATCCGCGCCTCTATCGACGGCGCGACTATCTCGCCCGAAGTGACTGACAAAGGCCTGACCGCCGATGTCCCCACTGCGCCTTTCATATGGGAGGCCGTGGTCGAGATTGATCCGGGCAACAACACCGCGCTTGAGGGGCTTTATATGTCAAGCGGCATGTATTGCACCCAATGTGAGGCAGAAGGGTTTCGAAAGATCACCTTCTATCCCGACCGACCTGATGTGATGTCCACGTTTACCGTGCGCATCAAAGGCGACCTGCCGGTGCTGCTGTCCAATGGCAACCCGTCAGACCAGGGAGAAGGCTGGGCGGAATGGGTCGATCCCTGGCCCAAACCGGCCTATCTGTTTGCGCTGGTTGCGGGCGAGCTCGTCGCACACTCTGACCACTTCACCACGATGTCGGGTCGCGATGTTGTCCTGAATCTCTGGGTCCGCCCCGGCGATGAAGGCAAGTGTGCCTTTGGGATGGAGGCGCTCAAAAAGTCGATGAAGTGGGACGAGGACGTCTATGGCCGCGAATATGATCTGGATGTGTTCAACATCGTGGCCGTCGATGATTTCAACATGGGCGCGATGGAGAACAAGGGGTTGAATATCTTTAACTCCTCCGCCGTGCTGGCCAGTCCCGAAACCTCGACCGATATGAATTTCGAACGGATCGAGGCGATCATCGCGCATGAGTATTTCCACAATTGGACCGGCAACCGCATCACCTGCCGCGACTGGTTCCAGCTGTGTCTCAAAGAGGGTCTGACGGTCTTTCGTGACGCACAGTTCACATCCGACATGCGCTCGGCCCCGGTCAAGCGCATTCACGATGCCATCGACCTGCGCGCACGGCAGTTCCCCGAAGACAATGGCCCCTTGTCCCATCCGGTTCGGCCCGAAAGCTTTCAAGAGATCAACAACTTCTACACATCAACCATCTATGAAAAAGGCGCCGAGATCATTGGGATGCTCAAGACGCTTGTGGGTGACGACAGCTATGCCAAGGCGCTTGATCTTTATTTCGAACGTCACGACGGTCAGGCCTGCACAATCGAAGATTGGTTGCAGGTCTTTGAGGATGCCACCGGCCGCGATCTGAGCCAGTTCAAGCGCTGGTACAGCCAGTCGGGTACGCCACGTCTCGGCGTCAGCGAAGACTGGGCCGACGGCACCTATACCCTGACCCTGCGCCAGCGGACCGAGCCCACGCCCGGTCAGGATGAGAAGCTACCCCAAGTCATCCCGGTCGCCGTTGGCTTGCTTGGCCCCAACGGAGATGAGCTGCGCGAAACGGAAATTCTTGAGCTGACAGAGGCGGAGCAGAGCTTTGTCTTTTCCGGTCTTCCGGCCAAGCCGATGGCCTCGATCCTGCGCGGGTTTTCGGCCCCAGTGATCCTTGAACAAGACCACAGCGACGCCGAGCGCGCCTTTTTGCTGGCCCATGACACCGACCCGTTCAATCGTTGGCAAGCGGGGCGGTCGCTGGTTCAGGATACGCTGCTGCGCATGATCACGCAGGATGCAACACCTGGCGCGGATTATCTGGATGGGTTGTTGGCCGTTCTGCTGGATGCGGATCTCGATGCGGCCTACCGGGCTTTGATGTTGGGCTTGCCAACCCAATCCGAACTGGCCGCCGCGCTGCACGAACAGGGCCACACGCCCGATCCGATGGCAATCTGGACTGCGATTGAGACTCTGCGACAAACAACCGCCCAACATGTGCAAGACCTGCTGCCGCGCCTGCACAGCGAAACGGTGGTGGACGAGCCTTATGCCCCGGATGCTCAGCAATCGGGCAAGCGCGCCCTGGGAGGAGCAGCTCTGGCGCTGACTACGCGTCTGGATGGTGGGGCCATGGCGGCTCAGGCTTATACACGGGCCGACAACATGACCCAACAGCTCGGAGCGCTGTCGTGCCTGCTGCGCGCGGGCAAAGGTAAAGAGGAATTGTCGGCCTTCTACGATCAGTGGCGACATGACAGGCTGGTGATGGACAAGTGGTTTGGGCTTCAGGTCTCGTTGGCGGCGCCTGATGCGGCAGCGCAGACCGCGCGGACCCTAACCGAACATGCCGATTTCAACTGGAAGAACCCCAACCGGTTCCGCGCTGTGATGGGTGCTTTGGCGATGAATCACGCGGGGTTCCATGCGGCAGGTGGAGCGGGCTATGCGCTGTTGGCTGACTGGCTGGTCCGGCTTGATCCGGTCAACCCACAGACCACAGCGCGCATGTGCAGTGCGTTCCAGACCTGGAAACGCTATGATGCCGACCGACAAGCACTGATCAAGACGCAGTTGCAGCGCATCGCAAACACGCCGGATCTGTCACGCGACACCACCGAAATGATCTCGCGGATTCTCAATGCATGACCAAGCCAGTGTTCGAATTCACCCGGCAGAACCGTAACCAGCGCACCGTTACGGTGTTGATCTGCATTTATGCGGTTCTGGTCGGGCTGATTATCGTTCTGGATGCAGCCTGGTGGTTGATGGGCCTTTTGGCCCTGGCGACCCTCCCCGCCCTTTGGGACGTCGCCATGGATACCCGTGCCGGAATGTCCATAACCGACGACAAGCTGAGTTGGTACAGTGGAAAAAGAGAGGGGTCGCTTGCTTTGGCCGAGGTAAAAAAGTTCCGGTTCGACACCCGTTGGGACTTTTCCGTCAGGGTTTCGGCCATCTTGAAGACCGACAAGAGAATACGTTTGCCAGATGAATCTTTGCCACCCCACAAACAACTCGAGATCGTTCTGCAAAGCGCCGGATTCGACGTTGAGCGGCATCATTTCCGCGTTTTCTAGAAACGATTCACTGGAATCTTACGATATTGGTTTCGGATTCAGAGGTTTTCGGGCGGATTTCTTGAATTAAAAACAAATACTCGTCAAACTGAATACGTTACGAATGTTCAGTTATATACGAGTTCACTATGTTACGGTCTCTTGGGGCAATGTTCGCCCGAAAACCCGGTCGTTTAGACCAATCCAATCCCGAAACGCTCTCGGCTACTGCTGATGTGCCCGCCCAGCTTTTGGCGTCGGGACAACTGAATATTCCAATTGCCCAGATGCAACCTGAAGATGTAGTCGGTCACAAGCTGATCGAACGCGGAAGACACCTAGCGCGTCAGGACCTTTGGGACGAGCTGTCGCAAGAAATGCACGCCGCCGACGCGGCGCGAAAAGTGACACCGTGCGGCCAACCCGTGGTGGATCTTTTGGCCTTTGGCGCGCGTTCCGACGTGGTTCTGGCTGTCGAACACGCGCTGTCAGATGGGAAAGCCATTCAGGAATACGACCTGTTGTGCGGGATCTCAGAGCTTGAGAATGAATACCGCCTACATTCGGGCGATCCGATGATCGGCCTGGTGGTTGCCTTGACCCACATCGACATGGCCTGGGCATGGCGCGGAACGGCGACCGACGCGACGTTGCCCCCGCTCCACAGCGCCCGGTGCGCCGCGCATTTCGACCGAGCGGCAGCGGTTCTGCCTTTGTGCCAGTCCAGATTGGCTGACAGCCCGGCTTTGGCCGCAGCCGAATGCGCGCTGCTGGCCTCTCAGCCACAGGCACAGGCGCGGGTTGCACAGAAATACGAGGCGCTGATCGCGCTGGATCCGCAGAACCAACGTCACATGCGCGCCATGGGTACGCATCTGTTGCCGCGCTGGTTCGGCAGCCACCAAGAACTCGAAGTTCAGGCGCTGCGCATTGCAGCTCAGACCCATTCGGTCTGGGGCGCAGGTGGTTACACCTGGGTTCAGTTTGACGCGATTGCGCTGGATGACGACGCGCTTGCACAGGTGGATGTTGAGTACTTCCTGGAAGGGTTGTGCGACATCGTTCATCGTCGCCCGGATCAGCAGATGATCAACCTGCTGGCCGCTTATTGCGCCATCACCTTGCAGAAACGCGCGGGGACCAACCCCAAGGCTGATGAAGCGCGTGAACAGATCTGCGAAGCCGCGCAATGGCTGATCCGTGATCACATGACCGAGCTGCACCCGATGATCTGGGCCCACGCCGCAGACGGGTTCAACAACAGCCTGCGGATCAATTCGCCCGAACGTTTTGCCGCTCGTGGCCACACTGACGCGCTGCGCGCCATTTCGGACCTGTTCCGCGAAGAACTGCGAAGCGGTCAAAGCGTGACTTTCACGCCTTCGGGCCTTCAGTTTTCGGGGAACTGATCCTGCGGGGGTGATTTCGCTGAATTGCCCCCATTCCCCCTTGCTCCTTTGCCGCACCGGGCCTAATACGCTGGCCTAGAAGATTGCGGATATGAGGCGCGCCATGCTCGACCTGACATACGAAATGCCCAAACCCAAGACCATTGCCGGGGCCAAGCACGATTGGGAACTGGTGATCGGGATGGAGGTGCATGCGCAGGTCTCGTCCAATGCCAAGCTGTTTTCGGGCGCATCGACCGAATTCGGGGCCGAGCCGAACTCGAACGTGGCTTTCGTGGATGCGGCGATGCCTGGCATGCTGCCGGTTATCAATGAGTACTGCGTTGAACAAGCCGTGCGGACCGGGCTGGGCCTGAAAGCGGATATCAACCTGAAATCGGCCTTTGATCGCAAGAATTATTTCTACCCGGACCTGCCGCAAGGCTATCAGATCTCTCAGCTATACCACCCCATCGTGGGTGAAGGCGAAGTGCTGGTTGAACTGGGCGATGGCACCGCGCGCATGGTTCGGATCGAGCGTATCCACATGGAGCAGGACGCGGGCAAATCGATCCACGACATGGACCCTAACATGTCTTTCGTTGATCTGAACCGCACTGGCGTTTGCCTGATGGAGATCGTCAGCCGCCCCGATATCCGCGGCCCCGAAGAGGCCGCCGCCTATATCGCCAAGCTGCGCCAGATCATGCGGTATCTGGGCACCTGTGACGGCAACATGCAAAACGGCAACTTGCGGGCCGACGTGAACGTCTCGATCTGCCTGCCCGGTGCCTATGAGAAATATCAGGAAACGCAGGATTTTTCGCATCTGGGCACGCGATGTGAGATCAAGAACATGAACTCGATGCGCTTTATCCAGCAAGCGATTGAGGTCGAGGCCCGCCGTCAGATCGCCATTGTCGAGGCCGGTGGCGAGGTCGAGCAAGAAACGCGCCTGTACGATCCGGACAAGGGCGAGACCCGCTCGATGCGATCGAAGGAAGAAGCGCATGATTACCGCTATTTCCCCGACCCCGATCTGCTGCCGCTTGAGATCGAGCAGGCCTGGGTGGACGATATCGCCGACAAGCTGCCCGAATTGCCTGACGACAAGAAGGCGCGGTTCATCAGCGCGTTTGGCCTCACCGATTATGACGCCTCGGTGCTGACAGCCGAGGTGGAATCCGCCGCCTATTTCGAAGAGGTGGCACAAGGCCGCAATGGCAAGCTGGCCGCAAACTGGGTCATCAACGAACTGTTTGGTCGCTTGAAGAAAGAAGACCATGACATCACCGACTCGCCCGTGTCTCCGGCGCAGCTGGGCGGGATCATCGACCTGATCGCCTCGGACGCCATCTCGGGCAAGATCGCCAAGGATCTGTTCGAGATCGTCTATACCGAAGGCGGCGACCCGGCGCTGATCGTCGAAGAGCGCGGGATGAAGCAGGTGACGGATACCGGCGCGATCGAGGCCGCACTGGATGAGATCATCGCTGCCAACCCGGCGCAGGTCGAAAAGGCCAAGGTGAACCCGAAACTGGCTGGCTGGTTTGTTGGTCAGGTGATGAAGGCCACCGGTGGCAAGGCCAACCCCAAGGCGGTCAACGAGTTGGTCGGCAAAAAGCTCGGGTCCTAAACAACCAATCCAGTTCTGAGCGGAGTCAGGCCATCTGCTTGACTCCGTTTTCGTTTGCGCTCTTTCTTCGGCACCAGAGAGGTAGGTGCCATGAAAAGCAGATTTGATCAGGAACTCGAAACCCGGCTGGTGCGCTACGCGGCCATCGACAGCCAAAGCGACGAGACCTCGGCCTCGACCCCCAGCACCGACATTCAGTTCAATATGCTGAACCTGCTGCGTGACGAATTGAAAGAGATTGGTGCGCAGGATGTCGAAATGACCGGTGACAGCGTCGTTGTGGCGACGATTCCGGGCACGGCTGAGGGGCCGACCGTCGGTTTTCTGGCCCATGTAGACACCGCGCCGCAATTCAACGCAACCGGCGTCAAACCGCGCGTGATCAAAGGGTATAACGGCGGTGATATCACCTTTCCCGATGATGCCGAACTGGTGCTGTCCCCCGACGATCACCCCTATCTAGCGACGAAGATCGGTCATGACCTTATCACCGCGTCAGGAACCACCCTGCTGGGAGGTGATGACAAGGCGGGCGTATCGATCCTGATGACAATCGCCCGGCATCTGATCGAAAACCCTGACATCGCGCACGGCCCGATCCGCATCGCATTTACACCAGACGAAGAAATCGGGCGCGGGGTGACGGAACAATTGCCCAAGGATCTGAAAGCGGATTTTGCCTACACCCTGGACGGGCAGGAAGTGGGGGAGATCGAATATGAAAGCTTCTCGGCTGACCGCGCCGTGATCAAGATCACCGGAGTGTCGATCCACCCCGGGCTGGCCAAGGACAAGATGGTCAACGCGGCGCATCTGGCAGCCAAAATCGTTCAAACTCTACCACAGGCGACCATGACGCCCGAAGTCACCGATGGGCGCGAGGGCTTTATTCATGTCACCGACATGAATGGCGGCTCATCCGAGATGGAGATCAAACTGATCCTGCGTGACTTTGAAATGGAAGGGCTGGAAGCACAGCGCGACATTGTCCGTCAGGTCTGCGCAGCCGTTCAGGCGACCGAGCCGCGCGCCCAGATCAGCTGCGACATCAGTCACCAATACCGCAACATGCGCTATTGGCTGGAAAACGATATGACACCGGTGGATTTGGCCCGTGAGGCCTGCCGCGCCCATGGGATCGAACCGATCTCGGTTCCAATCCGTGGCGGCACCGATGGCTCGCGCCTGACAGAGTTCGGCACGCCCACACCGAATATCTTTACGGGCATGCAGTGCATCCATGGCCCGCTTGAATGGATATCAGTGCAGGATATGGCGCTGGCGACTGAGGTTTGCCTGACCCTGGTCGAGAAAGCAGCGCAGGGTTCGCGCAACAGTTCAAAGTGAAATTGCAGAATATGCCGAGAGTGCTTTCACCTGCGTGATGGCATGTTAATTTGCGCCGGTAAAAGATCAGGACCAAGTGATGTCGCGTTACGAATACAAAGTTGTTCCCGCCCCGCAGAAAGGCACCAAGGCCAAAGGTGTGAAGACCCCGGAAGGGCGCTTTGCCGTTTCGGTCGAACAGATCCTGAACCAGATGGGTCGGGACGGTTGGGAATATCAGCGCGCGGAACTTCTGCCCAGTGAGGACCGGTCTGGCCTGACCGGATCGTCCACCAACTGGCGCAATCTTCTGGTGTTTCGCCGGCGCGTCGAAGAAGCCGTGCCCCAACCGTTGGTAGAGCCCGCATCCGCGATCGAAGACGATGGAACGCCTCGCGCGGTGCCCGTTCCGGGGCCCGAAGAATCGGTTCCAGACCCAGAACCAAAAGTTTCAGCCCCTGCCCCGATTGCCGCGGAAACCAACGACCCACCCTTGACCTTGAGGGCCGAAGACAGCCCCCCCAAGGCCGACGAGTCTGATCCAACCCCCAAGGCCTAGGTCCTTTCGTTTCAATCGCGGCGCGATCACGCGCCTGTTGCGTGAATGTGAGCGCGTTTGCGGGCACACTCTGTCCAGATGCGATTGGAGAGAGAGCCATGATGATAACTCGCCGCCATTTTGCCAGCCTGCTTGGGGCCGGCGCGATGCTGCCCAATATCGGATGGGCCCAGGAAGATCCCGTGCTCGACGCCGTGCGGTCCACCTTGTTCGGGATCACCTCGGAATTTCAGTATGGGATGGATTTTTTGCGCGAACGCGGCGACCCCGACGTTGTTGCCGCCCTGTTGACCGGACTACGCTATTCCGGCAGACGTCGTGACGAAATCGCCGCCGTCATGGCCGAGTTAAGCGGGCAGGATCTTGGAACCGATTGGTTCGAATGGATGCTCTGGCAAGAGCGTAATCCGCAGATCGTACCCCACCCCTCGCTGATCCCATTCAAACGTGAAGTACTGCTGGGTATCGACGAGAATTTTGACGTCTTCCTGCGCCCCGAGTATTTGCAGCGCGACAAGATGAAAATCCGCCTTGAAGAAATCACCTGGGGCGGGGTCAAGAAAGACGGTATCCCGTCGCTGGACAATCCAACGCTGATTTCGGCCAAAGGAGCCTCATACCTCAAAGACGACGATCTGGTCTTTGGTGTTTCAATCAATGGCGATGTGCGTGCCTATCCGCTGCGCATAATGGGCTGGCACGAGATGTTCAACGAGGTGATCGGAGGTGTGCCCGTCGCTCTGGCCTATTGCACCTTGTGCGGATCGGGTATCCTGTTTGAAACGCAGGTTCCCGGACAGCGCAAACCGCTGGTTTTCGGCTCATCCGGTTTTCTCTATCGGTCCAATAAACTGATGTTCGACCGCACCACCCATTCACTGTGGAACCAATATACCGGCAAACCTGTGGTTGGACCTTTGGTCGACAGCGGGATCGAGCTGAAGCAGCGCCCGGTCGTGATAACCCGCTGGGACAGCTGGAAAGCCTCGCATCCCGACAGCAAGGTTCTTTCGCTCAGCACCGGACATCGCCGCAACTATGGGTCGGGCGTTGTCTATCAGGAATATTTTGCATCGCCCGAGTTGATGTTCCCCGCACTGGTGGATCAATCGCAGCACCGCCAAAAGGACTATGTGTTTGCCATCCGCCAGTTCGGGGCTGCGCGGGCCTGGCCACTGGATGCGTTCCAGGGCAAACCCGTTATCAACGACGCCATCGCTGACAGGCCCGTTGTTCTGATGGGCGATCCCAAGAAACGCAGTGTGCGGGCCTATGAACGCAAGTCGCATAGGTTCAAGACTGTGGATGGCACTTTGCAAGATGCCAAGGGCGTACGCTGGCGCGTTACCGAAGAGGCTTTGATCAGCCCCGATGGCACGGAATTGCCGCGCGTAGCGGGCCATATCTCGTATTGGTTTGCCTGGGACAATTACCTTGGCGATGCGGCCAGCGTCTATGGCGGCTGATCAGGAATGTTCTTCCGCAGCCGTGGCCGCAAGCGCGCGGTTATAAGCCTTTAGGGCGTCCACATGATAGAGAGTCCCGACCGGGTTCTCTTGCCCCGTATCATCCTGAACGACAACGGGGATACACGGTATGTCAGCGCGGTCGAAATAGGGCATCGCGGCCTCAAGCGTAGCGCTGGCGCTGACACACAGCCCTTGCGCGATCAGAGCCTTGGCCTCGTCCTCGGAGATCGCGCGCGGATCTCCGATTGGGCGCATCACCGTTCCCGCCCGCAGCATCGCCAGCAAATAAGCCTGCGGGCCTGCCGCCAGATGCACGTTCCGCCGTTCCAGCTGTGTCAGGAAGAACGACCGATCCACCAGGCGCGAGGCCAAGGCTGTGGACATCGAGACCGAAACCATAACGGCCAGGCCGATCTGCCAATCACCTGTCAGTTCAAACACAATCAATGTTGTTGAAATTGGCGCGCCTAAAACAGCCGCCGCCACCGCCCCCATGCCCGCGAAGGCGTAAAGCGTATGGGTTCCCGACACATCCGGCAGCAAACCGGTAGCAATCAGGCCAAAGGCCAGCCCTGTCAGCGCGCCAATCATCAAGGCCGGAGAGAACACCCCGCCCCCCATACGACCGCCCATGGTGATCGCCAAAGCCACTGTCTTGATCACCGCAAAAAGGATGGCTGTTGTCAGAACCAGATCCCCGGTCAAGGCGCGGATCGTGGTCTCATACCCCACACCAATGATATGCGGAAACCAGATCGCCAGCAGACCCAGCATCGCCCCCGACACCGCCGGGCGCAGCCAGCGTGGCAGGGACAGCCGGTTCTGGATATGGGTGCCAATGTCCTCGGCAAAAAAGATCGACCGCATCAGGAGCAAGGCCACCAACCCGCAGATCAGTCCCAGGATCAGAAAAGCAGGTAGCTCTACGTAGAACTGCAAAGATCCCGGTGTATTGAGCGTGAATTCCGTAACATCGCCATAGGCCAACCGGTTGATCACCGTGCCCGCGACCGAGGCAATGACAATCGGTGCGAACGCATGGACGGCGAAATGGCGCAGCACCACTTCCAACGCAAACAGGGCTCCCGCGATGGGCGCGTTGAAACTGGCTGAAACCGCAGCCGCGACGGCGCAACCCAGCAGGTCGCGCCCGGTGATGCCATCCGCGTGAATTCGATCACTCACCCAGGTGGAAATCACCCCGGCCATGTGAACCACTGGTCCTTCCCGACCGCTTGAACCACCCGAACTGAGCGTGATCAGCGATGCAAAGAAAGAGGCGATGCCAGCCTTCGTCTCGACACGACCATCTGTAATCGCCGCCCCTTCGATGACATCCGCGACCGACCGCACACGTCCGTCATCGGTGAACTTGTGCAGGATTATCCCAACAACCAGCCCACCGAATACGGGCAACAGCAGGATCCACAGCCACGAAAGCCTTTCAGCATGGCTGTGCAGGAATAGAATGTTGTCGGTTTGGTAGAGGAATGCCTGCAGCCAGGTGATCGCCATCCGAAACCCAAGCGCCATAAAGCCAGCGGCGATCCCGATGGCCAAAGCAATGAACCAGAATTGAACCTGACTGGGACCGCGATGGCGCAGGACGCGCCAGGCGTCTCGCAACGCGGAAAGCGCCTGATTGAGCTGATTGCGCAGCACGGTGCGGGTTGACTGGGTCATTGATCCTCGGAAGGTGGTCCTTAACCCTTACTAGGCGACGTGCCTGACCGTGGGAAGACGCTAGGGCGCTGAATTGGCCATCATGCGTCCAACAAAGCACGGGCAGCAGCGCGCGCCTCGTCGGTGATTGTGTCGCCTGCGACCATGCGAGCAATTTCGTCCACCCGGTCAGGATCATCCAGCGGGATCACGGTCGAGAGGGTCTGATCACCTGTCACATGTTTCTGCACCCGCCAGTGATGCGCTGCGCGGGCGGCGACTTGGGGTGAGTGGGTCACCACCAACACCTGACCACCCTGCGCCAAAGCGGCCAGGCGGCGCCCCACCGCGTCGGCTGTGGCACCACCGACGCCCCGGTCGATCTCATCAAAGATCATCGTGCGGGCGCTGTCGTCCCCGGTCAGGCAGACCTTGAGCGCCAGAAGAAATCGGCTGAGTTCCCCGCCCGATGCAATCTTGTTCAGCGGTCCAGAGGGCGCACCGGGGTTAGTGGCCACAGTAAAGGCCACAGCGTCGATCCCTTCTGGCCCTGCATCGCTTGTGGTGATTTCCGTCCGGAAAACCGCGCGCTCCATCTTCAGCGGGGTGAGTTCCGCCATCACCGCATCGTCCAAGGCGGTGGCTGCCTCTTGCCGCTTCGTGCTCAGCGCAGCTGCTGCGTTGTCATAAGCGACTTGCGCGGCTTCAACAGCCGCGCGTTTTTCCGAAAGATCCGCGTCACCTGCATCCAACCGCCCCAGCCTGTCGCGCAGCGTTTCCGCATACGCGCCCAAATCATCCGGGGCCACATCATGCTTGCGGGCCAATGCACGGATGGCAAAAAGACGTTCTTCTGTTTGCTCCAGCTCGGCCGGGTTGAAATCAAGCGCTTGCAGGCAGGCGTTAACACCATCTTGCGCCTCTCCCAATTCGATCAGGGCGCGCCCCAGTGCGGCGATCGGCTCTTCCAGCTGCCCACCGGCACTGTCTGAAACACCCTCCAGCCAACGCACAGCATCGGCTATCGCAGCTTCTGCACCGTCACCACCCAACAATGAGAACGCGCGGGCCACGTCATCGCGGATCCGCTCGGCCCCCTGCATCATGCGGCGGCGCGCATCCAGCTCGGCATCTTCGCCGGGCCGCGGGTCAAGCTGATCCAACTCGGCAACCGAATGGCGCAAAAACTCTTCTTCGGCACGCATCGCGTTCAACGCCGTTTCGGTCTGCTCCAGCGCCTTGCGCACCCGCGACATTTCGGACCACGCCGCGCGGACAGCCGCCAGTTCGTCCCCAGCAGCCGCATAGGCATCCAGCATCGCCCGATGGCCCCATGGGTTCAGCAGGCCGCGATCATCGTGCTGGCCATGTAATTCAATCAGCGTCTCCGACAACGCCCGCAGCACCTCGCCCGAGCAACGGCGATCATTGACCCAAGCAGTCTTGCGCCCCTCAGCCGTGTTGATGCGGCGCAAAATCAACTCGTCTCCGTCGGGCAAACCAGCCTCTTCAAGAATAGAATGAGCAGGGTGATTGGCGGGTAGATCAAATTCGGCCACAACCTCCCCCTGGGCCGCGCCTTGGCGCACCAATTCCGCACGCCCGCGCCAGCCCAGAACAAAGCCAAGCGAATCCAGCAGGATCGATTTCCCCGCACCCGTTTCGCCAGTCAACGCGTTCAAGCCCGGTTGGAAACTCAGCTCCAACCGGTCGATGATAAGCATGTCGCGAATATCCAAGGCGCGAAGCATCGGGTCTTTAGCTTCCCAAGCCAAAAGCCATAGCGATTACAACCACTCACCCTTGATGGTCTGACGGTAGATCGTGGCAAGCCAGTTGTTGCCCCGGCTCTTCAGATCCAGGCCGCGAGAGGTCAGCAGGGTATAAGCGTCATCATACCATTCGGACGACTGGTAGTTGAACCCAAGGATCGCGCCAGCGGTCTGAGCTTCATCGACCAGACCCAGAGACAGGTAAGCTTCAACCAAACGATACAGCGCCTCGGCCGTATGTGAGGTGGTCTGGAAATCTTCGACCACAACACGGAACCGGTTGATCGCAGCGGTATAGTGATCCTGACGCAGGTAATAGCGACCGATCTCCATCTCTTTGCCAGCCAGATGGTCAAATGCCAGATCAAATTTCAAAACAGCCGAGGTTGCATATTCGCTGTCGGGATAAACCTCGATCACGGTGCGCAAGGATTGTAGGGCCTGGAATGTCAGCCCCTGATCGCGACCAACTTCGTCGATTTGGTCATAATAACTGAGCGCAAGCAGGTATTGCGCGTAGGCAGCATCTTCGTCGGTAGGATAGAAATCGATATAGCGCTGTGCGGCTGCGCGGCTTTCTGCATAGTTCTGATCGGAATGGAACGAAAACGCCTGCATGATCAGCGCGCGTTTGGCCCAATCGGAATAAGGATAGAGGCGTTCGACTTCCGAGAAATACCACGCCGCGTCATCCGAGCGATTCTGCGAAAGCTCGTACTCGCCTCGGGTATAGATTTGTTCCGGCGTGAACCCTTCAAGGTTCTGGCTGCGGTCCGCACCCCGGCTTTTGAAAAGGCCGCCGCTTCCGCATGCCGTCAAAGTTGCTGTCAGAAGAATCGCAACCGCGAACCTGACTGCCGCTTTGGTGCCAACCATTCCGCCCATCCTTGTCGTCTTGCTTATCGGGGCACGCCCCTGATCGGAAACGGTCTAGCACATAAAATTCCGGTGCAAAACGCCTTATAGGGTCTCTGACGCAATTGTTGCCAGAGCTGATCTTTCTCAGGCGACCTGCGGAATTTCACTCGCGACTAGCCCTTGGCCGGGCAAACGCGCGGCTTGTTCAGGCGTGCACAGTACCGGGCGCACCGCATCCGGGGTCTCGAACAGTTTGCGCAACAATTTGTTGGTTGCGGTATGGCCGGACCGTTCACCCATATAGCGACCCAAAATCGGACCACCTGCCAGATAGAGATCGCCAAACGCATCAAGCATCTTGTGACGAACTGCTTCGTCCTCATGCCGCAAACCACCCGGTGTCAGGACGGTTTCGCCGTCAACAACGACCGCATTGTCAAGCGTACCACCCTGCGCCAGTCCGTTCTCGCGCATCATATCGACATCGGACTTACGGCAGAAAGTACGGCTATCAGACAGCTCGCGCGCGAAAGCTCCGTTGGACATGTTCAGAAAAGCGCTTTGGCGTCCGATGATCTTGTCTTCAAAATCGATTGTAAACTCGATCTCAAAATTCTCAGAGGGGACCAAGCTGGCTGTGCCGCCATTGTGCTCTACGCTGACTGGCTTTAGAATCTCATAGGCCAAAACCGGAGCCGCCTGGCGGCGCAAACCCGCCGCCATGATGGTGCGAACAAAAGCAACGGACGAGCCGTCCATCACAGGAACTTCGGGGCCATCTATTTCGATCAGAACGTTGTGCAATCCACATCCAGCAAGCGCCGCCATGATATGCTCGACCGTCGAAACCGAAACACCGCTGGCATTCACCAGACGCGTACACAAGGGCACATGCTCGGTCATGTCATAGGCGGCTGGAACCATCGTATCGCCGACCTCAATATCGGTTCGTTTGAACCAGATACCGTGGCCGACAGCTGCCGGTTTCAGAATCATTTTCGCGGGCTTGCCGCCATGCAAACCGTAACCAGTGAACGTGACCGGAGATTTGAGCGTATGTTGCAAATTGTGCCCCCGAGAGTGGTGTCCCGCCGAAGCGGAGTTAACGCATCCTCACCTAAGGAACAGGGCGTCTAGGCTCAACTCACTCTTTGCAACCGATTGAAACATGAATGTGACAGATAAGCGAAACCCTGCTTACCGAAGGTTAGTAGGTTGTTTTTAAAATAAAAAGAGCCGCCCGGCGGCGGCTCTTTCCAAGGATTTTGTGACCAGCCTTAGTTCGCTTGACGGCGTAGGAAGGCCGGAATTTCGATGCGATCCTGGTCTGGATCCGCCTCTTCTGCGACAGGTGCCGTAGCGTCAGCTTGGCGCAAACTTGGCTGATGACGCGGTGCTTGGGCCGGAGTGTCACCGGCATGACCGGTCATGCGATCAATCAACCGGTTGAAGCCAAAGCGGGGGCGATCTTCGGCTTCGACCGGGGCCCGCTCGACCGGTGCTTGCGGCCGCTCGGCTGCGAAACGACGTTGTCCGCCCGGTACGTTTTGTACGGCTTTCTGCAGTCGCTCAAGCGCCTCAGGCGAAGGGGTTCCCGGGACAGCAGCAGCGGGTGCGGCATAGGGCTCTGGTTCAACCATTTCCGGCTGCGGTTCGAATGCGGCGACTTGCGGCTGATAGGCCGGTGGAGGCAAACCATCATCCTCTGTTTGCCGCGCAGCAGGTTCCTCACGCCAGTTGTCCTGTGCGTCGGAATTCTCCATCGATTCAAAGAGCGTCGGGGCCACCGTGGTTTCCGCAGCAGGTGCCTGTTCCAGCTCAGCGACCTGCGTCTCGGCCGCCGGAGCTTCGGCAGCGACCGTTCGCGTCAAGGGCTCGGACATGGAACGCCGCGCGACCGGAGTTTCGCCTTGGTCTTCGGCTGCGTCGATCCCGGTTGCAACAACCGATACCCGCATTCCACCTTCCATCGCGGTGTCGAGGGTTGAGCCGACGATGATGTTGGCTTCGGGGTCCACTTCCTCGCGAATACGGTTGGCTGCTTCGTCCAGTTCGAACAGGGTCAGATCGTCGGACCCGGTGATGTTGATCAGCACACCCTTGGCACCGCGCAGGCTGATTTCGTCCAGCAGCGGGTTGGCAATGGCTTTTTCAGCCGCCTGAATGGCGCGATCCTCGCCGGTCGCTTCGCCGGTGCCCATCATGGCCTTGCCCATCTCATCCATCACGGCGCGGACATCTGCAAAGTCGAGGTTGATCAGACCCGGACGCACCATCAGGTCAGTTACACCTTTGACACCCTGATAGAGAACGTCATCGGCCATCGAGAATGCTTCGGTGAAGGTGGTTTTTTCATTGGCCAGACGGAACAGGTTCTGGTTGGGGATGATGATCAGCGTGTCGACCACCTTTTGCAGCGAGTCGACACCGTCTTCGGCCTGACGCATCCGTTTGGCGCCTTCGAATTGGAACGGCTTGGTGACAACGCCGACGGTCAGAACACCCAGCTCACGCGCGGCCTGTGCGATGATCGGCGCGGCCCCAGTGCCGGTGCCGCCACCCATGCCCGCGGTGATAAAGCACATATGCGCGCCGGCCAGATGATCGACGATCTGCTCGATGCTTTCCTCAGCCGCAGCAGCGCCAACAGCGGGACGAGCACCCGCCCCCAGGCCTTCAGTCACTTTGACACCCAGTTGAACACGGGCAGAGGACTGGCTTTGCTGCAGAGCTTGAGCATCCGTATTGGCAACGACAAAGTCGACACCGTCCAGCTGCTTCTCAATCATGTTGTTAACAGCGTTGCCACCCGCACCACCAACGCCAAAAACCGTAATCCGTGGCTTCAATTCGTCGTGCCCGGGCATCGAAAGATTCAATGTCATGCTCTGTCCGCCTGTCTATAAGTTTTCCGCAAAATGCGGTGTTTTTCTGACCTATCCTGCATGGATTTTAACTTTCGAATCCGCAAAGGTCACGCCAAAAATCGCTGATTCCTACAAAATATGGAGGAATTATGGCAGTGACCGGCGACATTTCGCGCCATGCATCATATGTTGGGGTCGATAGCAAGCGCACCACAACAACCATGACGTGCACATCGCCGTAAGGGCCATGCGCCATGCAAACTGATTCACCTATCTGTGCGGATCACTGCTCAAAGCTCTGCCGCTGGGCCTCTGTCGGACCCTGTGGATATTTTGGGGGATAAAACCCCCGTCCGCAACCACTTTCTTCAACCTATCGGAGTGGCTGGGCAGTCCAGACTGTCTTCGGTGATGCTGCGCACTTCTTGTATCTCGCTGCGTGGAAATTCGACCAGACGTACCATCAGACGATCTTCGTGCAGAAAGGGCCACCAGCACACGGGCAAACCGTCTTCATCATCATCGTAGAGGAAACACAGCTGCCCGTTCGGGGTGGTGATACGCCCATAAACACAGCCTCTGCCCTCCGCCCGCCAGACGGACAGCGAAGGGTTTAGAAATTCTTCGGTGCCGACAAGAATCCCTGACCGTATCTCGTAAAACTGGATCGTCTTACCAACAACGGCCTCCAGAAACGCCTCGGGAGAGATTATCGTTTGCGCTGCGGCCAGCGAAGGCAAGCTGGCCGCGATGGTGCAAGCTGTCGCTTGAAGGCGCTTACCAATTGTCACGGAACCAGCGCACGGCGCGCTTGAAGGGTCGGGCCGAGTAGGTATCGACCGGGATTTCGAAATCCCACCATTCGTCTTGCGGATGCGCTGCAAACAGGCTGAGCCCCACGGCAGAGGAAAAGCCCGGCCCAGTAGCCGATTGCGGCAATCCGTGCACGCGCAGCGGTCGACCGAGACGCACACGCTGGCCAAGGATCCGGCTGGCCAATCCGTCCAGACCCATGATCTGACTGCCGCCGCCCGTGAGCACGATCTGCTGGCTTGGCAGATGGTCAAAGCCTGCGGCATCCAGACAGAGGCGCACCTCTTCCAGAATCTCTTCCACGCGCGGGCGCATGATGCCGATCAGTTCGGCCCGACTGACGGTGCGGCGGTCATGCTCCCAATCGCCGGTGTCGCCTCCGATATCGATCATGTCGCGGTCATCCGCGCCGGTGGCATGAACGCCACCGTTGAAGGTCTTGATCCGCTCGGCCACGCTGGCGGGCACACCCAAGCCCATCGAGATATCGGAGGTCACATGATCGCCGCCCATCCGGACGCTGTCAGCATAGATCATGTGTTTCTTCATAAAGATCGAAACGCTGGTGGTGCCGCCACCCATGTCGATACAGGCCGCGCCCAGTTCCTGCTCGTCCTCGACCAGGGCCGATATGCCCGAGACATAGGCCGAATTCGCAATGCCCGCCAATTCCAGGTCACAGCGTTTGATGCACCGCACCAGATTCTGGATTGCGACTGCATCAACGGTCAGCATGTGCATATCCACCGCAAGTGATTGCCCCAACTGCCCGCGCGGATCAATCAGGCCCGAGCGATTGTCGAGCGCAAAGTTCACCGGCTGCGCATGCAGCACTTCGCGCCCTGCGCCGTAATCGGGCACATCGCAGGCATTCAGAACCCGTCCCACTTCGGCCTCGGTGACCAATTGGCCTTCGATATCCACCTGCGCGTCCAGACCGTAAGAGCGTGGATTTGCCCCCGAGAAACAGGCAATCACGTGATCCACCCGGATATCGGCCATCTTCTGCGCCGCTTGCAGGGCGGTCCGAATGGCGCGCTCGGTTTCTTGCATTTCGGTGATTTCACCAAAGCGCACGCCGCGCGACCGCGTTGTCGCTGCTCCGATGACGCGAAACCCGGTCTGACCGGCCATCGAGCCGATTGTGTTGTCCTCGCTTTGCGGCGCGGTACCGTCAAACCGCAAGACAAGACACGAAATCTTCGAGCTTCCGACATCCAGGATCGCAATCACACCGCGCTGCATCGCCTGACGGCGCATCTGCCGCATTGCCCGTTGGGACTGATAAAGGTCGGTCATCATCACGTTATTGCTCGTCACTCACTGCCACTTTAGTATTCCACCACAGGTCACTCGCGACCTGGTTCATTCGAATGGTCGGGCGCTGCCCCAGACGCATATCCACGGCAGCCACATCGCGCTCGAGCAGATCCTGAACCTCGTTCACCGCCAGCACCCGTTCCAGAGCACGAACCGGGCGTTCGGTCGGCAGCATGATGCGCTGGTCGCGGTCCAGAACCAGATCCCAGCGGCGTTCACCGACCCGCGCCAGCCCGCGCACCCGGCTGCCCAGGCTGCTGGCGGTACGCAAAATCTCAAGCGCTTCACTGACATGCCGATCCGCGCCTTTGCCCGCGATCACAGGCAGATCGGGGTGATCAGCGCGGGTCGCAATCATTTCGACATGAGCGCCGGTTTCGTCCAGCAATTCGATCCCCTGCCGCGTGCGCCACAGGATCACGGGCTGGCGTTCGATCACATCGACCTGAAGAATTCCCCCGGGCCGAATACGCACGGTGGCAGATTTAACCGGGTCCAATCCGGTAATCGTATCGCGGATATGCTCGACATCCAGATCCCAGGAACTGATTGGGAAATCCAGCGGTACAACCTCACGAATATCTTGTGACAACCCGGTACCAGCCCCGTCGATGGCCATCAGATTGACCATGAATTCTGGTCGCTCCTGGATCGAGGTCTTGATATCCGCGAAATAGCTGACCACCTCGGCGCGCCTGTCTTCAGAGGCAAAGAAACCACCAATTCCTGCGGCCACAATCACAATGGGCAGCCCAATTTTCAGGCCACGACGCACACCGCGCGTCAAAAGCCAGCGTTGCAAGCGATAGCTCAGCCGTGATGGGGCCGGATCGCCTCCCTGTGTTGCGCGACCAAACAGCTTGACCCCGCGCAAATGCAGAACCGGCTGGCGGTCCGTTTCACTGGCGTCACCCGAGGCAAAATCTGCATCGGGGCCCACCAAAGGTTTGGACCGATGAATCGTCAGACTGCGTGTGGCTTTCAGCGGTCGCATGACGCGTCCTCCACCATCCAGGCGCAAAGTTCACCGAATGTCATGCCGCAATGGACGGCTTGTTCGGGCACAAGCGAGGTCGGTGTCATGCCAGGCTGCGTGTTGGTTTCGAGCAGGAACAACCCGTCCGCCCCCTGGCTGTCATCCCAGCGGTAATCGGTACGCGTTACCCCCCTGCACCCAAGCGCATTATGCGCCGTAACGGCATATTCCATACAGCGGTCAAAAATGTGCTGCGGGATGTCCGCCGGCAGCACATGCCATGAGCCGCCGGGTTTGTATTTGGCATCATAATCGTACCAACCGCCATCGGTCATGATCTCGGTCACGGTCAGCGGGCGGTCGCCCATCACCGTCACAGTCAACTCGCGACCCGCAACATATTTCTCGACCATCACATGGTCGGGCATCGTCTCGTCCAGTTGCGGGGGCCCATTCGCGCTTTCGTGCACGATATAGATACCAACGCTGGAGCCCTCATTGTTGGGCTTGGCCACATAGGGTGGCTGCATCACATGCGCTTCGACAACTTCGATTTTGGGTACAATGATGCTTGGAACGATGGGCAGCCCTTCGGCATGATAGACCTCTTTGCTGCGCTGCTTGTCCATCGCAAGCGCCGAGGCCAGCACGCCGGAATGGGTGTAGGGAATACGCATCCATTCCAACAGGCCCTGCACGCAACCGTCTTCGCCCCAACGACCATGCAGCCCGTTGAATACCACATCCGGTTTGATGTCCAGAAGACGCGCGTAAAGGTCGGGACCTGCGTCCAGTTCGACCACTTCAAAGCCTTCTCCCCTGAGGGCGGCTGCGCATTCGCGCCCGCTGCTGAGTGACACCTCGCGTTCCGCCGAGGGGCCGCCCATCAATACCGCCACTTTCGGGGTTGTCCTGCTCGACCTACCCACTTAGCGCCTCAATGTCCCCGGACCTTATCTGGTGGCCCGTACTGCGTTTATGCCTTTGATCCGTCGCCTGAATTTGCCTGAGAACGGTCTGACGGATGGGGCTTTATTCTGTCACCGGGTCGCCGACCCGCATGATTTCCCACTCTAGCGTGATGCCGCTTGTTTCGTAAACCTTTTTTCGAACTTCTTCGCCCAGTCCTTCAAGGTCTGCCGCCGTGGCGCTGCCGGTATTGATCAGGAAATTCGAATGCTTTCGGCTCATCTGCGCCCCGCCCCGTGAGGCCCCGCGCATACCGGCGTCATCAATCACCTTCCAGGCTTTCAGATCATGCACGTCGTCCGCCTGCCCCGTTGACGAAAACCCTGCCGGATTTCGAAACGTCGACCCGGCGCTGCGGTCTTTGGTGGGTTGAGTTTCGTCGCGCTTTTTCAGTTGCGACTCCATCCGGGCGTGTAACTCTTCTGGCGTGCCCAAGGGGCCTTCAAAAACCGCCGAGACCAGCACGGCGCCATCTGGCAGGTCAGACTGGCGATAGCGAAAGTTCAGGTCTTCCGCGCTCAGGTCCAACAGCTCGCCCGCGCGCGTCACAATGGTTGCCTTGCGCAGCACATCTGCGGTGTAACTGCCATAACACCCCGCATTCATTCGTACCGCGCCGCCAACCGAGCCGGGGATCGTGCGCAGGAACGTCAGATCAACACCCGCATCCGCCGCCCTGCGCGCTACATGCGCATCCAACGCAGCGGCCCCCGAGGTGACGGTGTTGCCGTCGATCTCGATGCTGTTGAACCCGCGCCCCAACCGGATCACCACCGCACGCAAGCCACCGTCCCGAACAATCAGGTTCGAACCTACGCCCATCGGGAAGACTGGAACATCCGCAGTCAGGGTGCGTAGAAAGCTTCGCAAATCCTCAAGATCGGCAGGTTGGAACAGATAGTCGGCCGGGCCGCCCACGCGTAGCCAGGTCAGATCGTTCAGCGGACGATTTTCAGTGAGCTTGCCACGAGGAGTCGGGAGATTGGTCATGCCCGCTAGATCGGAGATTTGGCCCGGCAAGGCAAGGCGTTTTCTCAGATCCGCTTGCGCAGCCAACGTCCCAGATAGATCACAGGCCAACGCAGAACCGACATGCCTGCGGCCAGAACGATCAGCCCGATCCACGGGCCGTTCTGATAGGTGACATAGCCCAGAATGGGAATCCCTATGGCAATCAGGAAATAGGCTCGGGTCCAATGATTGTCTTTGCTGGGAATCATCGCCAGCACATTTGCAGCCAGCCCCCAAAGACAGGCCAACAGAAGCGAAGTGTTCATTCCGACACCTCGTGCCCTGTCCATTTCAGCCAATAATAGCGCAGTGGATATCGGAACATCGACAAAAAGCCTGCCAAAGCCAGCAGCCCAACGATCACACCATAATCGTATCCAAGCCACACGATCAGCACCGGCGCACAAATCAGCAATAGCACCCCTGGAGGGAACTGCATACGCATCGGCAGCAAGGCCACTACCGTCGCGCTGATCACCCAAAGCGCGGCAAAAACCACCGAGTATTCCATACGATCCCCCACTAAGAGGTTATTTTTTCGGCAAACTAACACAATTCAAGCAGTTGCGCTACATTCGGGTCAGATCAGACCGCCTCTTTACGCAGCAAACGATCAGGCAGAGCGTTGGCCCAAGCGCTGATCGTACCAGCACCCAGACACACGACCATGTCGCCCGGACGTGCTTGTTCGCGCACCAAACGTTCCAGATCGTTTTCGTCCAGCAAGGCCCGCGCATGGCGGTGGCCGTGGCGAATTAGACCCTGAACCAGACCGTCCCGGCTGGCGCCGTCGATTGGGTCTTCGCCCGCGGCAAAAACCTCGGCTATGGCGACCACATCGGCGTCGTTGAAACAGGTGCAGAAATCATCAAACAGGTTGGACAGGCGCGAATATCGATGAGGTTGATGCACGGCGATCACACGACCCTCGGTCGCTTGACGGGCGGCTTTCAGCACCGCTGCAATCTCAACCGGGTGGTGGCCGTAATCGTCGATGATGGTGACACCCTCGACCTCGCCGACTTTGGTAAAGCGTCGGTTGACGCCCCCGAAATTGGCAAGCGCGTCGCGGATTTCGGCCGTTTTCATCCCCAGATGACGAGCCACGGCCACAGCTGACAGCGCGTTCGAGACGTTGTGATCCCCTGGCATCGGCAGGGTGCAACCTTCGATCACCTTGTCTTCGTATTGCAGGTGGATGTCGAAATGCGCGACGCCCCCCTTATAGGTCAGGTTTTCGGCACGCACATCAGCCTGCGCGTTGAACCCATAGGTGCGCACGCGGCGGTCGGTGATCCGGCCCACCAGCGTCTGAACTTCGGCATGATCCGTGCAACAGACAGCCAGGCCATAGAATGGAAGGTTCGAGACAAACTCGTGAAACCCGTCGCGCAGCCTATCGAAATCGCCCCAATGCTCCATATGTTCGGGGTCGATATTGGTGACAATGGCGATGGTCGCGGGCAGGCGATTGAACGAGCCGTCGCTCTCATCGGCTTCGACAACCATCCATTCACCCTGCCCCATGCGCGCGTTCGAGCCATAAGCGTGGATGATGCCGCCATTGATGACAGTAGGGTCAAAGTCTCCGGCGACCATGAGCTCGGCCATCATGGTGGTGGTGGTGGTTTTGCCGTGTGTCCCCGCAATCGCGATATTCGATTTCAAACGCATCAGTTCGGCCAGCATATCGGCGCGGCGCACCACCGGCAGGCCTTGCCTGCGCGCCTCGTCCAATTCCGGGTTTCCCGGCTTGATCGCGGTCGACACGACAACGACGGCTGCGCCTTCCAGATTCTCGGCCGTTTGACCGACGAATATCTCGGCCCCCAAACCAGCAAGCCTGTCTGTAATCTTGGACGCCTTTAGATCCGAGCCCCTGACCTGATAGCCCAGGTTGAGAAGAACCTCGGCGATGCCGGACATCCCGATCCCGCCGATCCCGACAAAATGGATCGGCCCCACATCTTGCGGCAGTTTGGTTGCAGGATTCATGTGCTCTCCTTCTGCGCCAGCTGTTCGACAAGAGCGACCAGACGCTCGGTTGCGTCAAGCGCCCCAACCGACAGGGCAGCATGGGCCATTTTTTGCGCGGCTTTGGGGTTATTCAGAACCAGCGCGATTTGCGCGGTCAACGCGGGAACGTCAAGTGCATTTTCAGGGATCATGATCGCAGCCCCTGCCTGAACCAACCCGCGCGCGTTCGCGGTTTGGTGATCGCCTGCGGCAGCGGCAAACGGAATCAAAATCGAGGGCCGCCCGATGACAGAGATATCGGCCACACTCGACGCGCCCGCGCGCGAGATCACAAGCTGCGCGTCCGACATGCGCCGGGGCACATCGTCAAAGAATGGCTTCACCTCAGCTCGAATGTTGTGGTCGTTGTAGAAAGCTGTCACCCGGGCACCGTCTTCGTCACGCGCCTGATGGGCAACACGAATGTGGCTGCGCAAGCCTTCGGGCAGGGCTGCAATCGCGCCGGGCACAATATCGCTGAGGATGCGCGCGCCTTGCGAACCGCCCATGACCAGAACCGACATCGGATAGTCACCGGGCGGGATATAGCCCGCCTCGGCGCGTTCCAGAACAGCGCCACGCACCGGGTTGCCAGTGTGAACGCCTTTGGCCCCGTCGGGCAGATCGGTGGGCCAGACACCACAGGCCACTTGGGCAACACGTGACGCGAACAGTTGATTGACCCGACCCAGAACACCGTTCTGTTCGTGGATCATGCGCGGGATCTTGAGCAAAGTCGCGGCGGCCAGAGCGGGAATGGACGGATAGCCGCCAAAGCCCACAACCACATCCGGCTTGTCCCGCATCATCTGCGCGACCATCCCACTGGCCCCGGCGGCGATCTTGGGTCCTACCATCAGCTTGGCCACCACTCCGCCACGGGCGAATGTGGCTGAGGATGCCTCGACGATCTCGGTCTCTGGCGGGAACGCACCAGTATAGCGCGCGCCGCGCTCGTCGGTTGACAGGCGCACGCGCCATCCCTTTTGCAACATCGCCTCGGCCAGCGCTTGGGCCGGGAACATATGCCCGCCTGTGCCTCCGGCTGCGATCAAAAGGTACGGTGCCGCCATCACCCTCGTCCGCGCAAAATGTCACCCAGCTCGCCCTGCGGGCGGATACGAGTAAACGCCAGCAACATGCCCACCGCGATCCCACCCGCAATCAACGAGGACCCGCCATAGCTGACAAAGGGCAGCGTCATACCCTTGGCCGGCAACAAGCGCACGGCAACCCCCATATTGATCATCGCCTGAACGCCGAACATACACGCCAGACCGGTCCCGGCCAGACGGATGAACATGTCGCGTTCACGCATCAGGCGCAGCAAGGAGCGCACCACGATGATCGAATAAAGCGCGATGATAATCAGCACGAGGATCAAACCGTATTCCTCGGCGGCAACGGCGATGATGAAATCGGTATGCGCGTCAGGCAGCGACCATTTCACCTGCCCCTCGCCCACACCCACACCGAACAGCCCGCCCTCACGAATTGCGTTGGTGGCATATCCCAGCTGGGTGGTCGGATCGACCTCCTGGTTCAGAAAGCCGTCGATGCGGCGGGCGAAGTGTTCCGAGTTGGAATAGGCGAACATCCCGGCCAAAACCACGATACCCGCCATGCCCACCAGCAACAGCATTGGTGCCCCGGCAACGAAATACATCACGCCCCAACCAAAGAGGATCAGGCAGGCTTGCCCGAAATCCGGTTGCATGACCAGCATCCCGACAATCGCCATACACAGCGCAAACGACCACAACCGTCCCGGTGGACCGTTGATTTCCTGCGAGGCAGCCAAAAGCCACGCCGCAACAACAATGAACCCCGGTTTCAGAAACTCAGACGGTTGCAACGATGCAAAGCCCAGCGAATACCAACGCACCGCGCCTTTGCCAAAATCCGTCCCGAAAATGGGCAAAAAGGCCAAAGCAACAAAGGCTGCGAGAAAGCCCAGCACAGCCAGGCGCCGCACCAAAGTGGGCGACATCATCGAGGTCAACAGCATCGCGATCAAAGCCAGAATGCCAAAGAAGGCCTGCCGCTCGACATAGTGGAAAGGATCAAACCCGTTGCGACCTGCCAGCGGCGGAGATGAGGCCAGACCCAAGAGCAGCCCGATGGCAAACAGGATCAGGACGCATGTCATCGTCCAGCGATCAATTGTACGCCACCATTTTGGTAGAATCGGTTCGCCGCGCTGGTTCTGGACCGCGCCATACACCATCTCAGTCATGAGATACCGCCACTTTCTGCCTCGTTCACGCCCCGTTTTCGGGGTCTGACCGAAAGTGTATCGCGAAAATCTTGTTCAGGCCAGTAGAATAAGGGGCATCGGGGGGGATTTCCGCCGGTCGACGCGGTGCTCTATCGCGTTCAGCGCATGGCCTCGACCCTAAGAGAGGATAGGTTTGCTGTTCTTCACGTGACGGTTGACCAACGCACGCATCTCGCGCCCCTTATGAGGGACCAGTCGCGCGGTTTCAGGTGAAAAATCTTCAGCCAAAAGCTCGGGGAACAATTCCGCAATTTCCGAGATTGACGCATCCCCGACTGCTTTGCGGGCCTCGCTGCCCAGATACAAGCTTTCGCAAGGGGCACCTTCGGCAAAGATGATCTCGTGGTGGTCAAACAGGATGTGAAAATAGCTGACTGCAGAGGTCTGTTCATCAATCGAGACGCCGGGGATGTCGACCAGTTTGATCGCAGGGATCAGCACTTCGGATTTCGCAAACATTCTGACCGCAATCGGTGAACGCACCAGCATCCGGTGCTGAGGCGAAACCCGAAGATCCCGTTTGGGAAAACCGCCGCCCAACGCGCCCTGTGCGATGCAAATAGGCCGTAGCTTCGGCTTGGCGTGCAGGTCGATGCTGTCCAACTGCCGCGACCCGATCCAGCGGATCACTTGCGGGCCGTTGTCCAGCGTCATGACTGCGTCACCAGGGCAAAGCGTTTCGACCGGTTTGGGACCCTCTGCCGTCTCGATCAGCGTGCCCGCCGTAAAACAGGGGACAACGGTATCGATGTCGATGCTCGGGCCATTGTCGATAATCGCCGTGATCGTCAGCGTCGTGTTCAACGGCGGCACCGTTCCACCAATGAAACCCATGAAGAACGCGTCTTCGGCATCTACGCCGATCGAATTTCCGTCCCCGTCGATATCGTAGTCAAAAAAGCCGATCTCGTACGTATTGGTTCCATCCGTCACGGTAACGGTGAAGTCCCAGAAAATGGTTTCGCCAAGGTAAGTCTGCGTCGGGTCGTTGGCGGTTTCGTTCGAAACGCTGTCACCGGCAAAAATCGTCGGGTCCACACCAGTGTCGATATCAATCTGGCTGTAGGCCGAGATTTCGAAGGTCGACCCGACCACAGCTGTCGACGCGCCTGCGTTGGACAATGTCGTGTCGCTGCGAAAAGCTCCGAAGACAGGCGTTGGCATAACTGAAAACCCTCTTACTCTGGCGCATATCACCCAAGCGTGGGCTGCAACTTGCTGGCCTTCAGGTGCGAGGTCAAGCACGGCGTCAGATTTTTGCAATGACTGTCGTATGGATGCCTGTATTCGATCTGTCGCCAAGATGGCCCGGATCCTGACTAAGCGTATTTGCGCAGGTTCTACCCCTTGTCATCGGCGTCATTCCGCGCCATGGGCCTTTTTATGATGTTCGACACAATCATACTTGGCGCCGGTGCTGCCGGCCTAATGTGCAGCGCACATTGCGGTGGACGCACGCTGGTGATCGACCACGCAAAAGCACCAGGTGAAAAGATCCGTATTTCTGGAGGCGGGCGGTGCAATTTCACCAACCTTTACGCGGGGCCATCGAATTTTCTGTCGAAGAACCCGCATTTCTGCAAATCAGCACTGGCGCGATATACGCAATGGGATTTCATCGATCTGGTCGATCAGCATGGTATCGCATGGCATGAGAAGACGCTGGGACAGTTGTTCTGTGACGGCTCATCGAAACAGATCATGTCGATGCTTTTGGCCGAGATGGAGCGCGCAGGCGCTCTACTCTGGCTACAAACTTCGGTGCGTGGATTGCGCAAACTCGAAACGGGGTTTGCGCTCGACGTCGAAAAAGATGGCCAATCCCATAGCCTGATTTGCAGGAACCTGGTGCTGGCGACCGGGGGCAAATCCATCCCGAAAATGGGCGCCAGCGGTTTGGCTTATGACATTGCGCGCCAGTTTGGCTTAAACGTGACGGACACACGCGCGGCATTGGTGCCGTTTACCTTCACTGACGGTCGGTTCAAAGAGTTGTCTGGTGTGTCCCTGCCCGTCCGCTTATCCAATCAACGCTCCAGCTTTGACGAAGCATTGCTTTTTACTCATCGCGGGCTCAGCGGCCCTGCCGTGCTGCAGCTTTCGTCCTATTGGCGGGAAGGCGAGCCCATATGCGTCAACCTGCTGGCCGACCTTCCGTTGGTTGATATTCTACGTCGGGACAGGCAGGCCTCGGGCCGCAAGGCGCTGACCACCGAATTGGCAAAACACCTACCAGCGCGTCTGGTCGAACACCTCAGCCGAAGCATCAATATGCAAGGCAATCTCGCTGATCAATCGGACGCTGCCCTGTGGTCGCTTGCTGATACGTTGTCGAATTGGCAGCTAACGCCCTCTGGCACCGAAGGCTACCGCACGGCCGAGGTAACGCTTGGCGGGATCG
Organism: Ruegeria sp. HKCCD7255; assembly: GCF_013031565.1. Lineage (NCBI taxonomy): Bacteria > Pseudomonadati > Pseudomonadota > Alphaproteobacteria > Rhodobacterales > Roseobacteraceae > Ruegeria > Ruegeria sp. HKCCD7255. The sequence continues at coordinate 37,556 of NZ_WQAG01000001.1, read as the reverse complement.
ATACCGATGGGCTGTCGTCCAAAACAATGGAGGCCAAGGAAGTCCCTGGCCTCTATGCGATTGGCGAAGCGGTGGATGTTACCGGTTGGCTCGGAGGCTACAACTTCCAGTGGGCTTGGTCGTCGGGTTATGCCGCTGGAACTGCAATTGCTGCCCGTCAACCGACGACGTTATAACCGCGACCGCGCATGCAATTGCGCACGATGACTTCCTGGTTTTGGGTATTTTGCAGAGCGCTGGCTCCGGCACCCACCAATGCACCGGCCACAGCAGCACGCCCAAGATCGCTTGCGCTGTCGTCAATGATGGCCTTGGTTCCCGCAGCGCCTGCTGCACCTATCGCCGCCGCTCCGGCGGTATTGCCGTCCACGGTGGGCTGCGTCCGTGCCAGCGCCTGACATTGAGCGAGATCCGCGTTGTAGTTCGGACCAACTGGGCCGTCGACAATCGGCTGATAATTGGCGCCCACATTTGTGCAGGCCGCAGCCGTCAGCAAGACCGGGAGGATCAAAGCAGATTTACGGGTAAGCATTTTCAGAACCTCTTTCTTCAGCCAAAAGTATGTAATGTCTGCCTGCACGACATCAAGCAATCTGGTCTACAGACTTGCCGAACCAGTGACCAAATGCAACCTGCCCGTTATTCCAGGCCCTCTTGCACTCGCGAGACGAAATCATCGCCGCGCTGCTCAAAGTTGTCATATTGGTCAAAACTTGCCGCCGCCGGGGCCAACAGCACAACATCACCCGGTTCTGCATCGGCCATGGCTTGTGCGACAGCGGCCTCCATCGTCGTGCAAACAGCGCTCTCAACGCCCAGCTGCATAGCAAATCCTGCGGCTTCACGGCCGATCACATAGGCCTTGATGACCGCGCCCGTCGCGTCTTGCAGAGCATCAAGCCCACCTTCTTTCTCCAACCCACCGCAAATCCAGCGGATCTTCTTGAACGCGCTCAACGCTTTGACCGCGCTGTCCACATTGGTGGCTTTGGAGTCGTTGACATAGGTAACACCGCCAGCTTCGGCGATGATCTGGCTGCGATGCGGCAGGCCGGGATAACTGTGCAGCGCATCTTCGATCACGCGCGGTGCCAATCCAAGCGCGCGGCAGGCCGCATAGGCGGCGCAGGCATTCTGGTGGTTATGGCTGCCCGGCAGGCTCTTTATTTCGCGCAGGTCAATCGCACCGGTCTGCCGCCCCTTGCGGTATTCCGACAAGAACCCTTTACGGGCAAAGACCTGCCACCCGGGACCGGTCAGCTTTCGTGTCACTGACAGACGGATAACCCGATCATCGGAAGGGCCCTCCGCCAGTTGACCGGCTAGAAATGCGCCTTCGTTTTCATCGACGCCTATGATGGCCCGGTCCGGCCCACCTTCGGCGAACAAACGCCTCTTGGCCGCGAAATAGCCACCCATACCGCCGTGGCGATCCAGATGATCCGGCGACAGGTTGGTGAACACCGCCACATCCGGGGTCAGGGCGCGCGCTAGCTCGGTTTGGTAACTGCTCAGTTCCAGCACCACGACCGACCCGTCCTCACCCGGCTCAATATCCAGCACCCCGCGCCCGATATTGCCGGCCAACTGGACCGGACGCCCAGCCTCGTTCAGGATATGGTGGATCAATGCCGCCGTGGTGGATTTCCCGTTCGAGCCGGTAACCGCGATCACCCGAGGGGGTGTATCGAACTGATGCCACTCCGGGCCTGCGAAGGACCGGAAAAACAACCCGATATCATTATCCACTGGCACCCCGGCCTCAAGGGCTGCGGCGACAATTGGATTGGGCTGCGGGTAAAGATGCGGAATGCCAGGAGACACGATCAAAGCAGAGACATCGTCAAATGCGCCCGCGCGCCGCAGATCAACACAAAGCAGCCCATCCTCTTCCGCAGCTTCACGGGCCGCAGGGTTGTCATCCCAACAGACGGGCTCTGCCCCGCCTGCCCGCAGCGCGCGCGCAGCCGCTAGGCCCGAACGGCCCAACCCCAGTACAGCAACCTTCTGTCCGGAATACCCTTTCACTGGGATCATTCTGCTTCACCCCGATCGTTTCTTTGATGTTGCGCCACACTGCACTCAGGAATTCCCCAATGGCAAGAGGCACAAAAAGGCTCGCGCATCTGCGCGAGCCGGGCCCAACAGGTGGCAGGTGAACCGAAGGTTCGCCGAACCTGGCGGGAGCGCTACCGCACTTTCAGCGTGGCCAGCCCGATCATCGCCAGGATCAGCGAAATGATCCAGAACCGGATGACGATCGTCGGCTCTGCCCAGCCCTTCTTTTCATAATGGTGGTGGATCGGTGCCATCAAGAACACGCGCTTGCCCGTACGCTTGAAGTAGAGCACCTGGATGATCACACTCAGCGCCTCCACCACAAACAGCCCCCCGACAACGGCCAGAACCAACTCGTGCTTCGTGGCCACAGCGATTGCGCCCAGCGCACCGCCCAAAGCCAGGGATCCGGTATCGCCCATGAACACTGCCGCCGGTGGGGCGTTATACCACAAAAAGCCCAAACCGGCCCCGAACAGCGCCGAGGTAAAGATGAAAATCTCTCCCGTTCCCGGCACATAATGGACGTCCAGGTATTCGGTAAAGTCCACGCGTCCCACCGCATAGGCGATGACCCCGAGCGTTGAGGCCGCAATCATCGCAGGCATTATGGCCAACCCATCCAAGCCGTCGGTTAGATTCACCGCGTTTGCGGCGCCCACAATGACAACAATCGCAAACGGGATATAGAACAGCCCCAGATTGAGCAGCGTGTCCTTGAACACAGGCACAGCCAACTGGTTCTGCAACGCATCGGGGTGATGAAACGTCGCCCAAAGCGAGGCCAAGACCGCGATTACGACCCCCAGCGCCAGGCGCATCCGGCTGGACACACCTTTGGTGTTTTGCTTCGACACTTTGGCATAGTCATCGGCAAAACCGATACCCGCATAGGCCAGAGTTACGAAAAGAACCATCCAGACATAAGGGTTATCCCATCGCGCCCAGACAAGCGTGGACGTGACCAACGCGCCGACGATCAGCAAACCGCCCATGGTAGGTGTACCAGCCTTGGAGAAATGGCCCTCTGGCCCGTCATCCCGGATCGGCTGGCCTTTGCCCTGTTTGCGGCGCAGCACATTGATCAGAGGTTTTCCAAAGATAAATCCAAACACCAGCGCCGTCAGAAATGCTCCGCCAGCGCGGAAGGTGATATAGCGAAAGAGGTTCCAGAAATCGCCCCCGTCCGACAGGGCGGTCAACCAATACAGCATTACAAAACCTCTCTCACAAAGCGCCTACGCCTCAGGCGCGCTCCCTTGCCCCAATTTCCGAAGACCGTCAACAATATGCGCCAGCGCCATGCTGAGCGAGCCCTTGGCCAGCACAACATCGCCGTCCCGGATCAGTTCGGGAAGGTGGCAAGCCATGTCCTGGCTGGTTTCAGACCACTTCCCGCGCTTGTCTTCCGGCAAAGCCTGATGCAGCGCCTGCATCAACGGGCCGATGCAATGCACCTGATCGACACTCGCGATGGCATCAATATCGGCCAAGGCCGCGTGCATTTGCATTTCATCCGGCCCGAGCTCTTTCATGTCGCCAATGAAAGCAATCCTGCGCGCACCTTTCGCCGCAGCCAGCACATCCAACGCTGCAGCCATCGACGTTGGGTTGGCATTGTAGCTGTCATCCAACAGCTCAAGGGATCCACCGTTTGAAAGCGAAACAACCTCGCGCACGCCGCGCCCTTTGACCGGAGCCCATGCCCGCAGACCTTCTATGGCCTGCTCCAGATCTACGCCCAGTTCGACACAGGCGGCCAGCGCGCCTAGGGCGTTCATAGCGAAATGCGTGCCCGCAGACTGAACTTCAAAGGTGATCTCTGTGTCACCTACTCTGGCCTGCGCAGCGACAGCGGTGTCGGATTGCGCGACGTCCAGCAACGTATAGTCAGCCGCACTACGCCCAAATTCCACGACCTTCACGCCGCAACCGAGGGCATGGTCGCGCACGATACCGGCATGCTCGATATCTGCGTTAACAATGGCCGATCCGCCTGCGACCAACCCATCAAAGATGGCAGCCTTTTCGCGGGCAATACCGGCCACCGAGTCGAACGCCTCAAGATGAACCGCCGCCACCGTCGTGACCAAAGCCACATGCGGGCGCGCCTGTTTGGCGAGGGGTGCGATTTCCCCGGGGTGGTTCATGCCGATCTCGATCACGGCAAATTCGGTCTCGCGCGGCATCCGCGCCAGTGTCAGCGGCACACCCCAATGGTTGTTGTAACTGGCCACGCTGGCATGTGTCGCGCCTTGCGTTTCCAAAATGGTGGCCAGCATCTCCTTGGTCGAGGTCTTGCCAACGCTGCCAGTCACGCCGACCACGCGTGCCGAACAGCGCGCGCGCGCGGCTTGGCCCAAAGCCTCCAGCCCGGCTTGCACATCCTCAACGATCAGCAATGGCGCGGTCTCATCAACACCGTCGGGAACATATGAAACCAAGGCCGCACCCGCGCCCTTCTCAAGCGCTTGTGCCACGAAATCATGCCCGTCACGGGCCGCCTTGAGCGCCACAAAAATATCTCCGGGTTGCAATGTGCGCGTATCGATCGACACGCCGTTGGCGACCCAGTTGCCGGTAGCGCGCCCACCGGTTGCCGAGGCGGCCTCTGCCGCTGTCCAAAGCGTCATGCCACCCTCCCGTCCAGCGCCGCAACGGCGATGCTGGCCTGTTCGACATCATCAAAGGGCAGAACCTGATCGCCAACAATCTGCCCGGTTTCATGGCCTTTGCCCGCAATAAGTAATGCGTCACCGGGTTGCAGCGCGTCCACGCCGCGCAGGATCGCCTCGGCCCGGTCGCCCACTTCGGTTGCTTCAGGCGCGCCCAACATCACTGCTGAGCGGATTGCTGCGGGATCTTCGCTGCGTGGGTTGTCGTCGGTGACAAAAACCACATCCGCATTCGCCGCAGCCGCCTGCCCCATCAAAGGCCGCTTGGTGGCATCGCGGTCGCCGCCCGCGCCCACAATCGCAATCAACCGGCCCATCACATGCGGACGCATGGCGCGCAATGCAGTGGCAACCGCGTCAGGCGTATGGGCATAATCGACAAAAACTGCCGCGCCATTTTCCCGCGTGGCGGCAAGCTGCATCCGACCGCGCACGGTTTTCAGATGCGGGAGCGTGTCAAAGACATGCTGAGGCTCATCACCGCTGGCAATCACCAGTCCACAGGCCAGCAGCACGTTTTCAGCCTGAAACCCGCCGATCAGGTTCAGACGGGTCTGAAACACCTTACCCTGCCAGGAAAACCTCAGATCTTGCCCGGTTGCATCAAAGCGCTGATTGAGCAGACACAGGTCCGCTTCACCCAGCCCGACCGTCAACACCTGCTGACCTCGCGCTTCGGCAATGCGACGGACTTGGGCGCCCTTCGGGTCGCTCATGTTGATCACAGCGGTACCATCTTGCGGCAGAACCCGATCAAACAGGCCCACCTTGGCCTGGAAATACGCCTCAAACGTTTCGTGATAGTCCAAATGATCCTGCGTAAAGTTCGAAAACCCTGCGGCTGTCAGATGCACACCGTCCAACCGTCGCTGTTCCAACCCGTGCGAAGATGCCTCCATCGCAGCATGGGTGACACCGTTTTGGGCGGCTTCAGCCAGGCAACGATGCAGCGTAATAGGCTCGGGCGTCGTGTGGGCCAAAGGTGCGGTCCATGCACCTTCAACACCAGTGGTGCCCAGATTGACGGCCTTGTGGTCCAGCTCGGCCCAGATCTGGCGCACGAAACTGGCCACCGATGTTTTTCCGTTGGTGCCGGTCACGGCCACAATCGTTTGCGGTTGCGCCCCAAACCAAAGGGCCGCCGCACCCGCCAAAGCTTGTCGAGGATCCTCGACAACAACAAGCGCAGCCTCCGATCCGGCCAGCTCGGCAGCGGCGATTTCGGCCCCTTCCGCATCGGTCAGAATCGCCGCAGCCCCCATGCGCAAGGCGTATTGGATGAACTCCCCGCCATGCACGCGGGTTCCAGGCAATGCCGCAAACAAAAAGCCGTCTTGCACATCGCGGCTGTCAACGGCCAGACCGGTGATCTGCGGGTTCGCCCCTGCGCGTGCGGTCAGGGCCAGTTGGCTGAGTTTCTTTGACTGTTTGCCCATGCCCACCTCGTGTCAGACAGCCTAATTTGAGGTCAGCGTTATAGCAGCGCCCGCCTCAGGCTCAAGCCGGGGACGCAGCCCCAAAAGTGGCGCTATGCGCCCGATCAGTTCCGAGGCCACTGGCACCGCCGTCCAACCCGCCGTGCGTCGCTTTTCACCATGCGCCACAATCGACGGTTCGTCCAACGTGACGACCAGTACATATTGCGGATCATATGCCGGGAAGAAGGTCGCGAAAGTTGCGATCACCTTGTCATCATAGTACCCGCCGCGCGGCTTGGGTTTGTCCGCTGTTCCGGTTTTGCCCGCCACCGCATAGCCCGGCACATCGCCGAAACTGGCGGTGCCATCGGTGACCACCTTGCGCAACATCTTCTGCGACTGCCGCGCTGCATTGGCCGACATCACCCGCGGGCCGTATTGCGGGCCGTTTTTGCGCAGGATCGTCGGGCTGACGTAATGCCCCCCGTTGGCAATCGCCGCATAACCCGCCGCCAGATGCATGGGGCTGGTCGAAAGCCCGTGGCCATAGGAAATCGTTACGGTGCTCAGCTCACCCCATTTTTTGGGCTTCAAAGGTGCTCCACCCTTGGCTTCGACAATCTCGAACGGTGTCGGCTCAAACATCCCAAGCGTTTCCAGAAAGCTCTGCTGCCGCTTGGCCCCGATCATCAAAGCCAGCCGCCCGGTTCCCCGGTTCGAGCTGTGGACAATTACATCCGCAACGCTGATCTCGCCATAGTTTTTGCCGTTGAACTCTCCAATTGGAAAGCGCCCGATCTTCATCGGGCCAGAGGTATCGATGATGGTTTCGGAATGTACCAGACCCAGTTCAACCGCCTGAGCGGCGGTAAAGATCTTGAACACCGATCCCAGCTCATAAACGCCCTGCACGTAGCGATTGAACAGAGGGCTGTCTGACGGATCATAGCCCGAGGTCGGTGGGCGCGGGCGGTCGTTGGGATCAAACGAGGGCAAAGAGGCCGCCGAGACGACCTCGCCCGTATGCGCATTCATCAGGACGGCCGATGCGCCTTTGGCATTCATGATCTTCATGCCGCCATAGAGCACCTGCTCGACCGCAGCCTGAATGGTCAGGTCCAGCGACAGCTGAAGCGGCTTGTTGCCGTTGGCCGGGTCGCGCAGATAGTCGTCGAACTGTTTTTCTACACCCGCAACGCCAATCAGCTCAGCCGCGCTGACGCCTTCGCGTCCAAACCCGGACCCGCCTAGAATATGCGCCGCCAATTGCCCGTTGGGATAAAGCCGCATTTCGCGCGGGCCAAACAGAATGCCGGGATCACCGATGTCATGCACCGCCTGCTTTTGCTCGGGCGAGATCCGCTTTTTGATCCAAAGGAATTTACGATCACCGGTGAAGTCTTTGACCAGACGCTCTTTTTCCAGATCCGGGAAGATTGCGACCAGCTGATCCGCTGCGGCCACCGGATCAATCATCAAAGGCGGCTGCGCGTAAACCGAATAGGTTTCCAGATTGGTCGCCAGAATACGCCCATCCCGGTCGACTATATTGGCCCGCTGCATCGCAATCGACGCCCCTTGAGCACTGGCCAAAGGCTCTTGCGCCTCGGACGTGGCCAACATGCCCATGCGCACGCCAACCACACTGAAAGCACAAAAGAAAAAGAGCCCCAATACCAGCAAACGCCCCTCGGCCCGAGCGCGAGCGCGGTCTTTCATGTCTTCGTGGCGTTGAAGAATATTCTCGCGCTCGATGGCCTTTGGATTTTCGCCCTTGGCACGGGCTTCCAGAATGCGGGCCAGAGGGCGCAGCGGAGTACGTGTCATGGCACTTGCACCTCGACTAACGCCTGTGTCCGCGTGATGGCCTCCAGCTCTTCCGGGGTCGCCACAGGCAAATCAGGGTCCTCACCATAGGCGATCTTGTCTGCACGCCCGAATTGCTCGGCCCGTAAAGGCAACAGTCCCAAACGTTCGAAATTCAGGTCCGCCAGTTCCCGCAGCCGGTCGGGGCGGTTCAGGTAAGCCCATTCCGCGTTCAAAACCGCCAACCGCGCCTGCGCCATCCCGATCTGCCGCTGCAGCGCCTGGGTCTCCTTGACCACTTGCTGCGTACGATAGTTCTCTTGATAGGCCCAAAGCGCCAGGCCGAACACCGACAACGCGGTCAATACATACAGAATGCTCTTCATTTTCCCCGTCCCCCCAGTTGTGGCATGCCGATTGCGCGCGCATCAATTTCGCCCGCCGGAGCCTCAGTTCTGATTGCCACACGCAGCTTTGCAGATCGCGCGCGTGGATTATCCTGCAGTTCCTGCGCATCCGGCCCAACGGCCTTGCGCGTCTTAAGCGTGAATTGCGGCTGCTCTTGCTCAAGTTCGGGCGCATAGCGGTTTGCCCGCCCGGTCTTGCCTGCCCGCGCCTGAAAGAACCTTTTGACCATGCGATCTTCGATCGAATGGAACGTCACCACCGCCAATTGACCACCGGGCTTCAAGGCACGTTCCGCCGCCATAAGCCCCTGAAACAGCTCGTCATATTCTGCGTTCACGGCAATCCGCAGCGCCTGAAAGCTGCGCGTCGCGGGATGGGACTGGCCCGGTTTGGGGCGCGGCAGACAGGATTCGATGATCTCGGCCAAGGCAAGCGTGGTTGTGATCGGAGCTTCGGCCCGCGCCTTGATGACAGCCTTCGCGATCCGGCGACTGGCCCGTTCCTCTCCGTAGTGGAAAAGGATATCTGCCAATTCGGCCTCGCTTGCTTCATTGACCAGATCCGCAGCACTTGGTCCGTCCTGACTCATCCGCATATCCAACGGACCGTCCTTCATGAAGGAAAACCCGCGCTCAGCCTGATCCAGCTGCATCGATGACACCCCAAGGTCCAGAACAACACCGTCCAGACCCGAGGCATATTCATCCATGCGCGAAAACACACCCTGCTGCAGAACCAGCCTGTCGCCAAATTGCGCGACCCAGCCTTTGGCCATCTCAAAGGCCAAAGGATCACGATCCACGCCGATGACTTTGCAGGCTCCGGCCTCCAGCAATCCGCGTGTGTAGCCCCCCGCTCCAAAAGTGCCATCCAGCCAGACACCCGTAACTGGTGCGACTGCCTCCAACAGGGGGCGCAGCAGAACGGGGATATGAGGTTTTTCGACTTGAGTTTCCGCAGCAGCCATTCCGTCAGGCTCCGGGGCCGTCCAGGAATTGCATCGGATCGAAGTCTTCCGAGTATTCTTCGACCCACTCTTCCGCATCAGATTCAGCCTCTGCCTCATAGACTTCAGGCTTCCAAATCTGGAAGGTATCGCCTGCCGCGATAAAGAATGCCTCTTTCTCAAGCCCGATCTTGTCGCGCAGCTTTGCCGGCAAAACCAATCGCCCGGTTTCATCCACGGTTGTCGGGAAAGACTGACCATGGAACATGCGTTGCAACATCTTTCGCTGGGTCGAGCCGCGCGGCAATGCATCGATCTTGGCGTCGACCTCGTCAATCGCCTCCATCGAGTAGCATTCAAGGAATTTGCGGTTGGGGCCGCCGTAGACAATCACAAGCTCGGGGCTGCCGCCAGGTTGCCAGTTGGGATCAGAGGCCTCAAGCACACGGCGAAACAGGGCCGGGATCGAGACCCTGCCCTTCGTGTCCACCTTATGGTGGCTTTCACCTCTAAACCTGCGCGCCAAGACGACTGTCCCTTTCGCTTGCGCCTCACTTCAAAAACGCTCCCCCCTTCAAGAAAAACGGCGGGTTGATCTGCTGCCACTGATCAACCCGCCGCATTGACCCGCTGTGCGGGATGTCCAGCTGCGCGCGCCACCTGGGGGGATGTCTGCTCGCTCGCGCGCCGGATCTGTTGACTGATGAAAGCGAGATGCCTGTATGAAACCTAATTTTGTATTCTTGGTTCGGGGTCGTTTAGCGCCCCATGTGCCTCGTCCTCATCGGATGAATAAGGGATGCCACGGGATTTCATGGAAATCAATAGGAAATTACACCACGACATGGCCCCAACTACCGTTTGCAGCAGGACAGCAACGACGAACGCGCGCGAAACACACCTCAAATTGACACACAAAGCAAAGATGCCACTACATATAGTGCCAACGCAGCAAGGCAGCGCTTCCCACGATTTCCCATTTTTTTCTCTTTAAATGTAAAAAATGGCACTGAATCTCACCGAACTGGCCCGGATGGATCGAATCAAACACCCACAGTTCAGCGCCAGATCCGGGTGAAAACGCATCTCGCCCATGGTTTCCCATGCAGGTGCGTTCGCGCGGTGAATCGCGGTCACGCGATTTCTTTCCGCACAAATTTCAGCCAAATCCGATCAATCAGGCGGCAGTTTCACAGCTGATGTTAGCGCCTAAAAAATCGTACCGCAAAGCCCGGCCTCGAAAAACCCATATTTTAAAGGCGCTTTTCTTCGTTTCAGGAAATCTTCATTTAATCTATGCACTTGCTGCATAGCAGCATTGCCCCTGCGCCCTATTGTGCAAACGCAGCATTTGCCTATCTTCAATCTCAAGCAAGGGCCGGACAGTTCCGGTCATACGGAAAAAGCGGGTAACCAAAATGGCAATCGCAACACATCCTACAGCGCTGAAAAGCGCATCTTCGAGCGGGCTGAACACTGTTCTGGGCGGGCTGAAACTGCGTTTCAACCGGTACCGGACTTTCCGCCAGACATATAACGCTCTGGCCGCGCTGTCGAACCGCGAACTGGCGGATCTGGGTCTGAACCGCAGCATGATCCGGCGTTTGGCGCTGCAGGCCGCGGAAGAATACTGCGCGAAGTAAGCGCACAGAGAATTACGAGATCAGGTCCATCCTCCTCCCTTGGGCCTGTACTTAAGCGGCAACGTCTCTCCTCCTCCCTGACGTTGTCGCACCATATACCGGCCTCAGATGTCGGAAACTGATACATCGGGACTCTCCTCCTCCCTGTCTCGATGTTGAAAGTGCGCGGTGACGTCTACCTCCTCCCTGACGTCACCGCGTCTGTCACGTACCGGGCTCAAACCCGGAAAAGGATACTTCGGGGCTCTCCTCCTCCCTGCCTCGGAGTTGAAAAGAACGGCGGTTCCCTTCCTCCTCCCTGGGAACCGCCGTTTTTGTTTTGTCACAGCATGATGTACGTTGGGGTCGTGAACGCGTTTCAGGAGTACCTCATGGCCGCCTATTTCATCGCCCAGATTTCCATTCACGACCCCGATGGGTACCAGAGTTATCTTGAAGGCTTCATGCCAATCTTCGACCGGCATGGTGGGCGCCTGCTGACGGTTTCTTCAAAACCAGTCGAAGTCATAGAAGGCAGCTGGGCTGAAGACGGCATCGTGTTGATGGAGTTCCCCGACATCGCCTCGGCCCGGGCGTGGAAAGATGATCCAGACTATGTTGAGCTCGCCAAAATCAGGCAGGAAACAGCGACTGCCAATCTGGTACTGGTCGAAGGACTGTAAGCGTCAGAACGGAACATCGTCCTTATTGGTCAGAAAGCGAGAGACCACCTTTTTGACACCGGCCTTGTCAAAATCGACCTCGACCTTGTCGCCTTCAATCCCAATCACACCGCCATAGCCAAATTTCTGGTGAAACACGCGCTCACCCAGCGTAAAGCTGGCCACAGCGGTTGCATCAATCACCGTATTGCGGCTTTCGCGCGGCTGCGACATGCCATATTGCCCTTGCCGCGCCTGCATCCGTTTCCAGCCCGGAGAGTTATACACATTGGCTTCTGCCGCGCGGGTTTCGATCCCGGCACTTTGCTGGCCACCCCCATAAAGCCCCGGAGGTGTCAGAATCTCCACATGCTCTTCGGGCAACTCGTCAATGAACCGTGACGGCATGGAATTCTGCCACTGCCCGAACACCCGCCGATTACCGGCAAACGAGATGGTGCAGACCTCCTCGGCCCGCGTAATCCCCACATAAGCCAGACGCCGCTCTTCCTCGAGCCCCTTGATCCCGCTTTCATCCATCGAGCGTTGCGACGGGAACAGCCCATCCTCCCAGCCGGGTAGAAAGACCACCGGAAACTCCAGCCCCTTGGCCGCGTGCAAGGTCATGATCGAAACCTTCGCCCCGTCGCCCTCCTGTTCGTTATCCATGACCAGGCTGACATGTTCCAGAAACCCTTGCAGGTTCTCGAAATTGTCCAACTGGTTGACCAATTCCTTGAGGTTTTCCAGCCGTCCGGGCGCTTCGGGGGTTTTGTCGTTTTGCCAATGGGCGGTATAGCCGGATTCGTCCAGGACAATCTGCGCCAACTCGATATGGGTATGTTCCGGCGCGCCATAGCGGATGGGGGATAGCCCATCGTCAATGACCGTATCATCTTCAACCTCGATCCGAGGCCCGCGTGTCATCGCATTCCACCGCGCCAACCCGTCGATCAGCTCGCGCAGGGCCTTGCCGCCCTTGCCCTTGATCAACCCGTTTTCGACCGTAATCCGCGCGCCTTCGACCAAAGAAACACCGTTTTCGCGCGCCACCACCTGAATCGTCTGCTGCGCCTTGTCTCCAAGGCCCCGTTTGGGTGTGTTCACGATCCGCTCAAAGGCCAGATCATCCTCGGGGCTGACCACCAGCCGGAAATAGGCCATGGCGTCGCGAATCTCCATCCGCTCATAGAACCGAGGGCCACCGATCACCTTATAGGGCAACCCGATGGTCAGGAACCGATCCTCAAAGGCCCGCATCTGGTGTGATGCGCGCACAAGGATGGCCATTTCATCCAGGTTCATCGGACGAATGCCGCGCGTGCCGCCCTGCATCGCGTCGATCTCTTCACCGATCCAGCGCGCCTCTTCCTCGCCATCCCAATGGCCGATCAGCCGAACTTTGTGCCCCTCTTCGGCGTCTGTCCAAAGCTCTTTGCCCAATCGGTTCTCATTGCTCCGGATCACATTCGACGCAGCGGCCAGAATATGCGGGGTCGAGCGATAGTTCTGCTCCAACCGCACCACAAAAGCACCGGGGAAATCCTTCTCAAAGCGCAGGATGTTTCCCACTTCGGCTCCGCGCCAGCCATAGATCGACTGGTCGTCATCGCCGACACAGCAGATATTCTTGTGCCCGCCCGCCAGCAGACGCAGCCAGAGATACTGGGCGACGTTGGTATCTTGATACTCGTCCACGAGGATGTAGCGGAACCAGCGCTGATATTGCTCCAACACGTCCGCTTGGGTCTGGAAAATCGTGACCATATGCAGCAGCAGGTCACCAAAATCCACAGCATTCAGCTCGCGCAGACGGGTCTGGTATTGCGCGTAAAGCTCAATACCTTTGTGATTGTACGCACCCGCGTCAGCGGCAGGCACTTTGTCGGGTGTCAGTGCCCGGTTTTTCCAGTCGTCGATTATTCCGGCCAGCATCCGAGCGGGCCAGCGCTTGTCATCGATATTAGCCGCCTGCACCAATTGTTTGAGCAAACGCAACTGGTCATCGCTGTCCAGGATGGTGAAGTTTGACTTCAGGTCCACCAGTTCCGCATGACGACGCAACAGCTTGACACAGATGGCGTGGAACGTGCCCAACCACGGCATGCCCTCAGCAGGCTGGCCCAATGATCGGCCAACTCGGTCTTTCATTTCGCGTGCGGCCTTGTTGGTAAAGGTCACCGCCAAAATCTCGTTTGGGCGTGCCCTGCCCGTGGTCAGCAAATGCGCGATCCTTGCCGTCAACGCCTTGGTCTTGCCCGTGCCCGCGCCTGCCAGCATCAGCACCGGGCCGTCCAGCCGTTCAACCGCCTCCCGTTGCGCCGGGTTCAGTTCGTCCAGGTATGGTGTAGGGCGCACGGCCATCGCCTGTGCAGACAAAGATGCGCCTTCAAAGGCGTCCATATCGTCAAAACTGCTCATGGCCCCAAACTACGCTGGATACGCGCCAAGGGTAAAGGGTTTGTTCACGGCTTGTTCACGCCCAATCCGAAAAAATTTGACGTTTATTCTTCCAACACGCCGCACGGGCGTTAACCCTCTGTCAAGTCGCTGAGTTGAAAACTGCCCTTGTCGAAGTGCAGGAGGCAAAGATGGAGCACGAGCATACTGCAGGCCGAAAAGGAGGCCTGCTGGCGCAGACTGCGATTATCATCAGCCTTATTTGTGCCATCGGCCTTGCTGGCTGGATCGCCATGTATGGCGCCATCCCGATCGTGAACCGCATGGTCGAAGCCGATGTCCGGCATCGATCTGAGGCCTGGAGCGAACAGATCATGACGTTCATTCCTGACCTTCAAACAGCTTTCGGCGAAGGCCAAATCGCGCAACCCGACGCGGCGTTGTTACGCCGTGTGCTGGGCGCGTCCGAAATCTACCGCCTTCAGATATATGACGCGACTGGCAAGATGATCTGGTCATCGGCGGGGCCGCACAGTCACGCCGCCCCACTTATGCCCGAGCGGCGCAATGCGACTGTTTTGGGTGATATGTATTATGCCTTGTCGCAAAGATCTGCACTTGAAGTGCTCTATCGCGAGACAGAGAACCTCAACGCGTCCGACCAGATGCGCGATGTGGCCGAAGTGGTTAGCGCGGTGACCAACGGAGGTGCCTATTTGGGCGCTTTGGAGTTCTTCACGGATGTTACGGAACTCAGGCGCGCTTTCATGGTGCAGGTCCGGCCTCTGCTTGCGCTGATCGGCTCGCTTGTGGTTTCGGCAGTTTCGATCGTGTTCTTCATGTCGTATCGCGGAAACCGGCTACAACTGCGCGCGATGCGCAACCGGTCTCGGGCTGAACGCAAGCTACTGGACGATCAGCTTAAGCTAGCGCGAGAAGTGCAGTTTTTGGGCGAGTTGAACGAATGGCTGCAATCGAGCCGCAGCCTGGATGAACTGTTCGATATGGTTGGCCGGTTCATGACCCATATTCTGCCGCAGGCAGAAGGCGGCGTTTATGTCTATTCCAATTCGCGCGACGTGCTGGATGGCTGTGCCAGTTGGAACGGTGGGGCACATAAGGCGCATATTCACCCCGAAGGCTGCTGGGGCCTGCGCCGCGGACGCACTTATCAATTTGGTACCTAAGAGATTGAATTTGTCTGTGAACATGCAGAACCGCATGACGGGCGACCTTATTTCTGCTTTCCCATTTTGGCTCATGGCGAAACGGTCGGCCTGCTGCATTTGCGTGCCATCGAGGGGCAGAAAGAAGGTTTTCGTGACAGCCGCAAACTGGCGCAACTTTGCGCCGAACAGATCAGCATGGCCATCGCCAATGTACGGATGCGCGACCAATTGCATGACCAATCGGTGCCGGATCCTCTGACTGGCTTGTTCAACCGCCGCCACATGACCGAAACGCTGCGTAAATCGATCAGCCGCAGCCAGCAAACCGGCGCATATCTCAGCCTGATCGCAGTCGATGTGGACCATTTCAAAAAGTTCAACGACACCCATGGCCATGATGCCGGTGACATGGTTCTGCGGGCCGTCGGCGCCGCTTTGGAGCAAGGCTGCGAACGGGATGAGGTCGCCTGCCGGATCGTTGGAGAAGAGTTCATGCTGATCCTGCCGGACAACAGCCCTGAAGATGCAGTATCGCGCGCCGAACAGCTGCGCCAAGCGGTCGAGGCGGTGACCGTCCGCTATGGTGAAAAGGCGTTGCCGCGCATCACGATCTCGGTCGGTGTTTCCCATTACCCTGCGCACGGAACCATGCCGCAAGATCTAATGCGCGCAGCGGATGACGCGCTCTATCAGGCCAAGGATAAGGGGCGGAATCAGGTTCAGGTCGCTGGCTCACAAGAGACATCTCAAAAGGACAAGAACCCAAAACAGATCAAATCGCCGCCCGCGGCATCTGCGGCATGATCCGGAGCCGGGGAAAGGTTTGATACGCAATCTCGGGCTTGGCGCCTTTGCTGTTCAACAGTATTTGCACCCGTCAACATCGCATGGCACGCCAAAGAAAACGGTGCTGCGCAGTCAAATAACCGCCAAGGTCCCGAGTTTTCGACGGCTTCAATCGGCAATTGCCCGGAATAATCATAAAAATAGGAATAAAACGTTACAAAACGTTGATGCTGCACCGCCGCATGGGTAAAAGGTCGACACCAACACTTGGCGTTTGCGAGCGTTAACATGCCGGTTCTACCCAAAAGAACGGATATGTCAGCGCGTATTCACGCGCTAGAGCAACGGCCAAACGTAAAAAAGACCGGGACCAGACATGACCGACTTCAAGAAAATTCTGATCGCCAATCGCGGCGAGATTGCCATCCGCGTCATGCGTGCCGCCAACGAAATGGGCAAGCGCACCGTTGCGGTCTTTGCCGAGGAGGACAAGCTGGGCTTGCACCGGTTCAAGGCCGATGAAGCCTATCGCATAGGTGAAGGCTTGGGTCCGGTTGCGGCCTATTTGTCGATCGACGAAATCATCCGCGTGGCCAAAGAATGCGGCGCTGATGCGATCCACCCCGGCTATGGTCTTCTGTCCGAGAACCCGGATTTTGTCGATGCCTGCGTGCAGAATGGTATCACCTTCATTGGCCCCAAGGCCGAGACCATGCGCTCCCTGGGCGACAAGGCCAGCGCACGAAAGGTGGCCATTGCCGCCGATGTGCCAGTCATCCCTGCAACCGAAGTGCTGGGCGATGACATGACCGCGATCAAGGCGGAGGCGGCCGAAATCGGTTACCCGCTCATGCTCAAGGCAAGCTGGGGCGGTGGCGGGCGCGGCATGCGTCCGATCCTGTCCGAAGTTGAGCTGGAAGAAAAAGTGCTGGAAGGCCGCCGCGAAGCCGAAGCGGCTTTCGGCAATGGTGAGGGTTATCTTGAAAAGATGATCACACGCGCCCGCCATGTAGAGGTGCAGATTCTGGGCGATAAGCATGGCGAGATCTATCACCTCTATGAACGCGATTGTTCGGTCCAGCGCCGCAACCAGAAAGTGGTCGAGCGCGCACCGGCCCCTTACCTGACCGAAGACCAGCGCGCCGAGCTGTGCGAATTGGGTCGCCGCATCTGCACGCATGTGAATTATGAATGCGCGGGCACCGTTGAATTCCTGATGGATATGAACACCAGCAAGTTCTACTTCATCGAAGTGAACCCGCGGGTGCAGGTCGAACATACGGTGACTGAGGAAGTCACTGGCATCGACATCGTGCAGGCCCAGATCCTGATTGCCGAGGGCAAAACCCTGGCCGAAGCCACGGGCAAAGCCAACCAGGATGAGATCCGTTTGAACGGTCATGCGCTGCAAACCCGCGTGACAACCGAAGATCCGCTGAACAACTTCATCCCCGATTATGGCCGGATCACCGCCTATCGCTCGGCCACCGGCATGGGCATTCGTCTGGATGGCGGCACCGCCTATGCGGGCGGCGTAATCACACGCTACTACGACTCACTGCTGACCAAGGTCACGGCCTGGGCGCCCACACCGGAAAAGGCGATCGCGCGGATGGATCGGGCCTTGCGCGAATTCCGCGTGCGCGGTGTTTCGACCAATATTGCCTTTGTCGAAAACCTGCTGAAACACCCGACCTTCCTGTCGAACGAATACACCACCAAGTTCATCGACGAGACTCCGGATCTGTTCCATTTCAAAAAGCGCCGCGACCGGGGCACCAAGGTTCTGAACTATATCGCCGACATCACTGTGAACGGGCATCCCGAAACCAAAGACCGCCCGACGCCAAGACCCGATCTGAAAGAAGCCCGCCCGCCCGCGCTGAAGGCCGAGCCGCAAATGGGCACGCGCAACTTGTTGGAGCAGAAAGGCCCGCAGGCCGTTGCCGACTGGATGAAGGCCCAGCGCCAGCTGTTGATCACCGACACCACCATGCGCGACGGGCATCAGTCGCTGCTGGCCACAAGGATGCGGTCGATCGACATGATCAAGGTGGCACCCACCTATGCGGCCAACCTGCCGCAACTCTTCAGCGTCGAATGCTGGGGCGGCGCCACTTTTGACGTGGCTTATCGGTTCTTGCAGGAATGCCCGTGGCAGCGTTTGCGTGACCTGCGCGAGGCGATGCCGAACCTGATGACCCAAATGCTGCTGCGCGGCGCAAACGGGGTTGGCTATACCAACTATCCTGACAACGTGGTGCAGGAATTCGTGCGCCAGGCCGCGCAGAATATCGATGTGTTCCGCGTGTTCGACTCGCTCAACTGGGTCGAGAACATGCGCGTTGCGATGGATGCCGTGGTCGAAAGCGGCAAGATCTGTGAAGGCACGGTTTGCTACACCGGTGACATCCTTGACCCGGATCGTGCCAAATATGACCTGAAATACTACGTCGGCATGGCGAAAGAACTGCGCGATGCCGGTGCGCATATTCTGGGCCTCAAAGACATGGCGGGCCTGTTGAAACCAGCCTCGGCCAAGATCCTGATCCGCGCACTGAAAGAAGAGGTCGGCCTGCCGATCCACTTCCACACGCACGACACTGCCGGTATCGCAAGCGCCACCATTCTGGCGGCCGCTGAAGCAGGCGTCGACGCCGTGGATTGCGCGATGGACAGCTTCTCGGGCAACACCTCGCAAGCGACGCTGGGCACCGTGGTCGAAGCCCTGCGCCATACCGAGCGTGACACTGGGCTCGATATCAAGGCCATCCGTGAGATCAGCGACTATTTCGAGGCAGTGCGCGGCCAGTATGCCGCCTTTGAATCCAGCCTCCAGGCCCCGGCATCCGAGGTCTATCTGCATGAAATGCCCGGCGGTCAGTTCACCAACCTCAAGGCACAGGCACGCAGTCTGGGGCTTGAGGAGCGTTGGCACGAAGTGGCGCAGATGTATGCGGATGTGAACCAGATGTTTGGCGATATCGTCAAAGTAACGCCCTCGTCCAAAGTGGTGGGCGATATGGCGCTGATGATGGTCAGCCAGGGCCTGACACGCGATGATGTTGAAAACCCGTCAACCGAGGTCGCCTTCCCGGATTCGGTCATCGACATGATGCGCGGCAATCTGGGCCAGCCTCCGGGCGGGTTCCCCGATACTATCGTTCATAAAGTGTTGAAGGATGAAACCCCCAACACCGAGCGTCCGGGCAAGGACGTTCCAGCCGTCGACCTCGAGGCCACGCGTGCCGAACTGTCCGCACAACTGGAAGGGATGGAGGTCGATGACGAGGACCTGAACGGATATCTGATGTATCCCAAGGTGTTCCTGGATTACATGGGCCGCCACCGCCTCTATG
The DNA here is from genome assembly GCF_013031565.1 of Ruegeria sp. HKCCD7255. Taxonomy (NCBI): domain Bacteria; kingdom Pseudomonadati; phylum Pseudomonadota; class Alphaproteobacteria; order Rhodobacterales; family Roseobacteraceae; genus Ruegeria; species Ruegeria sp. HKCCD7255. The sequence continues at coordinate 18,247 of NZ_WQAG01000001.1, read as the reverse complement.
GCCCTGTCCGCACCCTGCCGACACGCACGTTCTTTTACGGGATGGAACCGGGCGAAGAGATCACCGCCGAGATCGATCCGGGCAAGACGCTGGAAATCCGCTGTCAGGCCATCGGTGAGACCGACGAAAAGGGTGAGGTCAAAGTCTTCTTCGAACTCAACGGTCAACCGCGTGTGATCCGTGTTCCGAACCGCATGGTGACCGCTGCCACCGCACAGCGCCCCAAAGCCGAGGTGGGCAATCCCAACCATATCGGAGCGCCGATGCCTGGTGTTGTGGCCACGGTCGCGGTTACAGTCGGGCAAGAGGTCAAAGAAGGCGATCTGCTTCTGACCATCGAAGCGATGAAGATGGAAACCGGCATCCATGCCGAGCGCGACGCAGTTGTCAAAGCCGTTCACGTGCAACCGGGCGGGCAGATCGACGCCAAGGACCTGCTGGTCGAGTTGGAATAGCAACCAAATCTGATTAGACTTCGAGGGGCCGGGTGCGAAAGCATTTGGCCCTTCCTTTTTGCCAGAGGTTCAAATGCTTACCATCACACCGATCTACGCCGCGCTGATTGCATTGCTCTATGTCTGGCTCAGCATCAATGTGATCAAGTGTCGACGGGCTGAGAAAGTCTCGGTCGGCGATGGCGACAACAAAGCGGTGCGAAAGGCCATGCGCACCCATTCGAACTGCGCCGAATATGCGCCTTTCGGGCTGTTGTTGATCGCTATGGTCGAACTGCAGGACGCCGGGGGGCTGCTTGTGAACCTGTTGGGATTGGCGTTGCTCGCGGGACGGCTATCACATGCTTATGGCTTTGGTCGCACACCCCAAATCGTCATACTGCGTCAGATCGGTATGTTACTTACTTTCGCGGCCATAATTCTGGCCGCAATCGCGAATTTGATACTGGCGATCTGAGGTGTCGGGCCCTGGATGAGGCTTACCCTTCGGCAAGCTCCTCCAGTTCTTCCTCGACAGGCGTACCATCTTCATCCTCGGCAAGCTCTTCTGTCTCGTCTTCGTCCAAGGGTTCGACGCTGTCATCAATGGACGCCTCGTAATCTTTGGGTGCAGGCAAATCCAGAAGATCGTGCAGTTCGTTCAGAGCGTCTTCAGACAGGTCACGCCCACCGGTCAGAGTGTCCAGCGCTTCTTCGGGGTTGGATTCATCCAGCGCCATTTCCGCTTCGGTCACCGCCTCTTCGGCATCTTTCAGCGCAGCATCATACTTGTCTTGTGCTGTCAGATCCGGGTCTTCGGCAAGCTCTTCCTCAGTCGGCGCAAACGTGTCTTCGATTTCCTCATCCGTCAGTCCCATGAGATCTGACAATTCCCGCTCTTTGTCTTTCAGATCTATTGAAGCTTCAGAGTAATCCAGGATGCTCTGCTGGTACGAGTAAAGCTTGCCCGGCATACTGTTCGGAGATGCGTTTTTCAAAGCATTCGGGTTGGCATGGGCCGCGTTCAGCCCTTTCAACTCGGACGAGATCTTTCCGTGCTTGTTGGGATGTACCGGCTCTTCCTCGACAATTGCGGGTGCAACCACTGCTGTCGCTGCAACTTTTTTCGATTTCTTCTTACCGTTTACCAGGTTTTCGAGCGACGCAATCAAGCCAGGCTTCTTCTTGCCTGAATTGACGGTCGTGGTGGTGTTCTTTTTCTCGGCTTTCTTTTTCCCCAGATTTCCGAAAAGCCCGCGCCCCTTCGAGGCAGATTTCTTGTCGGCACCGCTGTTGCCACTCGCCTTGGAACCACCGGACTTATCACCGTTATTCCCGTTGCCTTTTCCGCCGCCTTTGCCACCGTCGCCGCCGTTTCCTCCACCGTTACCGCCGCCGTTGCCATTACCGCCGCCGTTGCCGTTTTTGGCGATGGCGACATCCGGGGCGGCCAGAACAGCGACAAAACCGACTGTGCCGGCAAGCATCAATGATGTGGCGAGAATGCGGGAATAACGTTTCATTTTTTGTCTTCCTTTTGTCACTGGAGCGGCAGAGGGCACCAGGTTGAGCAGACGAATTCAGGTTAATGCATAGATATCTTGTCAAAAGGGCAAAACTTGGGCAAAAAACCCGTAAACAAAGGGGTAATAGGTCGACAATACAGCCCGCTTTCTTCGAATTGTTCTGCGGTTAAGCGACAATCTGGCAAAATCTTTAAGCCCGTTCGACGTCTCGGATTTGCGAAGGTGATGGGAAAATGTGTGGGGCAGACAGCAGATCCGGCTGCGCCAATGCCTGAGACCGCTCTTCAAGCCATGCCACCGCGACGGCCAACGAGATCATTGCCGCCAGCAAAATCAGTTTCAGGTCTTGCATGCGCACAATAAGGTCCCCCTCCACAGTCTTGTCACGTTGCTGCATCCTGTCTTCAACGGGCACAGAGCATCTTTCCGTCGAAAGATTTTTGCATTTTTTTGTGCTTTTCCGCTTGCAGGCTTGCGTGGGACTTTATACATCCCTCCTCACTCAACGGCGCGGGCGTAGCTCAGGGGTAGAGCATAACCTTGCCAAGGTTAGGGTCGGGCGTTCGAATCGCCTCGCCCGCTCCATTGAGAGGTCTTTGGACCACATATGTATCTGATGCGGGCGTAGCTCAGGGGTAGAGCATAACCTTGCCAAGGTTAGGGTCGGGCGTTCGAATCGCCTCGCCCGCTCCAGATACCAAGCCTTTCGAACATGCTGGTCCTTTCGCAAGCGATGCGCCATTCTGGCCGCATTCCAAAACGCAGGACCGTTCCTAATGTCTGATTATGAGATCCGCTCCCTTACCGCCGATGAAGTGCAACATGCTGTGGATTGGGCGGGGCGCGAGGGGTGGAACCCGGGTGTTCATGATGCAGAGTGCTTTCGCCCAACCGACCCCGATGGGTTTTTGGGCGGGTTTCTGGATGGCGAGATGATCGCCTCGGTCTCGGCCGTGAATTACGATGACAGATTCGCCTTTCTGGGCTTTTACATCGTGAAACCCGAGTTCCGGCATCATGGCCATGGGCTTGAGATTGCCCAACACGCGCTGGCCCATTGCAAGGGGCGCAATAAGGGGCTGGATGGCGTGGTTGAACAGCAGGACAACTATCGCAAATCCGGCTTTACCTTTGCCTACAATAATTACCGTTTTGCAGGAACGAAAAGTAGAATGCTGGGCAAGTTGGACGCCGGTTCAAACGCCGCCATTGTTGACCTGACGCAGGCCTCGGACGCTTTGAAAGACTATGATCGCGACCTGTTCCCGGCACCGCGTGATCTGTTCTTGAACAGTTGGCTGAGCGCGCAGCACCATGTGTCCAAAGCCTATGTCCAAGACGGCGAGATAAGAGGATACGCTACCCTGCGACCCTGCCGGACCGGATATAAGGTGGGGCCGCTATTTGCAGATACGCCCGACATCGCCGAAGCGTTGCTGGCAGCACTTTTGATCTCGGTCCCAGAGGACCACAATGCACATGAGATCTTTGTGGACATGCCGCAGCCGAATGAATCGGCCTTTGCTCTGGCCGACAAACTGGGGCTGGACAAGGTGTTTGAAACGGCACGGATGTATTCCGATCATGAGCCGGACATCGATCTGAGCCGTATCTTCGGTGTGACAACGTTCGAGCTGGGCTAGAACGCCTTGAAGGTCATGGTGGTCAGCGACCGCTCGATATACGGAATATCCAGCAGGTTTTCATTGATGAAGTGACCCACATCCTGATCTTGCGGAATGTAGAGCTTGAGCAGCAAATCATACTCTCCGCTCGTGGAAAACAGCTCGGAGTGTATTTCGCGCAGCGCGATATCTTCGGCGACCTGATAGGTGGTGCCGGGTTTGCAGCGGATCTGGATGAAAACGCAGGTGGACATGATCTGACCCCGTCGGTTTGAATTGCCTGCACGCTGGCACGGGTCGCGCCGGGGTGCAATCCCCTGCAACAGTTTGCGTCGAAGGCACCAAGACCTCTGGATATACCCGGGGGACCGCGTCTATAAGCGCCCTGTAGCAAAAGGAAGTCGCCCATGCGCAGCGCTCAGATCAGCCGTCAGACCGCCGAGACCGAGATCTCGGTTGAGGTCAATCTTGACGGGACAGGCCAGTATGACAACCAGACAGGTGTCGGGTTCTTCGATCATATGCTGGATCAACTGGCGCGCCATTCGCTGATCGACATGACCGTTCGGGCGAAGGGCGATTATCACATCGACGACCATCACACGGTCGAGGATACCGGCATTGCGCTGGGTCAGGCATTGACGCAGGCTCTGGGCGACAAGAAAGGCATCCGTCGGTATGGCGAGTGTCATCTGCCCATGGATGACGCACAGGTGCGCTGCGCACTGGATCTGTCAGCCCGCCCCTTTCTGATCTGGAATGTGGATCTGCCGACACCAAAGATCGGCACTTTCGATACCGAGTTGGTGCGCGAATTCTTTCAGGCGTTCAGCACCCATGGCGGCATCACGCTGCATATCGATCAGATACACGGGTTCAACGGCCACCACATTGCCGAGGCCGCCTTTAAGGCGGTCGCGCGCGCACTGCGGCAGGCGGTTGAGACGGACCCGCGTAAGGCGGATGCGATTCCGTCCACCAAAGGCGCGCTATAGGCAACCGGTGTGAGGGGCGCTACCCCTCTTGGCCTTCGGCCAATTCACCCCGCCGTATTTGGAACAAGAAGAAGAGTGGAACTGCGCTATGCTGACTGCGATCATTGATTATGAATCGGGCAATCTGCACTCGGCGGAAAAGGCGTTTCAGCGCATGGCGCGTGAGGTGGATGCGGGTGAAGTTGTTGTGACCTCGGACGCGGATGTTGTCGCGCGCGCCGACAGGTTGGTATTACCCGGCGACGGTGCCTTCCCTGCCTGCGCGGCAGAGCTGCGCGGGCATAAGGGCATCTATCAGGCCATGGTTGAAGCGGTTGAGCAGAAAGGCCGCCCCTTCCTGGGTATCTGTGTGGGGATGCAGCTGATGGCGACCACAGGCCACGAATACACCGACACGGAAGGTTTGGGATGGGTTGCGGGTGATGTTGTCAAGATCGAACCTTCAGACGGCGCTTTGAAAGTGCCGCATATGGGGTGGAACGATCTGGTTCTGGAAAGCGACCACCCGGTCTTTGACGGGGTCAGCGCGGGCGATCACGCCTATTTCGTGCATTCCTACCACTTTCGGGTGGCCGATCCGGCACAACGTCTGGCCTATGTGGACTACGGGCAGGAGGTCACGGCCGTGATTGGCCGCGACACTATGGTTGGGATGCAGTTTCACCCTGAGAAAAGTCAGGATGTCGGGCTGCGCATGATCGGAAATTTTCTGACCTGGGCACCCTGAGGCTTACTCGATACGGGTCCAGGTCTGGCCGCGACACACAAGCCCGCCTGCAACGCATCCTTTGACGGTCAGCTCATTCTGGCCGTCCAGCGACATTTTCGACTTATAGGTCTTGTCACTTTCCGGATCCCAGATCTTGCCGCTGTCGTAGCTGCCGTCGCCTTCGGGCACCATATCCCAGATGATTTGCTTGCCGAGGTTCGCATATTCCAAATTCTGGTTACCGTCGGCGCTGAAGGCGCTGTCGATCGTCCCACAAATCGCACTGCCACATTCCGAAATCGAAACGTGCAAGTATCCGCCGGTTTCGCCTGGCTCAGTCTTCCAAAGGCCGTCAACCGAATCCTCAGCAAGTGCTGACGTTGCAAACACCGCAAAACCTGCCGTCAAAATTGCTTTTCTCATCTTTTTCTCCCTATTTGTGCCCGAGTCTTACCGGTGATGATCCATCCGGCAAGATTGACTTAGCGTCGCGTTGATCCCCTGCCCTGCCTGTGCCATACGCCCCGCGTGTAACAGTGATATAGGGCCTCTCGACATGATCCTCTACCCCGCCATTGATCTGAAAGACGGTAACGCCGTTCGCCTGCTGCGCGGTGAAATGGACAAGGCCACCGTTTTCAATGAGGATCCTGCCGCACAGGCCCGTGCTTTTGTCGAAGCAGGCTGTGCGTGGTTGCATCTGGTCGATTTGAACGGAGCTTTTGCGGGCGAGCCTGTGAATGCCGCCCCGGTCGAGGCGATTCTGCGCGAATGCAAGGTACCGGCCCAGCTTGGCGGTGGCATCCGAGACATGGCCACCATCGAAACATGGGTCGAAAAGGGTCTCGCGCGCGTGATTCTGGGCACTGTCGCCGTCGAAAACCCGGATCTGGTGCGCGAAGCGGCCAAAGCTTTCCCCGGCAAGGTCGCCGTCGGCATCGACGCGCGCAACGGCATGGTTGCGACAAAGGGCTGGGCCGAAGAGACTGACGTTCAGGTCACCGATCTGGCACGCAGCTTCGAAGATGCCGGTGTGGCCGCCATCATCTATACCGACATCAACCGCGATGGTGCGATGCAGGGGCCGAATATCGAGGCGACGGCAGATCTGGCCCGTGCTGTGTCGATCCCGGTGATTGCCTCGGGCGGCGTCAGTTCACTGGACGACCTTATCGCATTGCGCGATTGCGGGGTGTCCTTGAACGGCGCCATCTCTGGTCGGGCCCTTTATGACGGCGCGATTGACCTGGCAGAGGCCATTCGCGCCCTGAGTTGAGTTATTGCGCAGCCGCGGCGGTCAGTTTTGCCAAAGCGCCGCGCATTTTTTCGATGACCGGCGCGTTTTCAACATCGTCAAGATCGTCCATCGTTTCCTTGGGGTCTTCATAGGCCAACCAGACCTGCCCGTTCGCGTCCTCATACGCCTGCACCTTCAGCGGCAGGAACAGACCGGCCCGCGCGTCGATCTGCATCGCCGGTGTACCCAGAGCGGGGTTGCCGAAGATCAAAACCTGATTGGGCGGGATGGATGTTCCAACCTTCTCGGCCCCTGCGGCGTGATCGACGCGGGCAAAGACGGTCGCGCCCGCATTGCCCACAGCGGCTTCGAGCGCGTCCAACGCTTCAGCCACCGATTTGTTTGTTTCCACTTTGATGATGTCGTCTGCCATTGCAGCCCCTGCTCCTGCCAATAGGAATGTGGTGGTGAGAATGAAGTTTCGCATAACATTGATCTCCTTTTGAATTTAAGACCAGTTTTCACAGGTTTGAGAGGCGTGACAATCACAAGTCTGGCATCGGCAGGGCTTTGCCGGTAGAGGTGCGGGCAACAAAGGAAAGTCTATGCTGAAAACCCGTATCATACCCTGTCTGGACGTCGCTGATGGCCGTGTGGTCAAAGGGGTAAACTTCGTTGGCCTGCGAGATGCGGGTGACCCGGTGGAATCGGCCAAGGCCTATGATGCAGCAGGGGCGGATGAGATCTGCTTCCTGGACATTCACGCCACCCATGAAAATCGCGGCACCATGTTCGATGTGGTTCAGCGCACGGCTGAACAGTGCTTTGTCCCCCTGACCGTAGGTGGCGGTGTTCGCACCAAGGATGACGTGCGCGCCTTGCTGTTGGCGGGGGCAGACAAGGTCAGTTTCAACTCTGCCGCAGTGGCCAACCCGGACGTGATCTCCGACGCAGCAGATCAGTTCGGCAGCCAATGCATCGTTTGTGCCATAGACGCCAAAACCGTGAGCCCTGGCAAATGGGAGATTTTTACTCATGGCGGGCGCAAACCGACCGGGATTGATGCGGTGGACTTCGCCAAAACCGTCGTTGCCAAAGGCGTCGGTGAGATCCTGTTGACCTCGATGGATCGTGACGGCACCAAAGCGGGCTTCAACCTGCCCCTGACCCGCGCGATCAGCGACGCGGTAGACGTGCCGGTGATCGCCAGCGGAGGGGTCGGAAATCTGGATCACCTGGTCGAAGGCGTGACCAAGGGCGCTGCCAGCGCCGTGCTGGCGGCCTCGATCTTTCATTTCGGCGAATACACCATCCGCGAGGCCAAAGAGCACATGGCCGCTGCCGGCATACCGATGAGGTTGACATGAACATTCTGCAAGACCTCGCCGCAACGATCGAAGCGCGCAAAAGCGCTGATCCCGACAGCAGCTGGACAGCCAAGCTGTTGGCAAAAGGCCCCGAAAAATGTGCCGAGAAATTTGGCGAAGAGGCTGTTGAAGCAATCATCGAAGCTGTCAAAGGCGACAAACCCAGGTTGACGGCTGAAGCGGCAGATGTGCTCTATCACCTGCTGGTCATGCTGGCCGCGCGTGATGTGGCGCTCGAGGATGTGCTGACCGAGTTGGCCCGCCGTCAGGGCACCAGCGGCATCGCGGAAAAGGCCGCGCGACCCAAAGGGTAAGCCTGACTTCCACCCAAGCGCCCAGCCCGATATACTCCAAAGCTATTGGACTTCGGATTTGGGACACCTGCATGATCAGAGCATTGCTGTTTGCAGCTGCGTTGGGCGTTTTGGCCGCCTGCGCCTCGGCACCACCGCAGACAGGCGATGAGGTTCAGCGCCTTGCAACCCAAATCCAAAGCCTCGGCCCCGATATCGACCCGGAAGAGGCACAACGCGCCGCTCAGGTTACCTATTCCTATACTGCGCAACTGGTGCAGGACTATCAGATCACAGACCCGCCCTTGATCCACAACGCCAAGGTCAACGCGGGCCTGCGTCCGCGCGGACTGTGCTGGCACTGGGCTGAAGATATTGAACGTCGACTGGCACAGGAAAACTTCCAAACTCTGGACCTGCACCGTGCCATCGCAAACGCTGATAACCGGTTCAGGATTGACCACAGCACAGCAATCATCAGCCGACGCGGCGCACCGATGCAAGACGGTGTGGTTCTGGATCCCTGGCGCTATGGCGGCGTTTTGTTTTGGGCCCCTTTGCAAAACGACACGCGCTATGACTGGGTGCCGCGCGAGATCGTGCTGGAAGAGCGCCGACAAGATCAAGCTGCTAGGCTATCGACTAGAGGCAACTAAAGCTTAGAAGATACGATCCCGGTTGAAAAACCGCCCATGCGCAGTTCTCCGAACAAGCGTTGATATTCGATCTTGGGACAGCGGTTCATCACCACGTCTAAACCTTGGGCTTCGGCTTTGGCCGCAGCTTGGGCATGTTCCACGCCGATTTGCATCCAGATCGTGGCCAGATCCGGAAAGGCCGCTAACGCTGCATCGACAATCGGTGGCACGGCTTCTGACCTGCGGAAGATGTCGACCATGTCCACCGGCTCGGAAATCTCGTCCAATGCGCCCCGCACTGTCTGGCCAAACAGATCCTTGCCAGCATGGCCCGGGTTGACCGGTATCACCGTATAGCCTTTCAGCGACAAATACCGCGCGACGTAATAGCCGGGCCGGACCGGGTTCATTGATACGCCGACGACGGCAACTGTCTTGGTCCGCTGCAGGATGCTTTTCAGGTACGTGTCGGTGTAGTTTGTCATGCCAGCACCCTAGTCATAGTCTGCAAAAGAAAAAAGCGCCCAGGTCTTACCTGAGCGCCAGTTGTTGGAACGAGGGACAGTGAAATGACCCGCGGCAGTTCCGTTCCGCGGTCACTGTGACATTTAGGCATGGATTTTCAAAAAAAAAGAGGCGGCGCTCTTTTTTATGATGACAGCTCACAAAAACGTGGAATCGGACGGTTATCCGTAGAGCACCTTGGGCCAGTAACGCTCTGCTCTGATAATGTTCACCTTGGTGTTCTGCCGCCAGACTTTTTCAATCTCAAGGCTGCTTGTCAGATACAGGCTTCCATCCACGATCTGCCATGCCAGAGGGTCTGTGGCGCTTAGCTGACCGGTGACCATGGCATAGGCGCAGTAACCGCCAAATGCCGGGGCAAACGCGCGTGGGTTACGCTCAAAACGGTCGCGGTTTTCAACCGATGCAAAACGCCAGGTTGCCTCTTTCCACCTCAGTGAAATGTCCTCACGGCCGATTTGCGGCCTGCCCAATTGGAAATAGGACACGGCGTCATACCCGGTCAGGGCTGCACCATCTGCGGAGAAATACAACGGCGCAGTGCGTGCTTGCGCAGCTGTCACGAAGACAGAACAAGAGAGGCCGGTCAGAAATGAACGTCGTGTCAACATGGGCGATTCAGCAGTGTTTCGGTTTGAGGGCCTAAACATGCATGTTTATATCACCATTAGAAACCCTGTTGACAGGGATGTGAACCAATGTTTCCGGCTGTCAGTCAAACACGTCCTCGACGATATCCCAGGCCTCATCGATGAACCGTGAAAACATGCTTTTCTTCTTTTTCTTGCGCTTCACGTTCGGATTTCCACCGTATTTCTGTAACTTCTCGGGTTTTTTCTTCAGCTTTTCTTTCGGCACCATCTTGAGATTGTGCAAGGGCGCGCCACAACTGGAACAGCTGAGTTCATGCTGCTCTTTGCCCTTCAGCACCAATGCGGCGCGCGTCCCGCAATAGCAGCAGGTGGCAATTTTGGATGGAATTGAAATGTTAGCCTCCTGTCATCTTTGTTGTGATGCATATAGGGCAATTGCGGCAGCATTTGAGACGTTGAGCGATCCAAACCCACCTGCAGCATCAATTTTCACCAATTGATCCACCGTTTCTTTGGTTTTCTGCCGCAGCCCTGGCCCCTCGGCCCCCAGAACCAGTGCAACCGGTCTGTCCAGCCGGCCTTGCAGGGCGGTTTCAATTGTCTCCTCCGCCTCGCCATCGAGTCCAAGAACCACAAAGCCCATGTTTTGTAACTCGACAATGGCGTCCGCAAGATTTCGAACGCGGAGATAGGGTTGCCGCTCCAACGCACCGCTGGCGGTCTTTGCCAATGCGCCGGTTTCTGGGGCCGAGTGGTGGCGTGTGCCTATCACAGCACTGGCGCCCAACACTTCGGCTGAACGCAGAATTGCACCCACGTTATGCGGGTCGGTGACGCGGTCCAGCATCAACACACGCGGTCTTTCCTGACCAATGCAGTTTTCCGCCAGACCTCCCCATTCCAGAGGTTTGACTTCAAGCGCAGCACCCTGGTGCACAGAGCTTGGATCAAGTGGCGCGTTGAACTTTCGCGGATCAACGATTTCCGCCTCGATCCCGGCTGTCGCAATGGCTTCGTCCAACTTATCTTTTGCGTTGAGGGTCACGATCAGTCGGACTTTGTGCCGTTTTGGGTTCATCAGCGCGTCACGGACCGCATGAAGGCCAAACAGCCAAACCGTTTCCGAGGCGGCAGCCTTGCGCGCCTGTTCCTTTGCGACAACCCACTTGGGTTTCTTCATTTCATGGGCCTCCGGGCCGTGGAATACGTTTCTGCGCCAAGGTCGTATTTTCCTGTTGACGCTCCTTAGACGCGCTTGTAATCACGCCTCCACGTCAGGTGCAACGCCTGACAGTGGGCGACAGGCCGCAAGGTGTGGCAGGGGACTGTAACTCCCTCGCGGAGACGCACGCCTGGTTCGATTCCAGGGTCGCCCACCACTTAGTCTCCACAAAACCTTAGCATACGCGCGCCTCCCGGATAGTGTCTATATTTCCGTGAGTTACGATGGACGGTGACGATCGAGTCCTCACTTATTGCCTCTGATCCGGTCCATTTTGGCTCGATTTCGACAGAAGTCTCAGTGGGGCATTCGCGCTTGAGGTCTTGGGGCAAGCCCAGATGCTCTATTGATGCGGAAAGCCCAGAATCCTCCGCTGTTCATACCAGTCAAGCGGTAGCTCCGGAAGACTACGCAATTTCTTTGCTGTGAGATGTTCTGGCTGACGGCCTTCGAGAATGGCAGTTGAGATATCCGGTGCTAGCCAGGCCAGTGGCAGGGCGCGACTGACCGATCCACTTCGGAGCCCTTCGCGGTTTTCGATCTGGCGGATGGTGCCGGACGTGCCGTCAAGAAGTTCAGCTGACCACCGTATCGCATCAGCGACGAGGTTGATGAGGTCTCGGTCTGGCCGCGGTGCATCCGGCGGCGCAATTATGATCGGCCTTGCCTGTCCGGCCTGTCGCTTTTGGAACGGGATCTCGAAGTCCACATGGATTGTTAGTTCAGCTTTCTCAGTTGGCTGTATCGCACCTAAATCCAACCGAACACAAAACTGTTCCTTTGATAAATCAATACGATCAACCAAGCCGCTTAGGTGATGTGCATCAGTGTGTTCACTCTCATCGGCAATCTGGTTGCTCAGAGCATCCGCTGACCGAAGGATGTCCGTGATCGATGAAGGATCCAAATCGACAGCCGATCTGATCTGCCGGGTCAGCCATGACTGATCGTCCAGGCGGGTCTTGAGCCCCCTCAGAACCAGCCGCTCGACTTCTCCGGCCGGAAAACGTTCAATACGGCATTGGTCGTCTGAACTGGTTGGCTTGGATGTGTAATACCAGTACCGCTGCGATTGTTCTGTTCCTCCCGAGCGCTTCGACTTGATGGCGTAGGTCGTGCGCATCGGGCGGCCTTTTGAATCGTAGAGAAGCCCATCCAACAGGCGCTTCGCCGACCGTCGGGACGCTCTGATCTTCTTGCCACCGTGGTCTGCAAGTTGGTCCTGCACCTGCTGCCAGGCGGCATCGTCTATGATGGCGTCATGTAAGCCATCATGGAGCTCATCCTTGTGACGAGTCTTGCCGATGTAGACGGGGTTGCGCAGGATGTTGTAGAGCGCGCCACGAGAGAAGGACTTACCTCCAGTAGTCCGACCGTACCGGTCGGTCCGGCGTTTGCTTACGATACCAAGCGCGCCAAGCCTATCGGATAGTTCGCGTACCGATCCAACCGCCAAATACTCAGCAAATATGGTGCGGATCGCTTCGGCCTCAACCGGATTAACAATCAACGCTTTATCGTTGACGTCGTACCCCATTGGCACCGCACCCCCCATCCACATTCCCTTACGTTTGGAAGCTGCAACCTTGTCCCGGATACGCTCAGCCGTCACCTCACGCTCGAACTGGGCGAATGACAATAGGACGTTAAGGGTCAGGCGACCCATAGACGAGGTTGTATTGAAGGCTTGGGTGACCGACACGAACGACACCCCTGCCTCGTCAAAGAGATCGACCATCTTAGCAAAGTCCGCCAGCGACCGGGTCAGGCGGTCAACCTTGTAGACAACGATGACGTCGATGCGGCCTGCCTCGACATCGTTGAGCAATTTTGTGAATCCGGGTCGGTCCATAGATCCGCCGGAGAACCCGCCATCGTCATAGAGATCGGAGAGCTCTGCCCAGCCCTCGTGCTTCTGGCTGAGTATATAGGCGGCACAGGCCTCACGTTGCGCATCCAGCGAGTTGAAGTCCTGCTCCAGGCCCTCTTCGGTCGACTTGCGGGTGTAGATGGCGCAGCGTTGGCGGATCACGGCTTTGCGACCTCTCGCAACCCGAAGAACCTGGGTCCGTTGCGGTTGGTCCCGGTCATCGCCCGCGCCACCGCCGACAGCGAGGAATAATTCTGGCCGTTCCAGATCGCACCACCGTCCGCTGTGATCATCACTTCATGAGTGTCCCCGCCCCAGGCCTTCAGGATGCGGGTGCCGTCGTTGACCCTTGCCGGTACGGCGCTCCTGCAGCTCTTTTGGAAACGCGAGCCAGTCCGGGCCTGAATGACCCGCTTCCAGGCACGGCGTGCAAAGGCGCTCCCGCCTCCCGCCGAAACAGCTTGTGCGTCCCATGCCAGCGACAACCGCATCAGGCGCGCGGTAAAGGTTTTGGGCGGCGCGGTGCCCTTGGTCTCCTGCCAGAGCCGGCGCAGCGTTGCGGCGTCGGCGTCTGCCAGTCGGCAGATATCGGGGGCGGTCACGGTCAACGTCATCGTCCTTCCCCGGGCACGGTAAGGTAGCGGGCTACCCTGCCCGACCGGTCAATTTCGACAGGTACGCCTGACGACCGCAGCCACGAGATTACCGCGCGTATCGTATGCAGCTGCCAGTCCAACTGCTTTTGGATCTGCACGACTGTTGCTCCGGTGCTGCGCGCCGGGAGTTTGCGCAGCGTCTCAGTCTTGGGCTTGGCAATCGGTCTCGCCGCTTTGTGTTTGGCCGGATCGGAGGTAAGGTTTTCGATGGGTTGAAAGGTCATCCGGGTCTCCTCTTGGTTGCGGGCATTCGCGCGCCCCGTACTGACCAAAGCCCGGCGTTCCGGGCGGGAGACTCAAATTTATTTGTCGACGTCAGTGACGCTTACTCTTGCCCGGAAGTCCAGTGGAAGATCGTCAAACAAACGACAATCGAAGGCACGGAATGGCGAGCGGCGGTTGCCGCCCGCGTGAGCCTCATATATCGATCCGTTCCGCAATTCTCAGTGCGTCTTCCAACTCAACACCAAGGTATCGCACCGTGCTGTCCACCTTGGTATGGCCAAGCAGGAGCTGAACAGCGCGCAGGTTCCCCGTCTTTCGGTAGATCAGCGCCGCCTTGGTGCGCCGTAGCGAGTGCGTGCCATAACCGCTCGGATCAAGACCAATCGCGGTCACCCAGTCCCGGACCAGACGTGCATATTGCCGGGTCGATACATGCGGCCTGTCGTGGAAGCGGCTGGGAAACAAGAACCCGCAGCCCAGCATCTCCGGGCGACACACCCAATTCCAGATAGAATCACGGGAGTTCTCCGACACCTCGAACCGGACGGGTCGCCTAGTCTTGCTCTGGATCACTGTCACGCGTTCACGAACCCGGTCACCAATTACAAGATCGTTGACTTTCAACCGAACGAGGTCACAACCTCGCAGCTTGCTGTCGATTGCAAGATTGAACAGTGCCAGATCCCTGAGATTTCCCGCAAGTTCCAGCCGGGCGCGGATGGCCCAGACCTGTTTGGCAAGAAGCGGGCGTTTCTGACCGATCAGGCGCCCTTTGTTCCATGGTGTGCGTTTCGGTTTGATAGCGGGAAGTAGAATATTGGACATTGATCGTCCTCCATCCGTCCCTCCCGCTCCCTGCGTCGACACAACGTCAACCAACCAACACTACCAACCGATGAATTGCCGGTTCTTCCCGATAAGCGTCCTTCGTGCTGCACGCGGCGGAAGGTCCAGAAGAGCCCATGCTCGACTTTGGTTGATGCCGCATCATTTGGAGCGATGGGCGAAAACCGGACCTTCGCTGCGACGGCTAGATGCCGATACCAAACCACGTCTTGAACGTGCTCTCGGTACTACCTGAAAACTCCGTCAAGTACGTGATTTGAACAATCGGCAAGGCACCCGACTTGCACTACAGTCCATCCGCAAGGGCTCTAGAAAACTACGTCATGAACAGCCGCTGTCCGTGATCTCGGCAATCGTCAGGTAGTTCACAGACGCTGCGACCACACCCGCGATAAACCCTAGCAGGATCACGGCAAACGCCAGCCCGACCTCCACTGTCCCGAAGACCCATTGCCACAAAACTGCGACTGCGACCACAGTGCCGAAAGTTACAAGCCCATGTTTTATCACCAGCTTCAGGGTGGTCGGGACAAATGGCTTCTTCGGTCCTTTCACCGTGAAATGAGTGACGGCCGTCAGGATCATCGCCATCGATACTGCCAGCAACACCGCGCCGCCCAGAACCGAATGACTGCCGCCACTGATCGAATCCAGCGTGAGTGGAATTGGTGCCGTCCCACGCAGCAAAAAGTACTGAATAAAGCCGTTGATTATCGCATTGATCACCCCGGACAGGAGTGCCCCGCGCATAATTTGATCCGACGTCATCGGCATCTCGCTGGACATGGTCATCTTGCACCGCTCCTTTGTTTGTGCAGGTTCGAAACCCGGCAGACTCACTGGCCCTGCCGCGCAACCTCTTCAATGCTTGGGAAAAATATCTCGCGACAGCGATCGAGGCGGCTGTCCCGGTTTTCATAGTTGGAACGGGCAATGCGCAGGTCAGCCTCGCGCTGGAGCACTGTGGCATCAGACAGGTTTCCGCGGCTGTTTAATTCGCGCGCCCGCATTAGCGCCTTTTCCGCATACGCCATCCAGGCCTCGTTCGCGCGCACCTCTGCCGGTCCCTTGTCACAGCCTGCGTTCCAGCCTTTGAGATAGGCGGCATAGAGGTCGTCGAGCGGCACCGACTTGCCCGCGAAATGGTCCCCAATCAACTGCAACGCCGCCACCTGCGCCGCTACCGTGGTCAGGTTCTTCTCGGCCACGACCATCTGCAGCCGATTCCAAGCATCCTTAAGCTGCGAAATCTCCAACTCAAGCTCGGAAATGGCGCTGCGGTCAAACAGTTCCAGATTTCGGGCCAAGATGGCTGCATCCCGGTCCACCTGCGCCTTAAGCGTTTCCAGTTGGATAGCCATTATCATGCTCTGAAACCCGACCGAACGGCCTTGGTCCGCGAATATCATCATGAAAATCTGATCGTTGGTTACAGGGGCGCCTGTGTCCAGCTGTGCCGCCTCCTGCGCCGAAACCCAGGAGGAAGCTAGCACAAGCGATGTCGCTATTGCTGACGCGCGCACGGCGCGCAAGAAGGGTAGCTTCACGGCCCGATCCTCAGCTTCCGAACAAGCGCACGACGCCACCGCCGCCATGAACATTGATGGTCTGGCCGCTGACCCAACCGGCTGCCGGCGAGCACAGGTACAGCATCGCGTTGGCGATATCTTCGGGGCGGCCGGGCCGCCCGGTCAGATTGTCGGGATGGGCGAGTTTTTCCTGCATCTCGGGCGAAATGCCCGCGTCGCCGTAACCGGCGGTCATGACCGTTCCGATCAGGATGGAGTTTACCCGCACCCGTTTGTTCAGCATGTGAGCCAGCGACACCATCATCTGGTTCAGGGCTGCCTTCGCCGTGCCATAGGGCAGGATGTCGTAAGCCGGAACGGCTGATGAAAACGAGCCCGAGTTGGTGATCGAGCCGTTCTCCGCCTTCTCCAGATACGGCAAGCAGGCCATGCTCATACGGTAGGCACTGATTGTGTTGAGTTTGTAAGAATTGATGAACTCCTCTTCAGGAATTGCCGAAGGGTCCGGCTGGCGACCGCCCCAACCGACATTGTTCACCAAGGTCGAGATGCCACCAAACGCGTCGGCAGTCGCGGATACAACCGCATTGATCTGATCCAGATCGGTCACGTCGCAGGCCATGCCACGACAGTCATTTCCGGTTTCCCGGGCGATCGCGGCAGCGGTTTCGGCAGCCATGTCACTGTTCAGGTCGGCAATCATCACCTTTGCTCCCGCCCCCGAGAGCGTCTTGGCAATTCCCGCGCCGATATTCTGTGCGCCGCCGGTGATCAGAACGTTGTGACCGTCCATGCGAAATTCTGCAAAAGCGTCAAAGCTCATCAGTTTGTTCCTGTCTGAAGTATTGGGATATCAATCGAGTTCCTGCACACCGCCGCCGGACACAGTGAGCACCTGACCGCTTATCCACGCGGACGCTGGCGCGCAGAGGAACAGCGCGGCATAGGCAATGTCGTCTGGCTCGCCCAGCCGTCCGAGCGGCGTGTGCTTCAGCATTGCCTTTTCGATGTCGTCGTTCAGCACCGATGCCAGCGCGTCGGTCTTGATGGCGCCTGGCGCAATGGCGTTCACCCGCACACCCATCGCACCTAGGTCGAAGGCGACATTGCGTGTCAGGTGATTCACAGCAGCCTTGGATGACCCGTAAGATGCCATGCGCTGATTTTTGTTCTCGCCCGCCATGGAAGATATGTTTAGAACCGCGCCGCCGCCTGCCGCTTCCATGTGAGGCGCCGCCAGTTGAGTGAGGCGAAACAGCGAGAAGACGTTCAATTCATAGGCCCAGCGGAAATCGTCCATCGGCATGTCAAACGGCTTTGGCCCGCCCCCGCCCGCATTATTGACAAGGATCGATAATCCGCCGAACTCCGATACGGCCAAGTCCACCGACGCTTTCAGATCATCTTCGACCGTCACGTTGCAGGCCAGTGCAACGGCCTTGCCGCCCGCGTTCGTGATCTCGTCGGCCACCGCCTGCGCGGTCTCCGCCTTCAGGTCGCTCACCACCACCGAGGCCCCAGCCCCGGCAAATAGTCGGGCCACGCCCCGGCCAATTCCCGCGCCGGCACCGGTCACAAGGGCCACTTGGCCGTCCAGCCGGAACTTATCTGCTTCGAACATTAGAAACTCCTGCATCGCTTCAATCTCTAGGTACTACGCAGGCGAGTTGGCTCCGGATCAGTGCTGGGCACTATTTTGGCAAGTGTTAGAACAGCATGGATTGGGCGTGTCGAATTGCGAAGATGTGCGATGCAATGGCGCCCCCAGCAGCCGGCTGGACCTCAACATCGACAACGCACCGTCAAGGTCTGCTTAGGGTTCTTTACCGCATCCAATACGATTGGCCGCTTCGTCCGCAGAGGGGTCATTAGTAAAAATTCTGTGAACGTCTGCTCCGAGCCTATTCCGTTGAAAAACTCTTCCTTGATCGACTGATGAGTCGCTGATTCAATTCGT